>NZ_JAVTIY010000001.1:0-771215 GCF_031843745.1 Microbacterium sp. WCS2018Hpa-9
CCGAGGCCCCGCCGGACCGGGGGGGCCTTCTGCTCTCGATGGTCGCGGAGGGGTCAGTCGCCGGCGAGGGAGGCCGCGCCGATGATGCCCGAGTTGTTGCGGTGGATCGCCGGGACGATCGGGGTCTTGAGGTCGAGCAGCGGGAGGAAGTCTCCGGCGTTCTTCGACACGCCGCCGCCGACCACGAACAGGTCGGGGCTGAAGAGGAACTCGATGTGCGAGTAGAACTTCTGCAGTCGCTCGGCCCACTCGGGCCAGCTGAGACCCTCACGCTCGCGCGCGGAGGTCGCGGCATAGGTCTCGACGGACTCGTACTCGCCGAAGTTCAGGTGACCGAGCTCGGTGTTCGGCAGCAGCACGCCGTCGTAGAGGAAGGCCGATCCGATGCCGGTGCCGAGTGTGGTGAGCAGCGTGAAGCCACGCACGTCGCGGGCCGCACCGTGGCGGGCTTCGGCGACTCCGGCAGCGTCGGCGTCGTTCACGAACACGATGTTGCGTCCGAGACCGTCGCGGAAGAACTTCTCCGCGTCGAAGTCGATCCACTCCTTCGAGACGTTGGCGGCCGAGAGGGTCTTGCCGCGCTTGACGATCGCGGGGAACGCGACGCCGAGCGGCAGTGCCGTGTCCTGCACGTCGAGGGTCTTCACGTCGAGGGTCTTCAACACGGTCCGCACCGCCTCGAGGACATCCTGGGGGGATGCGCCCTTGGGAGTGGGCACGCGCACCCTGTCCGAGGCCATGATGCCGTGCTCCAGGTCGACGAGACCTGCCTTGATACCCGTGCCGCCGATGTCGACGCCGATCGCTTTTGCCATGGTCGATAGCTTAGCGACCGACGTCAGCGCCGATAGGATCGATGACACCACGTGAAGAAGGGGATCGGCCATGTCGAACGGCGATAAGAAGTACTGGTACAACCTGGAGACCGGTCAGGTGGAGTTCGGCATGATCTCCGCATCGGCCGACCGCGTCGGCCCCTTCGACACCGAGGCCGAGGCATCTCGGGCTCCCGAGAAGCTCAAAGAGCGCTCGCGCGCCTGGGCCGACGAGGAAGCCGCCGAGAGCGGCTGGGACGCCGGCACCGGCAAGGGCGCTGAGTGACCGTGGACAAGCAGAGAGATTTCGTCCTCCGGACGATCGAAGAGCGCGGCGTCAAGTTCGTCCGCCTGTGGTTCACCGATGTCATCGGCACGCTCAAGTCCGTCGCCATCGCGCCGGCCGAGGTCGAGGGCGCGTTCGCCGAGGGGATCGGGTTCGACGGCTCTGCCATCGAGGGCCTGACCCGCAGCTACGAGTCCGACCTTCTCGCACAGCCCGACCCCACCACGTTCCAGACCCTGCCGTGGCGCGGCGAGATCGACCCCACCGCGCGCATGTTCTGCGACATCACCACGCCCGACGGCCGGCCGGCCGTGTCCGACCCGCGGCACGTGCTCAAGCGCACGCTCGCGAAGGCCGCCGATGCCGGGTTCACCTTCTACACGCATCCCGAGATCGAGTTCTACCTGCTCAAGTCGTCGTCGTTCGGTCCTGAGGGCCCGGTGCCGGTGGACTCTGCGGGCTACTTCGACAACGTCCCCGGCGGCACGGCTCACGACTTCCGCCGCCGGTCGGTGCGGATGCTCGAAGACCTCGGCATCTCGGTTGAGTTCAGCCACCACGAGGGCGGGCCGGGGCAGAACGAGATCGATCTCCGCTACGCGGACGCGCTGACGATGGCCGACAACGTGATGACGTTCCGTACGGTCATCAAAGAGGTCGCGATCGAGCAGGGCGTCTACGCGACGTTCATGCCGAAGCCCCTGAGCGGCCACCCCGGAAGCGGCATGCACACGCACATGTCGCTCTTCGAGGGGGAGCGCAACGCGTTCTACGAAGAGGGCGCCAAATACCAGCTGTCCAAGACCGGTCGCCACTTCATCGCCGGACTCCTGCGGCACGCCAACGAGATGGCGGCGGTGACCAATCAGTTCGTCAACTCGTACAAGCGTCTCTGGGGAGGCGACGAGGCTCCGAGCTTCGTCACGTGGGGCCACAACAACCGCTCCGCGCTCGTTCGGGTGCCGATGTACAAGCCCAACAAGGGCGGATCGTCGCGCGTCGAATACCGCGCGCTCGACTCTGCAGCGAACCCCTACCTCGCCTACGCGCTCATGCTCGCAGCGGGTCTCAAGGGCATCGAAGAGGAGTACGAGCTGCCGCCGGAGGCCGAAGACAACGTGTGGTCGCTCAGCGATGCCGAGCGTCGTGCACTGGGATACTCAGCGCTGCCTGCGAGCCTCGACCATGCACTCGAATACATGGAGAGCTCCGAGCTGGTGGCCGAGACCCTCGGTGAGTCGGTCTTCAACTACGTGCTTCTGAACAAGCGCAAGGAGTGGGAGGCCTACCGTGGCCAGGTCACGCCGCTGGAGCTGAAGAACAACCTCGAGCTGCTCTGAGCGTCGCCCATGGCCCGTTCGGACGACTCCGTCTCTCTCTCCGCGCTGGCCAGGCTCGGGTTCGCCGAGCTCAGCGAGGCGGCGGCGAATCTCACCGAGCTCGCGACGCTGATCGGCGTCGAACGGTCTCTTCTGCTCAGTGAGGCCGATGCTGCTGATCCCGATGCGGCGGTCGAGGGGATGCTGCGCGTGGCGCGACGCGATGCCGCACCGATCGCGGCTCTGTTCGCCGACGAGCGGGCTCGCAGACGCGCGTGGAGGGTGTTCGGGGCGTCTCAGGGCTTCGCCGACTTCTTCCTGAGGCATCCGACCGAGGTGTCGGTGCTGGCCGATCGATCGACGGGGCTGCCGTCGGCAGACGAGCTGCGTGAGCGCATGCTCGACGCGGTCGGTGCGCGAGACGGCTTCGCCGAGTCGGGCGACGACAGCGCGGTGGTCACGCTGCGCGTGGCCTACCGACGCAACCTCGCACTGATCGCCGCGGTCGATCTGACCGCGCACAACCCGGTGCGGATCGTCGCCGACGTCGCCGCGGCGCTGGCTGATATCGCCGGTGCTGCACTGGAGGCGTCGCTGGCAATCGCCCGTCGGCGGCTGGTCGACTCGATGAGCCGCGACCAGGTCGCTGCCACTCAGCTCGCGATCATCGGCATGGGCAAAGCGGGCGCACGCGAGCTGAACTACGTCAGCGACGTCGACGTGATCTTCGTCGGGGGAACAGCAGACGAAGACGTCGTCTCGGAATCTCGGGCGATCGACATCGCGACGCGCCTCGCGAGGGAGACGATGCGCGGACTGAGCGGCATCGAGGTCGAACCGCCGCTCTGGGAGGTCGACGCGGCGCTCCGTCCAGAGGGCAAGCAGGGCGCGCTGGTGCGATCGCTCGGCTCGCACCTGGCTTACTACGACCGCTGGGCCAAGAGCTGGGAGTTCCAGGCGCTGCTGAAGGCACGACCTCTGGCGGGCGATCCTCAGCTCGGCGCCGAGTACATCGCCGCGGTGCAGCCCAAGGTCTTCTCCAGCGCCGCACGGGAGAACTTCGTCGACAGCGTGCAGCGCATGCGCGAGCGGGTCATGGAGCACATCGACCCCGAGGATGCGCCGTACCAGCTCAAACTGGGCTCTGGCGGCCTGCGTGACATCGAGTTCACCGTGCAGCTCCTGCAGCTCGTGCACGGCCTCACCGACCCGCGTCTGCGCACGCACGGCACGCTGGAGAGCCTCGACGCGCTCGTCGCGGGCGGCTACATCGGGCGGGCCGAGGCTGCGTCGTTCGCGGACGACTACTGCGTGCTGCGGCTGATGGAGCACAGGCTGCAGCTCAGGGAGCTCAGCCGCACCCATCTGATGCCCCGGACGCCCGCCGGCCTTCGGGTGCTGGCTCGCAGCACGGGCCTCGGCGAATCCGGAGAGGCGATCTGGGCTCGATGGGAGAGCGTCCGGCGCGAGGTGCGCGACATCCACACCCGGCTGTTCTACCGTCCCCTTCTGAGCGCCGTGGCGTCACTGCCCGAAGAGGAACGCACACTCTCGACCGCGCAGGCGCACGACCGGCTCATGGCGATCGGCTTCCGCGATCCGGCAGGTGCTCTGCGGCACATCGGCGCTCTCACGACGGGGTTGAGCCGCAAAACGACCATCCAGCGGCATCTCATGCCGGTAATGGTGCGGTGGTTCGCCGACGGCAGCGATCCGGACTATGCCCTGATCGCTTTCCGTCGCATCAGCGAGCGACTCGGCGACACCCCCTGGTTCCTGCGGATGCTGCGGGATTCGTCCGGTGCCGCTGAGAGCCTCACGAGGCTGCTGTCGTCGTCACGCTATGTCGGCGAGCTCATGGAATGGATCCCCGAGTCCGTCGCCTGGCTCGACAGCAGCGAGCTGCTGCGTCCCCGCAGCGGTGCCGCGCTCGACGAGGAGGCCAGGGCCATCCAGACGCGCCACAAGAACGTGGGTGATGCACTGCAGGCCGTCCGAGCGCTCCGGCGTCGGGAACTTCTGCGCACGGCGATGGGCGGCGTCCTCGACGTGCTCTCGATCGAGCAGATCGCGACGTCGCTGACCGAGATCACCGACGCGACGATCCAGGCGGCGCTGCGCGCGGTTCGACGTGAGATCGTGCCCGCCGACGATGAGGCGCTCGACTTCGCGGTGATCGGCATGGGGCGTTTCGGGGGAGCGGAGCTGGGTTTCGGCTCTGACGCCGACATCCTCTACGTTTACGACGCGAACGGCGTCGATCCTCAGCGTGCGCAGTCGCTCGCCACGAGGATCGTCGCAGGACTCCGGGAGCACCTGACCGATCATCGGGTGCCGCTCGACCTCGATGCCGACCTCCGACCGGAGGGACGTAACGGCCCTGTGGTGCGGTCGATCGAGGCGTATGCCGAGTACTACCGACGCTGGTCGCTGTCGTGGGAGGCGCAGGCGCTGCTCCGGGCACGAGGGGTCGCGGGCAGCACCACTCTCATCGCGAAGTTCACCGCCCTCGCCGACAGCATCCGGTATCCCGCAGAGGTCGATCTGCAGGGCACCCGCGAGATCAAGCGGATCAAGGCTCGTGTCGAGGGGGAGCGGCTGCCGCAGGGGGTGGATCCGCGTCGTCATCTGAAGCTCGGACCTGGCACGCTCAGCGATGTCGAGTGGCTGGTGCAGCTTCTGCAGCTGCAGCACGCCCACGACGTGCCCGAACTGCAGACCACGTCTACGCTCACTGCCCTCGGGGCTGCCGTCGACGCGGGATTCGTGCCCGCCGATGCCGCCGATCTCCTCCGCGCCGCGTGGTTGCTGTCGAGCCGTCTGCGCTCCGCGATCACCCTGTACACGGGCAAGACGAGCGACGTGCTGCCGACGGATCCGCGCGACCTCGACGCGATCGGCCGGCTGCTCGGATACCCCGACCGCTCAGCGAGCGTGCTCGACGATGACTACCTCGGCGTGACCCGGCGTGCGCGCAGGGCCTTCGAGCAGCTCTTCTACGGGTAGGCGCACACACGTCGCGTCAAGGGCATGCGCGTCATTTGCCTTTTCAGCGCCGGTCGCACAGGCTGAGCGCATGACGATCTCGAAGCTCGGTATTATCTGGAACCCGTCGAAGGTTGACGGGGATTCGCTGCGCGAAGCCGTTGCCGCGACCTTCGTCTCCGACGGAGTCGAGACGCCCGTCGCGTGGTGGGAGACCAGCATCGAGGACCCGGGCCGCGGCATGGCCGCAGAGGCCGTGGCCGCAGACTGCGACCTGGTGATCGCCGTCGGTGGAGACGGTACGGTGCGGGCGGTCGCGGAATCGTTGGCGGGCACGGATTCCGCGCTCGGCATCGTGCCGCAGGGCACCGGCAACCTGCTCGCTCGCAATCTCGAGATCCCCTTGAACGACATCCCCGCCGCACTGGAGCGGGTCCGCGACGGCGAGCCGCAGCGGATCGACGTGGGCTGGGTCGACCACGACGGCACCGAGCATGCGTTCGTGGTGATGGTCGGCTTCGGCATCGACGCTCAGATGCTGGTGGAGACCGACGAGGACCTGAAGAACCGTGCCGGATGGATCGCATACGTGGAGGCGATGGGGCGTGCCCTGGCCGGCACCGAAATGACCGACATCACCCTCACGCTCGATGATCAGGAGCCGCAGGGCCTTCGCGGTCACACGATGCTGATCGGCAACTGCGGCATGGTGCAGGGCGGCATCCGCCTCCTGCCGGACGCCGTGCTCGATGACGGGCTGCTCGACATGCTGCTCGTGAGCGCCGATGGGCCGCTGCAGTGGCTCGACACCGTCCGCGCCTTCGTCTGGGAGAACGGCATCCGCCGCATGATGGGCAATGTCGATACCGCCGTGAGTACGGACTCGACGACCCACATTTCAGCCGAACGCATCCGGGTCGAGCTCGCGTCGCCGCAGACGTTCGAGATCGATGGCGAAGAGGTCGGAGCGGTCTCCGACTTCACTGTGCGGGTTCAGCCCTCCGCGCTCACCGTTCGCTGAGCGTTCCCGGCGGGACGACCTTGCTGTCCTGCGTCGGGAAGACGACCTTCTGAACGATGATGATGATGCTGGCGGCGACCGGGATCGCGACGAGAGCGCCGAGGATGCCACCGAGCGCGCCGCCGGCGATGGCCGCGATCACGACGAGGGAACCGGGAACGGCGACCGCCTTGTTCATGATTCGCGGTGACAGGACATATGCCTCGATCTGCATGTAGACGAGGTAGTAGCCGAACGCGATGAGTGCGGTGACCGGGCTGACGATGAGGCAGATCAGCGCGTTGATGATCGATGCGCTGAGGGTTCCGACGAGCGGGATCATCGATCCGATGAAGGCGATCAGCGCGAGCAGGGCCGGCACGGGCGCGCCGATGATGCTCAGCACGATCAGGCTCAGGACGCCGTTGATCAGCGCGAGGCTCGCCTGTCCCATCACGTAGCGACCGACTGCGCCGGAGACGTCCTCGAGGAGTCCTCCGAAGGTGTCCCGCTGGTACATCGGGACGAAGCGCACCGCTACGCGCTTCATGCTGCGCAGTGAGGCCATGAAGTACAGGGTCAGGATGAGCACGATCGTGACGCCGGTGAAGCCTCCGGCGATGCCCGCGCCGACCGCGAAGACTCCTCCGCTGATGTTCAGGATGTTGCCCGGATCCTGCACGAAGCTCAGCACGCCCTGCGCCGCGTCATCGAAGGTTGAGCCGAACTGCTCGCTCACGTCCTTGAACCACGCGCTGGCCATGAAGTCCTCGACCATCTGCGGGCCGTCATTGATCAGGTTGGTCACCTGTTCGATGAGGAGCGGCACGATGGCCAGGATGATCCCGGCGAAGACGAGGACCACGGCGGAGACGACGATCGCGACCGCGGCGGGGCGCGGGAGCTTGCGCTCGATGAACGCGACGATCGGGTCGAGGCCGAGCGCGAGGAAGATCGCGACCCCGATGTAGACCAGCACCGTCGCGAGCTGATTGATGATCCCGCCGAGCATCAGTGCGACGAGCACGCCCAGCGCGCCGAGCAGGCCGAACGTGAAGGGGTTGATCCGGGCGATGGCCGCGGCGGCGGTCTTGGGCTGCGCCGGGGGAGTCTCCGAAGTATGGACCTTCTTCGGCTGCAGACTGTCGTTCTTGCGGCGCATGATGGCCCCTCACTGTGTTCATTCGGACCCCTCAGTTGACCAGTCGTGGCTGTCGAAAGCAAGCGCGACACGGACGCGCCGATTGTGGTGTATAGCGGGGCGAATGTCGGATGCCCGTGCGATCGTTCACGCATGGATGCGCTCATACTCAGACCCTGGTCGGCGGGCGATCTCGAGCTGCTGCGTCTGGCGAACACGCCGGAGATGACGGCTCACCTCAACGGCGTCGAGAGCGAGCAGCAGCTGCTCGATCGCAATGCCCGCTACCTGCGGCTGTGGGAGGCGGGAGAGGCCAGGATGTTCGTGATCCAGGACGACGATCGACGTTCGCTGGGTTCCATCGGGTTCTGGAACGTCGAGTGGCGCGACGAGCCTGCGCTCGAGGCGGGGTGGTTCGTGGTCCCTGACGCGCAGGGGAAAGGCGTGGCTTCCCTAGCCCTCGGGCTGCTGATCGACGATGCGAGAGAGCACCGTGGTGGACGCAGGTTCCTGACGGCATTCCCGTCGACGCAGAACGCGGGGTCAAACGGCGTATGCCGTCGAAACGGGTTCGAGATGGTCGGCACCGTCACCGATACGTTCCGCGGTGCGGACCTGACGATGAACGAGTGGGTGCTGGATCTCGCCGACTGAGTGCGCGCTACTCAGGCTTCTCGCCCTTCTCGCCCTTCCACGACGATTCGAACCCTGCGCTGAACGCGACGCCCAACGCCAGTCCCAACGCAACCCCGACGCCGACGTTGTCGAACAGCAGCGTGCCTGCCCCCGCACCGATCGGAAGACCGATCGCCATACCGAGGGCGATGCCGACACCCGGCTTCTTCATCGAGTTCTCGGGTGATTCGGAGTTCTCGTCGGATTCGGTCATGTGAAGGACGATACGTAAACGGAGGAGCACCCGCATCCCCCGCAAGACGGACATGGCGCAGTTCGTGGCGAAGCAGGAAGACGAGATCGCCCCCGAGCCAGAGCTCGGGCGCGTTCTCGAAGCTTTTGCGGATCAGACGCCGAAGCGGTCGGGTGGTCGCCGGCGTCTAAGACTCGTGATCGGTAGCGGGTGGCTCCAGAAGAGTCGCCTCGCTTAAAGCTGCAGGGCGCAGAAGAGTCTTGGCTGCAAGTACTTCGATACCGATGAGTCTTCCCTCTCGGTCAAAGTCGAGAATGATCTCGCCTCGACCGTCAGGCTTGGCGATCTCCGCGATCTGGCGATCTGACTCCCCGGGTTTGGGGTCGTAACGAATATTCATCTTCCCCCTCCACTTCCGCCGCCGCCCGAGCGAGTAACCGTGATGATCGCACCGCCTTGTCTGTCTACTTCAACGACGCGCCGTCCACCGATGGCCGCGCCCATCTCGAGACCTGCCCTGCGCCAGAGCTTGATCGTGCGCATGGAGCGCCGCACGCGCTTAGTTGCTTGGCGATAGTCGAGCTCGCTCACTCTCGTTCCTCCGGATCCGCATCAGGGGCAGCGTACGTCGCCCCGCAGACTCTGCAGACGGCCTCTCCTCTGTCACTCACTACCCACGTGACGACCACGGCGGTCTCGCCGCACACGGAGCACGGACGTCGACGACCGGCCCGTTCGGCCGGAGTGATCCTGTAGAGCTGCGTGAGCTTGCGGACGAGGCAGCTTCTGGTCGTGGCTACGCGCCGAGCTACGTCCATGCTTCGCATTCGCTGGGTTCCATCGGGTTCTGGAACGTCGAGTGGCGTGGCGAGCCGGCGTTGGAGACGGGGTGGTTCGTCCTTCCGGAGGCGCAGGGGGAGAGGCGTGGCATCGAGCTCTCGGGCTGCTGCTCGACGATGCGCGGCAGCACTGCGCCGAGCGGCAGTTCCTGACAGCACTCCCGCCCGTCGAGAACGCGGGCTCGAACGAGGTCTGTCGACGCGCGGGATTCGAGATGGTCGGCACTGTCACCCCTGGAGTTGCGTGGTGCGCCCCTGACGATGAACGAGCCGGTGTTGGACCTCACCGACTGAGTGCGCGGGCGGTCCCATACTCCTCTCGTCCGACCCGCTTGACGCGACTTGGTCCGGAGAGGACCATTGGCCTTCACAGCCAAGATGTTCGGGTGGACAAGGGTCTGGGGGCCTCGTCGCTTGGCGCCTCAGCGAGGAGCGATCATGGGTGGCAAGCACACCACGGATGTGGTCAACAGCGTCATGGACGACGAGATCATCGATCGGATACCGATTCCGAAATCGGAGGAAGCGCGCGAGAAGCTGGGATTCGAGGACACCGTCGCGTGGCTTCGCGACGACGCGAAGACCCAGTCCCCTGCCAGCCTGCTCGGACGTGTCTATTACAAGTTCGATGGTGACGAGGAACTCCGAAGCCACGCGTACAGCATGGAGCTCGAAATCGATCCCGAGTCCGTTCTCAAGAAGCCAGTCACACGCCAAGAACTCCTCGTCAATCATGAGACTGCCGCCGACGCAGGGTTCCTCTCGTTCGTGTCGGCGAAGGTGGGCGCGACAGAGATGCTCGAGATGAGGGTCGTCGACAACGCCGCTGCATCGGCGAAGGTGGTCGGGCAGCAATGGATGGGCGAACTCGACGAGTGGTTCAGGCGCCAGAAGGAGCAGCCGATCGCGGGCGGGCGGAAGAAGCTCCTGTTCTGCGCCGTTGTCACCGGGGTGGTGCAGAAGTACGTCTCCACGAAGCGTTTCAGCGAGTTCGAAGCGTCAGGCAAAGGCGGTGGATACGGTGTGAATGTGGGAGGGCGGCTTTACGTGAGTTCGTCAGGATTCGAGCTGGACATCGTGCATGGCCTGTCGTTGCAGGACCTACTTCCGTTCATCCAGTCCGCCGACGATGTGGACGAGCACGCAGTCGAACAGGCGAGGAAGGCAGCGGAAGGCAGTACGGATCTCGACGACGATCTGAAGGACTTCGGCGTCACCCCAGGCCCGATCATCTCCAGGAAGTTCGAGGAAGAGGTCCTGGCCGCGCCCCGTTTCGAATTCTGACATCGGACGATCGCAGGAGGTTCTCCCGCACAACACGAAAGAGCCCTCCACCGGGTGACCGGGGAGGGCTCTCTCGTGCGTGTCGTTCGTGCGGATCAGACGCCGAAGTACAGCTCGTACTCGAACGGGTGGGGGCGCTGAGCCATCGGGAGGATCTCGTTCTCGTACTTGTACGAGATCCAGGTCTCGATGAGCTCCTCGGTGAACACGCCGCCCTCGAGGAGGAACTGGTGGTCCGCCTTCAGAGCGTCGAGCGAGTCCAGCAGGGAGTTCGGGACCTGGGGGATGTTCTTGGCCTCCTCGGGGGGAAGCTCGTAGAGGTCCTTGTCGACGGGCTCGTGCGGCTCGATGCGGTTCTTGATGCCGTCGAGTCCTGCCATGAGCTGCGCCGCGAACGCGAGGTACGGGTTGCCCGACGCGTCGGGAGCGCGGAACTCGATGCGCTTGGCCTTCGGGTTGGAGCCCGTGATCGGGATGCGGATGGCAGCCGAGCGGTTTCCTGCCGAGTAGACCAGGTTGACCGGAGCCTCGAAGCCCTTGACCAGACGGTGGTAGCTGTTCAGAGTCGGGTTCGTGAACGCGAGCACAGCCGGAGCGTGTGCGAGAAGTCCGCCGATGTACCAGCGGGCGACGTCGCTGAGCTGGCCGTAGCCTGCCTCGTCGTAGAACAGCGGCTTGCCGTCGTTCCAGAGCGACTGGTGCGTGTGCATGCCCGAGCCGTTGTCGCCGTAGAGCGGCTTCGGCATGAAGGTGGCGACTTTGCCCCACTCTTCGGCGGTGTTCTTGACGATGTACTTGAACTTCAGGATGTCGTCCGCCGAGTGCACCATGGTGTCGAAGCGGTAGTTGATCTCCTGCTGGCCGGCGGTGCCGACCTCGTGGTGCGAGCGCTCGAGGATGAACCCGGCGTCGATCAGCTTCAGGGTGATGTCGTCGCGCAGGTCAGCGGTCTTGTCGACCGGGCTGACGGGGAAGTAGCCACCCTTGTACGGGGTCTTGTTGGCGAGGTTTCCGCCCTCTTCCTCACGACCGGTGTTCCATGCGGCCTCTTCGGAGTCGACCTTGTAGAAGCTCTCGCCGGCGGTGACCGAGTAGCGCACGTCGTCGAAGATGTAGAACTCGGCCTCGGGGGCGAAGAACGCGGTGTCGGCGATGCCGGTCGAGGCGAGGTACTTCTCGGCCTTCTTGGCGACCTGGCGCGGGTCCTTCGAGTAGATCTCTCCCGTGCGCGGGTTGTAGATGTCGAAGATCATCACGAGGGTGCTCGCCTCGCGGAAGGGGTCCATGTACGCCGTGGTGACATCGGGGATCAGCTGCATGTCGGACTCGTGGATGCTGGCGAAGCCGCGGATCGAGGAGCCGTCGAACAGCTGCCCGTCCACGAAGAAGTCCTCGTCGACAGTGGCCGCAGGGATGTTGAAGTGCTGCTGCACACCAGGGAGATCAGTGAATCGGATGTCAAGGAACTTGACGTCGTTCTCCTTGATGAAGGTCAGCACCTCGGACGAATCTTTGAACATGTACGACTCCTGGATTGCGGATCGATGGCTTCACGGCCATTGTGCACAGTACGTGCGGGGCGTTACCCCACGGTATCCGCTTTGTTTCCGGCATGTTACGCGCCGGTAGGCTGGTTACGTGACGGATGCTGTGAACACGTACCCCGGAGAACGACTCGGAATGCCGCAGACGGGGACGGGCAGCATCGCCCGCCCTGGACGGCGGATCGGGGCTCTCCTCATCGACTACGTCGCTGCGACGATCATCGCCACCGGCTTCCTCGGGTACGACCAGTTCGCACTGCCCGCAGAGGCCGGCCTGACGATGTTCGCGCCGATGGGCGTATTCGCCCTGCTGCAGATCCTCTTCATCCCGACCGCGGGCGGCAGCCCGGGGCACCGCATCCTCGGCATGCGCGTCGTGCGCCTCGGCGGGGGTTGGGTGGGGGTGTGGCGACCGATCGTGCGCACGCTGCTCATCGTCGTCGTCATCCCTGCGGTCATCTGGGATGCCGACCAGCGCGGTATTCACGACAAGCTGACGGGACTCGTTCTCATCCGCGCCTGACGCGGCTCACTCCTTGCCGCGATTGCGTCGTCGCGCTTCGCGCGGTGCGCGACCTCCGAGGAACGAGCGTGCGGGGTCTACGACGTAGCCCTGTCGCAGCGCCTCGCGTCCGATGAGCATCCGGAATCCCATCTCATCTCGGTTGCTCAGCGTCACCTCGGCCAGCACCTCTCGGTCGTGCAGACGAATGAGCATCTCGACGACGAGTCGCTGCTGTGCATGGCCGGAAGAGCTGCGAATGGCACGGCGATCATGCACCGGGGATTCGACGATCACGGCATCCTCTTGGCTGTCCTGCCAAGGCTTCACCCGGAAGCGAACCCACGACACGCCGTCGCGCTCGAACTCCTGGATCTGAAATGCGTGCAGCGAAGAGGTCCGAGCGCCCGTGTCGATCTTGGCTTTGAGCCAGTCCACTCCGAGATCGGGCAGGCTCACCCATTCTCGCCACCCGATAAGGGTGTTTGAATGGGATGACTTACTCACCCCACCATCCTGGCAGGAAATCCTCCGTGAAGATCGCAGTGCTCTCTCGCGCGCCGCAGGCGTACTCCACCCAAAGGCTGCGCGCCGCCGCGCTCCAGCGGGGTCACAACGTCAAGGTGCTGAACACGCTCCGCTTCGCGATCGATCTCACGGCCGACGAGCCCGACCTGCATTACCGCGGTCGTCAGCTCAGCGACTACGACGCGATCCTGCCCCGTATCGGCAACTCGATCACCTACTTCGGCACTGCCGTCGTGCGCCAGTTCGAGCAGATGGACGTGTACACGCCGAATACGGCGAACGGGATCTCGAGTGCGCGCGACAAGCTCCGCGCGAACCAGATCCTCTCGCGGCACAACATCGCGATGCCGCCGACGGCCTTCGTGCGCAATCGGGCCGACGTGCGGCCGGCCATCGAAAGGGTTGGCGGTGCTCCCGTCGTCATCAAGCTCCTCGAGGGCACGCAGGGGATCGGCGTCATCCTCGCGCCCCAGGTGAAGGTGGCCGAGGCGATCATCGAGACCCTCCACTCGACCAACCAGAACGTGCTCATCCAGAAGTTCATCTCCGAGAGCCGTGGTCGGGACATCCGCGCACTCGTGGTGGGCGACCGGGTGGTGGCGGCGATGCGACGATCGGCAGCCGGAGACGAGTTCCGCTCCAACGTGCATCGCGGCGGCTCTGTCGAAGCGGTGGAGCTCGACCCCATCTACGAACGCGCGGCTGTTCGCTCGGCCCAGATCATGGGCCTGCGCGTCGCCGGAGTCGACATGCTCGAGGGCGACGAGGGCCCGCTGGTCATGGAGGTCAACTCCTCGCCAGGGCTGCAGGGAATCGAGACGGCCACCAAGCTCGACGTCGCCGGGGCGATCATCGACTACATCGCAGGGCAGGTGGCGTTCCCCGAGATCGATGTGCGCCAGCGCCTGACGGTCTCGACGGGCTACGGCGTCGCCGAGCTGATGGTGCACGGCGCTGTCGACCTCGTCGGCAAGACGCTCGGCGAGGCCGGGCTCTGGGAGCGCGACATCACCGTGCTCACGCTGCACCGCGGGGTCTCCGTCATCCCGAACCCACGCAAGCACGTCGTGCTCGAGGCAGAGGATCGGCTCTTCTGCTTCGGCAAGCTCGACGAGATGCGATCCATGGTGCCCGAGCGCCGACGTCGCCGCGCCAAGGTCCGCCGCCTCCCGCGTCAGCCGCTCTCGGAGTGAAACCAAGAAGCGCGGCCGCCTCTCGAGAGAGGTGGCCGCGCTTCTTCGTATATGGGCGTCAGGTCAACGCGGGCGCTGCGCCCTGACCTTGGTCGGGTCGATGCCCTTGGGGATCGGCAGCGAGGAGATCGACTGCGACACCGACTCGATGCGTCGGATGACGGCGCCCATGGTGGCCTTGTCGATGACCTTCGGAAGCTTCTTGATCGTCTTGGCGAGATCGGCGATCGCGACGTCGTCATCGCCGTGGCCGACGTAGAGCACGGTGACGGGCACGCCGTGGGCGACGCGGGCGGCCTTGCTGCGCTCGTCGTTGACGAGACGGCTCAGGCGTCCGCGTGAGCCCTCTCCGACGACGACGACACCGCCGCGTCCGACCGTGCGGTAGACGGCGTCCTGGGTCTTCGGGTTGATCCCCACCGGGGTCTCGGAACCCTGCCAGTTGCGCCCGAGGCTGGTGCTGAGCACGTGGCCTGTGGCACCGGGCATTCCGTCGATCTTCTGGTACATCGCCGAGGTGGACAGACGCGTCATCAGGAACATCGCGCCGAGCAGACCGAGCATCAGACCCGAGATGCCCCAGAGGATGAGCGTCCACACCTGGAACGGGGGGATCAGGTAGCCGACGATGACGCCGAGGAGCACACCGATGACCAGCAGCGCGATCTGAGCCCAAGGCAGCCAGGGGTAGATCTCCCTCGTGAACTTGAAGAGGGACTTGATCTGGGAGAAGAATCCCGGACGCTTCTCGGGCGCGGACGTGCGGTTTGCCATGTGCATAAGAATACCGACTCCGGAGCACGCTCATGGCGTCGTTCGCGTCAGGCGGATTCCGGGTCCTCATCTTCCTCTGCACCGGTCACCGATCCTCACGGATGCGTCCACATCGCGGTTCCCTTCCACACCCGATCCGTGCGATGCGCTGACATGGGCTGATGGCAGACACAGAAGCGCGACCGCGAGAGGCGGTGCTCGTCCCCGGTGCGCATCGCGTGATCAGGAGGATCGACGCGGGTGAAGGACCGTATGCGGGAACGCTGGTCACCCGAGGCGGGTCGGTGGCGGTGCAGGTCGACTCGTCGTCGATCAGCGGGTGGGTGGGGTGGGAGCACGCCGGCGACGATCATGTCGCAGGGCCGCTCGACGTCGTGAGGCGATCCGACGGGCATGACGTACTTCTGCCGTGGTGCACCGAGCGGGTCTCCTCGTTCATCGGACGTCGGGCCGCAGCCGACGCAGCGCTCGCCTCCGGAGAGATGACCACTCTTGTGGCCAGCATCCTGCGCGGCATGGGCGAGCTTGCGAGAGCGGCGGATCACGAAGCGACCGGCGAGTGGTGGCTCACCGACGACGGGCGACCGACGTTCGTGTTCGGTTCCGGCGAGACTGCGCGAGCGGCGGCGGCCGCTCTCGTGGCTCGGCTGCGGAAGGACTGCGCCGACCGCTCGCTCGCTCGTCTGCTCGCCGCGATCGAGGAGGGGCTGGGTGCAGACACCGCAAGACCGGGGATGCCGGCCCGGCAGCTCGAGCGGTGGGAGGCGGAGCTGTTCGACACGGCGGCTTCGAAACCGCTGAGGCGAGATGTGCATGCGCCCGAACTCGCAAGGGACGCGGATGCGGCGAGGCACGCGGTCGTCGCACGGCCCGACCAGCGGCGCCAGCTGAGAAGCCGCGCGTCGCTGCCGCGGCAGAGCAGCGGAGTCGGGGCGCTGTCGTCGCGCATCGTCGTTGCGATCGGGCATCGCGTCAGCGCGTGGCGAGCAGCGGTCGCCCTCGGGCTCGAGCACCGACCCTGGCGCCGTGCTGACGGAGGGTCCGTCCGTCGTGGCGAGCTCGCAGACGTGGGCACCGCAGCGAGCGGACGCACTCCCGTGAGACGCGGTCGGCGAACGATCGTCGCCGCGGTGGCGGCTGCCGTGGTGCTCGTAGGCGGACTGCTCTGGCCCGGCGGAGCGACGGGAGAGCCGGACGGCGGCGGCGCCAAGGCCGTCCCGAAGAGCACTCCGCGCGCGACGGAGGTCGACCGCGTCCCGTCCGCTTCGTCGCCGACGTCTTCTCCGTCAGCTCCAGCGCCGGATGCGGCGCCGTCACCTGTGCCGTCGGCGGAGGGATCGCCGAGCGACGGATCCGACCCGGTGGATCCCGTCGAGGCGGCGCGGATGCTGATCAGCGCGATCGGCATCTGCGGCGAGCACGACGACAAGGTCTGCGACGGTGCTGTCGCTCAAGGCTCTGTCGGTGTCGTGGATGCGCTGGGCGGCGACAGCGAGGGGGCGTTGCAGCTCGAACCGGTGGATGAGTATGGAGATGTCGCGGTGATCCGGGTGTCCTCGTCAGAGGGCGGCGATGCTGCGGCGCCGGGAGGCGGGGAGCGGATGGTCGTGCTCGTCCGGATCGCAGAGAAATGGCTGGTCCGCGACGTGTACGACGTCGCGGACCAGCCAGGATGATGCTGTGGTCAGGCTCCGAGCTGAGCGGCGAACTGCGCCGACTCGAGGCGGGCCTTCACTGCGCCGAGGAAGCGGGCGGCGTCAGCTCCGTCGATGATGCGGTGGTCGTACGAGAGCGCGAGGTACACGTACGAGCGCACGGCGATGGCGTCCGAGCCGCCGACCTTGACCAGACCGGGGCGCTTGACCACCGTTCCGGTGCCGAGGATGGCCGACTGGGGGAGGAACACGACCGGAGTGTCGAACAGTGCACCACGCGAACCGGTGTTGGTCAGCGTGAACGTGCCACCGGCGAGCTCATCGGGCTTCAGCTTGTTGTCCCGCGTGCGAGCCGCGAGGTCGGCGATCTCATGCGCGATCTCGGCGATGTTCTTCGAAGCCGCGTCGCGCAGCACCGGAGTGAGCAGGCCGCGCTCGGTGTCCACGGCGATGGACACGTTCTCGGACGCAGGGTAGACGATCTGCTCGCCGTCGACCGTGGCGTTCACGATCGGGAAGGCGCGCAGCGCCTCCGCGGTGGCCAGGGCGAAGAACGGCAGGAACGACAGCTTGTCGCCCGTCTTCTCGAGGAACGAGGCCTTGACGCTGTCGCGGTACTCCGCAAGAGCGGTCACATCGACCTCGACGACCGTCGTGAGCTGAGCCGTCTGCTGCATCGACTCGACCGCACGCTTGGCGAGAACCTTGCGCAGGCGCGACATCGGCTGGGTGGTGCCGCGCAGCGGCGAGACCTCGAGCGGAGCGGGGGCAGCAGGAGCGGGAGCAGCAGCAGCGGCCGGTGCCGACGATGCGCTCTCGGCGGCCTTGAGGACGTCTTCCTTGCGGATGCGTCCTCCGACACCGGTGCCGGTGACGCTGGCGAGGTCGACGCCCTGCTGCGATGCCAGACGGCGCACGAGCGGGGTCACGTACAGGTTGTCGCTCTCGGTCGGGAGCGACAGCTTCTGCTCGGCCGGAGCCGAAGCGGCCGCGGCACCGCCGGTGGCCTGCTCCGGAGCCGCCTGTGCGGGGGCCGCCACGGGCGCCTCAGCGGCAGGCCGCTCTGCGGGCTTGTCGACGGGTGCCTCCGAGACGGATTCCTTCGCCTCAGGCGCTTCCGCAGGAGCCGGGGCAGCGGGCGCCTCGGCTGCGGCAGGCGCGGGTGCCTCTGCCGGTGCGGCCGCGGGGGCTGCTCCGGAGCCGACGCGGGCGAGCACAGCGCCCACCTCGACGGTCTCGTCTTCGGCTGCCACGATCTCCTGCAGCACGCCGGCGACGGGTGACGGGATCTCGGTGTCGACCTTGTCGGTCGAGATCTCGAGAAGAGCCTCGTCGACCTCGACGGTGTCGCCGATCTGCTTGAGCCAGCGCGTCACGGTGCCTTCGGTGACGCTCTCGCCGAGTTCGGGGAGAACGATGTCGGTGGCGTCGCCTGCGGGTGCGGCTGCGGGAGCCGCCTCGGCGGCGGCGGGCGCGGCAGCTTCGGGCTGTGCGGGAGCCTCGGCCTGCGGCGCGGCCGGCTCGACCGTCTCTTCTGCGGCGGGAGCAGCGGCCGCAGGAGCGTCCTCCGCCGGAGCAGCTGCGCTGCCGTCGCCGATGCGCGCGAGCAGCGCGCCGACCTCGATGGTCTCGTCCTCGGCGACGAGGATCTCCTCGATCACACCGGTGACAGGCGAGGGGATCTCGGTGTCGACCTTGTCGGTCGAGATCTCGAGCAGGCCCTCATCCGCCTGAACTGTGTCTCCCACCTGCTTGAGCCAGCGGGTGACGGTGCCCTCTGTGACGCTCTCGCCGAGAGGGGGGAGGACGACGGATGTGCTCATGACTGAGTCTCCTTCAGGAAGTTAAATGACGCGTGTCTAGCTTAGTGAACTGTTCACCGGTTGGTGTTCAGAGGGCGTGCAGCGGCTTTCCGGCCAGGGCGAGGAAGGCTTCTCCGAGTGCCTCGCTCTGCGTGGGATGCGCGTGGATCAGCGGAGCGATGTCCTCGGGGTGGGCTTCCCACGCGACGGCCAGCTGGCCCTCGGTGATGAGCTCGCCCACACGGTCGCCGAGCAGGTGGACGCCGATGACGGGGCCGTCTTTGAGCCGGACGACCTTCACGAGCCCGCCGGTGCCGATGATCTCGCTCTTGCCGTTCCCGGCGAGGTTGTACTCGTAGGCCACCACGGCATCGGCGCCGTGCTCGACGACGGCCGCTTCCTCCGTGACGCCGACGGAGGCGACCTCGGGGCTCGAGTAGGTGACCTTCGGGATCTGGATATCGGGGACGTTCGCGGGTGTGAGCCCGGCGATGCGTTCTGCGACCGCGATGCCCTGCTGGAATCCGCGGTGCGCGAGCTGCAGGCCGGGCGTGATGTCGCCGACGGCCCAGAGCCCGGGAACGCCGGTTCGGAGATCATCATCGACCGTGACGAAGCCGCGGTCGAGCGTGACCCCCGCCTCTTCGAAGCCGAGGTCGGCCGTGACGGGTCCGCGACCGACGGCGACGAGCAGGTAGTCCGCAGTGAACTCCTTGCCGTCTTCGAGCGTGACGGTGACCGAGCTGTCATCCTGAGCCGCGCTCTGGAAGCGGACGCCGAGGGAGTACTGGATTCCGCGGCGCCGGAATGCTCGCTCGAGACCCTTGCTCATCGCGATGTCCTCGTTCGGGACGAGATGCGGCAGCGCCTCGATGATCGTGACCTCGGTGCCGAACGAGCGCCACACGCTGGCGAACTCGACGCCGATGACGCCACCGCCGAGAACCAGCACGCGCTCGGGGATCACATCGAGCGACAGCGCCTGCTCGCTGGTGAGGATCCGGCCGCCGATCTCGAGTCCGGGAAGAGTCCGGCTGTACGAGCCTGTGGCGAGGACCACGTCTGTGCCGACGTACACGTCGTCGCCCACGCTCACCGAGCGGTCAGGGTTGAGGCGGCCGAAGCCCGCGACGGTGGTGATGCCTCGCGCCTTCACCAGGCCCTCGAGGCCCTTGTACTTCTTCGCGACGATTCCCTCGCGGTAAGCGCGGACACCAGCGGGATCGATGCCCTCCAGAGTCGCCGAGATGCCGACGTGCGCGGCATCTCGCACGTGCTCCGCGACCTCTGCCGCGTGCAGCAGAGCCTTCGTCGGGATGCAGCCGCGGTGCAGGCACGTGCCGCCGACCTTGTCCTTCTCGATGAGCGCGACGGATTTGCCGAGCTCGCTCGCACGCAGAGCCGCGGCGTATCCGCCGCTGCCTCCGCCCAGGACGACGATGTCGAAGGTGTGCGTGGTCATGGTCATGCCTCCTTGTGGGATGCTTCGGCGAACGCGATGATCGATCGGACCATCGCTCCTGTGGGGCCCTTGTCGGTGAAGCCGTACGGCGCACCGTTGTGCTCGCCGGAGCCGGCGATGTCGAGATGCACCCAGGGAATGCGGGGTGCATCCTTCTCGTCGGAGACTCGGCCGACGAAGCGGCGCAGGAAGAGCCCTGCGTACGAGGCCCCGCCCATGCGATCGCTCATGTTGGCGTTCTGCATGTCGGCGATGGGGGAGTCGAGTGAGTCCTCCATGTAAGCCGGGAGCGGCATGTGCCACGCCAGTTCGTCGGCGGCGTCGGTCGCGGCGAGGAACTCGGCGACCGCGTCGTCGTCACCGAACACGCCGGTGTGACGGTGGCCCAGGGCCATCACGATCGCGCCGGTGAGAGTCGCGACGTCGATGATGACGTCGGGGTTCTCGCGGCTGGCGGCCACGAGGCCGTCGGCCATGACCAGGCGGCCCTCGGCATCCGTGTTCGGAACCTCGACGGTCGTGCCGTCGAGGATGCGGATGACGTCGCCCGGACGCAGAGCCCGGCCCGACGGCATGTTGTCGGTGATGCAGAGCCAGGCGGTGACGTGCACGGGCAGGCCGAGGGCGGCGATCGCGCGCAGCGCGGCGACACTCGTCGCGGCGCCCGCCATGTCGAACTTCATGCCGACCATCGAGGCGGCCGGCTTGAGCGAGAGTCCGCCGGTGTCGAACGTGATGCCCTTGCCGACGAGGGCGATGTGGCGTGAGGCGTTCGCAGGTGCGTAGTCGAGTCGCACGAGGCGGGGCGGCCTGTCGGAGCCCTGACCGACGCCGAGGATGCCGCCGAAGCCCTGCTCGGCGAGGGCGTTCTCGACGAGGATCTCGACGGTGACGTCTGCGAGGCCTTCGACGCTGTCTGCCGCGCTCTGAGCGAGCTGGGCCGGGCTCTGCCATTCGGCGGGCACGAACACGAGGTCCTTGATCAGGGCCACTGCCTCACCGACGGCGATCGACCTCGAGAGAGCGGTGTCGTCGAGGTCTGCATGCAGCACGACCGACGACGCGCGGCTCTTGCCCGGGTCCTTGCGGTAGCCGTCGAAGCGGTAGCCGCCGAGCACTGCGCCGTCTGCCGCGGCGGCCGCGAAGCCTTCGAGGCCGGGGGCCAAGGCCACGGACACCGTCTCGAAGCCGGTCAACGAGCGGAGCGCGGCGCCCACGGCGTTGCGCACGCCCTGGGCGTCCGGCGTGCGCCCGACACCGACGACGGCGAACGGCAGCGTCGTGACCTCGGGTGCGTAAGCCCGGGTGAAGGCTGACGCCGAACCTGTGAAGCCGATGCCCTGCAGCGATTCGGCGAGTCCGGGGTAGCCGTTCAACGACTCCGTCGAGTCCGAGATCTCGGGGATGACGAGCACTGCGGCGTCTGCAGCGCTTCCGGGGAACTGATCTGAGGTGCGCGAGAGCGCGGGAAGCGTCATGACTCCATCCTAGGTTGGTCCCGCGTCCGGTCGCCGAGCGGGTGTTCGCTCTCAGCTTGAAGGTCACCGCCCGGCCGTCCGACGCTGCTCGTAGCATTGACTCATGCCCTTCTCCGGAGAGATCCATGAACGTGTAGCGAACGCGCCGGTCGTGCCGCGCGGACTGCCCCTTGTCCTGCTCCTCACCGGATTCACCGACGCGGGCAACGCGGTCTCGGGGCTCATCGAGCACCTCCGAGAGACGACATCTCCTCAGCCGATCGTGGTCTTCGACAATGACGTGCTGCTCGACTACCGCGCGCGTCGCCCGGTGATCTCCTTCGATCAGGACCACCTGACCGAGTTCCGCCCCGCACGGCTCGAACTGTCGCTCGCGACGGATGCCCTGGGTCAGAGGTTCCTCCTCCTCGCCGGTTACGAGCCGGACTTCGCATGGAACGAGTTCGCGCGCACCGTGCTCGAACTCGCCGACGAGTTCGAGGTGTCAGGGCTTAACTGGGTGCACTCGATCGCGATGCCTGTTCCGCACACCCGCCCCATCGGCACGACGGTGAGCGGCAACAGACGCGAGCTCACGGTCGCGCACTCTGTCTGGCGTCCGCGCACCCAGGTGCCGGCGACCGCAGGTCACCTCCTCGAGTTCCGCTTCGCCGAGCACGGCGATCGCGTCGTCGGCTTCGTGCTGCTGGTGCCGCACTATCTCGCCGAGACCGAGAACCCCGACGCCGTGATCGCGGCGGCAGAGAAGCTGATGGCGGCGACCGGCCTGGTGATCCTGCTCGACGAGGTGCAGGAGCGTCGCGAGGACTACCTCACCCGGGTCGACGATCAGGTGCTCGGCAACGACGAGCTGCAGCAGATGGTGCAGGGACTCGAGCGCCGTTACGACGCCTACATGGCCGGTCGCGACCCCGAGGACGGGTCGTACGACGAGGGCGGCTTCAACGAGCGCGACCTGCCGAGCGCTGACGAGCTGGCCGCAGAGCTCGAGCGCTATCTCGCCTCACGCCCCAGCGGCGACGAGGACAAGCCGGGGCGCGGCTGACATCTCAGGCGCGAACTTCGACGGATTGCACCTGCATGCCCACACGTGTGCGATACTAGGACTCTGACCCGTTGTCAATCGATCTTTCCGGAGATTGGACTTGACAAGGGTCTTACTAGTGTCCGAAATGCTCCGGGGCCTTCGAGCGGCCCCGTGAAAGGCGAAACGTGACTCCTGCCACGACGAAGAAGACCCGGACGAAGAAGACCGCCGACGCTCCCGAGGTCGACGCTCCCGTCGAGGAGGCGGCTGAGAAGCCGGCCCCCAAGACGGCAGCGCAGCGGGCCGCCGCTAAGCGCGCGCCCGCGAAGAAGAAGAAGGCCGAAGACATCGTCGAAGACGACGAGACTCCTCCCGCCGCAGAGCCCGACGAGGACGACGAGGACTCGAAGCCCAAGTTCACCGAGCCTCTGCCGACCGGTGCCATCGTCATCTCGTCGAACGACGACGAAGACGTGCCCGTCTACTCGACGCAGATCACCGGCGCGACCGCCGACCCTGTCAAGGACTACCTGAAGCAGATCGGAAAGGTCGCCCTGCTGAACGCGGCCGAAGAGGTCGAGCTCGCGATGCGCATCGAGGCCGGCCTGTTCGCCGAGGAGAAGCTCTCCACGATGACGGCCGCCGAGAAGGCCAGCCAGCTCGGACTCGACCTGCAGTGGGTCGCCCGTGACGGCCAGCGCGCGAAGAGCCACCTGCTCGGTGCGAACCTGCGTCTCGTCGTCTCTCTCGCCAAGCGCTACACCGGTCGCGGCATGCAGTTCCTGGATCTGATCCAGGAGGGCAACCTCGGTCTGATCCGCGCGGTCGAGAAGTTCGACTACACCAAGGGCTTCAAGTTCTCGACGTATGCCACCTGGTGGATCCGTCAGGCGATCACCCGCGCCATGGCCGACCAGGCCCGCACCATCCGCATCCCGGTGCACATGGTCGAGGTCATCAACAAGCTGGCCCGTGTGCAGCGCCAGATGCTGCAGGACCTGGGTCGCGAACCCACGCCTGAAGAGCTCAGCCGGGAGCTGGACATGACGCCCGAGAAGGTCGTCGAGGTCCAGAAGTACGGTCGCGAGCCGATCTCCCTGCACACTCCGCTCGGTGAAGACGGCGACAGCGAGTTCGGTGACCTCATCGAGGACACCGAGGCCGTGGTCCCGGCCGACGCCGTGGGCTTCACGATGCTGCAGCGTCAGCTCGAGCAGCTGCTCGACTCGCTGTCCGAGCGCGAGGCCGGAGTCATCCGGATGCGCTTCGGACTCGGCGACGGACAGCCCAAGACACTCGACCAGATCGGTGACACGTTCGGCGTGACGCGTGAGCGCATCCGCCAGATCGAGTCGAAGACGATGGCGAAGCTGCGCCACCCGAGCCGCTCGCAGTCGCTGCGGGACTACCTCGAGTGATGCAGGCGAACGAGGGCAAAGCGCTCGAGGCGAGCGTCGACGGCAAGAGCTACGCGCGCATCCCGCTGCGGACGCGCGTCGTCATGCCGAATGACGACCTCGATTCGGTCGTCATGGAGTATGCGAAGGATGCGGTGCAGCCGGGCGACCTGCTGTTCGTGACCGAAAAGATCGTCGCGATCACGCAGGGCCGGTCTTACCGGCTCGACGAGATCTCGCCGCGGCCTCTCGCGCGCTTCCTCTCGCGATACGTCGTGCGCACCTCCTACGGCATCGGCCTCGGAATGCCCGAGACCATGGAGATGGCGCTGCGCGAGTGCGGCACCCTGAGGATCCTGTTCGCGGCCGGCGTCTCGGTCATCACCAAGGCCTTCGGCCGCCGTGGCGACTTCTATCGCATCGCCGGCGACAAGGCGCGCGCGATCGACGGTCCGACGAAGAACACGATCCCGCCGTACAACCAGGCGGTCGTGCTCGGCCCGAAGAACCCGCGCGAGGTCGCCGCGCGTCTGAAGAAGATGCTCGGCGGAGACCTCGAGGTGGCTGTCGTCGACATCAACGACATCGGCGGCAACATCCTCGGTTCGACGCTCGACAAGTCGGGCGAGCGTCGGCTCGTCCAGATCCTCGGCGACAATCCGCTCGGACAGGCGACGCAGTCGACGCCCATGGGCATCGTCCGCGAGGTCTGACCGCGCCGCGACTCACCCGTCACAGCAAGAAGGCCCGGATGCTCAGCATCCGGGCCTTCTTCGTGTCTGTCGCGCGGTCAGAAGCCGATCGCGGCCTGGTAGTGCGGCTTGTGTCCGGTGCGGATCCCGGTGACGCTCGGCTTGTTCTCGTAGACGCCGGCGCCCCAGTTGCCCTCGACCAGAACAGGACCGTCGGGGGTGACGACGACATCCCAGCCGACGTACTGGACCTGCGGCACGACGCGAGCCACCTGATCCACGAACTCGCGGACCTCATCCATCATGGGCAGCTGGAAGTCGGCGATCGGGAAGCCGGAGTCCGGGTGCGTGACGTGCACGTGACCGTGCGAGTCGTATCCGGAGCCCACCGAGTGACCGCTCTCGTCGAGCATCGTGTAGAAGCCGCCGAAGCTCATCTGGTCGCTCACCGCGCCGCGTCCGAACTTCTGAGCCATCGCGAGGATGTGCGTCTTCTCGCCATCGAAGAAGGCGGTGATGCGCGTGGTGTTGACGGTGCCGGGGCAGACGGCAGCGAGGTCGGCGTGCTGGCGGATGACCTCTTCGACGAGAACCTGCTTCTTCGAGAGGAGCTCGGCGTGGAACGCGTCCCAATCGGTGACATCGGCGGCGTGATAGCGGTGCACGCCGGTGCCTGCCTGCCCGTGCGTCTCTTTGACGACGATCGTGCCCTGGCGCTCGGTGAAGTCACGCAGCTCGTCGGCGTTGCCCTCGGTGATGAGCATCCACTCGCGCTTGAGGAAGGCGTCGAAGACGGCGTTGAACTCCGCCTTGTCGTGGAAGAGGTGACGATAGTCCGGGTGGTCGTACTTCTGCGAGATCTCGTTCGACACCGGGTGGGTCATGAACGTGTCGCGCTCCGCCTTGGTGAGGATCGCGAAGTCGTAGTCGATGTAGTCCTGGAACCCGACGTTGTGACGCCCGGCAGACCACAGCATGTCGACGACCACGAGCGGCACGGCCTTGCCATGCTGAGATGACGCCTCTTTCGCCCGCTCGATGACCGAGGCGACGTCGATGCGGCGGGCACGCGCCAGCAGATAGCGGACGCGGGGCACGGGGGAAAAGCGTGACATGGATCTCCAAGGTCGGGGTCCCCTCCAGTCTACGGTGGGGGCGCAGGGCATCCTGAGAAGGCGGAGCTAGGCTGGAAACGTGTGTGAGAAGACATCGAGCTCCCGCCCGCGCGCGATGATCTCGCGGTCGGCGCTGGCGGCCGCATCCGCTGCCGCCGTCGCCGCCGGGGGTCGCGTGGCCGACCTTCGCCGAGATGCCTGGGGGCACGGAGTGCTCGCTGTCGCACACGCCGTCGTCGCGGCCGGCGCGACCGCCGTGCGGGTCGACTTCGCCGCGGAGGCGGAGGCGCTGGCGCTCGAGGGCATCGACGCGGTGACCGACGGCGCACCCGACATCGACCCGTTCCTGCTCTACGGACTGCCCGACCCCGACGGAACGCTGCGCACGAGGCCCGTGATGCGTCTGGTCGGCAGAGTGCTCTCGACCAAGCCGCTCACAGCCGGAGACGCGGTCTCGTACGGCTACACGCATCGAGCGACGCGCGATACGACTGCCGCACTGGTGACCGGCGGATACGCGCAGGGGATCGTCCGCGCTCTGGGCAATGCCGCCCACGTCGAGATCGACGGCGTGCAGCGTCCGATCATCGGGCGTGTCGCGATGGACGTCTGCGTGATCGATCTGCAGGGGTCAGACGCCGTCGCCCCCGGAGCAGACGCGACCTATTTCGGAGGGGGCGGTCCTGCCGCTCCCGGCCTGGCGAGGTGGGGTGAGGTGACAGGACTCACGATCGCCGAACTCGTCACCGTCGCGGGCTCCCATGCGGAACGGGGGTGGGAGGCATGAGTCGACCCGAGCTGCGCGTCGACACCGACCGGTTCCGGTCGAACATCAGCGCCGTGCGTGATCGCATCGCTCCGTCGGCGCTGATGATCGTGCTCAAGGACGACGCCTACGGTCACGGTCTTCGCTGGGCCGTGGAGGCCGCGAAGGCGATGGGCATCGAGTGGTACGGCGCGTACGACGTCCGCAGCGGCGTCGAGACCCGGCGCGTGCTGGGTGACGCCGGACGGATCTTCGCCTGGGCCACCTCGACTGATGACGAGGTCGACGAAGCACTGCGTGCACGCATCGACCTGGGCGTCGGATCAGCGGAGTACCTGGCGCGCATCACGGCCATGGCGGCGCGACGCGGAGTGCGGGCGCGGATCCACCTGAAGATCGACACCGGACTGCACCGCAACGGTCTGCTTCCGGCTGAGTGGGACCGCACCATCGCCGATGTGCGCGCGGGTGAGGCTACAGGGCACCTGCAGCTCGTGGGCATCTGGAGCCATCTCGCCGAGGCGAGCGATCACGAGGACGACGAAGCGCAGAATCTGTTCCTCGACGCCGTGCGCGTGGCGGAGCAGTCGGGCTCGACACCCGAGGCGCTGCACCTGACGGCATCCGCCGCGTCCTGGTGGCGCCCCGAGCTTCGCGGTTCGGTGTCGCGGATCGGAGCGTTCTGCTACGGCGTCCGCTCGGCCGATGGCCCGGAGCTCGCGGGGGTGACACCGGTCGCGGAACTCACGGCGACGGTCGTCGACACCGTCGACGGGAACGCCGTGGTGGGCATCGGCGCTTTCGATGGCATTCCGTCGACCTTGGCAGGGGCCGGAGTCGGCACCCCCGCTGGAGCTCGCGAGCTTCTGCGCATCGACGCGACGACCTCGATGGTCGAGGGGTGGCCGGGAATGCGGCTCGGCGACTCGGTATGGGTGTTCGGCGCGGGGGAGCATGGTGAGTCGAGCGCGACGACCCTCGCCGAGCGCATCGACACCGTCGGTGAGGAGATCCTCACCAGGCTCACCGCTCGCGTCCGACGGGTCAGCACGCCTTAACGAATGCGGAGCCCGTCATATGACGGGCTCCGAGGCGGATCAGACCGCAGCTGATCAGTCGATCAGGCGAGCGGTCTCGTCGTGCCAGCTCGTTGCGATGCTGCGGAGCTTCTCTTCGTACTTGCGTCCGTGGTGGGCGCAGAAGAGGAGTTCGGAGCCGTTGACCTCGGCGGCGATGTAGGCCTGAGCGCCACACGAATCACAGCGATCCATAGCGGTCAGGCGGAACTCGACGGCGGAGGTCTCACGTTCGGTCGTTGCGTTCATCACGGTGCCTCCTTGAGTGTCGGGTTCGCTGGTTGGGCGTGTTCAATACAACCACGCTGACGCTGTATGCATGCCCGGTTTGCGGCGTGTTTCGCTCAGCGCGTACGCTCAGGCTCCTAGTAAGGGGTCGCGGGGAGTGTCTGCGGCTTCAGCCGGGGCATCGCGAATAGACTCGGAGATTGTGACCGCCGAGTATTCCGCCCATCATCTCCAGGTGCTCGAAGGGCTCGAGGCCGTCCGCAAGCGTCCCGGTATGTACATCGGTTCGAACGGATCCCCGGGCCTGATGCACTGCCTCTGGGAGATCATCGATAACGCCGTCGACGAGGCCGTCGCGGGCAACGGCTCGAAGATCGACATCATCCTGCACGACGACGGCAGTGTCGAGGTGCACGACACCGGCCGAGGGATCCCCGTCGATGTCGAGCCGCGCACCGGCTTGACCGGCGTCGAGGTGGTCTTCACGAAGCTGCATGCCGGCGGAAAGTTCGGCGGCGGGTCGTACGCGGCATCCGGCGGTCTGCACGGTGTCGGAGCCTCTGTGGTCAACGCCCTCTCCGAGCGCCTCGACGTCGAGGTCGACCGCGGCGGCAAGACCTACGCCATGTCGTTCCATCGCGGCGAGCCAGGACTCTTCGCCGACAAGGGCGAGAAGCGGCCGGACGCCCCGTTCACGCCGTTCCGGGACAAGAGCGAGCTGCGGGTGGTCGGCAAGGCACCTCGCGGCACGAGCGGCACCCGAATCCGCTACTGGGCGGACCATCAGATCTTCACCAAGGACGCCGCATTCCAGCTCACGGAGCTGGTGACGCGGGCGCGCCAGACCGCCTTCCTCGTGCCGGGGCTGGAGCTGGTGATCCGCGATGAGCGCGCGGCCAACGGCTCGGAGGTCGAGGGGCAGCCCATCGAGACCTCCTACCGCTACGACGGCGGCATCTCGGAGTTCGTCGAGTACCTCGCGAACGATGCACCCGTCACCGACACCTGGCGCATTCAGGGCGAGGGCACATTCAAGGAGACCGTTCCGGTTCTGCAGGCCGACGGTCACATGATCGCGACCGAGGTCGAACGAGTCTGCGCTGTCGACATCGCGATGCGGTGGGGAACGGGCTACGACACGACGACCCGTTCGTTCGTCAACATCATCTCCACGCCCAAGGGCGGCACCCACAACCAGGGCTTCGAGCAGGAGCTGCTCAAGGTTCTCAGGGCTCAGGTCGAGCAGAACGCCCGGCGGCTGAAGGTCGGCAGCAACGACAAGCTCGAGAAGGACGACGTGCTCGCGGGGCTGACCGCGGTGCTCACGGTGAACGTGCCAGAGCCGCAGTTCGAAGGGCAGACCAAAGAGGTGCTCGGCACCCCGGCCGTGCGCCAGATCGTCGCCCAGGTGCTGCGCAAGGACCTCGCTGCCCGGTTCAGCTCGACCAAGCGCGACGACAAGAGCCAGGCGACGCAGCTGCTCGACAAGGTCGTCGCCGAGATGAAGGCTCGGGTCTCTGCGCGAGCTCACAAAGAGACCCAGCGGCGCAAGAACGCCCTCGAGTCGTCGACGCTTCCGACCAAGCTGGTCGACTGCCGCACCAACGAGGTCGAGCGCAGCGAGCTGTTCATCGTCGAGGGCGACTCCGCTCTCGGCACCGCGAAGAACGCCCGCAACAGCGAGTTCCAGGCGCTGCTGCCGATCCGCGGCAAGATCCTCAACGTGCAGAAGGCGTCGGTGGGCGACATGCTCTCCAACGCCGAGTGCGCCTCGATCATCCAGGTGATCGGCGCGGGCTCCGGGCGCAGCTTCGACATCGACGCCGCTCGGTACGGCAAGGTGATCCTGATGAGCGACGCGGATGTCGACGGCGCGCACATCCGCACGCTGCTGCTCACGCTGTTCTACCGGTACATGCGTCCGCTCATCGAGCACGGTCGCGTGTTCGCCGCTGTGCCTCCGCTGCACCGTGTGATCGTGATGAACCCGGGTTCCAAGCCCAACGAGACGATCTACACCTACAGCGAGCAGGAGATGCACGCGCTGCTCGCGAAACTCCGCAAGTCGGGCAAGCGCTGGCATGAGCCGATCCAGCGTTACAAGGGACTCGGCGAGATGGACGCGGAGCAGCTCGCCACCACCACCATGGATCGTGGCGGACGCCTGCTGCGCCGCGTGCGCATGGAGGATGCCGAGGCCGCCGGCCGCGTCTTCGAGCTGCTGATGGGCAACGAGGTCGCACCCCGTCGCGAGTTCATCATCGAATCGTCCGACCGGCTCTCGCGCGAATCCATCGACGCCTGAGCGTCAGCGCTTCATGGCCAGGGCGGCTCGATAGACGTCCAGCAGTGCGTCTCGGTGGGTGTCCTGAGCGACTCGCTCACGATGAGCGATCGCGGCCGCGCTCATCAGCGTGAGCCGCGCAGGATCGTCGCGCAACTCTCGGATCGCGGCCGCCAGACCCTCGGCATCCGGGGTTCGGGTGACGACCCCGCCGCCGTCGGGCAGCATCTCGGCGAGATCCGGATCCGTGACGATCACCGGCAGGCCCGAGGCGATCCCCTCGAGGATCACCATCGGCTGATTGTCGAAGTCGAGAGAACTCGACACCAGCACGTGAGCGTCCCGCATCCCCTCGAGCACGCGCGATTGGGCGACGCCGCCGTGCACGGTGAGCCGGCCCGCAACCATGCCGGCTGATGCCGCGGCGACACGACGTCTGGCCACGCCGTCTCCGAACATCTCGGCTCGGATGCCGGAGACCTGTCTCACCGCATCGACGAAGACCTCAGGGCGTTTCTCGGGCGAGAGTCTGCCGCACCACACCACCCGAAGAGGCTCTGCGGGGTCGAGGGTGCGCGGCGGGGGAGCGCCGACTTCGTCGAGCACCGTCGCCTCCAGTCCGTTCGAGAGCACGGTGAGAGGCGTTCGCACACCCTGAGCCGAGAGCTTCGCCGCGAAGTGCGCCGAGGGCACGATGACCTGATCGGCGTGATTCGCCTGGCTGACCATCAGTCGCCACATGCTCCGTGCCGCACGCGTCTGCGCATACGGCGCGCTGCTGGCGACCGCCGCACCTTCGTGGCTCATGCGGCGGCGGTGCATGGTCGCGAGCAGTGCTGTCGTGATCGAGGGCAACGGCAGCACGGAGCGGGTGTAGACGTCGATGCGCCCGTGCATGGTCTGCACGACCGGCAGGCCGAGAGTTTTCGCGGCTTCGAAACCTCCCAGCGCTGCGAACATCTCGGTGTGCACGTGGACGATGTCGACCCCGCGCGAGCGCAGATCCTCGGTGAGCGCCGCCGCCACGGCGGAGGGGGTCCACGCGAACGGGTAGCCATCCGGTGCGAAGCCTCGAGCGGTCGGGAGGCGCACGACATGCGGGTCATCGCTGGACTCGGCCAGGGGCGCGAACACGAAGACCTCGTGTCCGGCGTGCGCGAGCGCCTCTCTGTGCGCCTTGATGACGGTCTGCACGCCGCCGAGCGTGGGCAGGTAGTAGTCGGTGACCATGGCGATGCGCACTCGACCACAATAGGACGACTATCGTGATGAGCATGTCCGGAGCCCGTGTGCTGGTGACGGGGGCGAGCGGGTTCCTCGGCGGCTACGTCGTGCCCGAGCTGCAGAGACACGGATACGAGGTCTTCGCCGCCGGTCGCAACGAGCAGGCACTGGAGCGGGTCGCCGACCAAGGTCACCGCGTGCCCGGCGATCTGGCGTCGCTCCGCACACGGGACCTCCCCGTGGACGCCGTGATCCATTGCGCCGCACTGTCGGCTCCCTGGGGGCGCTGGAGGGACTTCCGCGAGGCGAACGTCGACGGCACCGATCACGTCGTCGAGTTCGCCCGTCGCAATCGTGTGCGCCGGGTGGTGCATGTGTCGTCTCCCAGCGTGTACGCCGCACCTCGGGACCGCATCGGCATCCGCGAACCCGACGTCGATCGCTCCAATCGACTGAACGGCTACATCCGCTCGAAGATCGCCGCCGAGGATCTGCTGCTCGACGCGTTGGACAGCGGCACGATCGCAGAGCTCGTCATCGTGCGTCCGCGCGGCCTGATCGGCCTGGGCGACCCGAGCCTCGTGCCCCGACTCCTCGACGTTCACGCGCGCATCGGCGTGCCGGTCTTCGACGGCGGCGAGAACCTCATCGACGTCACGGCCGTCGAGAACGTCGCCTCGGCGCTGCGCCTCGCGCTGACCCGAGGAGATGCCGCGGGCGGGGTGTACAACATCACCAACGACGACCCGCGTCGCTTCCGCGAGCTGCTCACGATCCTTCTCGAGCGGATGGGGGAGACCCCGCGGTTCCGCCCGATGAACCGGCGGGTGGCCTGGGCCATGGCAACTGTGCTGGAGGGCGTCTGCTCGGTGCTGCCGTGGCGGCCCGAGCCGCCGCTCACCCGCTACACGCTCAGCACGATCGCGTACTCGCAGACACTCGACATCACGCGTGCGAAGACGGAGCTCGGATACCGCCCCGAGGTGTCGCTCGATGACGCACTCGCCGGCGTGGCCGCGCACCTGAGAGAGAACGCGTGACAGGCCGCCTCCGCCACTACGTCTGCGGCAGCACCTCGCATGACGTCGGCGCGATGTTCCGCGGTGCACCGCACGGTGTGCGCGAGTTCCCCTCCGGCGTGTTCCTGTACGACGCAGCGGACGGACGGCGCGTGCTCTTCGACACCGGCTATGCGACGGGAGAGTGGCACACCGGCTGGCGCGGTGCCGTCTACCGACGCCTCCTTCCTCCGACCGTCCGGGACGTCGACGATGTGGCCGCCCGCCTCCGCGCAGACGGCGTCGACCCGGCATCCGTCACGCATGTCGTGCTGTCCCACCTGCATCCGGACCACGTCGGCGGAGTCCGTCGATTCCCTCATGCCACGTTCGTGCTGAGCGCGGGGCACCAGCGCACGCTGTCGGCTCCGCCTCTGCGGGCGGGGGTGCTCACCGGGCTGTTCCCGACGTGGTTCTCGGATGTCGAGCGGATCGTGATCGCCGAGGATGCCTTCTCCGCCGTCGAGGTCGGCGGCATCGCTCTGCGCGCTCACGATCTTCTCGGCGACGGCTCGTACCTCGTGGTCGATCTGCCCGGCCATGCCGACGGACACCTCGGCGCGCTGATCGAGCGCCGCGTCCTGCTCGCGGGTGATGCGGCGTGGGGGAGCGACCTCATCCACGCCTCCGGGAATCTGAAGGCCCTGCCCCGGGCCGTCCAGCACGATGCGGATCGATACGCCGCCACGGCACGGAGCCTCGGCGAGCTCGCAGCAGCCGGCATCCGCGTGATCTGCAGCCATGATCCGCTTGAGGCGAAGGAGCTGTTGAGCTGATGTCGAAGCTCAGCATCCTGCGCGAGTTCGCCGCGGTGCGGTGGCTGCGGCCATTGCGCACTCGGGCTGCGATCGAGCGGCGTCAGAGGCGCCTGCTGCGTTCGCACCTGAGATTCCTGCGACGACGGTCGCCCTACTTCCGCGACCTTCTCGCGACGCGCTCGTTCTCGGAACTGCCGCTCATGGACAAGAGCATCATGATGAGTCGCTTCGACGAGATCAACACCGTCGGGGTGGGCAAGGACGAGGCACTCGCGCTGGCGATCGCGAACGAGCGCTCTCGCGACTTCGATGCGGACCTGGGCTCGAACTCAGTCGGCCTCTCGAGCGGCACCAGCGGCCACCGCGGCCTCTTCGTGGTCGGCAGCGCCGAACGCGATGCCTGGGTGGGAACCGTGCTCGCCCGCACTCTCCCTCGCGGCACGCTCTTCGGACATCGGATCGCGCTGTTCCTCCGAGCGGACAACAGTCTGTACGAGTCGGTCGGATCGCGGGCGGTCTCGTTCCGCTACTTCGACGTCTACGCCGACATGGACGACAACATCGCCCGGCTGCGGGAGTACCGACCGACCATCCTCGTCGCTCCGCCGTCGGTGCTGAGACTGATCGCACGTGCGGCCGACGCCGGTGCGTTCGACGTCGTGCCGCAGCGGGTGTACTCGGTGGCCGAGGTGCTCGAGATCGCCGACGAAAAGCGCATCACGGCCTCACTCGGTCAGCCTTTTCTGCACCAGCTGTATCAGTGCACCGAGGGATTCCTCGCGCACACCTGCGAGCACGGTGTGATCCATCTGAACGAAGACAACATCCTGGTCGAGCGCGAGGCACTGGATGCTGAGAGGTTCACGCCGATCGTGACGGACCTGCGCCGCCGCGCGCAGCCGATCGTGCGGTATCGGCTCGGCGACGTCCTCCGCCAGCGGACTCGACCGTGTCCCTGCGGCAGCGCGCTCACGGCGATCGAGCGCATCGAGGGACGGGAGGGCGACACGCTGGTCTTCCGGTCGCTCGACGGCCGCAGCATCCCCGTCTTCGCCGATGTGATCACTCGCGCCCTGCTCTATGCCGACGGCTTCGACGACTACCGCATCACCCAGATCGGCGAGTCGCGACTGCAGATCGGGCTCGACACCCGCGACGATCGATCGCGGCGTCTCGTCGAAGACGAGGTGCATGCGCTGGCCGACCGGCTCGGATGCGAGCGGCCCGACGTCACGTTCGTCGACTATGTGAGCGACGGGTCCGTGAAGCTGCGACGCGTGGTGCAGGAATGGGGGGACCGGAGATGGTGAAGAACTGCGAGATCGTGGGATGGGGGACGTCTCTGCCGTCGCGCGTCGTCCGATTCGGCGACGAGACGCGGTACCGCATCGACGACGACGTGTCTCACCTCGACATGCTGGCCGAGGCGTGCGAGCGGGCGCTCGTGCACGCGGGCATCACGGCGGACGGCGTCGACCTCGTCCTGGGTGCGTCGGCCGCCGGGATCCAGCCGATTCCGTGCACGGCCGCACTCGTGCTGGAGAAGCTCACGCTCACCGGGCACGCTGCGGCCTTCGACGTGAACTCGACCTGCACGAGCTTCATCACGGCTCTGGACATCGCCTCGCGTTATCTCGATGCCGGCGATCATGAGACGATCCTCGTCTTCGCGGGCGACGTCGGCACGCGGTTCCTGAATCCGGAGCAGCGGGAGAGCTTCGAGCTGTTCAGCGATGCCGGCGCGGCCGTCGTGCTGCGCCGTTCCGCCGACCCCGACAGGGGAGTCATCGCCAGCGCTCAGCGCACCTGGCCCGCGTACGCGCACGACACGGAGATCAGGGGAGGGCTGTCGGGATCGCCCGCGCAGGCCTATGCAGCGGGAGACCCCGCCGACTACCTCTTCGACATGAACGGGCGCCGAGCGCTGCTGGGGATGATGCGCGTGCTCCCCGAGTTCTTCGAGTCGTTTCATCGAGGATCGGGAATCTCGCACGACGATGTGGCGCTCTGGGTTCCCCACCAGGCGTCTGCGGCGCTCGGACCGATGCTCGACCGCCTCGGGATCCCCGCCGACCGTCGGATCGACGAAGTGCGAGAGTTCGGCAACATGGTCTCGTCGTCCGTGCCGTTCATGCTCGCCCGCGCACTCGAGAGCGGCCGTGTCGGAGCGGGCGACACCGTGATCCTGTGCGGCACGGCTGCCGGACTCACCGCCAACATCCTCGCCCTCCGACTCTGAGTCGACCGTCGGCCCTCACACCAGGTGCCGCCGAGGGGCGGTCGGACCGTCGCGAGCGCTCAGACCAGAGTGCGACCGATGCTCCCGATCACGCCGTCGATCGGCTGACCCGATGCATCGCGTCGGGCGCCGGCCTCGGGGAGCTTGCGCACCGCACCCGTCGGATCGACCGCCTGTGCGGGGCTCGGCCCGACCCAGGCGACCGTGAGACGGTCCTCGCCCTTCAGGAACGAGTGCGCGCGCACTCCGCCGGTCGCTCGACCCTTCGAGGGGTACTCGGCGAAGGGCGTCACCTTGGCGCGGCCCGGTTCGGTGCCGGGCAGGCTGCTGTCGGATCCCGAGACTGTGGCGACGACGGCATCGGCATCCGGCGTGACCGCGCCGAAGAACAGCACCGATGAACCGGCGCCGAGCTTGATTCCCGCCATACCGCCTGCGGGCGCGCCCTGCGGGCGGACAGTCGAGGCGGAGAACCGCAGCAGCTGGGCGTCGGTCGTCACGAACACGAGATCGGCGTCGTCCTGAGCTTCCACGGCCCCGACGACGGTGTCACCGGGCTTCATGCCGATGACCTCCAGATCGGGACGCACGGGCAGCGTCGACGGCACGATGCGCTTGACCGTTCCCTGCGCCGTGCCCAGGGCGATCGGGACGTCGCTGTCGAAGCGCACGAAACCGAGGATCCGCTCTCCGCGGATGGTGATGCCGAGATAGTCGCGCAGCGGAGCACCCGCCGCGAGCTGCACGGACGACGACGGCACGGACGGCAGATCCACAGGGGAGAAACGCAGCACGCGCCCCTCAGTGGTCAGCGCGCCGATCTCTGCGCGAACCGTCGTGTCGACCGTCGTCAGGATCGCGTCGTGCTTGCTTCGCCGCGCCGGAAGCGTCAGCTCCTGGCCCTCGGCGAGATCCACCCGCACGGCACGACCTGTCGTCGACAGCACGAGCACGGTCGGAGCGTCGGCGATCTGCAGGTCGACCGCGCCCTTCGCGGCACGCGGCTTCGGGGGTGCGGCGTTCATCAGCAGTGTGCGGCGAGGAGTGCCGTATGCATCAGCCGCGGCATCCAGCTCCTCGGCGACGACTGCTCGCAGCAGCACGTCGCTTCCGAGCAGCTCGCGCAGCCTGGCGATCTCGGCGAGCAACGCGTCGCGCTCGGTCTCGAGCTCGATGCGCGAGAACTTCGTCAGGCGCCGCAGACGCAGCTCGAGGATGTACTCGGCCTGCAGCTCGCTGAGGTCGAACACCGAGCGCAGTCGTGCGCGCGCCTGCTCGGAGTCGTCGGACGAGCGGATGACCTGGATGACCTCGTCGATGTCGAGGATCGCGATGAGCAGGCCCTCGACGAGGTGCAGGCGCTCTTCTCGGCGTGCGAGGCGGTATCGACTGCGACGGGTGATGACCTCGAGTCGGTGCGCGACATAGACGCGCAGCATCTCCTTGAGCCCGAGTGTGCGCGGCTGCCCGTCGACCAGGGCGACGTTGTTGATGCTGAAGGAGTCTTCGAGCGGGGTGAGTCGATAGAGCTGCTCGAGCACGGCGTTGGGGTCGAAGCCGGTCTTGATGCCGATCGCGACGCGCAGCCCGTGGTTGCGGTCGGTGAGATCGGTGACGTCGCTGATGCCCTGCAGCTTCTTCGACTGCACGGCATCGCGGATCTTCTCGATCAGTCGCTCGGGGCCGACCATGTAGGGCAGCTCCGACACGATGATGCCGGTGCGCCGAGGCCCGAGGGGCTCGACCGACACCTTGCCGCGCACCTTCAAGGCGCCGCGTCCGGTGGCGTACGCGTCTTTGACGCCGTCGAGACCCATCAGGATGCCGCCCGAGGGGAAGTCGGGGCCGGGCACGAACTCCATGAGCTCTTCGGTCGTGGCGTCGGGGTTCTCGAGAAGGTGGGTGGCGGCGGCGACGACCTCGATCAGGTTGTGCGGTGCCATGTTGGTCGCCATACCGACGGCGATGCCGCTCGCGCCGTTGACCAGGAGGTTCGGGAAGGCCGCAGGGAGCACGGAGGGCTGCTGGAACTGACCGTCGTAGTTCGGGATGAAGTCGACGACGTCCTCGTCGAGGTTCTCTGTGAGAGCCATCGCGGGGGAGGCCAGCCGCGCCTCGGTGTATCGGGCGGCTGCGGGCCCGTCGTCGAGCGAACCGAAGTTGCCGTGGCCGTCGATCAGCGGCACACGCAGAGCCCATTCCTGGGCGAGGCGCACGAGGGCGTCGTAGATCGCCGAGTCGCCGTGCGGGTGCAGCTTTCCCATGACCTCGCCCACGACGCGGGCGCTCTTGACATGACCGCGGTCGGGGCGCAGCCCCATCTCGGCCATCTGATAAAGGATGCGACGCTGCACGGGCTTCAGTCCGTCACGAGCGTCAGGCAGAGCCCGCGAGTAGATCACCGAATAGGCGTACTCGAGGAATGAACCCTGCATCTCTGTTTCGAGATCGATGTCCTGGATTCGCTCGGGGGCGAGCTCGGCAGGCGGGGTCTTCGGCATGGGCATCCTGAATGGTGCAAGGCTGAGGGCGTACGGGAGCCTGTGTCAGACTGGCTCGGATGTCCCTCATTCTACCGTCCGAGTCGCTCGCAGCCCGCAGCGTCGTCGGGGTGGCGGACGACGTGTTCGCCGCTCTGCGCGGCGAATCCGCGAGCCTGCCGCGAGCCGAATCCGTCGTACTCGTGCTCATCGACGGGCTCGGCGCCATCAGCCTGCGCGCCCATGCCGGTCATGCCAGAGCGCTCACGTCGGGGATGGCGAAGAAGGACGTCGCCCACTCGGTCTTCCCATCGACCACCGCTGCGGCCCTGACGAGCATCCTCACCGGGGTGTGGCCGGGGCAGCATGGCCTGGTCGGCTATCGGGTTCTCGATCCCGCGCGGGGCATCCTGGTCAACCAGCTCACCGGCTGGGAGTCGGAAGGACTGGATCCGGCGACCTGGCAGGCCGCCCCGACCGTCTTCGAGCGTGCCCGCGCGGAGGGGCGTCCGACCTATGCGGTGGGCGTCGCGGCCTACGCGGCGAGCGGGTTCACCCGAGCCACGCTGCGCGGAGCCGACTTCGTCGCCGCCCAGACACCCGAAGAGCGTGTCCAGGTGGCCTACGACCTCGCCGAGCGCCACCCGGGCTCGCTGATCTACTGCTACCTTCCCGAGGCCGACAAGGCCGGGCACAGATACGGCCTCGACTCGGTGCAATGGGTGTCGGCGCTCGAAGAGATCGACGCCGCGCTCTCGCGACGTGTGCCGCCGGGCGTGGGAGTCCTCGTGACGTCGGATCACGGCATGCTCGACGTGCCGGCACACCGGCAGATCGTGCTCGAGGCCGAGCATCTCGTCGGGGTGCGGCACATCGGCGGAGAACCGAGGATGCTGCACGTCTACGTCGAACCGGATGCCGACGTGACGGTCGTCGCCGAGCGGTGGAGTCGCGATCTCGACGGCCTCGCCGACGTAGGCACTCGCGAGCAGGCGATCGCATCCGGGTTCTTCGGCCCTGAGGTGACCCAGGCCGCGTCGTCGCGGATCGGCGACGTGCTCGTCGTGGCCAAGGGCAATGGGGCTGTCTACGACGGCACTGCAGCAGATCAGCGCAGCCGAGGGATGATCGGTCAGCACGGTGGTCTGACCCCGGAAGAGCGTCAGGTTCCGCTGCTCAGGTTGGGTGCCTTCGCCCGCTGAACGTCGGCACACGCGCCCCTGGGGACGCCCTATTCGTCGGTGCGTGCTCCGAACACGATCTCGTCCCACGACGGCATCGCATTGCGGCGCTTGCGGCGTCCGTTGCCCTCGTTCGACGGCTCGGGGGTGACCTCAGGCTCGTCTTCGCTGGGCTGGACGTTCTCGAAGGCATCGAACAGCGCGATCGGGTTCTGATCCGTGTCGCCGTCCTCTGCATGGTCGAGGATCGGTGCGGTCTCGCGCTGACCGCGCCGACGTCGCAGCGCCTCGAGCAGGTCGGCGGTCTCGGGGCTCGTCGTCGCCGACTCCGGTGCGCGCTTGATGGCGGCATCCTGCACCGCGGCTGTCGAGCGCTCGGGGGCGATGATGTCGTCGACATCGGCCTCGGGAGCCGGGAGCAGTCGGGGGCCGAACGCGCCGGAGTCGAAGCGGCTGTCGTCCTTGTAGGGCGACGCCTGCCGTTCGGCCTCGACAGCGCGCAGACGCGGGATCAGGCCGTCGGGCAGTGAGCCCTGGCGTGAGAGCTGGGTGGCGTCAGCGTTGAGGGGCGCCAATGCACTGCGTCGGGGATCGAAGCTCCAGCGAGCGTCGTGCTCGACCTCGTTGGCGGTGAACTCGAGCTTGATGATCCAGCCGGTGTCGTCCTTCCAGCTCGCCCAGCGCTCGGCTGAGGCCTCGACCTCTGCGAGCTTGACGCGGATCGCGGTGCCGAAAGTGGGCTGAGCGTCGGGCTCGACGTCGCTGCCGATCAGCACCGGCACGGCGAGGGCCTGACCGATGACGTGCTCGCGCTCGGCGAGGACGGGTCCTTCGAAGCGGATGACGTCGTCGACGCTGATGCCGAGCAGTGCGGCGACCTCGGGTGCCGTGAGGCCGGCGCGGATCTGAGCCTGGATGTCGCGCGGACTCGCGGCGAGTCGCTGAGTCGTCGGCTCGCTCTGTCGCGTCGCGCGCCGGATCTCGCGGTGCAGGACGTCGTCGATGGGCAGCGCGAACCGCTCGCCCGACTCGGTCGCGAGTACGAGCAGTCCTGCTTCTGTGCCGACGATGGTGACGTTTTCCATGCGAATGCCCCTCTGATGGGTGTGCGTTCATGGTGTCACGCGGGGCCGCTCACAACCGGGAATACTCTGGGCGTGCCGTGAGTTTGGTCTGTCGCAGCCGCGGGCATTTGCTTATTCCTCCGCGGTCATGCAAACTATGGCCGCCGATTACCCCGACGGCGCACCACCCACTCGCATGAAAGTGGAGATTCACCACATGGCAACCGACTACGACGCTCCCCGCAAGAGTGAAGACGACTCCGAGTCGATCGAAGCCCTCAAGGAGCGTGTGCCGGACAAGCTCTCCGGCTCGTCGGGAGACGAAGACGCGGACAACCCGTCCAGCTTCGATCTTCCTGGAGCCGATCTTTCCGACCTTGAACTTGATGTCGTCGTGCTGCCCGCGCAGCAAGACGAGTTCACCTGCATGAACTGCTTCCTCGTGAAGCACCGTTCGCAGCTCGATCACGAGGGGGCTTCCGGCCCCATCTGCAAGGAGTGCGCCGCCTGAGCGCACCAGAGAACAAGATCTCACGCGCCCCCGACCTCACGGTCAGGGGCGCGTCGTCTTGTGGTCCGGTCAGCGCTGGGCTGCGACGATCGCCGCGGCCAGCCGATCGGGAGTGCGGGTCGAGATGGTCCAGGCGTCCACAGGGTCATCAGGGTCGTCGTTCGGAACGACCACGACGCCGTCGACCCCACCGCGGATGAGATGCCAGCCTCGTGCCGGCAGGCCGGGGCCCCGCGCCTGACGAGCCTCTTCGGCGCTCAGTGCTCTGGGCGCGCCGAGGTGCCGGACCTCTATGTGCGCTCGGCCGGCGCGAAGCACGTCGCCGTCGACCGACACGACCGGGGCGAGGGCGATGAAGGCGACCACCAGCACAGCCGAGACGGCGGCTCCGACGATCAGGGCGACGGTCGAGCCGATGGGCACGAAGATGAGCGCCACCATAGGGCCCGCCAGAGCGACCGTCACCAGCAGCCACAGGCTGGGGGACAGTCTCTCGCGGTAGCGGGTCCGCGCGTCAGGAGCGATGTTCTGCATTAGCCTCGGGGGGTGACTGAATCCGTTGATGTCCCCATTATCGCCTCTGTCGTGCCCGGCTACGCCCACCCCGGCGATGCCGGAGCCGATCTGGTGGCGGCCGAGGCCGTTCATCTGGCCCCGGGGGAGCGGGCGCTCGTCGCGACCGGTGTGCGCATCGCGCTGCCCGAGGGATACGCGGCGTTCGTCGTTCCCCGCAGCGGCCTCGCGGCCAAGCACGGGATCTCGATCGTGAACTCGCCGGGGACGGTGGATGCCGGATACCGCGGTGAGATCAAGGTGAGTCTGATCAACACCGACATCCACACGGCGTACGATGTGGCGGTCGGCGATCGCATCGCGCAGCTGATCGTGATGCCCGTGACGCGTGCCACCTTCATCCCGGTCGAGGAGCTGCCAGACAGCGTCCGCGGCGAGGGTGGCTTCGGCTCGACCGGCTACCAGGCAGGACTCCATTCATCTTCGGCAGGACAGATCAATGACTGACAACAACGCGACTCCTTCGAAGTCGGCACCGGGCGACCGAGCGACGCAGGGCCCCTTCGACGACTCCGAGGCGAACCCGGTGCGTCCGTACATCGACCTCGGCGGCATCAAGATCCTTCCGCGCGAGGGACTGAACCTCCGCCTCGAGGTCGAGGAGCAGTCCAAGCGCATCGTCGCCGTCGGGCTCGACTACGCCGACTCCTCCCTCCAGGTGCAGCCGTTCGCCGCACCCCGGTCCGGTGGACTGTGGGACGAGACCCGCGTGCAGCTGCGCGATCAGGTCCGCACCCAGGGTGGGCGGGTCGAGGAGCGCGAGGGGCCGCTCGGCAAAGAGCTGCTCGCCGAGGTCCCCGCGGCTGCCAATGAGGGCTCCGAGCTGCGGCTCGCCCGGTTCATCGGCATCGACGGTCCTCGGTGGTTCCTCCGTGGCGTCATCGGCGGAGCTGCGGCATCGGATCTCGAGGCCGCAGCCAAGGTCGAGGACCTCTTCCGGTCGATCGTCGTGGTCCGCGGTGGAGCTCCGATGCCTCCGCGCGACCTGATCCCCCTGAAGATGCCCGCGACTCCCGGCTCCGCGTGACCAGCCCGGCGCCCGAGCCCGAGCGCGAGCAGAGCGCATCCGACATCGTCGGGGCCGCCCTCGGCGGTGCTGCTCGCCGCGCCGGTCTCGACCCGTCCGAGAGCGACGCGACGCACAAGGTCGTGTGGTCCGCGATGGGCGGATGGCGCGGCATCCTGGAATCGGTGCTGCCCAGCCTCGCGTTCGTCATCCTCTTCACGATCCGTCCTGAACCCCTGATCCTGCCTCTGGGAGTGTCGGTGGGACTCGCAGCGGTGTTCACCATCGTCAGACTGCTGCAGAAGTCCCCGCCCTCGGCTGCCATCGGTGGCCTCGTCGCCGCGGCGGCTGCCGCCGCGCTCGCGCTCTGGACGGGGCGAGGCGAGGACAACTTCGTCCCTGGACTCATCACCAACGCCGTCTACGGCACCGGCATGCTCGTGTCGGCCCTGATCGGCTGGTCGCTGATCGGTCTCGCCGTCGGCTTCCTGATGGGGGAGGGCACCGCCTGGAGGCGCGACCGTCGCAAGCGTCGCGCATTCCTGTGGCTCGGCATCGCCTGGGCTGCGCTGTTCTTCGCACGTCTCGCGGTGCAGCTGCCGCTGTACCTGGCCGGGGATGTCACAGCTCTCGGCACACTGAAGCTCATCATGGGGTTGCCACTGTTCGCGCCGCTGATCGCCGTCACCTGGCTCGTCGTGCGCGCCCTGTATCCGCGAACCCCGGATGCCGGAACAGCGGAGCGGTCGTGATAGATTTATCTTGACATCAAGATAAATTGCAGGCTTTCGCCCGGAGGCCGAGCAGAGCAGACTGGTTAGGTCTGCCTTGCTAGCCGCAGGGGCTCGCTGGCGAGCAAGATGGAGGCGCCTGTCGCTCCCATCCGAATAGAAGGAGACGGAATCGTGTCCACGGTGAACAGCTTCGGTGCCAAGAGCACCCTGACAGTCGGCAGCACCGACTACGAGATCTTCCGCATCGACACGGTGCCCGGTTTCGACAAGCTCCCTTTCAGTCTCAAGGTCCTCCTCGAGAACCTGCTTCGCACCGAGGACGGCGCGAACGTGACGAAGGCGCAGATCGAGGCTCTGGGTTCGTGGGATGCCGCGGCAGACCCGAGCACCGAGATCCAGTTCACGCCGGCCCGCGTGGTCATGCAGGACTTCACCGGTGTTCCCTGCATCGTCGACCTCGCCACCATGCGTGAGGCCGTCACGGCACTGGGTGGCGACGCGAACAAGATCAACCCGCTCTCGCCTGCCGAGATGGTCATCGACCACTCGGTGATCGCTGACCTCTTCGGCTCGGAGAACGCTCTCGAGCGCAACGTCGAGATCGAGTACGAGCGCAACGGCGAGCGCTATCAGTTCCTGCGCTGGGGCCAGACGGCCTTCAGCGACTTCAAGGTCGTCCCCCCGGGGACCGGCATCGTGCACCAGGTGAACATCGAGCACCTGGCAAAGGTCATCTACGACCGCGACGTCGACGGCGTGCTGCGTGCATACCCCGACACCTGCGTGGGCACCGACTCGCACACCACCATGGTCAACGGCCTGGGCGTGCTCGGCTGGGGCGTCGGCGGCATCGAGGCCGAGGCCGCGATGCTCGGCCAGCCCGTGTCGATGCTCATCCCGCGCGTCGTCGGCTTCAAGCTCTCGGGCGAGATCCCGGCAGGTGTCACGGCGACCGACGTCGTCCTCACGATCACCGACCTGCTGCGCAAGCACGGCGTCGTCGGCAAGTTCGTGGAGTTCTACGGCGAGGGCGTCGCCTCCGTGCCGCTCGCGAACCGCGCCACCATCGGCAACATGTCGCCCGAGTTCGGTTCGACCGCGGCGATCTTCCCGATCGACGACGTCACCCTCGACTACCTGCGCCTGACCGGTCGCAGCGAAGAGGCCGTCGCGCTGGTCGAGGCCTACGCCAAGGAGCAGAAGCTCTGGCACGACGCCTCGCAGGAGCCCGTCTTCAGCGAGTACCTCGAGCTCGACCTCGGCACTGTCGTGCCGTCGATCGCCGGCCCGAAGCGCCCGCAGGACCGCATCCTCCTCTCGGAGGCCAAGTCGCAGTTCGAGCAGGACATCCTCGCGTACGCCTCGGCATCGACCTCGGACTCCGTCGTCGATCTCGAGTCGAAGCACTCCTTCCCGGCATCCGACCCCGGTTCGGTCCCCGGCGAGGAGGAGCCCACCACGACTCGCCCCGTGCACATCAACAGCGGCGCTCCGGCGCACGCGTCGAAGCCCGTGCCGGTCACCACTCCGTCCGGCGAGAAGTACATCCTCGACAACGGCGCGGTCACCCTCGCGGCGATCACCTCGTGCACCAACACCTCGAACCCCTCGGTGATGATCGCCGCAGGTCTGGTCGCCCGCAAGGCGCTCGAGAAGGGGCTCAAGCAGAAGCCGTGGGTCAAGACCACCCTCGGCCCTGGCTCCAAGGTCGTCACCGACTACTACGAGAAGTCCGGTCTCGACAAGGACCTCGAGGGCCTCGGCTTCTACACCGTCGGCTACGGCTGCACCATCTGCATCGGCAACTCGGGCCCGCTGATCGAAGAGGTCTCCGCGGCCATCAACGATCACGACCTCGCCGTGACCGCGGTGCTCTCGGGAAACCGCAACTTCGAGGGACGCATCAGCCCCGACGTGAAGATGAACTACCTCGCCAGCCCGCCGCTGGTGATCGCCTACGCGCTGGCAGGGTCGATGCACTTCGACTTCGAGAACGACGCGCTCGGCAAGGGAACCGATGGCGAAGACGTCTTCCTGAGGGACATCTGGCCGACCCCGGCCGAGGTCCAGGAACTCGTCGACTCGTCTATCTCGCGTGAGCAGTTCATCAAGCAGTACTCGACCGTCTTCGACGGTGACGAGCGCTGGCGCAGCCTGCCCACCCCGGACGACGACATCTTCCAGTGGGACGAGAACTCGACGTACGTGCGCAAGGCGCCGTACTTCGACGGCATGACGATGGAGCTCACCCCGGTGCGCGACATCGAGGGCGCACGGGTCATGGCGACCCTGGGTGACTCGGTCACGACCGACCACATCTCGCCCGCCGGCAACATCAAGCCCGGCACTCCTGCGGCGCAGTACCTCACCGAGCACGGCGTCGACCGCAAGGACTTCAACTCCTTCGGATCGCGTCGTGGCAACCACGAGGTCATGATCCGCGGAACGTTCGCGAACATCCGCCTGAAGAACGTCATGGTCTCGGCCGTCAACGACGGCCAGGTCGTCGAGGGTGGCTTCACCCGTGACTTCACGAAGCCCGGCGGACCGCAGTCGTACATCTACGACGCGAGCATGAACTACCAGGAGCAGGGCACGCCCCTCGTCATCTTCGGTGGCAAGGAGTACGGCTCGGGTTCGTCGCGCGACTGGGCGGCCAAGGGCACGAGCCTGCTCGGCGTCAAGGCCGTCATCACCGAGAGCTTCGAGCGCATCCACCGCTCGAACCTGATCGGCATGGGCGTCGTCCCGCTGCAGTTCCCCGCCGGTGAGAGCTGGGAGTCGCTGGGTCTCGACGGCACCGAGGTCGTCTCGATCACGGGTCTCGAAGAGCTCAACAACGGTGTGACGCCGAAGACGGTCCGCGTGACTGCGACGCCGACCGAGAATTCGCCCGAGGGCAAGCAGGTCGTGGAGTTCGACGCGGTCGTCCGCATCGACACCCCCGGTGAGGCGGACTACTACCGCAACGGCGGAATCCTGCAGTACGTGCTGCGCTCGCTGGTCTGATCACAGCGAAGAGAGGGGCCCGGTTCTTCGGAACCGGGCCCTTTCGCGTGTGCGGGGGTTCGTGTCAAGGGGCGAGGCGTTCTCCGAGCTTTCACGGATGGCCGCGGTAGGATCGATCAGGCTTTCGAACCGGAATCGAATGCCGCCAATGGTGCCTAAGAGGAGGTGCAGATGCCCATTCTTCCGAGCATCTCAGGACCCCGTGATCTCGACTCCCTCTCTGAGGAGCAGCTCATCGAACTCGCCGGCGAGGTCCGCGAGTTCCTCGTCGAGAACGTCTCTCGTACCGGCGGCCATCTGGGCCCCAATCTCGGAGTCGTCGAGCTGACGATCGCTCTGCACCGGACCTTCTCGTCGCCCGACGATCCCTTCATCTTCGACACCGGCCACCAGTCCTACGTGCACAAGCTGCTCACGGGGCGCCAGGACTTCTCGTCTCTCCGCGTCCGCGGTGGACTCGCGGGCTATCCCCAGCGTGGCGAGAGCGTGCACGACGTGGTCGAGTCCTCCCACGCCTCGAGCTCTCTCAGCTGGGCCGACGGTGTGTCGCGTGCACTGACCGCGACCGGTCGCGGCGATCGTCACGTGGTCGCGGTGGTCGGCGACGGCGCGCTGACGGGCGGCATGACGTGGGAGGCGCTCAACAACATCTCCGACGACAACGACCGCAACCTGGTGATCGTCGTCAACGACAACGGGCGGTCCTACGCTCCGACTATCGGCGGGATGTCGCGGTACCTGAACCGGGTGCGAACCGCCGCGGCCTACAAGGAGCTGCACCACAAGTCGGATCGGCTCTTTCGAGCGTTCGGGCCCGTCGGCCGGGCGGTCTTCCGAGGCGTGCGAGGCGGCACCCACGGATTCCTGTCGCGATTCACGAACAACGAGGCGCTGTACTCCAATCTCGACATCAAGTACCTCGGCCCCGTCGACGGCCACGACCTTCCGGCGCTCCTCGAGACCCTCGAGCTCGCGAAGTCCTATGGCGCACCGGTCATCGTGCACGCCATCACCGAGAAGGGGCGCGGATACCAGCCCGCCCGCGACGACGAGGCCGATCAGTTCCACGCCGTCGGGCGCATCGATCCGACCACGGGCGAGACGCTCTCGTCGGGCGGCACCGGCTGGACCGACGTCTTCTCCGACGCCCTGGTCTCGGTCGGCGAGCGTCGCGACGACGTCATCGCCATGACGGCCGCGATGCTGCGTCCCACCGGACTTGCTCCGTTCGCCGAGCGCTTCCCCGACCGCGTGTACGACGTGGGCATCGCTGAGCAGCATGCTGTGGCCTCTGCCGCAGGTCTCGCGTTCGGCGGGCTGCACCCGGTCGTGGCCCTGTACGCGACCTTCATGGGGCGCGCGTTCGACCAGGTGCTCATGGACGTCGCGCTGCATCGCGCCGGTGTCACCTTCGTTCTCGATCGTGCGGGTGTCACCGGACCCGACGGCCCCAGTCACCACGGCATGTGGGACCTCGCGATGCTGCAGATCGTCCCGCACATCCGCATCGCGGCGCCGCGAGACGGTGCGCGCCTGACGGAGGCTCTCGACGAGGCCGTCCTCGTCGACGACGCCCCCACGGTCATCCGCTTCCCCAAGGGCGACGTCTCGCCCGAGCTGCCCGCGATCGAGCGCCTGCACGACGGCGTCGACGTGCTGGCGCGAGGAGAGTCGGAGGACGTCCTGCTGGTGGCCATCGGACCGTTCGCGGCTCTCGCGATGGATGTCGCCGAGCGGCTTCGAGCGCAGGGCATCGGCGCGACGGTGATCGACCCGCGATGGGCGATCCCCGTGCAGCCCTCGATCGTGAGCATGGCCGCGCGGCATCGCCTCGTGATCACCATCGAAGACGGCATCCGAGTCGGTGGTATCGGCACTCGCGTTCGTCAGGTGCTTCGCGAGGCCGGCATCGACACGGCCGTCGACGAGCTCGGGCTGCCCGATGAATTCATCGATCACGCGTCGCGGGACCAGATCCTTGCGGACGCCGGCCTCACCGCGTCGAAGATCGCGCAGGACGTCGTCTCTCAGGTGCTCGGAACGCGAATCCCCGTCGCACGGGATGCCGGCGCGAGCGGGACGATCGACCTGCCGCTCCACGAGCGCAGCTGAGCGCCGTCTCGGGCCGCACGTCGGCCCCTGACCGGGGACGCAGCGAACCGGACGATCAGTTCAGTGCGTGGAGGGCGGCGACCGCCTGGGCTCCGCGATCGGAGTCGCGGAGCGCGGTCGAGAGCAGGTAGCCGTCGGTCAGGGCATCGCCGGTGACCATGACGCGCACCAGCTCGACTCCGCACGCGCGGCGCACGTCTTCGGCGCTGGCCGCGATCACGCGGGTGTTGATCTCGTCATTGTGCGGCAGCTCCGCGCCGTCGAGCCCTCTGATGACGTCTCGCAGCGCCGCGCCTACGATGTTCGAGGCGCGTTCGTTGACGTTGACGACGTCGAGCTCGAAGACCCGCAGATCTCGTCCGGTCGGGATCGGACGCCACTCGAACGACGCATGCACGCGGTGCTGATGGCCGTTCGCTCCCGTCATCTCTCGCGCGGGCAGATCGGTGGCGCGGCAGCGCACATCGATGAGCCGGTACCAGTAGAAGAGCGGGAAAGCGCCGTGGGATCCCGGGTCGAGCACGACGACCTCGCCGACCGCTCCGCCGCGGGTCGTGGGACGACGCTGCGGGCGGTTGCGGATGATCGGTTTGCCGTTGCGCGTGCGGATCGCCGCCCACCCCTCGTCGACCGTGACGATGAAGATCTTCAACAGCGCCGGCACGACAAGCAGGATCGTGAGGATCGCCGTGCCGGTCCTGAAGAGGCCCGACATTCCCTTGCCGCCCAGCATCGAGAGGAGCATGTCCATGCCACCACTGTGCCTCCTCGAGCGCACGCGGATCGCCATCTTCGAGGTGCACGCGAAGGTGTTCATGCGCTGTTCCGCGCTCGTTACCCGGCCTGCCGCAAGGTGGATACGGTGCGCGCGGGCTGCGGCGGCGGGGCCTCGTCAGGAGAGCGCGGAGAGTATCTCGGCGACCGCGGATTCGATGGATGCCCGCTGTCGTTCCCGATCCTTGTCGACGAGTCCGACACGCGTGCGTCGATCGAGCACGTCGTCGGCGGTCATCGCGCCCTCGGCGCGTACAGCGAACTCGATGATGGCGCGCGACACGCCTTCGCGGTCCACGCTGTCGCCGGGGGGAACGGCGGCGGCCGTGTCGGTGAGCCGCAGCGACGCCGTGCGGCTGGGCCCCGCGTCGAGTCCTGCCGTCTCCACGGCCAGATCGACCGCGTCCTCCGCCATCCGCCGGTAGGTGGTCAGCTTACCGCCGAGCACGTTGACGAAGCCCTTCTCGGAGACGGCGACGAGATGACGACGGGAGATGTCCGCCGTCGAGGTCGCGCCGGTGTCTACCAGGGGGCGCAGCCCTGCGAATGAGCCCCGGACCTGACCTCTGGTGATGGGCGCGGACAGCACCCGGTTGAGGTTCGCGAGCAGGAACTCGATGTCGCCCTCCGTCGCCACAGGCACGCGTGGCACGGGCCCGGGAGCGTCCTCGTCGGTGAGCCCGACTATCACCCGTCCGTGCTGCTGAGGCAAAGCGAACACGTAGCGGCTGATCGAACCCTCGTGCGGAATCGTCAGCGCGGCCGAGGGGTCGCCGAGATCGGCGGCATCGAGCACGATGTGGGTCCCACGGCTGGGTCGCACCGTGATCGACTCGTCGAGGCTGCCGGCCCAGACGCCGCTGGCATTGATGACCGCCCGCGCGCGGACATCCAGGCGCTCGCCCGTCAGCACGTCCTGCGCTGTCGCGCCGTCGCGGCGCAGCTCGAGCGCGCGCAGCCGTGTGAGGATGCGAGCCCCGTGACTCGCCGCGGTCCTGGCGACCGTCACGACCAGGCGAGCGTCGTCTACGAGCTGACCGTCGTACGAGAGCATCCCGCCCCGCAGCCCCGCGTGGGAGAGCGAAGGAACGAGGCGCTGAGCCGTTCGAGCCGAGACGAGGCGAGGCGGCGGCAGGAACCGGCGCGGCGTGTGGGCTCGTATGCGCAGCAGATCTCCCATCGCCATCCCGATCGTCCCGGCTGCGCGCTGGCGCGCCGTCACCCCGGTCGTGAAGGGCAGGAGTTGGCCGAGCGGACGGATGAGGTGAGGTGCGATCCGCGTCATCAGCAGGTGGCGCTCGACAGCGCTCTCCTTGGCGGTGGCCACATCTCCGGTGGCGAGGTAGCGAAGTCCGCCATGCACGAGCTTCGAGCTGAACCGACTGGTGCCGAACGCGAGGTCCTCGGCCTCGAGAAGAGTGACGCTCAGACCCCGGGCGGCTGCATCGAGCGCTACGCCGACGCCCGTGATGCCGCCGCCGATCACGAGGACATCGACCGTCTCGTCGCTGGCTCGACGGAGTTCTGCGGCCCGACGCGCGACGTTGAGGTCGGGGGAGTGAGAGGTCATGGCCGGAGCAGCCCGTCGAGTGCGGCTCGCAACTCGCGCTCCCACGAATCCTCGGAGAGGAGCTCCGAGACCGTCCCGTGCGAGAGCACCGCAGACTGGGCGATGAGCAGCAGCATGACGGCGATCTCATCCGAATCACCCGGGCGAACTGATCCGCCACGCTGCGCAGCGCCGATCGCCGCGGCCAGCCAGCCCAGGATCAGCCGCTGGCTCGATCCCACCCGCTGCAGTGTGTATCGGGTGAATGCTTCGGGCTCTTCCGCGAGAAGTCGCCCGTACACCGCATCGGCGCGGAAGAGCGCGGAGAAGCGCAGGACGTCGTCGACGAGCTCGTGTCGTGTGGATGCATGAGTCGGGAACTGCTCGAGGATCACTGCGACTCTGCGCAGCAGCGCCGCGCGCACGACATCGTCGGCATCGCTCCAACTGCGGTAGATGGTGGGCCGGCTGTGACCGGCACGCCGAGCGAGCTCTGCGATCGTCACGCCGTGCACACCTCGGCGGCTGATCAGCTCATCTGCGGCGTCGAGGATGCGCGATTGGGTGGGGTCCCAGAGGGGCGCTCGGTGGCCCGAAGCGTCGGCAACTGCTTGACGTTCTTCCATGATGTGTCACACTGTAACGCATGAGTCGAGAGAACGGCAGGGTCGCCGTGCGGTCGGAGATGCGCTGGAACGGGTGGGGCGATCCCGCTCGGGCATCGGAACTGCCGCGCGCGGTGCGGATGCTTCTGCCGCTGCTGCTCGGACGCCTGCAGAAGCCCGCGCAGGCGGCCGACCTCGCCGAGGTGCAACTCGAGCCGTCGTCACTTCTCGAGGACGATCTGCAGGAGTTCGCGGCAGTGGTCGGGGCCGAGCACGTCGACACGGCGGACGAGTCGCGGATCCGCCATGCGGGTGGTCGCTCGACACCGGATCTGCTCAGACGACGGAGGCGGGAACAGGCCTCTCCGGATGCCGTCGTGTTGCCAGGGAGCCACGACGAGGTCGTGGCGCTGCTGCGCGTGTGCGCCGACCGGGGGATCGCGGTGGTCCCGTTCGGCGGCGGCACGAGCGTGGTCGGTGCTCTCGATCCCGAGCGAGGCGCGCATCGCGCGGTCATCAGCCTGGATCTGCGGCGGCTCTCGGGCCTCATCCGTCTCGATGAGGTGAGCGGCGAGGCCGTCATCGCCGCCGGGACCACCGGTCCGGAGGCTGAGACGCTGCTGGCCGCTCGTGGCTTCGAGCTCGGTCATTACCCGCAGAGCTTCCGGTACGCCACGATCGGCGGGTTCGCCGCTGCGCGCTCCTCGGGGCAGAATTCGGCAGGGCATGGACGATTCGACTCCATGGTCACCGGGCTCAGTGTCGCGACCCCGACCGGCGACATCGAGCTCGGTCGATCACCCGGCTCCGCTGCGGGGCCCGATCTCATCAGGGTCTTCCTCGGTTCGGAGGGCATCTTCGGGGTGATCACCGAGGTGCGTGTCCGCGTCCATCCTGTGCCACGAGAACGCGTCCTCGAGGCGTGGAGCTTCGCAGACTTCTCGCACGGCGTCGAGGGGCTGCGGCACGTGGCACAGAACGGCGGCGGCCCCACCGTCATCCGTCTCTCCGACGAGGCCGAGACTGCCGTCAGCCTCGCCCAGGTGGGCCGGATCGGGAAGGCCCTCGCGAAAGGTGCGAGCATCGTCACCGTGTACGAGGGCGACGGCATCGCCGAGCGTCGAGCGCGCACCTCCGGGATGCTGAGGGCTGCGGGCGGAGTGTCATCCGGAGAGGGCGGTGCGGAGGGATGGCTCGACGGCCGCTTCGACGGCCCCTATCTGCGCGATTCCCTGCTCGATGCGGGGGTGTTCTGCGAAACGTTGGAGACTGCGACGACCTGGTCGAACCTGCATCACCTCAGAGCCGAGATCACGGTCGCTCTTCGCGGAGGATTCGCGGATGCGGGCGCCAGATCATATGTGATGTGCCACGTCTCGCACGTGTATCCCACCGGAGCCTCGCTGTACTTCACGGTGCTCGCGAATCTCCGATCCGACCGTCTGGAGGCGTGGGCGGCGATCAAGCGACGCGTGAACGATTCGATCATCTCGGCGGGTGGCACCATCAGCCATCACCATGCCGTCGGTCGTGATCATGCCCCATGGCTCGAGCAGGAGATAGGTGAGACAGGGGTGCGGATCCTGGCGGCCATCAAGCGCGAGCTGGACCCGACGTGGATCCTCAACCCGGGGGCGGTCATCACGTCGGAACGGTCAGGCTGACGTGGCTGAGCACATCGCGGTGCTGTCGAACCCGTTCGCCGGCAAGGGGCGCGGAGCCCACGAGGCCGACGCCGCGCTCGCCCATCTGCGCGCCCGAGGCGTGGCCGTGCGGGTGTACACGGGAGAGTCGGCTGCGTCCAGTCGGATCCTGGTGGCACAGGCGCTGAATGCGGGCCCGCGGATGCTCGTCGTCGTCGGAGGCGACGGCACGCTCTCGGGCATTCTCGACCCGGTGTGCGAGGCCGGCATCCCCGTCGTCCTGGTGCCGGCAGGCACGGGGAACGACCTCGCTCGAGCCCTGGGTCTGCCCCGCCGCGACCCGGTCGCCGCGGTCGAGCTCGCACTGACCGGCGTGCCGCGCGCGATCGACGTCGGCGAGGTCCGCGCCGCGGGGCGCATCGACTCCTTCCTGACGATCGCCGCCCTCGGATTCGACGCGAAGGTCAGCGATCGCACCAACCGGCTGCGCTGGCCGCACGGCGTGCTGCGCTACTACCTCGCGCTGGTCGTCGAGCTCGTGCGTCTCCGGCCGATGGAATTCACGGTGTCGGTCGACGGTGAGGCGCCCGTCGAGGCGCCGGGAACGCTCGTCGCGGTGGGCAACACCGAGAGCTACGGAGGGGGCATGCCTCTGTGCGTCGGCGCCGCTGCCGACGACGGGCTGCTCGATATCGTGCAGGTCGCGCCGCTGACACGGCTCCGGTTGCTGCGCCTGTTTCCCTTGCTCCTGCGCGGAGCACATCTGACGAGACCTGAGGTGACCCGACGTCAGGCTCGTTCCGTGACGGTGAGCGCCCCGGGACTCGTCGTCTACGCCGACGGAGAGCGGATCGCCGAGAACGAGTGCACCATCGGAATCCGCCGGTCGGCTCTGACGATCCTCGTGCCCGCAGCTCCGGGGATTCAGCGATGAACGAAGCCTCGCCCGACCCGCGACGCAGTGCCGCCTTCGACGAGGAGGTCGTCATCATCGGCTCGGGATTCGGCGGCTCGGTGGCGGCATTGCGGCTGGCGGAGAAGGGTTATCGCGTCCGCGTGTACGAGGCGGGTCGTCGCTTCGAGGACCAGGACTTCCCGAAGACCAACTGGAACGTCCGCCGCTATCTGTGGGCGCCGAGGCTCGGATGCTTCGGCATCCAGCGCATCCATCGCCTGCCGCACGTGATGATCCTCGCCGGAGCAGGGGTGGGCGGGGGCTCTCTCAACTACGCCAACACCCTGTATCAGCCCAGCGGTGCGTTCTTCGACGATCCGCAATGGAGTGCTCTCGCGGACTGGGAGTCCGACCTCGCGCCGCACTATGCGACGGCGAAGCGGATGCTCGGGGTGGTCGAGCGGTATCCGCACACCGGCCCGGTCGAGCGCATCATGGCAGGGGCAGCCGACGACCTCGGCGTGGGCAGCACATTCCGGCACGCACCGGTCGGGGTCTGGTTCGGAAAGCCTGGAGAGCGCACGCCCGACCCCTTCTTCGGTGGGGAAGGCCCGGACCGCACAGGCTGCACGCTCTGCGGAAACTGCATGGTCGGATGCCGCGTCGGCGCCAAGAACACTCTGATGAAGAACTATCTCGCCCTGGCGGAGAAGCGCGGCGTCGTCATCGAGTCGTTGCGCACCGTCACCGAGGTGCGCGAACTCCCCGGTGGCGGCTTCGCGGTGACGACGGAGCGAAGCGGGGCATGGTTCCGCAGCGAGCGCCGCACCGTCAGCGCACGCCAGGTGGTGCTGGCTGCGGGGACCTGGGGCACGCAGCAGCTGCTGCATCGGATGAAACATGCCGGGGCCCTTCCTCGGGTGTCCGATGCTGTCGGCCGCCTCACCAGGACCAACTCGGAGGCTCTCGACGGTGCAGTCGCCGTCGAGGTCCCGGCGTCCCTCGAACTCGCGCGCGGAGTCGCGATCACGACATCTTTCCACATCGATGCGAACACGCACGTCGAGAATGTGCGGTACGGGCCGGGATCGAACCTCATGGGAGCGCTCGCGTCGGTCATGGTGCCCGGCGACCGCCGACTCGGACGACGACTGGCGAGCCTGATGAGCCAGTTCTTGCGCGCGCCGATCCGTCAGCTGCGTCTGGGCTCGCTTCGACGCTGGAGCGAGCGCGGCATCATCGCGCTCGTGATGCAGACGGTCGACAACTCACTCTCGCTCTCGCTTCGGCGGCGGTTCGGGCGACTGGTGATGACCAGTGCGCAAGGCCACGGCCAACCGAACCCCAGTCACCTGCCGCAGGCGCATCGCGCGGCCGCGGCGATCGCCGCGCGGGTCGAGAAAGAAGGCGGAGTCCCGGCCGCGGCCCGAGGTTCGTGGCCCGAGGTCTTCGGCATCCCGCTGACCGCTCACTTCCTCGGAGGCGCCGTGATCTCGGCGACCCCCGAGACCGGCGTGGTCGATCTCTACCATCGGGTGTGGGGCCATCCGGGGCTGCACGTGGTCGACGGAGCCGCGGTGCCGGCGAACCCCGGGGTGAACCCGTCGTTGACGATCACCGCGCTCGCTGAGCGAGCGCTGTCGCACTGGCCCCGCTCCGGTGAGGCCGACCAGCGCCCGACGCTGTAGACACGACGGAGGGGGCCGCCTCATGGCGACCCCCTCGGGTGTTCAGATCAGCGGTTCTCGATGCCGCGGATCTGCGGGGTGTGGAAATCTCCGCCGAACGCCCGCTGCGAAGCGCCCTCCCGGTCGAGGTACGGCGATGCGCCGCCATCGATGAACGGCCAGCCGGCACCGAGGATGAGGCACAGATCTATGTCCTCGACCTCGGGCACGACGCCCTCGTCGAGCATCAGCTTGATCTCGCTCGCGAGGCCGTCCTGCACGCGCTGCAGGATCGTCTCCGCCGATGCCGGTGTCTTGCCGACGGCCGGCTTCAGCAGCTTCTCGGCCGGCTTCGTCCAGCCGGTGACGCGACCACCCTTGTCCTTCTCGACGACCGCATCGAGCTCTGCGAGAGCGTGGAAGTTCTCGTTGGCATAGAAGCGGTCGGGGAATGCGTGCGCCATCGTGTCCTGCACGTGAGCTGCGACCTTCCATCCGACCAGGTCGATCAGCTGGAACGGACCCATCGGCAGGCCGAGCGGTGCGAAGGCCTTCTCGACATCCGTGATCGGCGTGCCCTCGTAGACCGCTCGCGTGGCTTCTCCCATGACCTTCGCCAGCAGACGATTCACCACGAATCCGGGTGCGTCAGCCGTGAGCACCGCGTTCTTGCCGAGGTTCTTGGCGACGACGAAAGCGGTCGACAGAGCGGCCTCGGAGGTGCCGGGCGTCTTCACGATCTCGATCAGCGGCATCACCGCGACCGGGTTGAAGAAGTGGAATCCGACGAGGCGCTCGGGGTGAGCGAGCTTCGCGCCGATCTCCTCGACGGACAGTGACGAGGTGTTGGTCGCGAGGATCGCGTCTTCTGCGATGACCTTCTCGATCTCGCCGAACACCTGCTGCTTGACGCCGACCTCTTCGAACACGGCCTCGATGACGAAGTCGCAGTCGGCGTAGAGGCTCTTGTCGGTGGTGCCGGTCACGAGCGCGCGGAGCTTGTTGGCGGAGTCCGCGTCGAGGCGACCCTTCGCCTCGAGCTTGCCGATCTCCTCGTGGATGTAGGCGACGCCCTTGTCGACGCGCGCCTGATCGAGGTCGGTGATCAGCACGGGCACCTGCAGCTTGCGCACGAACAGCAGCGCGAACTGGCTGGCCATCAGGCCGGCGCCGATGATGCCGACCTTGGTGACCTTCTTGGCCAGCGCCTTGTCGGGGGCACCGACCGGGCGCTTCGCGCGCTTCTGCACGAGATCGAAGGCATACATCGAAGCGGCGAACTGATCACCCGTGACGAGATCGGCCAGGGCCTCGTCTTCTCGGGCGAAACCCTCGGCCTTCGTTCCGCTCTTCGCCTTGTCGAGCAGGTCGAGAGCGGCGTACGGAGACCTCGGCACGGTGCCGATCTTCGACTCGAGCATGCCTCTGGCCATCTTGATGGCGATCGGCCACTTGGTGAGTCGCTCGATCTTGCCGGGCTCGTTCTTGCGCTCGACCTTCTTGCCTCCGAGCACTGCGTCCGCCCAGGCGAGCGAGTTCTCGAGGTAGTTGGCCGCGGGGAAGATCGCATCGACGATTCCCAGATCGAACGCCTGCTGCGGCTTCAGCATCCGGTTCTGCTTGAGCGGGTTCGAGATGACGACCTCGAGGGCGTTCTCGATTCCGATCAGGTTGGGCAGGAGGTACGCGCCACCCCATCCGGGGATGATCCCGAGGAACACCTCGGGGAGCGCGATCGCCGCGGCGGACGCGTCGACCGTGCGGTAGCTGGAGTTCAGCGCTATCTCGAGACCACCACCGAGCGCGAGGCCGTTCACGAAGGCGAACGACGGGACTCCGAGCTCACCGAGCTTGCCGAGCACCTTGTGACCGAGCTGGGCGATCAGTCGCGCGTTGTCACGCGAGCCGACCTTGCTGATGTCGGAGAGGTCGGCGCCCGCGGCGAGGATGTACTGCTTGCCGGTGATGCCGACCGCCTGGATCTCGCCGGCCGCCGCACGTGCGGCGAGTCCGTCGAGTGTCTCGCCGAGGGCGGTGAGGGTGGCAGGCCCCAGGGTGTTCGGGCGGTTGTGGTCGCGTCCGTTGTCGAGGGTGATCAGCGCGAGCACCTTGCCCGATGCGAGACGGATGTCGCGCACGGGGGAGTGCGTGATCACCTCGCCGTCGGTGAGAGCCTGGATGGGGGAGAAATCGACGTTCGCGTACTGCTCGGAAATCGAGTTGGCCATCGGGCTTACTTCCTCTTCTTGCCGTCGTAGTGCGGGTTCTCCCAGATGACGGAGCCGCCCTGTCCGAGACCGACGCACATGGCCGTCAGGCCGTAACGCACGTCGGGGCGCTCGGCGAACTGCGCCGCGAGCTGGATCATCAGACGCACACCGGATGCCGCGAGCGGGTGACCGAGTGCGATGGCGCCGCCCCACTGGTTGACGCGGGCGTCGTCGTCGGCGATGCCGAAGTGGTCGAGCAGCGAGATGACCTGAATCGCGAAGGCCTCGTTCAGCTCGAACAGCCCGATGTCGGCGATCGTCAGTCCGGCCTTCTTCAGGGCCTTCTCGGTCGAGGGAATCGGCCCGATTCCCATGATCTCCGGCTGAACGCCGGCGAAGGCGAACGAGACCATGCGCATCTTCGGCGCGAGGCCGAACTCCTTCACGGCTCCGCCGCCCGCGAGCAGCGACATCGTCGCGCCGTCGGTCAGCGGCGACGAGGTTCCCGCCGTCACCCGACCGTGAGGACGGAAGGGCGTCTTGAGAGCCGCGAGGTCGTCCATCGTGGTCTGTGGACGACGACCCTCGTCCTCAGTGGCGAGCCCCCAGGCACCGTCGGCGCCCTTGGTCGCGACCGACACGAGATCGGGCTGGATCTTTCCGGCGTCGTACGCAGCCTGCACCTTGTGCTGGCTGAGCATGCCGAACCGGTCGGAGCGCTCCTTGGTGAGGTGCGGGAAGCGGTCGAAGATGCGCTCGGCCGTGACACCCATGTTCAGGGCGCCGGGGTCGACCATGCGCTCCGAGACGAAGCGAGGGTTGGGGTCGGCGTTGCCGCCGATGGGGTGGTGGCCCATGTGCTCGACACCGCCGGCGAGAGCGAAGTCGTACATGCCGACGCCGATCGACGCGCCCATGGTCGTGACGCTGGTCATCGCGCCGGCGCACATGCGCTCGACGGCAAGCCCCGGCACCGTCTGCGGAAGCCCCGCGAGGATCGCCACGGAGCGGCCGAGGGTCAGTCCCTGGTCTCCGGTCTGGCTGGTCGCGGCGATGGCGACGTCGTCGATGCGGTCAGCGGGGACCGCTGCGTTCCGCTCCATGAGGCCGATGGTCGCCTTGACGGCGAGGTCATCAGCGCGGGTGTTCCAGTACATGCCTTTTTCGCCGGCGCGCCCGAAGGGGGTGCGCACTCCATCGACGAAGAAGACGTCCGATATTTCGGCCACTCTGCCTCCAAGTTTGTGCGGTGGCCTCAGTCTATGGAGGGCCGGAAACGGGGAGGAATCGGTTGGATCGAACCTACGAAGCGTCCGACGGGGGCTCGTCGGGGGTTTGCGCGGCTTCTACAAAGGCGTCGGCGATCTTCTGTGCAGTCTGTGCAATCTGCCAGGGACGGGCACCGAGCTCCGCGAGTGCTTCGCCTATGGCTTCAGGCGTCGTTCCCGGTACATCCCAGGCCACCCGGCGAAGGTGATCGGGGGTCAACAGGTTCTCTGTGGGCATTCCGAGCTCTTCAGCCGTGGCCTCGACGACGGGCCGAGCGGCCTTGAGGCGCGCATCCGCCTCAGGGTTGCGGTCGGACCACGCCCGCGGCGGCGGCAGCGTTTCGCTCGGAACCCGTTCGCGCGGCAGCTCCTCGGTCGCGCGGCCGTCGACCATCGCCTGCCACCAGCGGTCGAGCTGCGTGCGGCTCGCTCGACCCTGGAAGTCCTTGATGCCCGCGAGCGCCTGCTTGCTCTGCGGGTTGGCGAGCACCGCAGCGATCAGTGAGCGATCCGGCACCAGACGCCCCGGAGAGACATCCTGATCCTGTGCGAAGGCTTCGCGAGCCTGCCACAGCGAGCGCGCGACTGCCAGGTTTCGTGAACCTCGCACCTGGTGGAGCCCGCTCAGGCGACGCCAGGGGTCTTCGCGCGGAGGCTTGGGAAGCCGCGTGAGCGTGGCGGCGAACTCCTCTGCGGCATACGCGGTCTTGCCCTGCTCCTCGAGCTCAGCCTCCAGCGCCTCGTAGACGTCGATGAGATGCAGCACATCGAGCGCCGCGTACTCGAGCCAGGCCGCGGGGAGCGGTCTGGTCGACCAGTCAGCGGCGGAGTGTTCCTTCTTGAGGGTGATGCCGAGCGTGTTCTCCACGACGGCGGCGAGACCGACACGGTCATGACCCAGTAGACGCGATGCGAGCTCGGTGTCGAAGATCTCTCGAGGCAGCAGATCGAGTTCGCGGAGTGAAGGGAGGTCCTGGCTGGCAGCATGGAAGACCCAGAGCACATCGCCGATCGCCTCTTGCAGCGGGCTGAAGTCGCCGAGCGCCGGCGGATCGAAGAGGAAGACGCCCGCGTCGCGGCGGAACACCTGCACGAGATACGCCCGCTGCGAATAGCGGAATCCGGATGCCCTCTCGACGTCGACGGCGACAGGACCTGTGCCTGCGGCCAAAGCGGCGCATGCCGCATGGAACTCCGAGACGTCGGAGATCACGGAGTATTCAGTCACGTGCTGCCTTTCGCGCGCCGATAACGGCGATGCCCTCGGAACCCGGCGGAAGACCCGCCAGCATCCCGACCAGTTCGACCCAGGCCTCGACATGGGGTGTGAAGGGGCCCTCGGGTGTCCAGGACGCCCTCAACTCTATCTGTGCGCCGTCTCCTTCGACCGCGAGGCCGCCGAAGCCCTTCGACAGGGTCTTGGTCGATGTGCCGGATGCGGAGTGATAGCCGGCGCCCCGGGAGTCGAGCGCGTCGACGAGCCACGACCACGTGACGTCAGCGAGCAGGGGATCGGTGCCGATCTCCGTCTCCAGCGGCGCCTGGGCGAAGATCACGATCCGCCAGTCCCCATCCCACGCTGCCGGGTTGTCGGGATCATGTAGAAGAACGAAGCGCCCGGTGCCGTATGCGGACTCTCCGCCGTCGTCCGGGCGGACGTCGGCGGCAAGCGCGAGGGCGTGCGGAGCGAGGCCCTGCGGTGTGGGTATCTCGCGGATGGTGATGTCTGCGCGGAAGGCGATATCGCGCAGTTCGGCCACGGCGGCGTCGAAGATCGTCCCGGCATCGGGGTGTGCGGTCACGGCAACAGGCTAGAGTCAGGAAGCGATGAAGAGTCTCAGGCACGCCGTTGCGCTCCTTGTCCCTGCACTGTTCGCTCTCGGGACGGCGCTGGCCCTGCTCGTCTTCAGCGTGGCCCGCCGGGTCGTGATTCCGAAGAAACGGCCGGCCGACGCCGAGATCCTCGCTGTCGACACCGGCGCGCAGACGATCGAGCTCTCCCGAACACGAGACACCGAGCTGCCGGGGCGATACGGTCTCTTCACCTCGGGCACCTACGGGTACGTCAAGCTCGGTGCGGTGCTCAGCGCCGACGCGACGACTGTGCGGCGCAAGCTGCTCACGCAGATCGAGCCCGGCGCCCGCGTCGACAGGAGCGCGGCGTTCAGCGGCTGGTACTACTCCACACCCAGCGAGCTCCACCTGCCGTGGCAGAACGTGCTCATCGGGTCGCCTGCGGGGCCGTGCCCGGCCTGGCTCTTCCCCGCCGATTCGTCGACATGGGTGATCCAGGTGCACGGCCGCGGGGTCACCCGTGCCGAGTGCCTTCGCGCAGTTCCGGTGCTGCATGCGGCGGGCTTCCCGAATCTCGTCGTGTCGTATCGGAACGACGGCGAGGCTCCGCGCAGCAGAAGCGGTGCCTACGCGCTGGGGGCCGCCGAGTGGCGCGACGTCGACGCCGCGGTGTCTTTCGCCCTGCGCCATGGCGCTGAGCGGGTGATCCTGATGGGCTGGTCGATGGGGGGTGCCGTCGCGATGCAGACCGCCCTGAACTCGGGTAACCGCGACCGCATCGTCGGACTGATTCTCGAGTCACCCGTGATCGACTGGCGCAGCGTGCTGCGCTTCCAGGCGAGGGAGGCGGGAATGCGCGCGCCGCTGCCTGACCTGGCGATGACGGCGCTGTCCGTTCCGTTCACCGCGCGGCTCAGCGGGGCGGAGAACGCGATCCCGTTCGACAGCCTCGACATGGTGGCGCGAGCCGACGAACTGACGCTGCCCATTCTCATCCTGCACAGCGATGACGACGGATTCGTACCCGCCGACGCGTCGCACGCGCTCCAACATGCCCGCCCGGATCTCGTGACGATGCCGGCGTTCTCCGGCGCGCGGCACACCAAGATCTGGAACTACGACCAGATCGGGTGGAGCGACGCCATCACCGGATGGCTCGCCGCCCAGGGCTTCAGCGCTTCTGCCTGACCTGCTTCTTGGCGCGCATGAGCATTCCCGTCATGCCGCCGATGCGCAGGGGCGACACGGCTCTGGTGAGCCCGATCGACTGCGGGTAGTCGTCGGGGATCGCCAGGACCTCGTCGGCGGTGAGGCCGGTGATGCCCTGCACGAGGATGCTCGCGAATCCACGCGTGGTCGGAGCCTCGGGCGGAGCCGTCGCGTGCATCGTGACCACGTCGTCGTTCACCTCGACGTAGATGTAGACGGGGGACTGGCACTCCGCGACGCGCTCGCACATCTCCGGGTGGTCTGCGACCTCCTCGGAGACCTCGGGCAGCTCGTCCGAATACTCCAGCAGGAGCAGCAGGCGATCCGCCTCGGGGGTCTCGAGGAATCCGTCGCGGATCTCGGCGAGGGTGTCAGGAACTTCGCTCATGCTCATCCCTGCCATCTTTCCACGATCAGAGGGATCCGGGCTCCGATCCGGTGACGATCGGGACGCGTACCGCGCTGCCCCACTCGGTCCACGAGCCGTCGTAATTGCGGACGTTCTCGAACCCGAGCAGGTGCTTGAGGACGAACCAGGTGTGGCTGGATCGCTCACCGATGCGGCAGTAGGCGACGACCTCGTCGCCGTCTGCGAGACCGGCGCCGTCGCGATAGATCGCATCGAGCTCGGTGCGTGATTTGAAGCCGCCGTCCTCTGCGACCGCCTTCGCCCACGGCACGCTCTGAGCCGTCGGGATGTGACCTGCGCGCAGAGCGCCCTCGTCGGGGTATGCCGGCGCGGTGGTGCGCTCACCGCTGTACTCCTCGGGGGAGCGCACGTCGATCAGGGGGCTGCCGATGTGGGCGAGAACATCTTCTTTGTATGCGCGGATCACGGAATCATCGCGCTCGACGACGGGGTACTCCGTCGGCGTGATCTGCGGGGCGTCGCGGGTGATCTCACGGCCCTCAGCGATCCAGCGGTCGCGACCGCCGTCGAGCAGCCGCACGTCCTCGTGGCCGAACAGCGAGAAGACCCAGAGCGCATAGGCGGCCCACCAGTTGTTCTTGTCGCCGTAGATCACGACCGTGTCGTCGCGGGAGATCCCCTTGCTGCTGAGCAGCTTCGCGAACCCCTCGCCGTCGACGTAGTCGCGAACGACCGGGTCGTTGAGCTCGGTGTGCCAGTCGACCTTCACGGCGCCCGGGATGTGACCGGTCTCGTAGAGCAGCACGTCTTCGTCGGATTCGACGACGACCAGTCCGGGTGTGCCGAGGCGCTCGGCCAGCCACTCGGTGGTCACGAGCCGGCCGGGCTCGGCATACTCGGCGAACTTTGACGAAGTGGTGTCGAACTCGATGGCCACAGGGATCTCCTCAGACGGTGAGCGGCGATGATGCAGGGGGTGACGGCGTAATGTGGAGCCGATACTTCGACGATAGATCCACGCCGAGCGCCCTGCACCCGATTCGTAAGACTTCGACACAGGTGCGCCCCCGATACAGGACAGTGATGACCGACACGCCCACCCGCACGGGCATCGTGCACCTGACAGATCGACAGCCGACCGTCACCGGTCCCGAGATGCTGGCCAGCCTCGTGCCGCCGCCGCAGTTCGACGGCGCCACGTTCGAGAGCTATCGCGCTGATGAGGCGTACCCGTCTCAGGAGGAGGCGAAGGAGACGCTGATGCGCTTCGCCGGGCGCGGAGGGGCGCCGGCCAAACGCGGTGGCTTCTTCAGCCGCGCGAAGAAGGAGCCCCAGGTCAAGCCCGGCGTGTACCTCGACGGCGGGTTCGGCGTCGGAAAGACGCATCTCCTTGCATCGATCTATCACGCGATGCCGGCACGCAGGAAGTACTTCGGCTCTTTCATCGAGTACACGGCCCTGGTCGGCGCACTGGGATACAAGAACACCGTCGACCTGCTCAAGGGCGCCGATCTGCTGTGCATCGACGAGTTCGAGCTCGACGATCCGGGCGACACCATGGTGATGACGCGCCTCATCGGCGAACTCGTGCCGACCGGAACCAAGCTCGCTGCGACCTCGAACACTCCGCCCAACGCACTGGGCGAAGGGCGCTTCGCCGCACAGGACTTCCTCCGTGAGATCCATGCGATGTCAGACAGCTTCCAGACGATCCGCATCGATGGCGTCGACTTCCGTCAGCGCGCGCTCGACGGGCACGCCGTGGTCAGCGATGACGATGCGTACGGCCGGGCGATCGAGGAAGGTGCCGGTCGGGGCACCGCATCCGACGACTCGTTCGCGGATGTGATCCGCCACCTGGCCCGAGTGCACCCCTCGCGCTACCTCCGGATCATCACCGGACTCGATCTCGTGGGCCTCCGAGACGTGCGGGTGCTGACGGACCAGTCAGAGGCTCTGCGCTTCGTCGCGTTCGTCGACCGTGTGTACGACGCGCAGATCCCGATCGTCGCCACCGGTGTGAGCCTCGATCAGGTGTTCGCAGAAGAGATGCTGAGCGGCGGATACCGCAAGAAGTACCTGCGTGCTGTCTCCAGACTCAATGCACTTACACACGCGGATCGCAGTGTCGTGTAACGCGATGTTCACACACGCGGCGTCTCTGTAACGCCGCCGCAACAAACCTCACGCATTCCGGAAATCGGGCGGCCTCACACTGAAGCTCTCAGTTTCCCGAATGTGAGGTTTGACTATGGATGCTCCAGGCAACATCTCCTGGGCGATCACCGCGACCGCCCTCGTACTGCTCATGACGCCCGGCGTCGCCTTCTTCTACGGCGGTCTCGTCAAGGCCAAGAGCGTCGTCAGCATGATGATGATGAGCTTCGGCTCGATCGGCCTCGTCGCCGTTCTGTGGATCCTCTTCGGATTCTCGATGAGCGCCGTCGACAGCCCCACCGCCTTCGCCGGCAACCCGTTCGCAGACATCGGCCTCTCGAGCCTCGCGGCCGGCGAAGGATCGAACGTCGCACTTCTCGGAGTCGCCTACGGTGCGACCTTCGCGATCATCACCGTCGCGCTCATCTCGGGCGCCATCGCCGACCGCGCGAAGTTCGGCAGCTGGCTGATCTTCGCCGGCGTCTTCGCCACGGTCGGCTACTTCCCGGTCGCGGCATGGGTCTGGGGCGGCGGTTGGATCATGAACCTCGGCACCACGCTCTTCGGTGAAGACAGCGGCATCGGTGTGATCGACTACGCCGGTGGTACCGCTGTGCACATCAACGCGGGTGCTGCTGCACTCGCCCTCGCGATCGTCCTCGGCAAGCGCATCGGCTTCCAGAAGGGCATCCTCAAGCCGCACAACGTTCCGCTGACCCTCCTGGGTGCCGCGCTGCTGTGGTTCGGCTGGTTCGGCTTCAACGCCGGTGCCGAGTGGCTCGCAGAGGACATGGGCGGCGTCGGACTCATCGGTCTGAACACCCTCGGCGCCACCGCAGCCGCGATCCTCGGCTGGATCCTCATCGAGAAGATCAAGGACGGAAAGCCCACCTCGGTGGGTGCAGCGTCCGGTGCCGTCGCCGGTCTCGTCGCCATCACCCCCGCCTGCGCGAACCTCACTCCCGGTTGGTCGCTGCTGCTCGGTGCCGTCGCCGGTATCGTCTGCGCACTCGCGGTGGAGATGAAGTTCCGTCTCGGCTTCGATGACTCGCTCGACGTCGTCGGCATCCACCTCGTCGGTGGCCTGATCGGAACGCTCTACCTCGGTTTCTTCGCGACCGGAACCGGTCTCTTCGTCGGTGGCGACGCACGTCAGCTCGCCGTCCAGGCGATCGCAGCCCTCGGTGTGCTGATCTACTCCTTCGTCGTCGCCTTCATCATCGGCTTCGCGATCGAGAAGACGATCGGATTCCGCGTCACCAGCGAAGACGAGATCGCCGGTGTCGACCAGGTCGTGCACGGCGAAGAAGGATACGCGCTGGCCGACGCCTGAACTGCCGTTAGGGTGACCGTGTGAGCAACTCGAACGGCATCCTGGCAAGACTCGCGGAGATCCTCTTCACAGCACTGGGATCTGACCGGGCGTCTCGGACGAACAATCGTCCGAGACGCCCGGTCTCGCGTGTGCGCACCTCCGACGAGGTGCGCTCCGCTGCATCCGGAACAGGAAGTTCGCCGAGGGCAACCGAGACGGTGCGCATCGACCCCGACCGGATCGAGCAGCTCCGCATCAGCTACGCGCCTGATCGGGACGGTGCGCCGGACGCGGGCGAGATCATCTGGACCTGGGTGCCGTACGAGGAGAACGACGGCAGGGGCAAAGACCGACCGGTGCTCGTGATCGGTCGCGAATCCGCGGATCGCGTCTATGCGGTGCGGATGACGAGCAAAGCGCACGACGGCGAGCGCGACTACCTGTCGATCGGTTCCGGAGAGTGGGACTCGCAAGGACGCGAGTCGTGGGTCGACATCGAGCTGCTGTACAGCGTTCACGAGAGCGGTCTGCGGCGCGAGGCGGCTGTGCTCGACCGTTCTCGCTACGGTCGCGTCGCGTCCGCGCTGGCGCGACGATACGGCTGGGCGAGCGCCTGAGAACCTGATTCCTCCGAGCGTCCGGGTGTCCCGAGGCCGCGCACCCTGCTCAGTGCCCACACCAGCGAGCCGGATGCGAGCATAGCCGCGAAGAGTCCTGCGACGTGCAGCGTCAGAGACAAGACGCCCCGCTCCGGCAGCAGGAATCCGTACGGCACCCAGCCGTCCGTGATGCCCCTGACCAAGACGACGCCCAGCCATATGGCCGGGTACGGGAGCACGAGCCAGAGGCGCCGCCACGGCATCGGAGCGCGATCGCCGATGAGCACCCAGTCCAGCACCAGCAGCACGGGGAACAGGGTGTGGAGCGCGACACTCACCCAGGCCGGTGCGCTACCGGTTCCCGGGACCAGCACGTTGTATACGACGCCCACGATGATCATGCATGCGACGGCCACCGCGCGGGCGCTGGCGAGCGGCGCAGTCACCGAGCGACGGCGAAGCGACAGCAGCCCCGTCGCGATCAGGACACCGGAGGTCAGCAGACTCGTCAGATTCGTGAAGTAGCCGAAGTAGTCGATCAGGCTCGCTCCATGACGAGGAATTCCGATCACATACGTGAACACCAGGATCCCGATCACGCCTCCGCCCGTGAGCACACGGAGCATTCCTATCACGGGGGAGGCAGGCGGCGATGATGTCATCCGTTCAGGGTACGAGGGGGACTCCTGCAATCCGTTCGGCGCACCGCTGCGAACCATCTGTGAGTCGCAGCACGCGACGACATCACAGGAGGAATCATGCGTTTCATCCCCACCAAGGTCCACGGAATTCTCGACTACGTCGTCGGCGTGGTACTGATCGCTTCTCCGTGGCTGTTCGGTTTCGCGAGCGTCGGCGGCCCCGCCGTCATCATCCCGATCGTGCTCGGCATCGGGCTCATCGTCTACAGCCTGTTCACGAAATACGAATGGGGCCCCTTCGGCGTCATTCCGATGCCCGTGCACCTCGTCTTCGACATCGTCGCGAGCCTGTTCCTTGCGCTGTCGCCCTGGATCTTCGGCTTCTCGACCGAGGCGCCCAACGTGTGGGTCCCGCACGTGGTCGTGGGTGTCGCCGTGATTCTCGTCGTGCTGTTCTCGCAGCCCCAGCCCGCGAGCGTCAAGGCCACCGCGCGAGCCTGATCATCTGAACTCTGAAGCCCCGCACGGAACGTCGGCCCCGTGCGGGGCTTCAGTTCTGCAGCGCCGAGCTCATCCATCGCGCGTACAGCTGCCATGGCTCGCCCGCAGAGCGCAGCCCCGCGATGTGCGAGGACAGAGTCGGGGTGAGCGTGAACCACTCGCCTCCCTCGCGGGCTTCCGCGAACTCCCGATGCCTTTGCTGCTCGACATCCCGACCGCCACGCTCGAAGGCCAGAAGCTCTTCGTGACGGATGCTGGAGAGGCGCTGTCGAGGGCGACGACTGGTTCCGATCTTCACTCGGCGGTCGTAGCGGATGTAGTAGACGACCTCGATCACTGGTCGGGGCAGACCCGGATCCGGCGAGTCCCCGTATCGCCATCCGCACCACGCGCACATCAGAGCCGCGGCCACGCGCACGGCATCCGCGTGGCCGCACAGCGAGCAGGGGCTGGGAAGTCGGGTGGCCGGCACGGTCGGCACGTTACAGGCAGCCACCGACGTCAGCCCTCGCCACGACGCCGCTTGAGTCCGCGGGGCACCCAGTTCCACCAGGTGAAGTGGTGGTCGCCCTGCTCGATGTCGAACACCTGTCCGCACACGGTGCACTCGCCGACGTACGTCATCGACCACCCGGGCTCGCTCGTCGAGAGGATCCTGATGCGGCCGTGCGTCTCCTCCTTGCGCGGATCGTGCGTGAGCAGGCCGGGGTAGACAGCGCACCAGCACTTCCCGTCTCGATACTGTGCGAGTTTGACGAGCGCGTGTTCGAGGTTGGCATTGTTCGAATAGACCACCCCGCCCAGGTCGAGTCTCGTCGCCTCACGCGTGAGCTGAGGGAGCGCTGCGACCAGAGGGTCGAGGGTCTCGGGATCCCGAGAGTGGATCGTCTCCCACACCGCGTGCATCACGCGGCTGCGGTCGTGCGAGAGGAAGTCGTCCAGCAGGGTCGTCACCCCGTCAGGCTAACAACCGACGCCGCTGTCGATGTGGCGCACTCGGCTAGCATGAGGCCGACCGTCCGAGCTCGGGAAGGGACCTGACTGAACGCCGAAGCCATCGCAGTCGCCTCCGCACGGCTCGACAGCATGCTGCGCACCGAGCCCGATCGACTTCGCAGACGCAGCATCTCGCTCGGCGTGCCGCTCGCGGATGCCGACGATGCCGCCCAGAACGCGGCACTCCGCGCCTGGCGCTCGCTCTCGGCCCTCCGCTCTGCCGATGCAGGGCCGATGTGCGCCTGGCTCGACACGATCGTGAGAACCACGGCCATCGACATGAACCGTGCCCGCAAGGACGACCTCGGTGAGGTCATGTGCGAGCGGCTCGCATCTGCTCAGGACGTCGAGGCCGAGGCGGAGCTGCGTGACCGGCTAGAGGCCGCATTCCGAGCGATCGACAGGCTCCCGCAAGATCTCCGCCAGCCTCTCCTCCTGAGCGTCGTCGACGGCATGACGGCGCAGGAGATCGCGCAGAGACTCTCGATCACCCCAGCGGCGGCCCGCCAGCGGGTCTCCCGTGCGCGGCGGGCGCTACGCGCCTGATCCGCGTGTCTGTCACATCCGTCACTTCTGAACGTCCTTCTCGATGGGCCGTGATCTCGGTCCGCAAGACGACGAAGGAAGACACCATGTCCACGATCCCGGTCACCTCGCTCGACCAGCTCAACATCGCTTTCGCCGAGCGCTTCAACGCTCGCGACCTCGAGGGCCTGCTCGCCCTGAACCTGCCGAACGCCGTGTTCGCCCCGGCTCCCGGCCACCCCGTCGAAGGAGAGGCGTCGATCCGAGGTGCGCTCGAGCAGTTCCTCGCGCTCGGCCTGCCGATCACGATGAACGTCCGCCACGTCTTCCAGGCGGGCTCGGTCGGCCTGGCCATCGCCGACTGGACCCTCGAAGGCACCGGCCCCGACGGCTCGGAGGTGAAGCTCGGCGGCAGCACTGCCGATGTCGCCGTGCACGACGACGAGCACGGCTGGCGCTACGCGATCGACAACCCCTTCGGCACCGCCTGACCCCGTTCTCGGGCGACGGGTGCCTCGCGTGAGCCCCGTCGCCCACCCTTCAACGGGGAACGACGAGCGGAGTGCCCGTGTGCGGATCGGGGATGATGGTGCAGTCCAGACCGAACACCTCTCTGACACGGTCAGAGGTGACGATCGTCGCAGGGTCGCCGGATGCGACGACGCGGCCGTCGCGCATCATGATCATGTGGTCGGCGAATCGCGCCGCCTGGTTGAGATCGTGCAGCACGGCGACGATCGTGCGCCCCTCCGTGTGCAGCTCGTGGAACAGGCGCAGCAGGTCGTACTGGTGTGCGATGTCGAGAAAGGTCGTCGGCTCGTCGAGCAGCATGGTGGGCGCCTCCTGTGCGAGCAGCATCGCCACCCACACGCGTTGCCGCTGCCCACCGGAGAGCTCGTCGACAAGTCGTCCGGCGAGCTCTGTCGTGCCCGTGGCGGCGAGGGCCGCAGCCACGGCAGACTGGTCGCGGTGAGACCACTGGCGCAGGATTGTCTGGTGCGGGTGCCTGCCTCGTGCCACCAGGTCGGAGACTCGGATGCCGTCGGGAGCGATCGATGTCTGCGGCAGCAGACCGAGACGCCGGGCGATCTCTTTGGTGGGGAGCTCCATGATTGCGCGACCGTCGAGCAGCACCTGCCCCGTCCGGGGTTTCAGCAGGCGGGCGAAGGCGCGGAGCAATGTCGACTTGCCGCAGGCGTTAGGCCCCACGATGACCGTGAACGAGCCAGTGGGGATCTCGACTCCGAGGTGCTCTGAGACGATGCGGCCGTCGTAGCCGATCGTCAGGTCGTCGGCGCGCAGCCGCGCAGTGTCGGTGTCAGTGTCTATGTCGGTGATGGTCATCGTCGTCTCGCTTCCTGGATGAGCAGCCAGACCAGATACACACCGCCGAGGCACACCGTGACGATGCCGACGGGGATCTGGGTGGGCGCGAACAGGCGTTGCGCCAGGACATCGCTGGAGACCAGCAGAAGCGCTCCGACGGCTGCGGATGCCGTGAGGGTCACGCTCGCGGAGCCGGTCAGACGTCGCGCGACCTGCGGTGCGGCCAGCGAGATGAAGGCGATCGGACCCGCCATCGCCGTGACCGCGGCGGTGAGGCACACGCCCAGGATGATGAGCAGCAGACGGGTGCGGCCGGTGCGGACGCCGAGCGCGGACGCCGTGTCGTCGCCCAGTTCGAGCAGGTGCATCCGATCCGCGAGCATCGCCACGGCGACACCGATGGGAACGATCACGCACGCGGCGATCACGACCTGCTCGGCGGTGATGACGTTGAGGGATCCGGCGCCCCACGCGCTGGCCAGCATCGCGATCCGGAGATCCGCGTTGAGGATGATCCAGGTGTTGACGGATGCCAGCATCGAGGCGACTCCGATGCCGACGATGATGAGCCGGAAGCCCGTGAACCCTCGTCGGAACGCGAGGAGGTAGACCAGCAGAGCCGTCGTGGCGCCGCCGACGAGGGCTGCAGCGGCTGTCGAGGCGACGCTGATGCCCATCGTCGTGATCACGATCAGCGCGCCGGTGTAGGCGCCTGCGTCGAACCCGATGACATCGGGGCTGCCCAGCGGATTCCGGGTGAGCGACTGGAAGATCGCACCGCCGATGCCCAGGGCGACGCCGAACACCAGTGCTGCGACGACACGGGGCAGTCGCCATTCGATGATCACGAGTTCGGCGCGCGGCTCGCCGAAGCCGAGCAGCGTCAGCAGCACCTCGCCGGGGGAGAAGGCGACGTCGCCGAGAGTCAGGGCGAAGACGCCTACGGCAGCGGCGGCCAGGAGAGCGGAGACGGTGACGATCGTGGCGCGCACACCGATCCGTCGGGAGAACACGGGGGTGTGCGGTGTGAGGATACGTCGACCGGCGTCGACCGCGACGGGCGGGATCAGAAGACCGGTCACAGCCCGCTCACCTTCCGCCGGCGCACGAGCGCGATGAGGACAGGCGCACCGATCAGCGCCGTCATCACCGAGACCGGAAGCTCTCCGGTGCGGAGCACCGATCGCCCGACCACGTCAGCGGTGAGCAGCAGCAGCGGGGCGGCGAACAGGGTTCCGAGGAGTATCCACCCCTGATGCGGGCCGACGAACCAGCGCACGGCGTGCGGAACCATCAGACCGACGAAGGCGATCGGGCCGGCTGCGGCGGTGGCCGCACCGCACAGCAGGGTCACAGCGACGATCGAGAGCACCCGGGTGAGCACGATCCGCGAGCCGAGGGCGGCCGCCAGGTCGTCGCCGAGAGCGAGTGCGTTGAGCGAGGGCGCGAGGCAGAACGCGAGCGCGAGACCGACGAGCAGAAACGGGATCACGGTGTAGACGTCGGGAGTGAGAGCGGTCAGTGATCCGGCGTTCCAGGTGCGGATCGCATCGAAGGCCCGGGGGTTCAGCAGACCGATCGCCGCCACGAGACCGCCCATCACGGCGCCGAGGGCGACGCCTGCGAGGGTCATCCGCATCGGATCGGGTGCGGTGCGGCCCGCGGATCCGATCAGGTAGATGAGGACGGTCGCGACGATGGCTCCGGCGAACGAGAACCAGATGTATCCGCTGGCGGCACTGAGTCCGAAGAACGCGACCCCGATCGTGACGCCGAGGCTGGCGCCCGCGTTCACGCCGAGGATGCCGGGGTCGGCGAGCGGGTTACGCGTGAACCCCTGGATCAGTGCACCGGCGATGCCGAGCGCGGCGCCCACGGCGAGCCCGATGAGCGTGCGAGGGACGCGCATGCCCTGGACGATCGCGCCGGAGTCGCCCGCACCCGTGGTGAGCCCTCTCCAGACCTCGTCGACGCCGATGCGCTGCGAACCGAAGAAGATGCTGGCGATGCAGACGACCCCCAGTGCGATGGCGAGGAGGACGATCACCAGGCCCCGGCGGGTGGCCGAGACCTGGGTCGTCTGCTCCTCTGTGAGAACGTCGGTCATGAGTCGGTGGTCACAGACCCAGCTTCTCGAGCTCGGCCTCGTACGCTTCCTCGATGTCCTCCGCGGGGCGAGTGTCGTCGTCCCACATCGCCATCAGGCGCGCATGGGTGCCCTCGTCGAGCGAGTCGTAACGTTCGCGCCACGCCTCGGCGTTCTCCGTCCAGTACCCGATCACCTTGTAGGCAGACGCCGGCAGCTTGAGTTCGTGGCGCAGGTGCTTGCGGACTCCGCGGGTCGCCTTCGTCTCGCCGGCGACCCAGACATAGCCGGGGCCGCTCGGAAGCTCGGATGCCCGGAGGATCTCCTCGATGCGCGTGGGGGCGTGGCCGTTGCCGCCGTGCACCCAGTGCAGTTCGACGCCGTCGGCCGCGCTGATCTCGAGTTCGTCCTCGGGGGATGAGACCTCGAGGACGACTCGGGTGCGGATGCCGGCCGGAGCGTTCTCAGCGAGGCGTGCGGCCGCGGGAAGACCGGTCGCATCGGCGATCAACAGCTGCCACTCGATCTCGGCCGGCGGATCGTAGAGCCCCTTCGGGGTGTTCACCCCCACGACGTCACCCGGTCGGGCGTTCAGCGCCCAGGCGGCCGCGACACCGCCGTCGTGCACGACGAAGTCGATGGTCAGCTCGTCGGCCTCGGCATCCCACTTCCGCACCGTGTAGGTGCGCATCGGAGCGGGGTCGACGCCGTCGGCGAAGTCCCAGTAGCCGTCCTCCGTCGGGAAGGGGAGATTCGGCTCGCGCTGTCCTCCAGCGGGGAAGAAGACGCGGAAGTACTCGTCTCCGATCCCGGTCGAGACGAATCCGTCGAGCCCGTCGCCGCCGAACACGATGCGAACCATGCCGGGACTCAGACGCCGGACGCGCTCGACGACGATCCGGTGGATCAGATTGACGGTCATCCGAGAAGCGCCTTCTCGACCACGGTGAGGAACGCGTCCATGCCACTGGGGGAGCCGTAGATCATCTCGTAGTTGTACGGGTGATAGGCACCGCCCGCGACGAACGGCAGGTCCTGCCAGAGCTGATTCTGCTGCAGCGAGGCATCGTCCTCGATCCAGACGGTGCCGTCTTCGTTCGCCCCCGTGAAGACGACGTCCACGCCGTCGAGCTGACCGACCTGCTCTGGGCTGAGCTTCGCGACGTCGTCGCTCGCGGGGAGACCCTCTTCGGTGGCGTTCATGAGCTCGTGCATCTCGAGGCCGAGGTCGGCGAACACGAGGCAGGGCACGCCGTAGCAGGATGTCGTGACGTGGCCTTCGAAGTAGCCCACGTCGGCGACGACGGGGTGGATGTCCGCCGCATCGAGGCGTGCCCTGATGTCGGCGACGCGCTCTTCGTACTGGTCGACCCAGGCCTGCCACTGATCCTGTCGGTCGAGGTCCTCGGCAGCCTGAGCCACCACATCGCGCCAGTCACCGCCGTCGAACGCGTTGTACGTGTAGGTGGGCGCGATCTTCTGCAGCTTGCCGTCGAGGTCCTCCTCATAGCCGAGGCCGTTGAGGATGAAGTCCGGCTCCGCCTCGAGCACGGCCTCGAGGTTGAACTCGGGGTAGTTGCCGAAGGTCTCAAGCCCCTCGAGCTCCTCCTGGGGGAAGAAGTCGGGGAACGATGTGAAGTCGTCGCGGATCGGCTGCGTGTCGGCGAGCTCGAATCCGAGGGTGATGAGGATGTCGAGGTCGGTCGTGTAGAAGCCGAGCGCGGACTGCGGCTCGGCGGGGATCTCGATGTCGACGCCTGCGGGCGTGGTCAGCTCGACGGTCTCGCCGTCTGGGGAGGAGTCGGCCGCGGTCGCGCCGGCGCACGAGGTGAGCAGAAGGCCTGTCACGGCCAGCGCGACGAGAGAGAGGGGTGTGGAGCGCATGGATCGTCTTCCAGGTGTGGATTCGGGAGGGCGCCGAAGAAGTTAGCTAAGGCTTGGCTTACCTAGTATGAATCGACCCTGTGTCGCACAGGTGCCAGTCGGTGTCGCGCTCAGGCCGACTTCTTCACGGAATAGCTCCGCACCGACGCGAACTCGCCCGGCGTTCGTCCGAGTTCGCGTCGAAACGCCTGGACGAACGCGCTCGGTGTCGCATAGCCGGATCGTCGGCTGACGTAGGCGACAGTGTGGTCAGCGGCGAGCCATTCGATGGCGCGGCGCATGCGCGCGCGAGTGCGCCAGGTGGAGAAACTCATGCCGGTCTCGGCTGCGAACAGGCGCGACAGGTTGCGGGCGCTGGCGCCCACGTGGCGACCCCAGTCCTCGAGCGAACGATCGTCGGAGGGATCGGAGAGCAGCGCCTCGGCGACGAGTCGCGTCCTGGCGTCGCGGGGCAGGGGGAGGTCGACCGTCGACACCTCGACGGGCTCGAGGAGGCTCACGGCCAGCTCTTCAGCGTGCAGGCGCGGGGAAGCCGAAAGATATGGCGGGGCTTCGAGCCGATCGAGCACCGCACGCACCACTTCGGGCATCGCCACGGCGGTCGTCCTGGTCGCGATGGGAGGGACATCGGCGGTGATGAACGTGCACCGGAAGGCCGTTCCTGCGGCTGCGACCACGCGATGGGTCACACCGGCGGGGATCCAGAGGCCGAGCGATCCGGGGATCGCGAAGTAGCCGTCATCGGTCTCGGCGGTCAGGCCTCCGCGTGCTCCCCAGAGCAGCTCGTGCCGGTCTTCGTGAGAATGGGCGCCCCACTCGATGTGGTCCGACAGCGCGAAGGAGCTCGTGTCGATGCGCCAGGTGACGGACTCTTCAGGGGGCTGTGCGATCAGCGACATCGTCTCCCCGTCTGTCGTCCCGCGGCGTGGTTAGGAGACCCTAACCTACCATGTGGTCACGCTGTGCTTGCGTCGCGCGAGGGCGCGGCTGGGGGTACGGAAAAACCCCGCGACACCTGAGTGTGCAGGGTTGTGGTGGGCGATACCGGACTCGAACCGATGACCTCTTCCGTGTGAAGGAAGCGCGCTACCAACTGCGCCAATCGCCCATACCTATGGGGTACGTCAACCGATACTACCCGACGGTCGGAGGCGAAGTTGACCACCCTGGGAGACACGCGCGAGATTCGGTTTCGGTTTGGACAGTCGCCGATCATCGGCTAATGTTTCATAAGTGCCCGGGACAACAACCGGGAACAACGCGGATGTAGCGCAGTTGGTAGCGCACAACCTTGCCAAGGTTGGGGTCGCGAGTTCGAGTCTCGTCATCCGCTCAAGTGCAGGGGCCTTCTTCGGAAGGCCTTCCGCACGTGGGGTCAATCCACACGGTGGCGTGGCCGAGCGGCTAGGCACCGGCCTGCAAAGCCGTTTACACGGGTTCGAATCCCGTCGCCACCTCAGTAACTGAATAGCCCACATGGGCGCGATTGGCGCAGCGGTAGCGCGCTTCCCTGACACGGAAGAGGTCACTGGTTCGATCCCAGTATCGCGCACAGAGAAACCCCCGGTTTTCCGGGGGTTTTTTGTTGCGTGTGGGAGCTTGGGCAACACCTGGGCAATAGGTTCCGGCAATAGTGCGCCCCGAAAATATCTTGGTTACAACTTGATCTCAGCAGCGGGATCGTCGTGAAGCCCGCTCGGACAAGGGGTGACCATGAAAGCTCAGACAGCGACCGTTGCGCACGGTCCAGCGGGGGAGACCGCCGAGTATGTCTTTGTGACGCCAGAGCTGGCGATCGAATGGCTGGCGGTGAACATCGACCGCAACCGGAACATGCGTAAGAGCCGAATCAACGGGTACGTACGTGACATCCAGGGTGACCGCTGGGTGATCACCGGAGAGGCGATCAAGTTCGACACTGCGGGCCATCTGATCGATGGTCAGAACCGGTGTCAGGCGATCCTCGCCGCGGGTAAGGGAGCCTGGGTGCTCGTTGTCCGCGGGATCAGCGAGGACGCGCTAGTGGTCCTCGACTCGGGCTCGGCGCGCAACACGGGGGACATGCTCGTGATCACCGGTTTGGCAGACCGTGCGGATGCGAAGGATGTTGGTGCCATCGCGCGTCTATACTCTGCGTTCAAAGCCGGAGACGTCAAGCACGCAGCGTCTCATATCGGCGGGAGCTCGGGGCTGACGAAGTCGGAGATGGCAGACGCGGTTCTGGCGATCCCGAACATCGAGTTCGCAGCCCGTCACGCCCGTGGGATGTACCGCTACCTTCGATTGCCAGTGAGTGCGCTGGGGGTTGCCTACCTGGAGTTCTCTCACCTCGATGTCGACGACACGGCTGAGTTCTTCAATCGCATCCGGGATGGTATCCAGAACGGCCCCGGCGACCCTTTCCTGACGCTCACACGTCGGGTCTCAAACGACCTTCAGTCAGGCGCCTCGCGGCGCATCCTCCCGGGGCAGGCTCTCTTCTACCTGTTCCGCACGTGGAACGCCTTCCGTGATCGCGAATCTCTCGTGAAACTCCAGGTGGGCTCACCACAGGCTGGATTCACTCCGATCCCGGTGCTGAAATGACCTACTCATGGCTACGTGCAGTGTCGCTGAGCATAGATTTCAGAAGAGTGACGCGCGCTAGCTGGCAGGCAATGCTTGGATGATCTGGGCGCTAGTCAATGCGATCTGCGGGACGGAAGCGATCAACCCGGCAGTAGCGGGAACTCCGTACTTCTGCCACGCATCCTTCCATCGTGTGGGGGATTCGCTTGTCTCTTCGGCCGCACGAAGCAGGCCAAACAGCCTGAGTAGGGCGTCCCTCAGAATGAAGTCACCGGTGATCTCGTAGTCGTCCACGGCGATCTTGACGCCGGCGGCTGCGCGCACAATGAACAGTCGGAGCTGTGGGTCGAGAGTCTCGTCTTCGGAAACGAGGTCGCGGACGGCGTCCAGCAGACCTCGAAGGGTCTGTTCCCGGTCCGCGGACATCGGAGAATCTAGTTCGGTGCGTTCGATCGCGAGATCAAGCAGCGAGAGGTCTCTATCGTCCAACCGGATGCCAGGCCCGCCAACAGCACTCATCATGCCGAGTTCTTGATCGCAGTACTGGTTGAGCACTTCACGAATACGCGGCACGAGGTCAAGAAACGCTTGAACGCGACCGCCGACCGTTGCGAGCGCATGTAGCTGATCCTCGAGTTCGCAGGTGGCAAGGTAGAGCGGGCGGAACGCGCGTCCGTTCTGACCCTTCTGGGCAACAAAAAAATCGTGCAAGTACTGTGCGGCTCCGGTCATAAGCAAACTCTAGGGCTAGCAGTAGCTGCGGTGGACGTGCCAGCCATCCTCGCCTTTATAGACGTCGAAAACGAGTGATAGGCCATCTTCGTTTGTTCCTTGGAATCGCCACCCGTACAGGCCCGTGTGCGGCTCGAGAGGCGCAGTCCACACCGAGTGCCGGAGTCTCGTGGGAGTGTCGGTGACGCGCCATCGTCGGCCCGCGTAGACCATCCTCGCGGGGATGTCGTTGACCAGCCATAGGGTTGTTGGGTGTTCGACGGTCATTGTGCTCATGGGTTAAGAACCTAGAACACATGTTCGAATCTTGCTAGCCTGGAGTTAGGCCGGAGGAAGGATGCCGGCATGGGGACAAGCAAGCGACTGGCGCCGTTCTACGACATGCAGGCGCAGCACCAGGCGGTCCTGACTGCGGCGAAACGCGGAGCACTGCAGTCGCTCACGGATCGAGAGCTCGGGTTGCGTGAGACGCCCGTGACCGTATACCCGCACGCGGCCCAACGTCGGGTCCGTGCATGGGTTCGCTTCGGTCCAGAACCGATCTGTGTTGATGCCAAGGTCATGCGGTCGACACCCCTCGCCGCGGGCATCGAGTTCCGAGCGGGCGATCAGACATTCCGCTGTTGGGTTTGGGGTAACGCTGTCATCGTTGACGATTAGCGTGTTTGGCAACAGCTCGGGCTGCGATTCGGGATGGCGATTCGTGAAGACGCTGCCTGTGACCATACTAATTTGGACTTGAGCCGGCGGAGTCCCCAGCGAAGCCGGCGAGGTGTCCCGACGTGTTCCCCAGTGATAGTCGGGACACCGTTTCCTCTCTCCCCGGCGTCCAGCCCCCGCATGGCCTCGGAGCCTCTTCTCCAGGCTGCTTGTACCCGCCGTCGTGATCTCGCGATGCCCGCGGGCGAGGTTTGGAAATGGCGGCAAGTCAACCCCTTCCAGCGGGCGTCCCCATCGCCCTACGGTCAACAATCACGGGATGCAACTTCGGCCCGTGGGTTCGAGGAGGTAGGTCAGATGAAAGACAAGGAATCGACGTCGCCGCGTGGCGTCTTTTGGACGTGGATCGGCGTCATCGGCGGCGGGCTCGCGGTCATGATCATCCTGCCTCTCTCGGGGAGGTGAGTCATGCGTAGGCGTCTCCGAGACAACGGGCTCAGCATTGCGTTCCTCACGATCTTCCTGCTCACACTCGCCGGTCAATCACTCGTAGGCCTGGCCTACACGAACGAACAGCTGGAGCAGCATCAACAACCTGCCATGGGATACCTGGACTTCATCACCTCGTCTGACTTCCTCGTCGACGTTGCGGAGAACTGGCAGTCCGAGTTCCTGCAGTTCTTCCTCTTCATCCTCGCAACGATCTGGCTCGTACAACGCGGCTCACCAGAATCGAAGAAACCCGGAGACGAGGGCATTGGCGGTGAGGCAGATCAACTCATCGGCAGGCACGCGCGGAGCGACTCTCCGTCGTGGGCGCGTCTCCGCGGCATCCGCCTGTGGGTCTACTCGAACTCTCTCTTGCTGGTCATGGGCGCGATCTTCCTACTCTCCTGGTTCGCACAATCTCTCGCCGGCCGCATTGTCGCAAGCGAGGAGAACACAGAACACGGCTACCCACCGGTCACCTGGCTCGAGTACGTCGTCTCGCCCGAGTTCTGGAACCGCACCCTTCAGAACTGGCAATCCGAGTTCCTCGCGGTCGGCGCAATGGTGGTGTTCAGCATCTACCTTCGCCAGCGCGGATCGAGCGAATCCAAGCCCGTCGGAGCACCCCACTCCGAGAGCAGCATCGAATCCGAATAGCCTCCGAGAGCCAACATCGCAAGGGGTTAGAGCGCAGGCTCTCGAAGTCGTAACTTCCTGATCACATCTTCTGCCCGAGGGGTAACGCAGCGGACGGGCTGATCGGGCGAACCCCACAGATCCGAAGACACGGAAGGACCACACCGATGGGCACTTTCATCTACGAAGGCGGACCCAAGACGGAGATCGAAGATCGTGCCCTCGCACACGTGCAACTCGTGATCTCGGCGAAGCTGCGCCGGGGAGAACCATTCGCGTTCACGTGGGCAGAAGACATGAGCGTCGGCGGTGGGCGGACCACTATGTGGGTCCACCCGGGAAGCTCGCTGGTGTTCAAATTCCGCAGCAACCGGCAACCCGACATCAACCGAGCATGGGTGGACGCACTCGCGTTCACCGCCAACGCACCCTCAGGGCTTTACCTCGTCCCCGAACCCGCATCAGCCGCCAGCGAGGGCGCTAACGGAGCCACTGCCTGATGACCGGGGAGACAGAGCACACCTCGGCACGGATCGAGATCGACGAGCGTAGTTACGTCCTAGACGCGGATCAAGACCTGGACGATGTCATGTCCGTGATTGCCACGGCAGCTGGCGGACAGCCCTCGTTCGTCACAATCCGCAGCATCGGTCAAACGATCAACGTCCTCATTCAGCCCACGACGCAAGTGATTCTCTATCGACAGCACCGCTCTCAGCTCGAAACCGCGGCCGCGCTCGATCTGCCGCGCACAGACTTGGAATTGATGCCGTAACGGAGCGCGGCTCTTACTCCGTCTCGCGAGTTTCGATCATCTCGTCGATGAGCATGATGCCGCCAGTCGAGTTCGCAGAATGCATGAGCTGTTCGATCCACTTCACGTTGATCTCAGGAGCCTCGGGCTCGTCAAAGGTGAACCGCAACGGGATCGACGGGTGAATCCAGATCGTCGAGCGGCCCACAGGGTCGCCCTCGGGATGCTTCCACGACAGCGTGAAGCTCTCGTTCCTGCGCAACTTCGTCGCGATGACGATCTTCAGGTGTGCGAGAGCACGGTCCTCGATATGAACGGCATCGTGTGACGCGCCGTAATGCAAAGTCGCCATACGAACAACGATAGCGATTCGGGAATGCGGCCACAGGTCATTGACGTCGGCGCTCGCGCGTAGACTCGACTCCGCTCGAGAGAGCATCCCGGCCTGAGCTGATTTTGGGTGACGGTCAGGTGTCCGCCTCAACCGGCCTGCGGGCCTCACCGCGTGCGAATATCAGAGGCCCCGTCTCAGCCGAAGCCAAGACGGGGCACTGACGGATCTCAAGATGCGTGAGCAGTCCTACGCGAGGATCAGCTGACTCAGAAGCTGACGCATCTGCTCAGCCTCCTTGTGGGACACGCGAAACCCGATCGCTGTAGAAGACGATGTCACGGTCACAACCGTGTTGATCATCCCGTCTCGCTTCGTCGTCACGCCCGAGATTGCCTTCATCGGGATCATCTCGGTCCCTGCCTTGCCATTCTTCACACCGGTAGCGAGCATCGAGAGACCCGCGGTGAACACGCCCGCTGTAACCTTCGCCCCAGACACCCCACGCGCCATCAGCCACTCAATCCGGTCAGAGAAGATTGCCACGTCCGCATTCTTGCCGTTGATATGCGATTTGAACTTCATCAGCGCGCCGTCTGCTGCAAACGTCGCGGTGGCGGGCTCTGCGACAGCCGTCACTGAGCTTGGAGGTGCGGGCGGTGCTGGCATCGCGGGCGGGGCTACGGGACGGTGCTGGCCAGTCCACTGTGTGCCGTCCCAGTAGGTCTCCCACTGGTCACCGTTCTCATACCAACCTGGTGCGGTCGAAGTCATCGTCGATCCTCTCGCGGCGCTCGTCGCGCTCGTCGTGTTCGCTGCTGGAAGCGTACTGCCCGCCATGGGTGGCGAAGCAAGTAGACGTCCCCCAGTCGAGTAGAGGCTTAGGCCCATACAGTGTCGACGTGACGCGGAGAACGCGAAGGTCGAGATGGCGTCGGACTCGACGATCCGTCTTACCAACTGGATCAATAGTTGCTGAACGGAGACCCGTCTTCAGATGGGAGGTCGGCGGCGGCGATCAACCGGGCCTTCTCCCGCTGGTCGAAGATGTAGAGCGCCCACGCCTCGCTTTCGCCGGCGTTCATGAAGGACTTCAGCATCCCCGCAAGGTGCACCGCGATGTGGACCGGATCAACTCCTGCCGCAGCAATCCGGTCAGCCGCCGCCTGATGTTCGCGCTCGTCCTCAACTTCAAGCGCGCAAAGCACGTCGAGCGAATGAAACGTGACTTTGTCTTCGTAGCTCATATGACCTCTCGTCTTCTACCTTGCGCGGGCCTCATCAGTGTCGCACCGATGAGGGCCCGCGCAAGGTCAGGAGTTTTTCGCGTCAGGGCCGCACACCACCGCGCGACCACGCCTTAGCCGAATGTTCGTAAACTCCGACGCGAGAGTCAGCGACGTCCCCGACCTTCGCGAGCAGGTACTCGCCAGTGAACGGGTTCTGCACGAAAGTCGGACCCGACGTCGATTCGCCTGCAACACCAAGAACCCCGGTCATGTTCGAGAAGTTGATGTCCGGTTTGAAGGATTCCGCGCCGCGAGCGAACTGTGCGATCAAGGACTCGCCCCCATCGAACACGTCCGTCCAACCTGAGCCGGCAAACGTACCGCGCTCGGCAGGCGAATGCGGGAAGAAGCCCGCCGCCCAGTCAAGGACACCGTTGACGGCGTCTCCGACTGAGCCAATCATCGAGCTGATGCCGTCGATGAACCCTTGGATGAGATCCTGACCGGACTCGAGAAGCCATGTGCCGATGCCCGAGAAGAGTCCCATGACGCGGTTAGGGATCGACCCGAGGAACGCGACCGCCCCGTCCCATGCCGCCGTGACACCGGAGGTGATCTTGGTCCAGATCCCGTCGAAGAACGATGTGAGACCCAACCAAGCTCCCATGAAGACGCCGACGAGCCATGCCACGACGCCGCTCATCTGTGCGACGAGACCGTTCCACACTGCGGCGAGGATCTGACCGACGCCCCGCACTGCGGCGACGATCGCATCCCACACGCCCGCGAACAGCGTTTGCAGGCCCGTCCATGCTGCATCCCAGTTTCCCGTGAAGACACCGACGACGAAGTCGATCAGACCACCAAGGGCCTGCACCACTCCCTCCACCACGGGAAGAAGCGCGGTCAAAAAGACGCCCGCGAGTTCTGCAACCGACCCGGCGATCAGAGTGAACAGCTCGGCGACAGGGGGAAGGATCGCGGCCACGAGTTCCCCAAGTGGGCCGAGCAACGTCAGAACCGCCGTAACGATTTGCATCAGCGGCTCAAACAACGGCGACAGCGCCTCGAACACCTGGCCGAGCGTCTCAACCAGCATCCCGATGGTGGGCGTGATCGCGACTATGGCCTCAGCGAGACCGCCACTAAGCACCTGCAGGAGTTCCGACAGCATCGGCCCGAATCCCGACAGCGACCCCTCAGCACTCCCAAACGCGGTCGTCAACGCCCCACCCACTTCAGTCGCGAGACCGGACAGCGACTCACGGAGCGGCTCAGACTCGATCAGCAGGCCAGCGAGAAGACCGACGATCGCGCCCACAGGTCCGCTGACCACGGGGAGGAATCGACCGATCACCGGCAGCAAGCTGAGTAGCGGTGCCATTGCCCCGGCAAGCGTCGTGAAGACGGGCGTGAGACCGGACAGTCCTCCGAAGACGTCACCGAAGCCTGCGAATTTCTCTGAGACTCCATCGAGAAGACCGAGTAGTTGGTCGGCGAACTTGAAGTCGACGCCATCCGCCGCAAACTGCAGTCCCTCGACGGCGGGCGTCAGACGAGACGCGATGCCATCAGACAACACGATGACCTCGTTAAAGAAGTCACGGGCGAGCCCCAATGTCGGTCCAGCGAACATGGCACCGAGTCGGCTCAGCGACGCCCCCACATTCGCAAGCGCGCCACGCGTAGTCTCACCGGAAGCGAGCGCCGCGCCACCAATGTTCTCCTCGATGGCCTTACGGAAAGTGGCCGCATCAACCTCACCGCGAGACACCATCTTCTGTAGCTCGTCGGCAGAAACTCCGTACTCCTTCTGAAGCCACTGCATGATCGGGATACCACGCTCAGTAAGCCGATTCAGGTTCTCCATCCCTGCGTAACCCTTAGAGGTCACCTGGTTGATGATGTCGCCCATCTCGCCCATAGAAGTGCCAGCGATCGTCGCCGCATCGGCCGTGAGACGCAGGTAGCGTTCCAGCTCCTGGCCCGGCTTGATGCCCGCAGCGACCGCAGACGCAGCAGTCGTAGCCGCCGCGTCCAGACCGAACGCCGTTCCCTTCACCGAAGCGAGAGCATCCTTCATAATCGCTTCAACAGACTGAGTATCGTGACCCAGCCCCTTCAACTTCGCCGTCGCATCCTCAATATTCAGAGCACGCGAGATACCCCCACCGATAGCGAGAGCCCCCACCGTGCCGGCCAGCAGGCCGACCCCACCAACGACCTTCCCCACACCGCTCGCAAGTGATGCGAAGAAGCCCTTCGAACGTTTCTCCGCACCACCGAACGCTTGTGCAGCTTCTTTATCTACGGCCTTCGAGAACCCAGTCCCAGAAGGGAGCAGGCTCACATAGGCCACACCAATTTCTTGTGCCATGCGGCACCCCCAAACGGCCCAGCTGGGCCTTCAGAGGGATAGGCGACATCTCCCTGTTGAGTTAGAAAGGGCTCCCGGTCGTGTAACCGGGCGCCCTTAGTTCTTCTTGCTTCGCTACTCCCGCGTTTCCCGCAGGAAGGTCCGCAGCACGCCCTCCAAGCCGAGGCGCACACGCTTATCCCGGGCAGTCACAGCATCCATGTACTGCGCCATGACGCCCGGGATTAGTGTGAGGACACGGGCGAACTGGGCAGGAGGAACCTGCGACCGCAACACCTCATCCCGGTCATCCGGGGCAGCGAGCAGGATCAGGGCGGAAACTCTCCGCGCAACATCCGTGTCATCCATTGCTATCCCCGCTCATACGACGCGCCAAACGGTCAATCGGGTGTTCAGGTTTCGTCGGCTTCAGCAATGACTTAACGAACACGAACAGCAGACCGAGGATCACGATCGACACAGCGATCGCACCGATCCACGACACGATTTCCCAAGGATTCATAGCTTCCTCTTCTCCTAAAAACGATGGGGCGGGAGACCCTCCCGCCCCCTGTCGCGGCCCTCCCTACAGGTACAGGGCCTTCTCACACACAGCGATTTACAGATCCCCGTGTCGGATCTCCCACTCCGGATCAAACGGTGCAGCCGGAATCGGGTGCGCCTCGTTCTCCTCGACGTGACGCGCGTAATCGCCACCCGGCCACCCGTACTCAAGCGCGTACACCTCACGCCGCTCGACCCAAGCGGTGCGCTTATCCATCCACCGCTCGAACGCCTTCTTCCTGAGCGGGTACGGCATCATCACGTCATCGATCGGCGCCGGCTGCAGCGCCGATGCGGCGAGCGACTCAGCGGTGATCGGATCTCGCTCAACCAGCTTCTTCCGGCGCACCGCCGCCCACCCCCGTCCGTGAATGGCCATCCCGACGCACGGGAGGCCAGGGCAATCCCTGTGCTCGACGGCTAGCAGCCACCGCTCGCAAGAGAATGTCGACCGGTGTCTCGGCGGGGCTCAGAACCCGCTTGCGCTTCACGACGCGCTCCTCAGCGCATAGACGCCCCGTGCGGGGCGGCTCGACGGGAGGTCATCTTCTTCGAGACCCGGAACCTTCAACGTCGCCAACAGCCGTGCAAGGGCGAGCTGTTGCTGTCGAACCTCGACAATCGCAGGATGGAGCCGGTCACCCTGGGACGAACGAATCATCACGCCGTCCTTGATCACTTGTTCCCGCAAGAGCTCGATCGTGTCTCGGACGCGACAAGCCTGCTCGAGCTGCGTGCGCTCATGCTCCGCTAGATCGAACTGCTGATCGATCGACTTCCAAAGCTTCTGACCTGGCGTACCCAGGCCACTCGGCATGCGTGCCATGAATCACCTACTTTCTGATGTCAAAACCCCCGTCAAGAGGCCCATCGTTTGGACCTTGGGGGAGATATCGGCCCTGTACCTATGGGAGGGCCGTTGATGGGGAGGGGAGGAGGGGGTGGCCGGTGCCTCTCTGGCATGCTGGCGGTGTGATGAGTATTGAGGCGCGATACGTACGCCAAGTGCGCGACTTTGAGTCTCCCTTCAACGTTCATGACCCTGGTTTCAATCGCGACTGGTGGTCTGATCCGTTCTTTCGCTCGAAGCGCGCTGACTATCGTCCGTACTCATTTGTCGACGAGGAGGGCAATGAGGTTGCGCGGGTTCTTCTCCGGGCCGATGCTGGCTTCTCAGACCCGGAGGGTGCGGGTGTCTCGCTGCCCCTGTCAGCGGTTGCCATCGACTTCATCGAGGTGCACGCCGAGTGGCGTTGGCCCCGGCGTGGGGTCGGGATGCACGTAGTCCGGTTGGTGGAGGATCTGTTCCCCTCCCGGACCTTGTATGCGTTCTCGGAGGAGGCGGACAGTTTCTGGGCTGCAACTGGTTGGGTGCATATTCCGCGTCTCGACGACAGCGCTGGGTATCGACCCCTGTTTGTGTTGGATCGCGGGTAGGACCAACGCCGTTCGCAGTCCTACCCGCGAGGTCTTATCCGCGGAAGCGGGGGGCGTCTCCTACTGAGTAGGTTGCCGCGCGGACGAACCCTTCCCTGATGTCGTTCGTGTACCGGTGGAGTGCAGCAGCATCGCGGATCGCTTCTCCGGCGGTCGGGTACGCCTCAGCCGCCTTGTCGACCACATCGGTCCAACCCGACTCGTTCGCTTTGCGGATGACGGCGTGGGCGAGAGAGCGATCGTCGGAATGGATAGCTCGCTCGATGGTTCGCATCGCTTCCTTGTCGTCCTCGAGGCGGTCGGCTCGTTCCTCTGCATCGCGCATTGCAACGAGGTCACCACCGCTAGTTCCGATCCTGGCGACGAGTGACCGCTGCAGCGACTCGGCCTTCGTGGCGATCGCGGTCTCTTCCTGCTTCTGGATTTTCGCGACTGACTCGGTGACGAGTCGGTGTGCGTCGGCGAGTACTTCCTGCTTGCCGAGTGGGGTGAGTGTTGCGTCAGCCTTGAGCTTGTTCTGGAGGTCTCGGTACTGGGTGATCTCGGCGATCGCCTTGTTGCGGTAGCCGTCGATTTCGGTCTGGAGTGCGTCGAGTGCCATGGTGTTTCTCCTTCAGTGCTGGTTCTGTTCGGTGGCCGCATCGGCGATCTGGTGTGCGATGCGGATTGCGTCGGATGTCGGTATGACGAGGCGCGGCATGCGGTCGATGGTGACTGCGATTCCGGGTTCCTTCACGCCATTGGGTGAGGTCAGGGTCGCTTTCCTGGCGATGGCGTTGGCGCCGTCTTGGATGTTCCGGGCGTAGTGATCAGGCCCGGAAACGAACTGGCTCATGTGGTCTCCTTCGGTTCGGTGAAGTTGGTGGCTGGCTTCCAGTGCCCTGACGTGCGGAGCTGCTGGTAGTAGGCGGCGATCTCGCGGGCGAACCCTGTGGGGTTGTCCCATGCGTTCGACATCGCGTGAAAGTTGGCCGGCTTAGGTGCTCTTGCGCCCATTGCGTATCCTTTCGGTCAGCCAGGGGCAGGTGTCGTCGTGAATCACCTGCAGAATCGTGAGTCCGGGCGCGATGTCGACGAGGTGCCGCGCCGCGTTGCAGTCGGGGCACAGGATCATTCGTGAGTCTCGCTGTCGTGAGAAGTGTCCGTTGTGTCCGAGTGTCCGATTGGTAGTTCGTCTGTTTCGGACACTCGGACACTTCGGACAGGTCCGTAGAGACCGCGGGCAAGGCGTTCGGCTCGACCTGACTCGACTGCTCGCCGCAGATAACGACCAACGTCGTCCGGATCGACGTGTGTGAGTGTCGCGATATCTTTCGGCTTCACACCGTCTGGGAACCGGGCTAGAGCTTCAATGATCTCTCCCATTCGGTCGCCTACACCCGAGGTCGCCTTAGCGGTCTGCGCTGCTTCAGCGGCATCCTTGAGGCTTCCGCCTCCGAGCACCCAAGTTCCGACGCCCTCAAGCGAGATTCGGTATTCTCCTTCGGCCGCGTCACGCGAGGTCACCCGCAGCGTGGCGTCTTTCGAGAGACGTTCACGTGAGAGGACGACGATTGTGTCTGCCGACCCCGCGAGCCCCTGAGTACCAGAGACGGCGTCGAGAAAGTCAACGCTTTCCGCTTTTCTCGTGTGGTGGACGACCACGATCGCAGCGCCCGGGGCGCTGTCCGCGATCGCTTTGAGCATGCCTCCTACCCTGTAGTCGCGTTCGTAGGAGGATTCGCCGCTGATCGCAGGTGGCATCGCCTTTCCGAGCGTGTCGAGGATGACCACTGGTTCGTGATCGCTCCACTTGTCGACGAATGCCTGGAGTGTGTCGAAGATGTCGTTGCGTCCGATCTTTGTGATGAATGTGAGAGTGTCTTCGATTCGTTCCGGAGCTAGGGCTTTCACGCGGGACTGGAGCCGGCGAGGACCGTCCTCGAGAGCCGCGTACAGAACCGGTCGGGGCCTACCCGTGGGGATGCATCCAAGCGCGGGTGTGCCGGCGGACACTGCGAGCCCTAGTCCGAGGACGAGCCAGGACTTACCGAACTTCGGGGGAGCGACGAGCAAGCAGAATCCCTCAGGAATGACACCATCCACGACGTATCGGACGGGTGGAAAGTACTGGCCCATGAGCCAATCGGCGGTGAAAGAATCGTCAAGCAGCGTGGTCACAGGTGGTCCCCAGATCTTCAGTTGTCTCGAGCCGCACGGGCTCACGGAGGGTGTCGAGGTTGGCGAGGTAGATCCGCCAGGCTTCGTCAAGCACGTCGTCTACGTCGGGCCTATTGGCCAGATCCGCAGCTTGGTCGAGGCGGTCGATCAGAAACTGCTTCCGCTCGGGATCGGCGAAGGCACGGAGCCACATCCTGTCCGCATCCAACTTCAGTTGCTCGACTTCAGTGTCGCGGGACCGCTGTCCCTGTTCGAACGCAAGATTCCAGAGGGTGTTTACGGCCTGCGGTAGCTGCCAAAGGCGGATTGAACCGTCGATCAAGCCCCATGCCCACCCGTCGATCGCTTCGGAGGCACCGCGGCTGATCGTTACCCGCGGCAGCTCGGCGCCGGTCGGCGGGGGAGGAGCGCTGGCAGTCACGCTGCGTTCCAGGACATCGAGCGCCCGGACTGTTCGAGGCTTGTCATGTCCACGCGGACGAGGCGCGGGCCAAACTTCTTCGCGCGAATGGTTCCGTCAGCGATCCGACGTCGGATTGTCTTGCTGCTTACTCCGAGATAGCGGGCAGCGTCTTCCATGGTGCCCCAATTGGATTCGTTCATCAGCCGCTCCTTAACGACAAAAGGCGTGACCGAAGTCACGCCTTGATGGCAGAGTCCTCCCCAGGACGGGGAAGCTCCTCTTTCTTGGAACGCCCCGTCTGGGGCATGGGTTGTGTGTTCAGTTGTGGGTGGCTAGGTCATCCACAAGCGGACAGCCGGGGCCAAATAGAAGAGCCCCGACCATTGGTGGTCAGGGCTGAGGCGTTGAAGAGAAGCCCCGGGATATCCCTGGGGCTTTGAAACGGGTACAAAAAAGGTGACGATACCGATCTGGGCACACGCCACCGAAGCGAGACCTACTCTATCACGAATCTTCGGGCGCGAGTGATTAGATCTCAGATATGAAGAAGGTGACGGTCTGTAGAGACACGTCACCTAGGCGAGACCAACTGTACCACGATTCGACTGAGCAATCAAAAAGGTGGCGATGTCTAGAGACACGCCACCTGAACTAAGTTCATCGTAGCATGTCCGAGTAGTGAATTTAACCCTTTTCGTGGTAAAGATTCGGCGCAGCGAACGGCGAGTATGCCGCCCTGAGTAGGCGTGACGTCACCCTAAGCTCCTTGCGAATCGCGGGAACGTCGGAGCCGTGCCGTTTCACCGCGGAGGTGAGCATCGCAGGGGAGATGAGATTGAGCGCGGCGTACCGGTCTGCCGCCCATTCGTTCTCAGGCGGATCGTCCCTATGCCCCAAGACTGCGTGTCCAACTTCGTGGGCAAGCACACATCGTTGCGCCCATGGCTTGAGGTGGTCGGCCAACAGTATCTCGCCGTAGTCCGGAAACCAGAGCCCATGAGATTTGCGCAGCCGGCGGACGTGCACGGGGATGCCGAGCCTTCTGGCGTGCTCCCACGGGTCATAAGGTGGATGCTCAGACACGCGAACCCCTCTACTCCGGCAAGGAACGGTAGATCTGCTCGCACGCAGGGCAGATAGGTGCATTCAGACTCACGCACGTACCGTCACTCCGGCTACCGACAACGTCCTTCACGCCACACAACGCTGTCGCCTCTGCGCCGTCGACGATGCTCGCGAGTATCTCGGCCTTTGGCACGTAGTGGTTGATCTCTCGGACTTCCGTGGCTACCTCGAGCCTCTTTACTATGTTTTCCTCGAGCACGGAACTGATGCTTGGATCGGTCACTTCGACTCCAACTGGTTGACCATGCCCTCGTCGAGTAGCCGGCGGGGCTTCTTGCTCGTGCAGGTCGGATGACCCGCACGCCTTCATGCGAGTTCGCTCATGCGCCTCGCGAGTTCTTCGTCACGTCCAGCGGTGTGCTGGTATCGCATGGCTGCTGCGACGGTGGAGTGACCTAGGCGCGACTGCAGCTCTTTGAGTGTGGCGCCGGCTAGTGCCGCTCGGGTTGCGCCGTAGTGACGGAGTGCATGCCACGGCATGTCCTGACGCCCCGCCGCAATTCGAGCCGGGTTCCAGTGTTTCCAGAAAGCTGACTGAGCTAGGTGGCCGCTTCCGTCCGCGGAGGGGAACAGCAATGAGTCGGCGGACCTGCCCACGAACTCATTCAGATGAGTGGTCACGATGTCATTCACATGAGGGGGGAGCACGATGGCACGCACACCGGCCTCAGACTTCGTTGGCCCGACGATGAAGCCTTGCCCGGTAACGTGCGTAACGCCGCGGGAGACCTTGACCACGATCGACTGCGAACCCGCATCGCTGACGATCTCGACGTCTCTGCGGCGGAGTTCTGTCAGTTCGCCGTAACGTACGCCGGTCCAAGCGGCCAGGACTGCCGCGGCTTTGAAACGAGGCGTGATGGCGTTGAGAATCGCCTGCAGTTCTGATGGAGTCGGGGGCTCGGTCTTCTTGCCGGTCGATGCGGAGGCGGCGCCCCGAATCTGGCAGGGGTTGACCTTGATTCGTCCGTCCGCGACCGCAGTGGTGAGGATTGATTTCAACAGCTCATATGCGCGAGCGGCCTGTGTCTTGGTTCCTGCCGCGATCAGGGCGGAGTACCAGGATCGAATCTGGTCTGGGGTAATCGAGGTCAGCCGGGAATCTGCGAACGGGCGAAGCGGCCCCGCGAGGAGGCGTCGATACTCTGCGGCCGTTCTGGGGCGAAGGTGATCGCCGTGGCGGTTGGTGCGGGTGCTTATCCAGTCCTCGGCGTAGGTGCCGAACGTGAGAGCTTTGCCCTTGCCGGATATCTCGGCTCGAGCGGTGTCGAACTCCGACCACGTGCCGTCGAGGATTCGCGCCTGTTGAACCGCGAGCCAACCCCTCGCATCAGTGATGCCGTCGAAAGTCTGCGGTGCGTTGTGCCGCTCGCCGTCCGGGCCAACGTAGGAAGCCTGGTAGCGGCCTGATGAGCGCTGCCGGATCGCACCGAACGATTCTCGCCGCTTGCGCTTCTTGGGAACCATGATCAGCCTTCCTGGGCAACAACGGGCAATATCTTCTGTCTTTTCGTGTCCGCTTGCGTGTCCCAGTGACCTTAACATGATCTCGTCAAATCCGCACCAGCATAGCTATCTCGCCAGTCGTAGCGTCGAAGTTCCCAGTAGCCCGCATACAGTTTCGATCCCAGTATCGCGCACAGAGAAACCCCCGGTTTTCCGGGGGTTTTTTGTTTGTGTGGGGACTCTCGAAGCGTGAGCCGGCGGAGAGGTCGCCTAATCGGCGGTGATGAGCGTCGGGTCAGGATCCTCCAGCCCGCTCCGCAGCTCAACCCGTGTCCATGCCACGGGAGCATCTCTGAATACCGGTTCAAGAGCGTCCCACATCGATTCCGCGTCATCTCCGACGAAATACAGCTCGTAGCCGTACGCGCCGACATCGTTGCCGTCGATCCACCCGGCGTTCGCCTCTGCGAGGGCCTCGTCGGCCTTCATCTCGGTTTCCAGAAGAGCGTCCATGAGATTGCCGTCGAACTTCTCGGGGCGGTCCTCGAATATCACGACCACCCACGCATGGGTGTTTCCAGTCGCGTCGATTGGAGGCGCAGCGTCCCACGGCTCAGAGTCGCCGGTTCGGGGGTCCGCGGTGCATCCGGCGAAGAGCATCAGAGGGATCGTGAGAACGAGCGCGGTCTGAGCACAAGCGGAGAGGCGTCGACGTGGCACCTCGCAATCATGTCAGTCGACCAAGCGGTGCGGAAAGAACTGGTTTGTCTGCATGGCAGCTGCCGGGGTCGAGGGACAACCGCTCGCCCTTTCCGAGACGCATGCTCCCTGAGTGCTCTCGGGGCGTCGACCTCCCCGACGAGCCGCCTACACCGCGATCAGGAGGTCGGCTGTGACGATCGCTTGACGACGTCGTACGCCGCGAGCGCAGCCTTGCGGGTGGCGGCGAGATCGACGATCGGCTCTGACGGAGCATCCGATGCCCATTGGGAGATGTAGAGACCGTGCGGGTCGAACTTCTTCGCCTGCAGCTCGGGGTTGAAGACGCGGAAGTACGGCGCGGCGTCAGCGCCCGATCCTGCCACCCACTGCCAGTTGAACGGGTTGCTCGCGCCGTCGGCGTCGACGAGCGTGTCCCAGAACCACTCCTCGCCACGACGCCAGTCGATCAGGAGGTTCTTCACGAGGAACGAGGCCGTGACCATCCGCACGCGATTGTGCATGAAACCGGTGTGCCAGAGTTCGCGCATGCCGGCATCCACGAGAGGCACGCCGGTGTCGCCATGCTGCCACGCGTCGAGCTGCGCGGGATCGAGTGGCGGCCAGGGGAACGCGTCGAACTGACGGCGCAGATTCACGGTCGCCAGGTCCGGGGAATGGAACGTCGTGTGCCAGGCGAACTCGCGCCAGCCGAGTTCCGAGAGGAACCCGGCCGCGCCGTGGGCGTCGACCGCCTCATGCCAGACGGTGAACGGGCTGAGCTCACCCCAGCGCAGCCGTGGCGAGAGCAGAGAAGTGGCGCCTGCCGACGGCTCGTCGCGGGCACGGTCGTACGACCCGATGTCCTCGTGGAGGAAGGCGTGCAGCCGAGCGCGTGCTGCGGGCTCGCCAGGCTCCCAGGTCTCGCGCAGTCCGCCGGCCCAGTCAGGGCGGGTGGGCAGCAGGTTCCAGTCGTCGAGGTCGTCGGACGCCGGCGGGCTGTCGACTCCGTCGAGGCTGCGCGGTGCGGGGAGCGGCGCGCGGGGCGTGGGGAGCGCGAGGCAGGCGCGCCAGAAGGGTGTGAACACCGAGAAGTGGGTGCCGCCCCCCGTCTTCACCGTCCACGGCTCATGCAGCAGTGAGGCTTGGAAGGACGTCACCTCGAGTCCGTCGGCGCGCAGAGAGGACTTGAGGGCTGAATCCACCTCTCGTTCGGCTCCGCCATAGCGCCGATTCCAGAACACCGCCGTGGCCGCGGTTTCGGCGACCGTCTCGCGCACGACCCGCTCGGCGGGACCGCGCCGGAGGACCAGCGATGCGCCCAGCTCGCGCACTCGTTCGCTCAGCGACGCGAGGGAATGGTGGAGCCACCAGCGGGCAGCGCCGCCGAGGGGGCGGATGCCGGGGGACTCCTCGTCGAGGACGAAGAGCACGACAAGGGGTTCGTCGCGTTCGATGGCGGCTCTCAGCGCGGGGTTGTCGGCGAGCCGGAGGTCGTCGCGGAGCCAGACGAGCGAAGGAGAAGCCATGGCTCCATTGTCGCCCGCCACCGGTGCGCTCGGCCCGGCGGCGCGCCCGATCAGCGGCTGCGGCGCCGCAGCCGGCGTGCCGGTGTCGAGGGCTCGCTGGTCGACCAGAGCGCCCAGAGCACGAGCAGCGGCTGGAGGAACAGCCGTCCGAACCGGCGAGCTTCGGTGTCGAGCCCCGGTGTCGAGCGATGCGTGTGCCACTGATGCACGTTCCCGGGGAACACGGCGACGAAGAACGCGGCGGTCGCGAATCCGATCCGGCGTCTCTCCTTCGGAAGGGCCAGCAGCCCGACCGCGAGAGCGACTTCGGCGGCTCCCGAGGCGATCACGATCGCATCCTTGTCGAGGCGGGTGGCCTTCGTGGCCCAGTCCGGCACGACGACCCGGAAGCCACGGGTGCTCACGAAATGGACGATGCCGATCGCCCCGAGGGCGAGTGCGAGGATCCAACGCGCCAGTGCTCTGATCATCTGCTCACGCTACCCCGACGGCCTCGGAGGGTCTGCGGTTCGCCGGAGCGCGTCGCGCAGGGTCACTCGAGACCGAGCGTGCGGGCAGCCTCCCACTCGCGAAACCCGTCGGCGATCTCGGGAGTGTGCGTGTGATGCAGATAGTGCTCACCGTCGATCGGGATGACGGTTCCGTCGTCCACGTCGGCAGCCTGGCGCTCGTGGAGGTCGAGCCAGTTCGGGGTGGCGGCGTTGTCGGCGACCACGAACAGCAGGAGCGGGAGTCCGTGGGGAAAACCCGTGCCCGCGGCATCCGCGAAGTTGGTCCTGATGTGCGTCATCTCGTCGAGATAGGTGGGGGAGAGTGAGTTCCGATTGCTGAGGAGCAGCATCTGCTCACGTGCGTCGTCCTCGTAGTCGAGGCCGTCCAGGTCATCGCCTGTCAGGCTCGTGATGAGTCGAACCAGTCCCAGGCTCTTCGCCGCGCCCATGAGGCCGGTGGGGAACTCCGTGTCCATGTTCGGCTGCCCCGGCACGCTCGTGTCGATGCCGACGAACGCCGTCACCTCATCCGCGTATCGGTCGGCATACTCGATGGCGTAGAGCCCGGCGATCGAATGACCCATCAGCACGTACTCGTCGGCGTCGAGCACCTGGAGTGCCTCGTGGATCTCGCCGACGATGTTCTCGGTCGTCCGCTCGGTGTCGGTGCCGTCGCTCAGGCCGTAGCCGAACGGTTCGACGACGATCACCCGGTGATCCTGCGCGAGATCCGAGACCAGCGGCTCGAAGTCGAGCACGGGCGAGGCCGTGCCGAAGCCCGGAAGCAGCACGATGTCCGTCGCGCCCTCTCCCGCGATGAGGACGTTCATCTCTCGCCCGTCGACCACGACCGTCTGACCGTAGGGTTCGATCCGGTCCTGCTCGGTGGCTGTGGCGACCGCGTTCACAATCGTCGTGGTCGTGAGGCCGACCGCGAGAACGGCGCCGATCGCCGATAGGACGACAAGGGTTCTCTTGATGGATCTGCGCACGGTGGCCTTCCCGGCGAACGCGGAGATCGGGAGGAGCGCGCGCCTGCTATCCAGCCTGAAGAACACGGGGCGCCCGCGCGTCAACCCTCGGATGACTTCCGCATACCGCGTTCGCGGTATGCGGAAGTCATCCGTCGGGAGGATCCGGGCATCTTGAAGAAAGGAAATACTGGATGCATGCCGACCATCCGTGAACCCCGTGACGGGGTTCGGCTGAATGATGTCGGCATCGTCGCACTCATCGTGGTATTCGCGGTGCTGCCGTTCCCCGACGAGACATTCCGCGCTCAAGGTCTGCTGCTCGTGCCGGCGCTCGTCCCCGCTGCGGCCATGCCCTTCCGTCGTCGTTGGCCGCTCGTGGTGCTGGCGATCAGTCTGCTCTGCGCCGTCGTCTCTGCGGCCGCGGGCACGATCTCTCCGAGCGCGCTCCTCGCCGCAGCATTCGCCTGCTACTCCGTGATCGATCGACGAGGCCGCGGCATCGGACTGATCGCGGTCGGAGTCTCAGCCATCGTGGTCTTCCTCTCGAACGGCTGGGCCCTGGCGGGGGATCTCCTCGACTCGACCGCGCTGCAGTTCGTGCTGCTCGTCGTCCTCGGCGGGGCACTCGGCGACGCCGCCCGATCACGTCGAGAGTTCGCCGCGGCGATGATCGAGCGTGCGGAGCGCGCCGAGCGTAATCGCGATGACGAGGCGCGCAGACGCGTCGCCGAGGAGCGGGTGCGCATCGCCCGGGACCTTCACGATGTCGTGGCCCACCAGATCGCGGTGATCAGCCTGAATGCCGGTGTCGCCTCCTCGGCACTCGACAGCAGGCCGGAGCGTGCCAGGGAGGCACTCACCACGGTGCGCAGCGCATCTCGCACCGTGCTCAGCGATATCGGCGGCCTCATGTCGCTGCTTCGCTCCGATGCTCCCGAAGAACACGACGAACTCCGGCCGCAGAGCGGGTTGGCGCAGCTGGACACCATGGTCGAGGGGTTCCGACGCGGCGGGCTCCGCGTCGATCTGCGTAGGCAGGACGACGCGTTCGCTCTGTCGCCTGCGAGCGACCACGTCGCGTACCTCGTGCTGCAGGAGGCGCTCACCAACGCCCACAAGCACGGCCTCGGGCGCACCGCCACGGTGGCGCTGCGCATCGAGAGCGCTGCCCTGCACCTGACGATCGTGAACCCGACCAACACCGTCTCAGCTGCGTCGCCCACCCCCGGCAACGGCCTCCGCGGCATCCAGGAGCGGCTCGGAGCGGTGCGAGGAGCCGCGCACTACGGCAGCGACCGAGGTGTCTTCTCGCTCGAGGCGTGGATCCCGGTCGAGAGCGTCGCTACCGCATGACCGTCTCGGTGCTCGTGGTCGACGACCAGCCGCTCGTGCGACACGCTGTGCGGGACATCCTCATCGACGGCGGCCTCGTGGTCGCCGGGGAGGCATCGAACGGACTCGACGCGGTGCGTCTGACGAAGACGGCCGCACCCGACGTCGTGCTGATGGACATCAGGATGCCGGAAATGGACGGAATCGCAGCCACCGCGCTCATCTGCGCCCAGAACGATTCGGCCGCTCAGCCGCGAGTGCTGATCCTGACCACCTTCGAAGAGGACGAGAACGTCGTCGCCGCGCTTCGCGCGGGTGCCAGCGGCTTCATCGGCAAAGGTGCGGAACCCGACGAGATCGTCCGAGCGGTGCGCACCGTCCATCGCGGAGAAGCCCTGCTGTCCTCGACGGCCACGCGCGCACTGATCGAGCGTTCGATCCGACGCGGTGGATCAGACCCCGCCGTCCGGTGGACCACCGCCCTCGCTCTCTTGACTCCGCGAGAGCTCGAGGTGCTCGTACTCGTCGCCGAGGGGCTCGCCAACGCGGAGATCGCCGCGGGGCTGACGATCTCGCCGCACACCGCCAAGACCCATGTGAACCGGATCATGTCGAAGGTCGGCGCCCGCGACAGGGCGCAGCTCGTGATCCTGGCCTACGAGACCGGGCTCGTCGTCGCCGGCGCCTGATCTGCGCCGTCAGGTTGCGACAGCTCTGCGCCACACTGGGAACCATGACCGTCCTGCGCATCAGCATCCTGTTCGTGCTCGCCGCTGTCGCCGAGATCGGCGGGGCCTGGCTGGTCTGGCAGGCCGTCAAAGAGAACAGGGGCTGGGTGTTCGCGGTACTCGGGGTCATGGCCCTCGGCGCCTACGGGTTCATCGCGGCGCTGCAGCCCGATGCCAACTTCGGTCGGGTGCTCGCGTCGTACGGCGGCGTCTTCATCGCGGGTTCGCTGGCGTGGGGAATCATCGTCGACGGCTTCAAGCCGACGCTCTGGGACTGGGTCGGCTCGTCCATCGCGCTGGTCGGAGCCGCGATCATCATCCTCGCCCCGACGGCGGCGGACACCGCGTCCGAGACCGCGCTGTAGCGGTCAATCGCCCCCGGGCATGCGAGTAGCCTAGATCCAGACCAGATGGAGTGTGCAGTGCCTGAAAATGCTCAGCCGAAAGACGGCTTCGCCCTGTTCTCTGACCGTTCAGTCGTCGCGATGCGCGTCAACGGAACTCTCAAGGACCTCGCCGCGACAGTGACGGATGCCGACGAGGTCGAGCCGGTCACGATCGACAGCCCCGACGGGCTGAACATCCTGCGCCACTCGGCTGCGCACGTGCTCGCGCAGGCGGTGCAGCGGATCAACCCGCAGGCGAACCTCGGCATCGGCCCGCCCATCACCGACGGCTTCTACTACGACTTCGGCGTCGAGACGCCGTTCACCCCCGAAGACATCAAGGCCATCACGAAAGAGATGCAGCGCATCGTCCGTGAGGGCCAGCGCTTCGTGCGCCGAGTCGTCACCGACGACGAGGCACGAGCCGAGCTCGCCGATGAGCCGTTCAAGCTCGAGCTCATCGGCCTCAAGGGCGGCAAGGAGGCCGCCGAGGGCGCCTCGGTCGAGGTCGGCGAGGGCGAACTCACGATCTACGACAACACGACCCGCGACGGCGAGGTCGTCTGGAAGGACCTCTGCCGCGGGCCGCACCTGCCCAACACCCGCATGATCGGGAACGGCTGGGACCTCACCCGCATCGCCGCCGCCTACTGGCGCGGCAGCGAGAAGAACCCCCAGCTGCAGCGCATCTACGGCACGGCCTGGCCGTCGAAGGACGAGCTGCGCGCATACCAGCACCGCCTCGAGGAAGCAGCGAAGCGCGACCACCGCCGCCTCGGCAAGGAACTCGACCTGTTCTCGTTCCCCGAGGAGATCGGCTCCGGCCTCTCGGTCTGGCACCCGCGCGGCGGTATCGTCCGCGGCGAGATGGAGCAGCACGCGCGCAAGCGCCACATCGAGGGCGGCTACACCTATGTGTACACGCCACACATCTCGAAGGAAGACCTCTTTCTCACGTCGAACCACCTCGTCACGTACAAGGAAGGCATGTACCCGCCGATCGTCATGGACGAGGAGCGCGACGACGAGGGCAACATCACCAAGCAGGGCCAGGACTACTACCTGAAGCCGATGAACTGCCCGATGCACATCCTCATCTACAAGGAGCGTGCACGCAGCTACCGCGACCTGCCGCTGCGCTTCGCCGAGAACGGCACCGTATACCGCAACGAGCTCTCCGGCGCGCTGCACGGTCTCACCCGCGTGCGCGGCTTCACTCAGGACGACTCGCACCTCTTCGTCACGCCAGACCAGCTCGAGGGCGAGGTCGCGAAGGTCCTCGAATTCATCCTGTCGATGCTCCGCGACTTCGGTCTCACCGATTTCGAGCTCGAGCTGTCGATGAAGGACGACGAGAAGTCGAAGTGGATCGGCTCGGAGGAGTTCTGGGATTCGTCGACGGATGCTCTCCGACGCGTCGCCGTGGCATCCGGTCTGAAGCTCACCGAGGTTCCCGGCGAGGCGGCGTTCTACGGTCCGAAGATCGACCTGAAGACGCGCGACGCGATCGGCCGCACCTGGCAGCTGTCGACCGTGCAGGTCGACCCCAATCTTCCTGAGCGCTTCGAGCTCGAGTACATGGATAAGGACGGCCAGAAGAAGCGGCCGATCATGATCCACCGCGCTCTGTTCGGGTCGATCGAGCGCTTCTTCGCGATCCTGCTCGAGCACTACGCCGGTGACTTCCCGGTGTGGCTCTCGCCGGTGCAGGTCGTCGGCATCCCCGTCGCAGACGAGTTCGCCGATTACCTCGGCGATGTCATCACCACGCTGCGCGATTCTGGCGTGCGCGCAGAGCTCGACACCTCCGACGACCGGATGCAGAAGAAGATCCGCACGCACACGACCGGCAAGGTTCCGCTGCTGCTGATCGCGGGGGAGAAGGACCGCGATGCCGGCACCGTCTCGTTCCGCTACCGCGACGGCACGCAGGAGAACGGGGTGCCGATCACCGACGCCGTCTCACGCATCCGTGCCGCGATCGATGCGCACACGCTCGTGCAGACAGCAGGGGACCTGGCGTGACGACGCCCTCGGAACCGTGGGAGGACGCCGGCGAATTCGCCGGCGTCCCCGACGAGTTCCAGCGCCTGTGGACGCCGCACCGCATGGCGTACATCCAGGCAGGGCCGGAGCCGTTGCGCGAGGAGTGCCCGTTCTGCGAGGCTCCGAAGTTCCCGGATGCCGAGCGATTGATCGTCGCGCGGGGTGAGACGGCCTACGTGCTGCTCAACCTGTTCCCCTACAACTCGGGACATCTTCTCGTCTGCCCATATCGCCACATCGCGACCTACGACCAGGCGACGCCTGAAGAGGTCGCCGAGATCGGTGCGCTGACTCAGATCGGCATGCGCGTACTCCGGGAGGTGTCGCGCTGCGACGGCTTCAACCTCGGGATGAACCAGGGCGCCGTCGCGGGCGCCGGCGTCGACGGCCACCTGCACCAGCACATCGTGCCGCGGTGGACGTCGGACGCCAACTTCTTCCCGATCATCGCGAAGACCAAGGCGCTTCCTCAGCTGCTCGGCGAGGTGCGCGAGGCCGTCGCGAACGCGTGGCCGAAGGCCTGAAGCCGGTCAGCGCACCTCGCGCGCGGTGAACTGCATACGCGGGTTCGCGTAGAACTCCTGCGCTTCGACGAGCTGCAGTTCGCGCGCACCGGACTCGAGGGTCGCCGCGAGCAGATCGAACACGCTGGATGCCGTGCGCTCGAGTGCCGTCTTGGCGTCGCCCGTCTCGACGTAGTGCGCGGTGAAGAGGGCCGCGGTCACATCACCCGAGCCATTGGCCTTCATCGGCAGACGAGGCGTCTGCACGATCCAGGCACCGGTCGGGTCGGCGACGAGCATCTCGATCGTGCCCTCTTCGCGGTCGGGGCGCTCGACGCTCGTGACGAGCACCGTGCGCGGCCCCATGGCCATCGCCAGGTCGACCGAGGCCAGAGTGGACTCGAGCGTGTCGGGCTCGGTGTCGGTGAGGAAGCCGAGCTCGAACTGGTTCGGGGTGATGATGTCGGCGACCGGCACGACCTTCTCGCGCAGGAGAATCGGGATGGCGGGTGCGACGAAGCATCCGGACTTCGCGTTGCCCATGACCGGGTCGCACGCGTAGACGGCGTCAGGGTTGGCCGCCTTGACACGTGCGACGGCGTCGATGATCACGTCGCCGATGCCCTCGCCGCCCTGATAGCCGCTGAGCACCGCATCGATCTCGCCGAAGACGCCGCGCTCCTCGATGCCCGTGATGACCTCGCGCACGTCGTTCGGGTCGATCAGCGGGCCGCGCCAGGCGCCGTAGCCCGTGTGGTTCGAGAAGTTCACCGTGTAGACCGGGAGAACCTCGACGCCGATGCGCTGCAGCGGGAAGACTGCGGCTGAGTTTCCGACATGGCCGTACGCGACGGCGGACTGGATGGAGAGGATCTTCATTCTCCGATCCTTTCAGTGAGGGCGGGAAGGCTCCCGCGGCGGGTGATCATCGCACGGCCGCGACGAGGTCGGCGACGAGCGTCTCCGCGTCGCCGTCTGACAGGTCGTGCACGGTGAGGCGCAGGTGGTGTGAGGGCTCGGCCCGCTCGTCGAGGGCGAAATCGTCTCCCGTGCGCGCCAGCCAGCCGCGCCGCATCAGTCGTTCGGCGACGACCTTCGCCGGTTTCGGAAGCTGCACCCACAGGCTCAGTCCGTCGGTGGCGGGGGAGTCGAGCCCCTGCTCGCGCAGACGGATGGCGAACGCGGTGTTCCTCGCGGCGTAGTGCTCGCGGGCCTCGGCGATCCGTGAGACGACCGAGTCGTCGGTGAGCTGGGTCAGCGTGAGGCGCTGCAGCAGGTGGCTGACCCACGTGGTGCCCGGGCTGAGCCGCATCGCGAGGCGCTCGGCCGTGGTCGCGTCCGTCGCGGCGATCGCGAGGCACATGTCGGGTCCGAGGAACTTCGAGACCGAGCGCACGAGGGCGAACCGTCGGTGCTCCGGTCCGATGAGCGATTCGTACGGCTGATGGGACAGCATCGAGAAGTGGTCGTCCTCGATGATCAGCACATACGGGTGGTCGGCGAGCACGGCGCGCAGCTCGGCAGCGCGGGTGGCGGTGAGGCTCGCGCCGGTCGGATTCTGGGCGCGCGGGGTGCAGATCACGGCGCGGATGCCGGCATCCAACGCGTCGCGGAGTCCCTGAACCGTCATGCCCTCGTCGTCGACGGGCACGGGCACGGCACGGTACCCGCCGAGACGCACCGTGTGGATGCTGGCCAGGAAGCAGGGGTCTTCGAGCGCGACGGCGTCGTCGCGCATCAACGCCTGGGCGAGAAGGCGCTCCACTGCGTCGACCGCTCCGCTGGTGACGGTGATGCGGAAGTCGAGGTGTCCGATGTCGTTCGCGATCCACTGCTGCGCCCACTGCTCGAGCCCGCGGTCGATCACGGGTTCTCCATAGAGCACGGGTCGCCCGGCGACCGTGGCGAGAGCCTGTGACGGATCGGGGATCAGGCGGGGGTCGGGGTTGCCCGTGCCGACGTCGCGCAGCACCGTGTCGGATGCGTAGCCCTCCTGGGCGACGGCCTCGAGACCTGTGATGACGGTGCCAGCGCGACCGCGCGAGATGACGATTCCCGCCTGGGCGAGCTGCCGGTATGCGGCGACGGCGGTGTTGCGGTTGACGCCGAGCGTCGCCGCGAGCTCGCGAACAGGCGGAAGAGGGCTGCCTGCGCGCAGGACGCCGCGGTCGCGCAGCCCGCGCACGCTGTCGGCGATGTCCGCTGCGGTCGTTCCGGTGATCTGGTCGCTCATGGGTCCTCATCTCTGATTCTAGGTCGTTCCGGACAGTGCTACTGTTTGGCCTAGATCAAACGAGACATCGTTCGACACACATGCACATCGTGCTTCCCCGACAGGAGCTCTCATGACCGAACAGACCACCACCGGATCCTCGCGCGTCAAGCGCGGTCTCGCCGAGATGCTCAAGGGCGGGGTGATCATGGACGTCGTCACCGCCGACCAGGCGAAGATCGCAGAGGACGCCGGGGCCGTCGCCGTGATGGCCCTCGAGCGGGTTCCCGCCGACATCCGCGCCCAGGGCGGCGTGTCGCGCATGAGCGATCCAGACATGATCGACAACATCATCGCCTCGGTCTCGATTCCCGTGATGGCCAAGGCCCGCATCGGTCACTTCGTCGAGGCGCAGGTGCTGCAGGAGCTCGGCGTCGACTACATCGACGAGTCCGAGGTGCTGTCGCCTGCCGACTACGTGAACCACATCGACAAGCAGAGCTTCGCCGTGCCGTTCGTCTGCGGCGCGACCAACCTCGGCGAGGCACTGCGTCGTATCAACGAGGGCGCGGCGATGATCCGCTCCAAGGGCGAGGCCGGCACCGGCGATGTCTCTGAGGCGATGAAGCACATCCGCAAGATCCGTGGCGAGATCGCCGCGCTCACGGCGCTGCCCAAGGACGAGCTGTTCGTCGCCGCGAAGGAGCTGCAGGCGCCGTACGAGCTCGTCGCCGAGATCGCCGAGACCGGCAAGCTGCCCGTCGTGCTGTTCGTCGCCGGTGGCGTGGCCACGCCTGCGGATGCCGCCATGATGATGCAGCTGGGCGCAGACGGCGTCTTCGTCGGCTCCGGCATCTTCAAGTCGGGTAACCCCGTCGAGCGCGCGAAGGCCATCGTCAAGGCGACCACCTTCTTCGATGACGCGAAGATCATCGCCGAGGTCTCGCGCGGTCTCGGTGAGGCGATGGTGGGCATCAACGTCTCCGACCTCCCCGCTCCGCACCGCCTGGCCGAGCGTGGCTGGTAGACCCACAGTCGGGGTTCTGGCCCTGCAGGGCGATGTGCGCGAGCACGCCGCCCTGCTGGCCGGACTCGGTGCCGACGTCGTGCTCGTACGCCGCCCCGAAGAGCTCGCCGCCGTGAGCGGACTCGTGATACCCGGCGGAGAGTCGAGCGTCATCGACAAGCTCTCGCGCACCTTCGGGATGCAGGAGCCGATCCGTGCCGCGATCGGCGCCGGGCTACCGGTGTATGGAACGTGCGCGGGGCTGATCCTCCTCGCAGACGAGGTGCTCGACGGCATCGACGGGCAGCAGTCGTTCGGTGGCATGGACATCGCCGTGCGCCGCAATGCCTTCGGGCGTCAGACGGAGTCCTTTGAGATGTCGCTCGACGTTCCGGTCCTCGGTGAGCCTGCCGTGCACGCGACCTTCATCCGCGCTCCGATCGTCGATCGGGTGGGTCCCGACGTCGACGTGCTCGCCACGCTGCCTGACGGCGGGGTCGTCGCGGTGCAGCACGGGTCGCTTCTCGGCACCAGCTTCCACCCTGAGGTCGACGGCGAGACGCGCTTCCACGAGATGTTCCTCGAGCGTGTCCGCGAGCGCAGCGGTCGATGACATCGATCCAGCACGACCCGCCATGCACCGGAGCATGACGATCTGAGGTCCCCGGTCGGACTAGTCTCTTTCGAGTGACTGGATCCAGGGCTGAGGCCGCGTATGCGCGCGCCGTCACCGCATTCAGCACCCCGACCCTCGATCTGCTTCACGGTCGGTTCGCGCCGTTCGTGGTGGCGTCGCTCACGCTGCTGTTCCACGCCGACCGGGCGTCGGTCGCGGTAGCGGATGCGCACGCTGAGATGGCCGAGGTGCTCGACGAGCTCCGCGCGGCGGGGTACGACGAGGATGACAGGCGGCTGCCGTCCGGGAGCGGACGCGACGTATGTCGCAACTGGGTGCGGCTCGGCTGGCTGATCCAGCAGATCGACGACGACGTCGAGGTCTATCGCCTGTCTGCGCACGCCGTCGCCGCGCTCGAGATATCCGGCCGCACCGGCGGAGGGCGCACGAGAGTGTCGAACTCCCGCGTGCGCACACTGCTCGAGGCAGTGGAGCATCTCTCGGTGAGTGCCGAGGTCGACCCGGTTCGTCGCCTCTCCCGGCTTCAGGCGGAGCGCGACATCATCGACGCTGAGATCGCGCGCATCCAGGAATCCGGACACGCGGAGCCTGCGGAGGACGAAGAACTCCTCGAGGAAGCGGAGAACGTCCTTCATCTGGCACGCGAGCTCCCCGCCGATTTCACCCGAGTGGCTGAGTCCCTCCGGTCCATGCAGCGCGATGTCGTCGCCCACCTTCGCAGGGACGAACGGCCGACGAGCGAAGTGCTGCGCGAGTACCTCCAGCGCGCCCAGGCTGTGATGCAGTCGACTCCGGAGGGGCGGGCCTTCGCAGGCGCACTGCGCCTGATCGGCGATCCGGATCGCATCGACGCTCTCACAGAGCAGCTCCGTGGACTCCTCGCTCAGCCCTTCGCACGCATGCTCGACAGCACGCAGCGTGCCGAGCTCGATGCGATAGGCCGACGCGTCGAACTGGGCGTCGAAGAGGTGCTCGCCGCGCAACGCCGGGCATCGCACGTCATCACCGGGCAGGTGAAGACGCATGACCCGCTTCGTGATCGCCAGATCGACGACCTTCTGCGCGACGTCATCGCCGGGCTCCACGCCTGGTCGGGTCCTGCGGCTGTCGTCGATCCGGTGCGCAGCATGCCGCTGATCGATCTCGGGCATCTCCGTCAGACGACCAGCGACATCCGTCCACCCCGTGCCCCGGCGCCCCTCACCGATGCGGACGACGTCGACTTCCTCGATCACGACACGCGTGCCTGGGGTGGTCCGAGGTATGCCGAGCTCGAGGAGTACGTCGCCGGTCTCGGCGCGCAGTTCGATCTCGCCGAGGCGTTCCGGGCGGTGCCTGACGCGGCTCGACGTCCCGTCGATCTCCTCGGCCTGCTCGAGATCGCGCACCGCAACGGCCTCGCGGACGGCGACGGGATCTCGACGGTGGAAGCGCTGAGGCCCGACGGGACGACTCGCCGCTTCGCCTTCGGCGCCGTGATCGCCCGCAGCACGAAAGAGGATGCAGATGAGTGACGATGACCTCACGACGGCCGTCGCTGACGAGGGGTTCATCGCTCCCACGGCGATGGAGGACGACCTCGAGGCGCACTTCCCGGGCGACCGCGGCACGCTCGACCCCGAGATCAGGCGTGTGCTCGTACACCTTCTGCAGCGCCGCTTCATCTCGATGGAGCGCAACCGACGCGAGTGGACGCTGCTGATCGAGCATCAGCACGTCATCGAGTCGCGGCTCAATGACATCTACCTGCGGCTGATCATCGATCACGCCCGAGGATTCGCGTACAAGCAGCAGTTGCGCTCCGACGAAGTCGAGATGCCCGTTCTGCTGAAGGACTCGCCGTACTCGCGGGCCGAGACGCTCGTGCTGGTGCACCTGCGAACCGTCTACCAGCGCGAGTCCGCATCCGGGGAGGGATCCGTGCGGATCGACATCGAGGACGTCGAGCAGACCGTCCTCAGCTACTTCGCCGATGCCGACGGCGGAACAGCGAAGCAGCAGAGGGCGATCCGCAGCGCGCTGGACAGGCTGGACAGAGAGGGCATCGTGCAGGAGGAGACCAGCGGGCGGTATCGGATCACCGCGCTCGTCGAGGTGGTGCTCAGTGCTGAGACGCTGAAGGAGCTGCGGGATTGGCTGCGAGCCCAGGCGGTGGTGGCACGATGACGATGCTCGACACGCTGTTCGGGATGATACCCGCGAGCTCTCGCGGCCAGCAGTGGGTGGCTGAGGAGCTGCAGCTCATCAACTGGGGCGGATACGACGGCGGGCCGCACCGGGTGCGGTTCTCACCGGATGCGACCCTGCTGTGCGGCGGATCGGGCTCGGGCAAGTCGACGCTCATGGACGGCTATATCGCCCTGATGATGCCGCACACCACGCCGTTCAACGGTGCCTCCAACGGCGGTGTCACGGGGCGCCCGCGCGGCGATGAGCAGCGCAACATCCTGTCGTACGGGCGCGGCAAGATCGACGAGTCCCGAACGGAAGAGGGCACGAAGCTCCGGGTGCTGCGGGGTGACGGCGAGGACACGTGGAGCGCGGTCGCGATGACCTGGTTGGATCACGACGGCTCGCGCTTCACGGCAGTACGCGGGTGGTACATCCCTGCGGACGCCCGAACGCTCGAGGACTCGACGAGGTTGCGAGCCACGGTCGACAGCGGATTCGACCTCGCGCAGCTCGAGCGTGCCGCCGCTCACCGCCTCAGCGACACATCGGTGCGAGCGGTCGGACTGGACCCCGTCGCGACCGATCGCGAGTTCTCGGCACGGCTGCACGCCGTGCTCGGCATCGGCGCCGCGGGTTCCGGGGCGAAGGCGATCAGTCTTCTCGCCCGGATCCAGGCCGGTCAGCAGATCACCACGGTGGACGACCTGTACAAGAAGCTCGTGCTCGAAGAGCCCGAGACGATGGCGACCGCGGACGCGGTGGTCGCTCACTTCGACGAGCTGGAGAGCACTCGCACCCGGATGCTGGTCGCCAAGCAGCAGGTGGCGGCTCTCGAGCCGATCCGCGGGATCTCGCAGCGCATCGAGGCGGCATCGGAGCGGATGCGGGTCGTGGACGAGGTCGGAGTCTTCTCCGAGCCGACCTCGCTCGCGGCTCTGTGGAGCGCCGAGCGTCGTCTCGACCTGCTGCGCGAGGTGGAGACGGAACTGCGCGACCGGACCCAGGCGCTCCAGCTGGTCGTGCGCGAGAAGAACGCCCTCATCACCGCCGCGGAGGCCGAGCGCGAGGGGCTTCTCGACGTCGTGCGGCAGTCCGGGGGCGATCGCCTTGAGACTGCCCAGCGCGAACTGCGCGGCGTCGAGCGCCGCCTCGAAGACGTCCGGCGCGAGCGAGCCCGGTTCGACGCCGTCGCCAGCGAACTCGGCATCGAGGTGCACGATGCGGCCGCGTTCGAGAGCTTGCTCACCCGTATCGGTCGGGAACTCCCGCAGGCCGGGATCCGAGGTGCCCGCGCCGCGTTCGCCGATGCCGAGTCCGCCCGTAGAGCGGTGGAGACCGAACTCGCACAGGTGCGTGCCGAGCGGGACCGCACTCGAGACCTGCGGGGGAGCCTCCCCGCACATCTGCACGAATCGAGAGCCCTGCTCGCTCAGGCCGCCGGGCTCGCCCCGACGGATCTGCCGTTCGTCGGCGAGCTGATCGAGGTGCGCACCGAGTTCGAGCCCTGGCGGGAAGCGTTCAACCTGGCGCTCGGCGGGTTCGCACGCACGCTGCTCATCGACGTCTCGAACCTCGCACGATTCCGCGCCGCCATCGACTCGGTGCGCACCGCGGAGCGGATCAGTTACGAGGGAGTGCACACCGGTCTCGCCGAGTCTCGGACGGCCGACCCCCGGACGCTCCCCGGTCGTCTCGATCACCGGTCGACGCCGTTCACCGGCTGGCTTCAGCAGCGACTCCGCGAGCGGTTCGAGTACGTCTGCGTCGATTCCTCGGCCGAACTCGCCGAGCATTCTCGTGCGTTGACGATCACAGGACAGGTGTCGCAGGGCGACCGGGGGTCCCACGGCGGGCATGGCCGCTCGAACCTGCTCGGATTCTCGAACGCACGCCGCCTGCGTGAACTCGACGAGCAGGTCGCCGAGCTCGAGATCCGACGGGATGAGGCGTCGTCGGCGGCTGCCGAAACGGAGGCGGGTCTGGACCGGATCGAGGCCAGGGCGAAGGCGCACGCGAAGATCGAGGACCTCACCTGGGAGCAGATCGACGTCGAGGCCGTCGCGGCGGAGCGCGCGCGATGGCTCGCGGTCGAGGCGGAGGTCACCGACGAGAACCCGAAGATCGCCGAGCTGCGTTCGAAGGCTGAAGAGCTGAGAAAGAGGGCGAGCCGCCTGCGGGACGAGAGCTCCCGTCTCGGGGGCGACCTGACGCTCGCCCAGGACCGTTGGGTGGAAGTCACAGACCAGGTCGACGACTGTCAGCGGATCGTCGATGCGGCCGAGGCGGCGGAGATCGCACTCGAGGAGCGACACCGTTCCTTCCTCGACGCGCGTTTCCTCGGTGCGGAGGCGGCCGTCAGCGTCACCGCGTCAGAACGGCTCGCCCACCTCGACTCCGCATTGCGCACCGCGTCGACCAGGCTGCTGGAGGACCGCACGTCGGCGGCCACGGCGCACGCCGATCAGCGCGAGCAGATGCGGCGCCTGATGACCGGGTTCCTCGAGCGCTGGGACACCCTCACGATCCTGCCCGACCCCGACGAGTCGGTCGCCGAGTTCGAGGGGATCCTCGATGCGCTGGAGACCAACGGCCTGCACGAGCTGGAGTCCGAGTGGCGGGACAGCCTTCTCAAGCTCTCCGGAAACGACCTGACGAGTCTCGACTCGACGCTCGGCCGCTCGCTGCGAGAGATCAAGAATCGCATCGACCCGATCAACAGGATCATGGAGGAGCTGCCGTTCTACGACGACGAGCATCGCCTGCAGATCACGCCGCGCGAGAATCAGTCCGAAGCGCGCAGGCGGTTCCGCAAGGAGCTGCGCGAGGTGCGCGGCCTCATCGAAGCTGCGGAGACGGACGCTGACCGCGAGAGCGTGTACCGGAGGATGAGTCGTCTCATCGGTCGGATGCGGCGGACGGCGCCGGACTTCGCCGAGCTCATCGATGTGCGCAACCATGTGCGGGTGAGTGCGGAGCGGATCCACGCCACGACGCGGGAGCACGTCGCGCTCTACGACCACATCGGTGAGAAATCGGGTGGAGAGTCGCAGGAGCTCGTCGCGTTCATCGTGGGTGCCGCGCTGCGATACCAACTCGGCGACGCGGGCGCGGAGCGTCCCCGGTACGCGCCTGTCTTCATGGATGAGGCCCTGATCAAGGCGGACGCGCATTTCACGAAGCGTGCGATCGGCGCGTGGCGGGGTCTCGGCTTCCAGCTCGTGATCGGTGCGCCGAACGACAAATACAGTGCGATCGAACCGCACGTCGACGTGGAGTACGACATCCTGAAGGACACCCGGGGTCGTTCGTGGGCACGGCCGAAGGTGGGGCTGCCGACGCAGGGCGAGTGATCGAGGGCGGGTCCGTTCAGCCCGACACGAGGGCGCGGATCGCGCCGACGGTGCGGTCGATGTCGTCTCGGGTCGTCGCCCAGGACGACATCGAGCAGCGCAGGGCGGCGCGACCGCGCCACGTGGCGCCCGTCAGCGCGGCTGTGCCCTCGGCGAGCACGGCGTCGCCGAGGGCCCGCGTCGACTCGTCGGAGTCGAGCCCGAACATGACCTGGGTGTAGTCGACGTCATTGAGAATGCGGATGCCGTCGATCGAGGCGAGTCCGGATGCCATCGCCACGGCGTTCTCGTGCAGTGCGTCGATGAGGCGCGCGATTCCGCGGCGCCCCAGGCTGCGCATCGCCGCCCAGGCGGGCACGCCTCGGGCCCGTCTGGAGAGCTCGGGAGTGACATCCCACGGGTCGAGGCTCGTGAAGACGAGATAGTCGCCGCCGGTGCGGAATGCGGCGATCGAATCAGCAGGGTCCCGGACGATCGCCATTCCGCAGTCATACGGCGCATTGAGGGTCTTGTGGGCGTCCGTCGCCCACGAGTCAGCCAGACCCATTCCCGCAGTCAGTGGTCGAAGCGCGGGCGACGCCGCGGCCCACAGCCCGAAGGCACCGTCGACATGCACCCACGCACCGTGTTCATGCGCGATCGGGATGAGCGCAGCGAATTCGTCGAACGCGCCGGTGTGCACCTCGCCGGCCTGAAGGCACACGATGAGCGGACCGGTGGTCCGGTCGAGCACCTGCGCCAGGGCTTCGGGTCTCATGCGCCCCTGGTCATCCGATTCGACCGCGACCAGTTCCGCTGTTCCTATCCCGAGGAATCGAGCTGCCCGATCGATCGAGCCGTGACGATCGGCACCGACGACGAATCTGACGGCGGGTGCCAGTCGAAGCCCTTTCTCCGTCAGATTCCAACCGGCTCGTGCCAGAACGGCGTTGCGCGCTGTAGCCAGGCACGTGAAGTTCGCCATCTGGCCGCCCGTGACGAAACCGACGCTGGCGGTCTCAGGCAGTGCGAACAGCTCGAGCATCCACTGTCCGGCGATGCGCTCCATCGCGACCGTTGCGGGAGTGAGCGTCGCCGACCCCGAGTTCTGGTCCCAGGTCGACACCAGCCAGTCTGCGGCGAGAGCGGCGGGGTGGGTCCCGCCGATCACGAACCCGAAGAAGCGCCCTCCGGGAATCGCGACGAGACCCTGATCAGCCCGCCGCGCCATCTCCTCGATCACGCTCGCGGCATCCGTGCCCTCCTCGGGCAGCGGACCTCCGAACGCCGCCATCATCTCGTCGAGGCTCGCCCGCGGCCATACCGGTCGTTCGTCCAGTGATCCGAGGAAGTCGACTGCTGCGCGATGTGCGGCCTCGAGGCCGCGGGTCCTGTCATCGACGGCTCTTTCGTCCATGGGTCAGGACTACACCCGCGCTGCCCGTCATGCCAGGGGTCATCGACTGTCCGCCGCACGCACCGCGCGATTCGCACGCCACAGCGTACGGGCGTGGTTCGATAGAATGGACGACGCCCTGGGCAGCGCCCACGGCGGATACGACGAGCGGAGAATTATGTCCGGGCATTCCAAGTGGGCCACCACGAAGCACAAGAAGGCCATCATCGACTCCAGGCGCGCGAAGTCCTGGGCCAAGCTCATCAAGAACATCGAGGTCGCCGCGAAGCTCGGCGGAGCCGACCTGCAGGGCAACCCGACTCTCTTCGACGCGATTCAGAAGGCGAAGAAGACGTCGGTCCCGAAGGACAACATCGACCGCGCGGTGAAGCGCGGAGCGGGCATCGGTGGCGAGGCTGTCGAGTACACCTCGATCATGTACGAAGGCTATGGCCCCAACGGCGTCGCGATGATGATCGAGTGTCTGACCGACAACAAGAACCGCGCAGCGGCCGAGGTACGCACCGCGCTCAGCCGGAACGGCGGAACTCTCGCCGACCCCGGCAGCGTCGCCTACAACTTCAGCCGCAAGGGCGTCATCGTGGTCGGTTCCGAGGGAACCACCGAAGATGACGTGATGATGGCCGCCCTCGAGGCGGGCGCCGAAGAGATCGAGCCGCACGCCGCGGGCTTCGAGATCATCACGGAGGCCACGGATCTCGTCACCGTCCGCAGCGCCCTTCAGGACGCGGGCATCGACTACGAGTCGGCCGATGTCGAGTTCGTTCCGAACCTCAAGGTCGAGATCGACGCCGATACGGCCCGCAAGATCTTCCGCCTCATCGACGCCCTCGAAGACAGCGAGGACGTCCAGAACATCTTCACGAACTTCGATCTCACGGCCGAGGTGCAGGCTGAGCTCGAGAACGACGACGCGTAGGCGCGGCGTCGCCCCGGGATCCGGGGCGACGCATAGCCTGGGGGAGTGACCTCCTCCTCGCTTCGCGTGCTCGGCATCGACCCCGGTCTCACCCGGTGCGGTGTCGGTGTGGTCGACGTCGATCGCGCCCGTCGGGGCACGCTCGTGCACGTCGGGGTCATCCGCTCTGCGCCCGATCTGCCGATCGGCGAGAGGCTCGCACTGGTCGCCGCCGGCATCCGCGAGGTGATCGAGACCCATCGACCAGACGCCGTCGCGGTCGAGCGGGTGTTCGCGCAGCAGAACACCCACACCGTGATGGGCACGGCGCAGGCGAGCGGCGTGGCGCTGCTGCTCGCAGCCGAAGCCGGTCTTCCTGCGGCGACGCACACTCCGAGCGAGGTGAAAGCGGCCGTGACCGGCTACGGCTCGGCCGACAAGCGCCAGGTGCAGGCGATGATCGCGCGCATCCTCCGCCTGGATGCTCCTCCGCAACCGCCCGATGCCGCCGACGCTCTGGCGATCGCGCTCTGTCACGCATGGCGACGAGGAGCAGCCGGGGCGCCAGGACAGGAGTCTCTGACGCCGGCGCAGAAGGCGTGGGCGGACGCGGAGCGTGTCGCTCGAACATATCTACGATCCGGTGCGTAGGCTGATCGGATGATCTCCTCGCTGCACGGCGCTGTTCTCCACTCGACCGCCGATCAGGTCATCATCGACGTCGGTGGCGTCGGATTCTCTGTCGCTGTTCCCGCCGATGTGGCGCACACCGCGACCGTCGGCGAGAAGCTGCTGCTGCACACGAGCCTGATCGTCCGCGAAGACTCCCTGTCGTTGTTCGGCTTCGCCGATCGCAGCGAGCTGGAGGTCTTCGGTCTGCTCATCAGCGTCACGGGCGTCGGGCCGAAGTCGGCGCTCGGTGTGCTCTCGCACCTCACCGTCGATCAGATCGCCGACGCCGTGACGGCCGAAGACGATGCGCCGTTCCGGCGCGTGTCGGGCATCGGACCGAAGACGGCCAAGCTCATCGTCCTGCAGCTCGCAGGCAAGGTGCACCCCGTCGGCATCGGATCGAAGCCGGCGAAGGCCGGTCCGGTCGATGTCGTCGATCAGGTCACCGCCGCGCTGGTGGGCCTCGGATGGTCCGAGAAGGTCGCCGCCGAGGCAGCCGCGCAGACGGCCGCCGAGGCTTCGGAGGCAGAGCGAGCGGCCGTGGCGCCGCTGCTGCGCCGCACTCTGGCTCTCCTGGGGCCGGCGCGTGTCTGACGTCCGCGACGCCGCCGAGCCCTCAGACGACACCGAGCTCGCCATCGAGGGCGCTCTGCGCCCCACGAGCCTGGGCGAGTTCGTCGGTCAGCAGAAGGTGCGCGGGCAGCTCCAGCTCCTGCTCGATGCCGCGCGCATGCAGAACCGCCCGCCCGATCACATCCTGCTCGCGGGTCCTCCAGGACTCGGCAAGACCACGCTGGCGATGATCATCGCGCATGAGAGCGAACGCCCGCTGCGGCTTTCGAGCGGACCGGCGATCCAGCACGCCGGCGACCTCGCCGCCCTGCTCTCGAGTCTCGTGCCCGGCGAGGTGCTGTTCATCGACGAGATCCACCGCATGGCGCGGTCCGCGGAGGAGATGCTGTACCTCGCGATGGAGGACTTCCGCATCGACATCATGGTCGGCAAGGGAGCAGGTGCGACCAGCATCCCGTTGGACCTAGCCCCGTTCACGCTCGTCGGCGCGACCACCCGCTCGGGTCTGCTCCCGAACCCGCTGCGCGACCGCTTCGGATTCACGGGCCACCTCGAGTTCTACGACGAACCGGAGCTCGAGCGGGTCATCGATCGCTCTTCTCGCATGCTGCGCGTCGATCTGCCCCGTGATTCGCTCTCGGAGATCGCCCGCCGGTCGCGAGGCACACCTCGAATCGCCAACCGCCTGCTCCGACGAGTGCGTGACTACGCGCTCGTCCACGGCGGCGGGGAGGCTTCGCTGCACGGCGTCCGGGCCGCACTCGAGCTCTACGACGTCGATCCGATCGGGCTCGACCGCCTCGACCGGGCCGTGCTCGAGGCGCTCGTGCGTCGTTTCCGCGGCGGTCCCGTGGGCCTCAGCACGCTCGCGGTCGCGGTCGGCGAAGAGGCCGAGACCGTCGAGAGCGTCGTCGAGCCGTACCTCGTGCGCATCGGATTCCTCGGCCGCACACCGCGTGGTCGCGTGGCCATGCCGGAGGCCTACGCCCACCTGGGCATCGCGCACCCCGACGGGGCGCTTCGTCTTGATGACCTATAATCGCTGAAGACTTCCCCCGATAGAACTGCGCGCCCGTTTTCTGGTGCGCGCACCTGAGAAAGGCCCTTCGCCACCATGCCCATGGAAATCCTCCTCTTCGGCCTTCTCGCCGTGCTCGTCGTGTTCATGTTCGTCAACGGACGCAAGCGCCAGAAGCAGATGAAGGCAGAGCAGGAGGAGAAGGCCACCAAGACCGTTCCCGGTGTCAAGGTGCTCATGCAGGGCGGCATCTACGGCACGATCGTGGCCTACGACCACGATGACCTCGACTCGCCCGCGCTCGTCGAGATCGCGCCCGGCACGGTCATCGAGGTGCACAGCCAGGCGATCCTGCGCATCGTGGAGCCCAAGGATGCCATCGTCGAGGACGCTGACGACTCGGTCGTCGTGATCGACGAGGCTCCGATCGTCGACGACGCTCCGGCCATCGAGACCACCGAAGAGACCCGTCGTCGTCTCGAGCGCGACGCCGACGACAAGTAGCCTTCGCGCTGCACCACCTCGGCACTCCGGCATCGTAGAAAGCTGATCACACGTGGCCACTTCTTCCCCGGTCCGTCACGCCTGGCGGGTCCTCACGGGCCTGCTCCTGGTGACGGGCATCCTCTTCGGCATCAACGCGCTCGGCGTCCACGTGTTCGAGAAGAGTTCGTGGACTCCTGAGCTCGCGCTCGACCTCCAGGGCGGCACGCAGATCGTGCTGAGCGCCGAGACCGAAGACGGTGCCGCGCCCTCGCCGGAGCAGCTCGACCAGGCGGCGTCGATCATCCGCCAGCGCGTCGATGCGTCGGGCGTGGCCGAGGCCGACATCACCACCGAGGGTGGCCGCAACATCGTGGTCCAGATCCCTGGTGTGGCCGACGAGCAGACCCGCGCGCGCATCCAGTCGAGTGCGCAGCTCGAGTTCCGCCCGGTGCTCGCCACGACCGCCGGCACGAACCAGTACGTGGGAGAAGACGGGAACGAGACGGCGTACCCGACTCCGGACGACTCGCTGAACGCGACGCCGACGGCCGAGCCGACCGACGCGAGCGACCTCGCGTGGGTCACCGACAGGCTCGCGGCGGAGTTCCAGGCGTACGACTGCGCCAACCCTGACAACGACCCCTCGAATGCACCGAAGGACGAGCCGCTCATCGCGTGCGATCCCTCCGGTCAGGCGAAGTACCTGCTCGGTCCGACCGAGCTCACCGGTGACGCGATCACCGACGCATCCGCAGGCCGCGATCCTCAGTCGGGTGCATGGCTCGTGCAGCTGACGATGAACGCAGACGGTGCCGAGGCTTTCGGCGAGGTCAGCACCCGCTTGAACCAGAACCGCCTGGCGGAGCTCTCCCCGCGCGATCAGTTCGCCTTCGTCCTCGACGGCTCCGTGATCAGTGCACCGCGGATGAACGGGCAGATCCTCGACGGTCGCCCCAGCATCTCGGGTGACTTCAACCAGGAGTCGGCGACCGCCCTCGCAGACCAGCTCAAGTTCGGCGCGCTGCCGCTGAGCTTCGAGGTGCAGAGCTCCGACACGATCTCGGCGACCCTGGGCACCCAGCAGCTCCAGATCGGTCTCATCGCCGGACTCATCGGGCTCGCACTCGTCGCCATCTACTCGCTGATCGTGTACCGAGCACTCGGATCCGTGATCATCGCATCGATCGCGGTGATGGCGGTGCTGACCTACATCATCATCTGCATCCTGGCGTGGAGACTCGGCTTCCGCCTGTCGCTCGCCGGCGTCGCGGGCCTGATCGTCTCGATCGGCTTCACCGCCGACTCGTTCATCGTCTACTTCGAGAGAATCCGAGACGAGCTCCGAGACGGCAAGTCGATCACCTCGGCGGTCGAAGACGGCTGGGGCAGAGCCAAGCGGACGATCTACATCTCGAAGTCGATCAACATCCTCGCGGCCGTCGTGCTCTACATCCTCGCCGACTCCACGGTGAAGGGCTTCGCCTTCACTCTGGGCCTGACGACCCTGATCGACGTGTTCATCTTCGTGATCTTCACGCACCCGGTGATGCAGCTCCTCGCCCGCACGAAGTTCTTCGGGGGCGGCCACAAGCTCTCGGGCCTCGATCCCGAATCGCTCGGCGCGGTGTACCGCAGCCGATCGCAGTTCCGTCAGGTGTCGACCGCGACGGCGGGCCGTGGTGCGAAGAACGCCAGGGCCAAGGGCGAAGCCGAGCGCCGTCAGACCATCGCAGAGCGCAAGCGCGCCGAAGCACTAGCCGGTGACAGATCCAGCCGCACCGGAAGCGAGGGGGACGCCTGATGGCTTCCATGAACGAGTTCGGCAACAACCTCTACACGGGAAAGACGTCCTTCCCGTTCGTCGGCAAGCGCCGCCTGTGGTTCATCATCGCGATCGTGCTGGTGGTCGGCTCGGCGCTCGTGCCCCTCATCCGACCGATCCAGTTCTCGATCGAGTTCACCGGCGGCTCGCAGTTCACGGTGCAGGCGCCCGACAGCTTCGAGCAGGAGACCGCCACTACTGCAGTGCAGTCCGTCGTGCCGGGCGCGGCGACCAAGGTCGTCGTCGTCGGTGGCAACGACATCCGTGTGCAGACCGACCAGATGAGCGCCGAGGAGACCCAGCAGGTCTCCAACGCCCTCGCCGACGCCTATGGTGTCGCGCCCGAGAGCGTCACGTCGTCGTTCATCGGACCGGCCTGGGGTGAGAACGTCACCAAGCAGTCCCTCTGGGGTCTCGCGATCTTCCTCGCGCTCACCTTCCTGATCCTCGCGATCTACTTCCGCACCTGGAAGATGTCCGCAGCGGCGATCATCGGCCTGCTCGATGTGCTCGTGATCACGGTCGGCGTCTACGCCCTGGCCGGCTTCGAGATCTCGCCTGCGGCCGTGATCGGCTTCCTCACGATCCTCTCGTACTCGCTGTACGACACCACAGTCGTGTTCGACAAGATCAGGGAGAACACGACGGAGGACGGCGAGAACTCGTCTCGAACGTTCGGCGAGTCGGTCAACCTCGCGGTGAACCAGACGCTCATCCGATCGATCAACACCTCGGTCGTCGCGGCGCTGCCTGTGGGAGCCGTGCTCTTCATCGGCGCCTTCTGGCTCGGTGCCGAGTCGCTCACCGACATCTCGCTCTCGATCTTCGTCGGCATCCTGGTCGCCACCTACTCGACGCTGTTCGTGGCCGCTCCGCTCTACTCGCTGTTCCGCGAGAACGAGCCGCAGATCGCTGCGCGCGATGCGAAGATCCGCGAGGCGCGAAGCCTCGCCACTGCAGAGGCCTGATCCCCGCTCTGCGGGGCCGCACCCCGCAGAGCCCGCGTAAACTGTTGTGATTCGGAGGTGAGCGGATGGCGGAACCGCAGACGGCGTCGCAGGGCTCCAGCCTGAGACGACTGGTTCCCCGCATCTTCTCCCGCGCGCCCAGGGTCAACGACCTCGACAACTTGATCCGCACAGTGCGCGCGAATCATCCCAAGGGTGATCTCGCCGTCATCGAACGGGCCTACACGGTCGCGAAGGACAAGCACACCGGACAGCTGCGTCAGAGCGGTGAGCCGTACATCACGCACCCGCTGGCCGTGGCGCAGATCCTCGCCGAGATGGGACTCGGCCCCCGTGCGATCGCCGCGGCTCTGTTGCACGACACCGTCGAAGACACCGGCTATGCCCTCACCGACCTCACGGCGGAATTCGGCGACGAGGTCGCGATGCTCGTCGACGGCGTCACGAAGCTCGACAAGGTCAAGTACGGCGAGAGCGCGCAGGCCGAGACCGTCCGCAAGATGATCGTCGCGATGTCGAAGGACATCCGCGTTCTGCTCATCAAGCTCGCCGATCGGCTGCACAACGCGCGCACCTGGGGCTTCGTCCCCCCTGAGAAGGCCGCGAAGAAGGCCAAGGAGACGCTCGAGATCTATGCGCCTCTGGCCAACCGTCTCGGCATCCAGGCGATCAAATCGGAGCTCGAAGACCTCTCGTTCGCCGTGCTGCATCCGAAGATCTACAACGAGATCCATAACCTGATCGCCCAGCGCACCCCGCAGCGCGAGAAGTACCTCGCTCAGGTCGTCGAGGAGATCGACGAGGATCTTCGTGATCTGCGCATCCGCGGCAAGGTCGTCGGACGCCCGAAGCAGCTGTACTCGGTGTACCAGAAGATGGTGGTGCGAGGTCGCGAGTTCGACGACATCTACGACCTGATCGGCATCCGAGTGCTCGTCGCCTCCGTGCGCGACTGCTACGCCGTGCTCGGGGCGATCCACGCGCGGTGGACCCCGCTCCCCGGTCGTTTCAAGGACTACATCGCGACCCCGAAGTTCAACCTCTACCAGTCGCTGCACACCACGGTGATCGGTCCGTCCGGGCGCACGGTCGAGATCCAGATCCGCACGCATGAGATGCACCAGCAGGCCGAGTACGGTGTCGCCGCGCACTGGATGTACAAGGAGCGGATGAACGGCGGCAAGGCCGAGGTCCGTGCGTCCGACAGCGACATGGCCTGGCTCGCGCACATCTCGGACTGGCAGGCCGAAACCGCCGACCCGGGGGAGTTCCTCGACTCTCTCCGCTTCGAGATCGGCGCCAAAGAGGTCTACGTCTTCACCCCCAAGGGTCGTGTCGTCGGACTCCCGGCCGGCGCGACGCCCGTCGACTTCGCGTATGCCGTGCACACCGAGATCGGCCACCGCACGATGGGCTCGAAGGTGAACGGCCGTCTCGTGCCGCTGGAGTCCGAGCTCAAGAGCGGTGATGTGGTCGAGGTCTTCACCTCGAAGAACCCCGACGCCGGTCCGAGCCAGGACTGGCTCGGCTTCGTCAAGAGCACCCGCGCACGCAACAAGATCCGCGGATGGTTCACGAAGGAGCGTCGCGAAGAGGCCATCGAGCAGGGCAAGGAGGCCATCGCCCGTGCGATGCGCCGCCAGAACATGCCGCTGCAGCGGCTGATGAGCCAGGACTCGTTCGCCGAGGTCGCTCACCAGCTCCGCTATGAAGACGTCTCGGCCCTGTATGCCGCCGTGGGCGAGGGGCATGTGTCGACGCAGTCGGTGCTCGAGAAGGTCACGGCGCTGGTCGCAGCGACCGACCCCGCCACAGGTCCGATCGACCTCCCCGGAAGCATGCCCTCGCGAGAGCCCCGCTCCGGAGATTCCGGGGTGCTGGTGCGTGGTGCATCCGACATCCTGGTCAAGGTCGCGAAGTGCTGCACCCCCGTGCCCGGCGATGCGATCGTCGGCTTCGTCACCCGCGGCAGCGGCGTCTCGGTGCACCGCACCGACTGCCCGAACGTCAAGGCTCTCCAGAGCGACGAAGACCGGTTCGTCGAGGTGTCCTGGGCGCCGACGACGAAGAGCGTGTTCCGAGTGCAGATCCAGGTCGAGGCTCTCGACCGCTCGGGGCTCCTCTCTGATGTCACCCGAGTGCTCAGCGAGCACCACGTCAACATCCTGTCGGCGACGGTCAGCACCACCGACGAGCGCCTCGCGATCAGCCGCTTCGTGTTCGAGATGGGCGATGCCGTTCACCTCGACCGCGTGCTGAACGCCGTGCGTCGCATCGATGCGGTGTACGACGTCTACCGCGTCACGTCGTCCTGACGAGGAGCCTCTCGAGAGCACCTCGTCCGGCACGCTTTCCCGGAACGCGGGTCATTGTTTCGAGTTCGAGAAGCGCAGCCGGCACGAGGCTCGGCTCGGCATGGGCCAGGAGCAGCATCCATCGCCGCAACGACTCGTCGCGGTGCAGGCCGAGGGCGAGGTCGACCATCGTGCGTTCGGGGGTCATCACCGGCACCCCGCCGATGAGCACGACGTGCGTGAGCGAGAGCGCGGTGTCGTGCAGGATCACCCGAGGGGGCAGCGCGAGCCGGATGCGATGGCTGACCGCGCGCCTGACGTGGTGGCGGGCGGGCGGAGCATCGCCGGCCCCGTGAATCCACGCCGCGGATGGCCCGGATGCCGCGGTGTCGGCGGGCACGAGAGTCGCGATCGCGGCCGCCCTCGCACTGGAGCTCTCGATCAGAACGGCGGGGATGTAGCCCTCGCCGAGATCGACCACGTGCCCGTCGATCCTCGCCGCGCTCAGTTCGGGGATGGTGAGTCGATCACCGGGCAGATACAGGAACGCGGGATGCATCACGCCAGTCTGGCGCGGTGCATCCCGCGTTCCGGGTCGATCCGGGGATCTGTGGAGAAGGTCAGCCGCCGAGCGCGTTGAGCCAGGTGCGGCGCGCTTCGAGAGCATCCGCTGCAGCCTTGGCAGCCTTCTTGTCTCCCGACTTCTCTGCGGCGGCGAGCTCGGCCTCGAGCTTCTCGATCGCCTCGAGAAGCTGCGAGCTCATGTCGTTCGCACGCGCCTTGGTCTCGGGGTTGTTCTTCTTCCAGTCGACCTCTTCGCGGGCCTTGAGCGCCTGCTCGATCACGCGCAGGCGATCGTCGAGCGCGCGCTCCTTGTCTCGGGGGAAGATGCGACCGATCTCGTCCCACTGGCGCTGGATGCCGGTGAGCAGCGCGCGGGCGCGCTTGATGTTGGGCTCGTCGGCCACGGCCTTCGCCTCTTCGAGCAGTGCCTGGCGAGCCTCGATCTTCGGAGCGGAGTCTGCCTCTTCGGCCGCCGACTGCTCGGCACGCGCCGAGTACAGCGCGTCTCCGGCCGCCTTGAATCGGGCCCACAGCGCGTCGTCGGCCTTGCGTCCGGCACGGCCGGCGGCCTTCCACTCGTCGAGCAGGGTGCGGTACGCCGGGATGCCGTCGACACCGCGCGGTGCGAGGGCCTCGGCGCGCTCGACCAGACGGGTCTTCGCATCGCGGGCGCTCTTGTGGGTGTCGTCGAGCTCGGAGTAGAACGCGCGGCGTGCCTTGTCGACGGTGCCACGTGCGTCGCGGAACCGCTTCCAGAGCTGCTGCGAGACACCCTTCGACAGGCGTGGTCCGCTCTGCTGCTGTGCCTGCCAGGCGTCGAAGAGCTCTCCGAGCTCTGCAGTCACCTGCTTCCACTGCACCTTCGACAGGTCGCGGGCGGCGATCTCCTCGGCACGCTCGACAAGGACCGTGCGCTCAGCGATGGCCTTGTCGACCAGTTCCTTCGCCTGCTGGGCCTCCTCGGCCGTCGCCTCGGAGAGCGACGAGGTCAGGGCGTTCAGCCGCTCGCGGAGCCCGGCGAGGTCGCCGACAGCGGCCGCATCCGTCGCCTCGGCGAGAAGGTGGCCCGCCTGCTTGACGAGGTCGGCGGCAGAAGCGCCCCCCGCCTCGTGACGCTGTTCGAGCGTGTGCACCTTGAAGGCGATGTCGTCGTACTTGCGCACGAAGTAGGCGAGTGCCTCGTCGGGGGTGCCGTCAGGGTACTGACCGACGACGCGCCAGTCCTCGCCCTCGCGGACCTCGACGGTGCCGTCGTCTGCGACGCGACCCCACTTCGCTGCGTCGGACGACGACGCGGCACTGGCGGCGGTCGGCGCGACAGCAGCGGGCTTCGGCACCTTTCGCGGCAAGGGCGCAGCCGGGGGAGCGGGAACGGGGGGAGTCGGCTTCGACGGCTCTGTGGCAGACACGGTGATTCTCCTTGCGCGGTAGGGCCCGCGGGAGGCGGAAAGGACGAGCTTCAGCCTAGTACGAGAGCGAGGTTGCAATGTGGTGGTCGGATCTCACAATGGCCGTTACCGATCTGTGAGCTAATCGTTCGACGCACGAAACACCGCGCGTCATATGCGGGAAACATCGTGCTCCTATCGTCGCCATCACGACGTCCCCCGGCGATAGGAGCAGTATGAGCGAGGCCGTCCTCACCCCCGCGGAGATCGTGGTGGTCGGAGCCGGCATGGTCGCGCACCGATTCGTCGAGAGCCTGATCAGCACTGCCGAGGTGCCGATCCACGTCACCGTGATCGGCGACGAGGCTCGACACCCTTACGACCGGACGGGAATCTCCGGGCTGTTCTCCGGAGCGGCGCCCGACTCGCTGGAGCTGGACCGCTCGGTCTTCGAAGACTTCCGCGTGCGATTCATGGCAGACGACAGAGTGCTTCGCATCGACCGCGGTGCGCGGACCGTGATGACCCGGTCACGACGGATCGTCCGGTACGACTCGCTCGTGCTCGCCACGGGTTCGTATGCCACGAGCGGGGACATCGTCGGCTCCGACCTGCGCGGATGCTTCGGCTATCGCACTCTCGAGGATGCGCAGAGTCTCGAGTGCTTCGCGGATCGCCGCAGGAAGGAGCTCGGTCGTCCGCTCCGCGGCGCTGTCATCGGCGACGGATCGCTCGCGATTGACGCCGCCGGCTCCCTGCAGCTCTTGGATGTCGTGCCCGTCGTCGTGCAGCACTCCGATCACCTGATGCCCGTGAAGCCGATATCGGAAGCTCACGGCTTCTCATTCACAGGTCTCCTCGAGGCGAGAGGCATTGCCGTCCACACCGAGTCGCACGGTGTGCGTCTGGCGGCGGACTCGTCGGGTGCCGTGGGGGCCGTCGAGTTCGGCGACTCCGTCGAGCCTGTCGATCTGGTCGTTCTCACGGTTGGCCTGCGCCCTCGGGATGAGCTCGCCCGCAACGCCTCGATCGGTGTCGACCCATGGGGCGGCATCGTGATCGACGAACGATGCACGACCTCCGACCCGTGTATCTTCGCGATCGGCGAGGTGGCGAGTTTCGAGGGCCGACGTGTCGAAACGCTGTTTCGCGGCTATGCCATGGCGGAGGTCGCGGCAGCCCGGATCCTCGATGCCGACGCGATGAGTGCTCCGCGAGATGTCACCGCGGTGACGGGTGGTGCGCTGCGGATGAGCGCGTCCGCGGCGGCAGGACCACGACGTATGCGTTCGCTGCAGGCTGTCTGATGTCGATCGTGACGATGCGCAGGGTGCGGCCATGACGCCCGCACGAACCCTCGACTCGACGCTGGTGGGGTGCGCGATCGTCATCGCGGACGAGTGCGCGTCCGGTGACCTCGACGCGATGCTGAGCAGTCGGGGAGCGAACGTCCGGCGTGCGTTCGTTCCGCGCTCGCATGCTCACGAGATGGGCTCGGCCGCGATGCACGCCGCTCGCGGTGAAGTGGATGCGGTGATCCTCGCCTCAGCTTCGGTGGCCGGATTCTGGGTCGAGGCCGCAGAACAGGCAGATGTGCTCGAGAGCATCCGGCGGCGTGCTGGATCGGGCCGCCTGCTTCTCGTATCCCTCGGTGCTGGCGTCGCGGATCGGCTGGGTGACGCCGACCTCCGGACGGCGGTCTCGGATCCCGAACGACCCACGTCGTCGGTCGACCGGGTGATCGAGCATTTCGAGCGTGGCGGCGCACTGTCTCTGCCCACCGATGCCGGCCTGGTCGAGGTCCGGAGCGGTGGCGTCGTCGTCGACGGGGCGTTCGTTCCGCTCTCGCGGTCCGCCGTCGCATTGATCGACGCGCTGGCCTCAGCAGGGGGTCGCGTCATCTCGAGGGCGGAGCTCGGAGCGGCGCTTCCCGGACCACAGCGCACACCGCACGCGGTCGAAGCAGCGGTGGCGCGTCTGCGCGAGGCGCTCGGGCAGAGGGCGCTCGTGCACACGGTGGTGAAGCGCGGCTACCGACTGGCCGTCAACGAGACCTGACAGCGCTCGGAGCAGCGGTGGTGAGATCCGGACGAGTGCGGCACCGCAGAAGACGCCCGCTCGACACGGGACTGAGAGCTATTCGGCCGGAGCGTCGGACGGAAGCGGGTCGGGCAGCGGAGTCTCCGTCGGTACCGGCGCGACTGTCGGTTCGACCGTGGGCGTGGGAGCGGGTTCTTCCGGCGGCCTCGTCTGCGCGAGGGCGACCTGACTGGCGATCGCGCCGGCGATGACCAGTGCGGCGACGACGGAGGCCACCGCGTTGTCACGGGCGCGGCGTCGGATCTGCCCCTCGTGCCACGTCTTGCGGGCGGTGTGCAGGCGCGCGCGCTCCGCCTCGGTGCGCGACTGCTGCGTGCTCTTCCCGCGTCCGGCCATTGCGTGCTCCCTTACTGGACGTGAATGTGCAACGTCGCCTGAGAGCCTACCGTCGAGATGACGCTGCGCTGTTGCGCCCGAAGTGTCGGTGCCCCGCGTTAGCCTGGACGGATGACCTCCGCAGCCGCACTGCTCTCCGGGCAGACGCCCCTCGCCGTGCGCATGCGCCCCGTGTCGCTCGATGAGGTCGCCGGTCAGAAGCACCTGCTGCGCGCCGGTTCGCCGATCGTCGCCCTGGCCGACCCCGCCGCCACCTCGCCGGGCGCCGTCTCGATCATCCTGTGGGGGCCGCCAGGCACCGGCAAGACGACCCTGGCGCAGGCGATCGCGCGATCATCCGGTCGCAGGTTCGTCGAGCTGTCGGCGATCACCGCCGGCGTCAAAGACGTGCGCGAGGTCATGCAGGAGGCGATCACCCAGCGTGACCTCTACGGTCAGACCACGATCCTGTTCCTCGACGAGATCCATCGATTCACCAAGGCGCAGCAGGATGCGCTGCTGCCCGGCGTCGAGAACGGCTGGGTCCTGCTGATCGCGGCCACCACCGAGAACCCCTCGTTCTCGGTGATCTCGCCACTGATGTCGCGGTCGCTGCTCCTCACCCTGCAGCCGCTGACAGACGACGACGTCGGACTGCTCGTCGATCGGGCGGTGACCGATGCGCGCGGGCTCAACGGCGCAGTCACTCTGGCCGATGACGCGCGCGCTGCCCTCATCCGGCTGGCGTCCGGCGATGCCCGGCGTGCGCTCACGGGGCTCGAGGCGGCCGCAGCGGTCGCGCTGTCTAAGGGCGAAGAGGGCGTGGTGCCGGCCGCGACCGCCGATGACGTCGCTCAGGCCGTCGACAAGGCCCTGCTGCGCTACGACCGTCAGGGTGACGAGCATTACGACGTCATCAGCGCGTTCATCAAGTCGATCCGCGGATCCGATCCCGACGCGGCGCTGCACTACCTCGCCAGGATGATCGAGGCGGGGGAGGACCCTCGTTTCATCGCCAGGCGGCTTGTCATCTCCGCCTCTGAAGACGTGGGCCTCGCCGACCCGCAGGCCCTCTTGATCGCCGTCGCCGCAGCCGACGCTGTCGCGTTCATCGGTATGCCGGAAGGGCGGATCCCGCTCGCCGAGGCGACTGTCTACCTCGCCACGACCGCCAAGTCGAACGCGGCGTATGTGGGAATCGACGCGGCGATCGCCGACATCCGCTCCGGGGGGTTCGGTCGGGTGCCGCTGCACCTGCGAGACGCCCACTATCCGGGTGCCAAGCGGCTCGGCCACGGACGCGGCTACGTCTACCCGCACGACGGCGAGTTCGGCATCCTTCCGCAGCAGTATCTGCCCGACGAGCTGCAGGGCAAGCGCTACTACGAGCCGAAGAATCTCGGGGCCGAGCGCGACATCTCGGCCCGCCTCGAGCGCATCCGTCGCATCCTCGACGGCCGCTGACGCGAATCTGTTAGACTGGATCGGCTCGAAACCAAGTTTTCGGGCATCTCCTCGTTCACACCCCACCTTGCTGGCGCCCCGGCGTGCGCTCCAAGGCAGAACGCGGACGATACGTCCGTGAGTCGTGAAAGACGCGACCACGTCATCGGAAGGATAACTTCGTGACCACGAAGTCCCAGGACCGCCGCAAGGTGCGCCTCAGCCGCGCACTCGGCATCCCGCTCACCCCGAAGGCCGCCCGCTACCTCGAGAAGCGTCCCTACGCTCCGGGTGAGCACGGCCGCACCAAGCGCAAGGCTGACAGCGACTACGCCGTCCGTCTGCGTGAGAAGCAGCGTCTTCGCGAGCAGTACGGCATCCGCGAGAAGCAGATGCGCAACACGTTCAACGAGGCTCGCCGTCAGGACGGCCTGACCGGTGAGAACCTGGTCGAGCTGCTCGAGATGCGTCTCGACGCCCTCGTCGTGCGTTCGGGCTTCGCCCGCACCACCGCACAGGCTCGTCAGCTCGTCGTGCACCGTCACATCCTCGTCGACGGCCAGCTCGTCGACCGCCCGTCCTTCCGCGTGAAGCCGGGTCAGCTCATCCACGTCAAGGCCAAGAGCGAGGGCACCGAGCCCTTCCAGGTCGCAGCAGCCGGCGGTCACGCCGAGGTCCTGCCGCCCGTTCCCGGCTACCTCGAGGTCGAGCTCGACAAGCTCCAGGCTCGCCTGGTTCGTCGCCCGAAGCGCGTCGAGGTCCCCGTGACCTGTGAAGTGCAGCTCGTCGTCGAGTACTACGCAGCTCGCTGAGTTCAGCTTTTCCGCAGAAGGCGTCGGGGTCACCCGACGCCTTCTGTCGTTTCCGCATACGATGGAAGCACCGCGCCCACGCGGGCCAGAGGCAAGGATGGCGACATGAAGAACGTGCAGTGGTTCCTGATCGGTGTGATCGGCGGCTTCATCGCGGCGCATCTCATGAACAACGACCCGCGCGGTCATGAAATCCTCGCCGAGGTCGACGCCCGCTTCAACGAGTTCACGGGGATCGTCGGCGAAGCCTTCCGCGAGGAGCAGGCTCGCCTCACCGACCCCGCTGACGACTGACCGTCTCGGCACCCTCGCCGAGACATCACGTCAGTCGGCACGCCCTTCCACACCCTGTACGCAAGGACACCTGGCACCCCTATGAAAACTGCGGAGATCGCGGAGCGGTATCTCGACTTCTTCGAGAAGAACGACCACCTCATCGTCCCCTCGGCCTCGCTGGTCAGCGACGACCCCTCGCTTCTCTTCACGGTCGCCGGAATGGTGCCGATGATCCCGTATCTCACCGGAGTCGTGCCCGCCCCGCACCCGCGCATCGCCGATCTGCAGAAGTGCATCCGCACCAACGACATCGAAGAGGTCGGCAAGACCGCGCGTCACGGCACCTTCTTCCAGATGATGGGCAACTGGTCGTTCGGCGACTACTTCAAAGAGGGCGCGATCCGCTACGCGTGGGAGCTGCTGACGAGCTCCGAGGCCGATGGCGGCCTCGGTTTCGATGAGAAGGACCTCTGGGTCACCGTCTACGAGACGGATGACGAGGCCGAGGCGATCTGGCGCGACATCATCGGCCTCAAGCCCGAGCGCATCCAGCGTCTGGGGCGAGCCGACAACTACTGGAACACCGGCCAGCCCGGCCCCGGCGGACCGGACTCCGAGATCTTCTTCGATCGAGGCCCCGCATACGGCAAGGACGGCGGCCCGGCCGCCGACGACTCGAGGTTCCTCGAGATCTGGAACCTCGTGTTCATGCAGGACTTCATCGAGAACATCCGGGGCAAGACCGAGTTCGACATCGTGGGGGAGCTGCCCCAGAAGAACATCGACACCGGCATGGGACTCGAGCGCGTCGCTTTCCTGAAGCAGGGCGTCGAGAACATGTATGAGACCGATCAGGTGCGTCCGGTGCTCGACCGCGCGGTCGAGCTCTCCGGCCGCCGCTATGGCGCCGTGCACGAGGACGACGTCCGCTTCCGTGTGGTCGCCGACCACGTGCGCTCGTCGCTGATGCTGCTCTCAGACGGCGTTCGCCCGTCCAACGAGGGCCGCGGCTACATCCTCCGGCGCCTGATGCGTCGCACCGTGCGCTCGATGCGCCTGCTCGGTGTCGACGAGCCGGTGTTCCCCGAGCTCTTCGCCACCTCGCGCGATGCGATGAAGTCCGCCTACCCGGTGCTCGAGAAGGAGTGGTCGACCCTCTCTGCTTCGGCGATCGCCGAGGAGGAGACCTTCCGGCGCACGCTGGCATCGGGTTCCACGATCCTCGATCTCGCACTCGACGAGACGAAGAAGGGCGGCGGAGCGTCGCTGAGCGGCTCCGAGGCGTTCCTGCTGCACGACACCTACGGCTTCCCGATAGACCTCACGCTCGAAGTCGCAGAGGAAGCGGGTCTGGCGGTCGACCGCGAGGCGTTCGACACCCTGATGCAGGAGCAGCGCTCACGCGCCAAGGCCGACGCCCGCAACCGCAAGCGTCAGCTCGCGGACGTCTCGGTGTACCGTGACCTCCGCGCTCTCGGCGAGACGGGCTTCGACGGATACTCCGAGCTCGAGGTCGACTCGCGCATCCTCGGGATCCTCGTCGATGGTCAGACGGTTCGCAGCGCGACGGAGGGGCAGATCGCCGAGGTCGTGCTGGCTGAGACCACGCTGTACGCCGAATCCGGTGGTCAGGTCGCCGACAAGGGTGTGATCGTCGGCCCCGGGTACGAGCTCGAGGTGCTCGACGTGCAGCGCCCGGTGCCCGGACTCATCAGTCACACCATCGAGGTCACCCGCGGTGTCGTCGCCGTCGACGATGCGGCCACGACCGTCGTCGATGCGGCCAATCGCCGCGCTGCGCGCCAGGCGCACTCGGCGACGCACCTGGTGCACGCCGCGCTCCGCGACACGCTCGGTCCGACGGCGACGCAGGCCGGGTCGCTCAACCGCGCGGGCTACATGCGGTTCGACTTCTCGTGGTCGCAGGCGCTCTCCGCCGACACCCGCACCGAGATCGAAGAGATCACCAACCGCGCCGTCAACGACGCTCTCGAGGTCACGACCCGCATCCTCACGCTCGACGAGGCGAAGGAAGCCGGAGCCATGGCTCTGTTCGGCGAGAAGTACGGCGATGTCGTGCGCATGGTCGACATCGGCGGGCCGTGGTCGCGCGAGCTGTGCGCGGGAACCCACGTCAGCACGAGCGCGGAGATCGGTCTCGTCAGTGTCGTCGGCGAATCGTCGGTCGGCGCATCGAACCGCCGCATCGAAGCGCTGGTCGGTCAGGATGCGTTCCGCGAGCTCGCGGCAGAGCGCGCGCTCGTGTCGCAGCTCACGACTTCGCTCAAGACGCCTCGCGACCAGCTGGCCGAGCGCATCGCCGATCTCTCCGCGAACCTCAAGGCGGCCGAGAAGCGCATCGCGCAGTTCGAGTCCAAAGAGCGCGCAGGTCGTGTTCCCGCCATCGCCGATGCGGCGAGCCGCGTGGGCGCGTTCCGCGTCGCTGCGCAGTCACTCGGCGAGGTGGCTTCGGCCGATGACGTGCGCGAGCTCGTGCTCGGTGTCCGGGATCGCCTCGGGTCCGACGCCGCGGTCGTCGCTCTCGGCGCCTCGGTCAACGGTCGCCCCGTGGTGGTCGTCGCGACGAACGACGCCGCCCGTGCGGCCGGCGCCAAGGCCGGAGCGCTCGCGAAGCGCGCCGCTTCGGTGCTCGGTGGAGGCGGCGGCGGTCGTGACGACGTCGCTCAGGGTGGTGGCACGGATGTCGCAGCCCTGCAGTCGGCGCTCGAGGCCGTGTCACAGGAGCTGCAGTCAGCGTGAGTGGTTTCCGCCGCGGCGTGCGCATCGGTATCGATGTCGGGCGGGCGCGCGTCGGGGTCGCTCGCTGCGATCCGGATGGCATGCTTGCGGTGCCTGTCGAGACGGTGCAGCGGAATGAGCAGGCGATCGACCGGATCGCCGTGATCGCCGAGGACTACGACGTGCTCGAGTTCGTGGTCGGACTGCCCGTCAATCTGATGGGCGCCGACACGGCGTCGACGACGGATTCCCGCGAGTTCGCGGTCGCCCTGCAGGCGCGCACCGGCACTCCGGTCCGGCTCGTCGACGAGCGACTCAGCACTGTCACGGCACACGCCGCGTTGCGTTCTTCGGGCAGATCACAGAAGAACTCTCGTAGCATTGTGGATCAGATCGCCGCGGTGGTCCTGCTGCAGCAGGCGATCGACACGGAGAAGAGCACCGGAAACCCGACCGGTGCCACGATTCCGCTCGACGAGGAGTCCCCCGATAATGCCCGAACGTGAGAGTGCTTCGCCCCAGCACGATCCGGACGCCCGCCTGGGTGACCTGTTCGAGAACCTTCCCGACCCGTCGCAGCAGATCCCGACGGTCGACAACACCCCACCCGTACCCGGGTCGCGGCGCGCAGCGCGCGAAGCAGCCGCCGTGCAGCCGCCTGCTGTCCCTGCAGTCCCGTCTCCGGACACCTCGACAGGTGAGGACCTGACGACCCAGGCGATGCCGGCAGCAGCCGCCGGCGACTCGATCGACCCGCGCTCGGCTGCGCCCACGCCGTCAGCGGATGCGGTGACCTCCGCAGAACGAGCCTCCGTCGCGCCGTCGGACGCGCCCACCGGCGACGAGGCCCCGACCAGGGCGGGCGATGGCTCCGTGGCAGGCGGCCGTCTCGAAGACCTCTTCGACGGACATCCGGAGGACCACACAGGCAACCGACCGCCGGCGAAGAAGAAGCGCCGGGCTGGCTGCCTCGTGGCCTTCATCATCGTCCTCGCCGTGATCGGCGGCATCGTCGGTGCCGGCGTCTGGGCGTGGAACGCGTACGGCGACAAGATCAGCGACGCGCTCGGCTGGGGCGATCCCAAGGACTGGGAGCCGGGGATGGCCACCGGCGAGGTGCTCGTGACGATCCATGAGGGCGACACAGGCGCACCGGTGTCGACGGCGCTCTACGAAGCCGGCGTCACGCGCTCGGAGGACGTCTTCTACGACTACCTCGTCACCGAGAACATCGCGATCACCTTCTATCCGGGCATCTATTCCCTGAAGGAGAAGATGACGGCCGAAGCGGCTCTCCAAGCGCTGCAGAATCCCGATAACAAGCGCGAGAACTCGGCCAGCGTCGGCGAGGGCGCGACCATCGAGTCCTCCCTGCCCGACATGGCCGAGTCGCTCGGCATGCCCATCGAGGAGCTCCAGGCGGCGGTCGATGCGGATCCTGCGACGTATGGTGTCACCGCGCAGAGTCTCGAGGGGTGGCTCTTCCCGGCCGTCTACACGTTCGATCCGGAGGTGACGGCCACGCAGGTGATCCAGCGCATGGTCGATCGCACGAAGGAAGCGCTGACAGAAGCCGGAGTGCCCGCCGAAGATGCACAGCGCGTGCTGACGATCGCGTCGATCATCCAGCGCGAGGGCCTCACCGGAGACTTCCCGAAGGTGTCCCGCGTGATCGAGAACCGTCTCGACATCGACATGAAGCTGCAGATGGACTCGACGGCGCAGTACGGATACGGCTCGCTCCACGAGGGTGTCGTCTCGAGCTCCGCCGAGGCCCTCGAGGACGACAACCTCTGGAACACCTACGTGCACACCGGTCTGCCGGTCACGCCGATCGCCAGCCCGAGCTACGCGGCGATCGACGCCGCGATGCACCCCGCTGACGGTCCGTGGCTCTACTTCGTGACCACGAACCTCGCCACCGGAGAGACCCAGTTCTCGGTGACCTATGAGGAGCACCTGCAGGGAGTCGAGAAGTGGGAGCAGTGGTGCCAGGAGAACCCCGACGGGGGATGCTCGGCCGGATGACCCATCGGCGCCTCGCGGTGTGGGGAGACCCGATCGCGCACTCCAAGTCCCCTCAGCTGCACGCCGCGGCTTACGCAGCGCTCGGCGTCGACTGGGAGTACACGCGTCGCCGGGTCGACGAGGCGGCGTTCGGCGGCACCCTGGGCGCTCTGGACGATTCGTGGCGCGGGCTCTCGCTCACGATGCCCCTCAAAGAGCACGCGCACCGCGCCGCGAGAACGCACGATCGCTACGCGGACCTCACCGGAGCGGTCAACACGCTGCTGCTGACCGACGGCATCCGCGGCTTCAACACCGATGTCGGCGGCATCCTCGACGCCCTGGGCGAGCAGGATCTGCTCGACATCGAGAGCGTTCGCATCCTCGGCGCCGGCGCCACGGCCTCATCCGCTCTGGTCGCGTGCGTCGAGGCAGGAGCCCGCGCGATCGACGTGCGGGCTCGCCGACCTGAGCGCGCTGCCGAGCTCGTGGCTCTCGGGCGGCGGCTCGGGGTCTCCGTCTCGGCGTCGCCCTTCGATGCAGACGCGGTCGACGTCGGCCTCACCGTGGCGACGCTGCCCGGTGGCACGGCCCTCGACTCGACGACCGCCGCGCGATTGAGTGCGAGCGGGGGAGTGCTGTTCGATGTCGCCTATTCGCCCTGGCCGTCGGCGCTCGCATCCGCGTGGAGCGACGGCCGCGCCGCCTCCGGCGAGGCGATGCTGCTGCGTCAGGCCGTGCGTCAGGTCCGGATCTTCGTGCATGGTGACCAGAGCGTTCCGCTGCCGTCCGAAGAGGCCGTGGTCGCCGCCATGAAGACCGCTCTGTAGTCACCGGTCGTCACGCGGCACGATCCGAGTCGAAACGCGTGGGAGACTAGAACAATGCTCCGCGTGCTCACGGCCGGCGAATCGCACGGCCCAGAACTCATTGCCGTCATGGAGGGTCTGCCTTCGGGCGTCCCGGTGTCCTCTGAGGCGATCCAGGCCGATCTCGCACGTCGCAAGCTCGGTTACGGGCGCGGCTCGCGCATGAAGTTCGAGCAGGATGAGCTGACGATCTCGGGTGGCGTCCGCCACGGCAGGACCCTCGGCAGCCCGATCGCTCTTCGCATCGGCAACACGGAGTGGCCGAAGTGGATCGAGGTCATGAACCCTGAGCCCGTCGAGCTGACCGACAAGTCCCGCGGCCGGAGCGCACCACTGACCCGCCCGAGGCCAGGTCACGCCGATCTCGTGGGCATGCAGAAGTACGACTTCGATGAGGCCCGGCCCATCCTCGAGCGCGCCAGCGCCCGTGAGACCGCTGCCAGGGTCGCGCTCGGCGCCATCGCCCGCTCGTTCCTCGGCGAGCTGGGCATCCGCCTCGTCAGCCACACGCTGTCGATCGGCCCGGTGCGGGTGCCGGACGGCGCTGAGCTTCCCACCCCCGACGACGTCGACAGGCTCGATGCCGATCCGCTGCGCTGCTTCGACGCGGCGACATCCGCTCTCATGGTGGCCGAGGTCGATGACGCGAAGAAGGACGGCGACACCCTCGGTGGAATCGTCGAGGTGCTCGCATACGGGCTTCCGCCCGGACTCGGCTCGCACGTTCACTGGGATCGCCGTCTGGACGCGCGCCTCGCGCAGGCCCTCATGAGCATCCAGGCGATCAAGGGCGTCGAGATCGGCGACGGCTTCGAGACCACGCGCCGACGCGGCTCCGCCGCCCACGACGAGCTGTTCGCGACCGCAGAAGGCATCTCACGCGGCTCTGACCGCGCAGGCGGCACCGAGGGCGGCATGTCGACCGGAACCGTGCTGCGCGTGCGCGCGGGAATGAAGCCGATCGCCACCGTGCCGCACGCTCTTCGCACGATCGACATCGCATCGGGCGAGGACGCCACCGCACACCATCAGCGATCCGACGTGTGCGCCGTGCCCGCAGCCGGGGTGGTGGCCGAAGCCATGGTGGCCGTCGAACTCGCCAACGCCGTGCTCGAGAAGTTCGGGGGCGACAGCATCGGCGAGACGCGCCGCAACCTCGAGGGCTACCTCGCAGCGATCCCGGCCGAGCTGCGCACGACGCCCGCGTCCGAGGCTGCGCTCATCGCGCATGACGAGCGAGGCTGATCGGCTGACGCTGGTGCTGGTCGGCCCGATGGCCGCCGGCAAGACCAGCGTCGGGCGTCGCGTCGCACGCAAGCTCGGCGTGCCGTTCGTCGACACCGACAAGCGCGTGGTCGCGGCGCACGGCTCCATCCCCGCGATCTTCGAGCAGCACGGAGAGCCGCATTTCCGCGAGCTCGAGCGCGCCGAGGTCGCAGAGGCTCTGCACGAGGGGGGCGTGATCTCCCTGGGCGGAGGGGCGGTGACCGACGCGGGCACCCGAACGCTGCTGCTCGAGCATCCGGTCGTGTTCCTGACCGTCACTGCTGCAGCGGTGGCCGATCGGATCCACAGCGGCGGACGCCCCCTGCTCGCAGGCGATGACCCCGTCGCGCGATGGACGCAGATCTTCGAAGAACGTCGAGACTGGTATGACGAGGTGGCATCCGTGACGTTCGACACGTCGCGGCGCCCCATGCAGCGCATAGCCGACGACATCGTGGCATGGAGGAGAGAACTGGGATGAGTACGACAACCATCAGCGTGACAGGGGAGAACCCCTACGACATCACCATCGGACGCGGCATCCTCGATCGGGTGTCGGCGGCCCTCGAGCCTGGAGTGCGCAAGGTGCTGGTCGTTCACCCGCCCACGCTCGCCGCCCGTGCGGCAGAGCTGCGTGATCGCCTGCTCGCCGACGTCGAGAACGGCCAGCGTGAGGTCTTGCTCGCCGAGGTGCCGGATGCCGAGCAGGGCAAGCGCGTCGAGGTGGCCGCCTTCTGCTGGCAGGTGATGGGACAGGCCGACTTCACCCGCTCGGATGCCGTCGTCGGATACGGTGGCGGCGCCGTGACCGACCTCGCCGGCTTCGTCGCCGCGACCTGGCTGCGTGGGGTGCAGCTCATTCAGGTGCCCACCACGGTGCTCGGCCTCGTGGACGCATCGGTCGGCGGCAAGACCGGGATCAACACGGCCGAGGGCAAGAACCTCGTCGGTGCCTTCTGGGCGCCGCGCGCGGTCATCGGCGATCTCGATGAACTCGCCAGTCTCAGCCCGAACGAGGCGACGGCAGGCTTCGCGGAGGTGGTGAAGGCCGGATTCATCTGGGCTCCCGAGATCCTCGACATCATCGAGGCCGACCCCGCGCGCGCCGTCGACTCGACGACACCCGAGTTCCGGCGGGCGATCGAACTCGCCATCGACATGAAGGCCCAGGTCGTCTCCGATGACTTCCGCGAGGCCGGTCAGCGCGAGATCCTGAACTACGGCCACACTCTGGGCCACGCGATCGAGCATGCGGAGCGGTACCGCTGGCGGCACGGTGCGGCAGTCTCGATCGGCATGCTCTACGCGGCGGAGCTGTCGCGACTGGCCGGGCGGCTGTCGGACTCCGCCGCCGAGCGCCACCGCATGATCCTCGACTCGCTCGGACTGCCGACCGGCTATCGTGCCGGTGCGTGGCCGCAGCTGCTCGCGACGATGCAGCGCGACAAGAAGAGCCGGGGCGGAATGCTGCGGTTCATCCTCCTCGACGACATCGCCAAGCCCACCGTTCTGCAGGCGCCGGACGAGTCGCTGATGTTCGCCGCTTACCAGGAGATCGGTGAATGACCCGCCGCATCCTGCTGGTCAACGGACCGAACCTCAACCTGCTCGGCAGCCGCGAGCCCGAGGTCTACGGCACGGCGACTCTCGCCGATGTCGAGAAGCTCACCGCTGCGGCCGCCGAGGCGGCGGGCTTCGAGCTCAGGGCCGTGCAGAGCAACCACGAGGGGGTGCTGATCGATGCCATCCACGCCGCCAGGGAGGACTGCGCCGCGATCATCATCAACCCGGGTGGGCTCACGCACACGAGCGTGTCGCTGCGCGATGCCCTGACCGGAGTCGCTCTGCCGTTCGCCGAGGTGCACATCTCCGACGTGTACGCGCGGGAGGAGTTCCGGCACCATTCCTACCTCCACGACGTCGCGGCGGTGCGTGTGATCGGCGAGGGTGTAGACGGCTACGCGAGCGCCGTGCGGCAGCTCGCAGCGCTCATCGCGTAGAATCGACTCTCGGCCCACCCCAGTCCACCTCGGACGCGAGCGGCCCCCAGACTCCAGAAACGGAAAGCCCAGCGCATGGCATCTACCGCAGACATCAAGAACGGCGTCGTCCTCAGCATCGAGCGGCAGCTCTGGAGCGTCGTCGAGTTCCAGCACGTAAAGCCCGGCAAGGGCGGCGCGTTCGTCCGCACCAAGCTCAAGAACGTGATGAGTGGCAAGGTCGTCGACAAGACGTTCAACGCCGGCGCGAAGATCGAGATCGAGAACGTCGACCGTCGTGACTACACCTACCTGTACACCGATGGTGACGGGTACGTCTTCATGGACCAGACCGACTACGACCAGATCACGGTCCCCGCAGCGACCGTCGGCGACGCGAAGAACTTCCTGCTCGAGAACCAGCAGGTCACGATCGCGCTCAACAACGGCAACCCGCTGTACATCGATCTGCCGGCGTCCGTGATCCTCGAGATCACGTACTCCGAGCCGGGCGTGCAGGGCGACCGTTCGTCGGCCGGCACGAAGCCCGCCACGCTCGAGACCGGCTACGAGATCCAGGTGCCCCTGTTCGTCGAGACCGGCACCAAGGTCAAGGTCGACACGCGCACCGGCGACTACCTCGGTCGCGAGAAGTAAGGCGTGAGCGCCCGCACGAAGGCGCGCAAGCGCGCACTCGACATCCTGTTCTCCGCTGACGTTCGAGGCGACGAGGTCGCTGTGGCCCTGGCCGCAGAGGCGAAGCGAGCCGCGAGCGAACCCGCCCGTGAGGCCTCCTGGCTGTATGCCCGCGAGGTTGTCGACGGCATCATCGACCACCGTGATGAGATCGACGAGCTCATCACCACGCACAGCCGCGACTGGAAGCTCGAGCGGATGCCCGCGGTCGACCGCGCGCTGCTGCGCATCGGCGTCTGGGAGATCCTCTTCAACGCCGAGGTGCCCACGGCCGTCGCCATCGATGAGGCGGTCGAGCTCGCCAAGGAGTTCTCCACCGACGATTCGGGCGCATTCGTGCACGGTGTGCTCGCCCGCGTCTCTCGCGCGGCCTGAGCGACGACTCAGGACGCGGTCTCCGAGATGTCGGAGGCCGCGGGAAGGATGGGGTCATGCCCGCGCCGCACGTCGATCTTCGAGATCTCATGCAGATCACCGATGCGGGTGGTTATCAACGCGGTCTCGCGTACTTCCGCGAGGGCAACGTCCTCGACGTGGTCTGGCATGAGGATCTCCTCGAACTCGAGGGGCATGTCCGTGGCAGCTCGGACGCCCAGTATGTGACCGAGGTCCTCTTCCACTCGTCGAACGGAACGAGGCGGCCGCGTACGACCCGCTGCTCGTGCCCGGTGCGCAGCGGGTGCAAGCATGTCGTCGCCACGCTGCTCGCCTCCAACGTGCACGAGTACTCCCAGCAGGCTGCGGCTCTCCAGCGGCAGCCCGACGCCCCGACCGAGTCTGCCGCGCCTCGCAGCGCTGCGGCGCCGTCGTGGCGCAACCTGCTCGACCCGTCGGTGTCCCGGCATCCGCAGCGGCTCGCGCTCGGGATCGAGCTGCGGCACCGCGAGTCCCGGAGTGAGAACCACTGGGGCCCACGCCCCGTTCGCGCTGCCACGGCACGCGACCTGGCACGCCCGCACGGTGAGCTGCTGCTGGCGATCCGCCCGATGATGCGCAGCGCGCAGACCGGTGCTTGGATCCAGGGCGGCGCAGGCTGGGATGCCGTCCGTCGTGACGCCTCGCAGTTCGGCCGCGACCAGAATCGCTGGTTCGGAGACCTGCTCAGCATCTCGCGGGATTCGCTGCTCTCCGGCAACGCCGGCGAATGGCTCGTGCTCGATCAGGTGGAGTCGCCGTTGCTCTGGCGACACCTCCGATCCGGCGCCGAGCTCGGCATCCCGCTCGTCGCGAGCCAGAAGAGCGCATCGGTGCGCATCGCCGCCAGCGCAGAGGTCTCGACGCGCATCACGCGAGCGGACGACGGCTCCCTGGTGGTGTCCGCGGACGTGCGCATCGACGATCGTGAGATTCCCGACCGGGAGGTGCATCCGATCGGCCGCACGGGGGTCTACTCGGCCGGCCTCGTGGGTGCGCGGATAGAGATCGTCCTCGCCGAGGCGTCTCTGAGCGAGCAGACACGTGCGCTGCTCGCGGCATCCGATCCGATCGTCGTGCCCTCCGACGACGAGCAGGCGTTCATCGCCGACGCCTACCCGCTGCTGGCGAGGCGCAGCACGGTGCGCACGGTCGGGGCGGTCGCGCTTCCTGACGTTCCCGAGCCCGAGCCCGTGTTGACCGTCAGCTACGAGCGCGGCGATGTCGTGAGCTACACGTTCGAGTGGTCGTACGGTCAGTTCGGGCGCGTGCCGTTCGCCTGGAACGACGCGGCCGTGCGCGACGCCGCGGTCGAGACCGCCAAGAGGGCGAAGATCGAGGCGGCGTGGCAGGAGTTCCGCACGACGAGCTTCAGGCCGAGTGGATCCTTCCACGACATCGACGCGGCGGCGTTCGTCGCGGAGGGGTTTCCCGCGCTCGAGGCGGCGGGAGTCCGCGTCGAGTCGAGCGGAGAGCGCAAGGCGTACCGCGAGCTGACCGGCGACCCCCAGGTCAAGGTCACGACCGTCGAGTCGACGGACTCCGACTGGTTCGATCTCGGCATCCTCGTGACGATCGACGGCCGGATGATCCCGTTCGGGCCGCTGTTCACGGCGTTGAGCAAGGGGCGCAGGAAGCTGCTCCTCTCCGACGGCGGCTACTTCTCGCTCAACCACCCGGCGCTGGATCGTCTCCGCGACCTCATCGAGGAGGCGGGCGAGCTCGACGAATGGGAGACGGGCCCGCGGATCAGCCGCTACCAGACCGATCTCTGGGAGGAATTCGAGGATCTCGCAGACGAGGCCGAGCCTGCTGTCAGCTGGCGCGCCACGGCGGACGGCCTTCGTCAGGCCACCGGTGTTCCCCCGACGCCAGTGCCCGCGGGCGTTCAGGCCGACCTGCGCCCGTATCAGAAGACCGGCTTCGACTGGCTGGTCTTCCTGTGGCGTCATCGGCTGGGAGGGATCCTCGCCGACGACATGGGTCTCGGCAAGACGCTGCAGCTTCTCACGTTCGTGCAGCACACGAGAGATGCCGGCGAGACGCGGCCGTTCCTCGTGCTCGCCCCCACGTCGGTGCTGAGCACCTGGCGGTCAGAGGCCGCACGTTTCACCCCGGGCCTTCGCGTGTCGATCGTCGACAGCACGAGCGGCAAGCGCGCTGACGCGTTGAGGGCGGCGGCCCGGTCGAGCGACCTCGTCGTCAGCTCCTACACGGTCGCGCGACTCGATGAAGAGGAGTTCCGCGAGGTCGAGTGGGCCGGACTGATCCTCGATGAAGCCCAGTTCGTCAAGAACCCGAAGACGAGGCTCCACCGCGCCATCTCGACGTTCCATGCCGACGTCACGTACGCCGTGACGGGCACACCGATGGAGAACAGCCTCTCCGAGCTGTGGTCGCTTCTCAAGCTCGCCGCCCCAGGGCTCTTCCCCTCGGCCCGCAAGTTCAAGGACCGGTACATCCAGCCGATCGAGAAGGGGAAGATCCCCGAGAACGAAGAGGGCGGCGAATACCGCGCTCGGCGCCTCGCCCAGCTCCGTCGTCGCGTCAGGCCTCTGATGCTGCGACGGACGAAGGAGCTCGTGGCGCCCGATCTGCCTGCCAAGCAGGAGCAGCTTCTCGAGGTCGAGATGAGTCCCGAGCACAGGGCCCTCTACGACGTCGTGCTGCAGCGCGAGCGTCAGAAGGTCCTCGGACTCATCAACGATCTCGATCGCAACCGCTTCATCGTCTTCCGCTCGCTCACGCTGCTGCGCATGCTGAGCCTCGCACCGGCGCTGGTCGACGAGGCCGACGCCGAGATCGGCTCGAGCAAGCTCGACACGCTTCTCGAGCGTGTGGTCGAGCTGCAGGCCGAGGGGCACCGCGCTCTCGTCTTCAGCCAGTTCACCTCGTTCCTCGATCTCGCGGCCGCACGCCTCGAGGCCGCGGGCATCCCCTACGCGCATCTCGACGGCTCGACGCGGCGCAGGGAGCAGGTGATCGACGGGTTCAAGGCGGGGGAGCAGCCGGTGTTCCTGATCAGCCTGAAGGCCGGCGGTTTCGGACTCACGCTGACCGAAGCCGACTACGTCTTCCTGCTCGATCCCTGGTGGAACCCGGCCGCCGAAGAGCAGGCGATCGACCGCACGCACCGCATCGGGCAGACGAATCAGGTGTTCGTCTATCGGATGATCTCGACCGGCACGATCGAGGAGAAGGTCCTCGAGCTGCAGCGTCGCAAGGCCCGACTCTTCACCGCTGTGATGGACGACGACGAGCTCTTCGCGCAGTCGCTCACGGCCGATGACATCAAGGGTCTGTTCGACGAGGCGTGATTTGTTCCGGCCGGGTCACCGCATCCGTCCAGGACCCCGTCGGTAGAATCGAACGGTTCACTTCAGGAGGAATGCATGCGGATCACGGGACTCGGCCACGCCGGGATGTTCATCGAGACAGTCGGCGGGAACATCATCTGCGACCCGGTTCTCGGGCCCTCGTTCTTCGGCTCGTGGTTCCCCTTCCCCGACAACCGCGCGCTCGACTGGGAGCGGTTCGGCCGTGAGGCGGACTTCCTCTACATCTCGCACCGGCACCGCGATCACTTCGATCCGGCGCTGCTCGAGCGCTACATCCGCAAGGACATCGAGGTGCTGCTGCCCGAGTACCCGATCGATGACCTCGAGCAGGATATCAGGGCGCTGGGCTACACGAACATCACCTACGCGCCGGCGGGGAAGATCATCGAGCGCGGCGATCTGAAGATCATGATCACGCCGCTGCGTGCGCCGAGCGACGGCCCCATCGGCGACTCGTCGCTGAGCGTCGACGACGGCACCGGATCGGTGCTCAACCAGAACGACTCCCACCCCCTCGACCTCGACACGCTGCTGCACTTCGGCAAGCCGGACGCGTACTTCACGCAGGTCTCGGGCGCGATCTGGTGGCCCATGGTCTACGACCTGCCGCTGGATGCGAAGCAGAACTTCGCGAAGCTCAAGCGCGACGCGCAGAACAAGCGCGCCATGTACTACATCGACAAGGTCGACGCACCGCACGTCTTCCCGATGGCCGGGCCGCCGATGTTCCTCCGCGACGATCTCTTCGACTTCAACGGTCTCGGGCGCAACGGCGAGTCGATCTTCACCGACCAGAAGCAGTTCCTCGCCCACATGAAGGAGCTCTCGCCGCAGTACGACGGGCACCTGTTCGTGCCGGGCACGGTCGTGACCGTCGACGCCGGTGAGGTGTCGACCGAGCAGTCGCTGTACACCGAGGCGGAGCTCGCCCACATCTTCGACGAGAAGTGGGAGTACCTCGAAGAGCAGCGGGCCTCACGTCAGCAGGAGATCCTCGACGAGGAGGCTTCGCGCGCCGAGGTCCTGCCGCCAGCCGAGATGCTCGAGGAGCTGAAGGCCTGGTGGGAACCGCTCCTGAAGAAGTCCCGCACGATCCGACTCGGAGTCGGCGGCTGCGTGCGATTCCGGATCGGCGACCTCGACATGGTCGTGGACTTCCCCCGGGCGAAGGTCCGCGAGTACGCGGGCGAGGAATGCATCTACTGGTACACGATCCCGGCCGACCTCGTCTCTACCAACATCCGCGATCATGAGATCGACTGGTCGAACTCGATCTTCCTCTCGATGCAGTTCCAGGTGGGACGCAGCGGCAAGTTCAACGAGTTCCTCACGACGTTCCTCAAGTGCCTCTCGGTCGACCGCATCGAGTACGTCGAGAACTGGTACCAGGAGCAGACAGATCAGACCGAGGATGCCGAGATCGGCGACTGGGTCGTTCAGCGCCGTTGCCCCCACCTGCGGGCTGACCTGACGAAGACCGGCAAGGTCGACGAAGACGGCGTACTGACCTGCAGCATGCACGACTGGAAGTGGGATCTCAAGACCGGCCGGTGTCTGTCGACGAGCGGCCACCCCATCCGTTCCACGAAGATCGACGAGGTCAGCGACGCTGTGCTCAGCGAGGCCAGCTGACGTGTCACGAACCCCGCATCCGCAGGGATCGGGTCGTGATGCCCGCACGTCGCGGCTCGAGCACCAGGGGCCGTTGCGTGGTGCGCGATGGATCGTGCGCTCCGACCCCGAGCGGCTCGTGCGCATCGCCGCCGACTTCTTGACCGGCGTGGGCTTCGAGTTCCGAGACGACGACTTCGACGGCGGTCTCCGCGCGCGAGGTTCGGAATGGACGGCGACCGCGCTCGAGATCGGCGACGAGAAGGGCTCGAAGCGCAGCTGGTGGCGGGGTCTGCTGACCGACGAGCTGCCGTTCCCGTTGCCCCATGCGCTGCAGCCCGTGCTGCCCCCGACGCTCGTCGTGGCCGCAGCACGGCCCGTCGTCGCCGGGGTCGCCGAGCTCGTGGTCTTCCCTCACACCTCGACACGCGGAGATGCGACGCATGCGCGGGCAGCGGCGCCACGGGTCACGGCCGCCCTGGAACAGATCACCGCGGCCGCCGGGGCCGAGGGTGCGATGCTCTCGCACGAGTCTCTCTCAGGCATGGCGAACGACGGGTCGCCCGCCTCGCAGGCCGTCGTGCGCGAAGTCCTGCAGTGGCGCTGAGCCGCGCTAGACTGAGTGCATCAAGCAACCTTTAACACCGTCCTGTGAGGCGGAGAAGGGAGCGGCCGATGAGTGCACGAACTGTGTTGCACGAAGCCGATATCTCGCGGGCTCTGACCCGCATCGCACACGAGATCCTCGAATCCAATCGAGGGGCTGAGAACCTCGTCCTGCTGGGCATTCCGACCCGCGGAGTCACTCTCGCCCATCGCCTGTCCGCTGTGATCGGCGAGATCGCGCAGACCACCGTCCCGGTGGGTGCCCTCGACGTCACGCTCTTCCGCGACGATCTCGCGAAGCAGCCGACGCGGTCTCCTCGTCCGACCGACATCCCCGCCGGTGGCATCGACGGCAAGACCGTCGTCCTCGTCGACGACGTGCTCTTCTCCGGCCGCAGCATCCGCGCCGCGCTCGATGCGCTGCAGTCGATCGGTCGCCCCTCGATCGTCCGCCTCGCGATCCTCGTCGATCGCGGCCACCGCGAGCTGCCGATCCGGCCCGACTTCGTCGGCAAGAACATCCCGTCCTCCCGTCAGGAGCGCGTCAACGTGCGGCTGGCCGAGCACGACGGCGCCGAAGAGGTGACGATCGAAGCATGAGACATCTCCTCGACACCCGTACCCTCGATCGCGAGACGGCTCTGCGCATCCTCGACGTCGCTGAGGACATGTCCGACACGCAGTCGCGCGAGGTCAAGAAGCTCCCGACCCTCCGCGGCAAGACCGTCGTGAACCTCTTCTTCGAGGACTCGACGCGAACCCGCATCTCGTTCGAAGCCGCGGCGAAGCGCCTGTCGGCCGACGTGATCAACTTCGCCGCCAAAGGCTCGAGCGTTTCCAAGGGCGAGAGCCTGAAGGACACCGCCCAGACGCTGCAGGCGATGGGCGCGGATGCCGTCGTCATCCGCCACCCCGCGTCAGGCGCGCCGCAGACCCTCGCCACGAGCGGCTGGATCTCGGCCGGCGTGGTCAACGCCGGCGACGGCACGCACGAGCACCCGACCCAGGCGCTTCTCGATGCGTTCACGATCCGCAAGCGGCGCTTCGGCGCTGACAGCCGGGGTCGCGATCTCGCCGGCATCCGGGTGGTGATCGTCGGCGACGTGCTGCACTCGCGGGTGGCGCGATCGAACGTCTGGCTGCTCGCCACGCTCGGCGCCGAGGTCACTCTGGTCGCTCCGCCCACCCTGGTGCCGCAGAACGTCTCGCTCTGGCCGGCGAAGGTCGTCTACGACCTCGACCAGGCTCTGGCCGAGGGGCCGGACGCCGTGATGATGCTCCGCATACAGCTCGAGCGCATGAACGCCGCATATTTCCCCACTGAGCGGGAGTATTCCAGGCGATGGGGTCTTGACGCACTGCGTGTGGCGGGCCTTCCGGACGGTAGCATTGTCATGCACCCCGGACCCATGAACCGCGGGTTGGAGATCTCCTCCGAAGCCGCCGATTCCCCGCGCTCGACCGTGCTGGAACAGGTGACGAACGGAGTGTCCATCCGCATGGCGGTGCTGTACCTGCTCCTTGCAGGAGAACGAGACGACGAACGAGGGGGAGACCAGTGAGCGAGACCCTCGTGATCACCGGCGCACAGCTTCTCGGTGCCGAGCGCGCCGACATCATCGTGGAGAACGGGCTGATCTCCGAGATCGGCTCCGGACTGAGCCGTGCGGGTGCACGGGTCATCGACGCCGACGGCTTGGTGGCCCTTCCCGGACTCGTCGATCTGCATACCCATCTGCGCGAGCCCGGCTACGAGGCCTCCGAGACGATCCTCACCGGCACCAGGGCGGCGGCGGCCGGCGGCTTCACAGCCGTCTTCGCCATGCCGAACACCTCGCCGGTGGCCGACACCGCCGGGGTCGTCGAGCAGGAGCTCGCGCTCGGTGAAGCGGCCGGGTACGCCACCGTGCAGCCCATCGGCGCCGTGACCGTGGGGCAGAAGGGCGAGCGTCTCGCCGAGCTCGGCGCGATGGCGACCTCCCGCGCCCAGGTGCGCGTCTTCAGCGACGACGGCTTCTGCGTCTTCGACCCGCTGATCATGCGTCGCGCGCTCGAGTACGTGAAGTCCTTCGGCGGCGTCATCGCCCAGCATGCGCAGGATCCCCGCCTCACCGAGGGCGCGCAGATGAACGAGGGCACCGTCTCGGCCGAGCTCGGACTCGCCGGATGGCCGGCCGTGGCGGAGGAGTCGATCATCGCCCGCGATGTGCTCCTCGCCGAGCACGTGGGTTCGCGTCTGCACGTCTGCCACCTCTCGACAGCGGGCTCGGTCGACATCATCCGCTGGGCCAAGAAGCGGGGCATCGACGTCACGGCCGAGGTCACCCCGCATCATCTGCTTCTCACCGACGAACTCGTGCGCGGGTACGACGCGCGCTACAAGGTCAATCCGCCGCTGCGTCGTGAGGAAGATGTGCTGGCGGTGCGCGAAGGCCTCGCTGACGGCACCATCGACATCGTCGCGACCGACCACGCGCCGCACCCGAGCGAGCACAAGTCGTGCGAGTGGCAGGCAGCCGCCAACGGCATGGTCGGACTCGAGAGCGCGCTGCGGGTCGTGCACCAGTCGATGGTGCAGACCGGCCTGATCGGCTGGGAGGACGTCGCTCGGGTGATGAGCGCGGCGCCCGCGCGCATCGGACGCCTCTCGGGTCACGGACTGCCTCTCGAGGCGGGCGCGCCCGCGCAGATCACGCTCTACGACCCGTCGGTCGCCGGCGTCTTCACCGAGTCGGACCTGCACGGTCGCAGCGTGAACTCGCCGTACCTAGGCCGCGACCTTCCCGGTCGAGTCGAGTTCACACTGCACCGCGGAGTCCTGACGGTCGACGGCGCAGACGTCGTCGAGGAGCTGAACGCATGAGCGCACGCGACATCGCCATCGCGATCACCATCGCAGCGGCGGCGCTCGTGCTCATCGTCATGTTCACCGCGTGGCGACGACGACTCCGACGCGACTCGGGTCTCGCAGCACCCCTCGGGGTGCCAGAGCACGCGGAAGTGATCGACCGTCACGAGGTGCTCTACGTCTCGACCACCAAGCACGACCAGCCGCTCGAGCGGCTGACCCTGCATCCGCTCGCCTACCGTGCCAGGGGAGAGGTCGCGGTCACCGACCGCGGGCTCGCACTCTGCCTCGACGGCGCGCCGACGGTCTTCCTCGCCTCCGCACGGCTCGCGAGCGTCGATCGTGCGACCGTGACGATAGACCGCGTCGTGGAACCGGGCGGACTCGTCCGCGTCGCCTGGAGCGCAGACGACGACACGATCGTCGACTCGTACCTCCGTCTCACAGACGGCGACCCCCAGAACTTCATCTCAGAACTGCAGCGCCTCGTCCCGGCCACGGACGACACCGCCGCCCCCGACACAGGAGCAACGTCATGACAGCCCTCCCCGAACCCGCCGTCCTCGTCCTCGAAGACGGGACCCGCCACACGGGCCGTGCATACGGCGCGCGGGGCACCACTTTCGGCGAGGTCGTCTTCGCCACCGGCATGTCCGGCTACCAGGAGACCCTCACCGATCCCTCGTACGCAGGCCAGATCGTCCTGCAGACGGCACCGCACATCGGCAACACCGGTATGAACGACGAAGACCGCGAGTCTCGTCGCATCTGGGTGGCCGGCTACATCGTCCGCGACCCCTCGCGCGTCGTCTCGAACTGGCGAGCCAACGCCTCGCTCGACGAGATCCTCGAGCGAGACGGCATCGTGGGCATCAGCGGCATCGACACCCGCTCGATCACCCGACACATCCGCTCGGCCGGCTCGATGCGCGGCGGCGTGTTCTCGGGCGACGCCGCGAAGATCGACCCCGAAGAGCAGCTGCGGCTCGTGCGCGAAGCCCCCGAGATGGCCGGTCAGAACCTCTCGTCGCAGGTCTCTGTCGACGTCGCCACGGTGACGACGGCGATGGGGGAGCGGGTCGGCAATCTCGCCGTCCTCGACCTCGGAGTCAAGCAGGCGACGATCGACAATCTCGCAGCCCGTGGCTTCGAGGTGCACGTGCTGCCCCAGGACGTCACGATCGACGACATCCGCTCGATCGACCCCGTCGCCGTCTTCTACTCGAACGGCCCCGGAGACCCCGCGGCGTCGGGCGACCATGTCGAGCTGCTGCGCTCGGTGCTCGACGACGGGCTGCCGTTCTTCGGGATCTGCTTCGGAAACCAGCTGCTCGGCAGGGCGCTGGGGCTCGGCACCTACAAGCTGCCCTTCGGCCACCGCGGCATCAATCAGCCGGTGCTCGACAAGTCGACCGGACGCGTCGAGATCACCGCTCACAACCACGGTTTCGCCGTGGAAGCGCCGCTGGAGGGTTCGTTCGACAGCCCCCACGGCTACGGCAAGGTCGAAGTCAGCCACGTCGGTCTGAACGACAACGTCGTGGAGGGCCTCCGCGCCCTCGACATCCCGGCGTTCTCGGTGCAGTACCACCCGGAGGCCGCTGCCGGCCCGCACGACGCCAACTATCTCTTCGACCGGTTCCGTGACATGGTCATCGCCAGCAAGAAGGACGCCAAGTAATGCCCAAGCGCGACGACATCAACTCCGTTCTCGTCATCGGCTCCGGCCCGATCGTCATCGGTCAGGCCTGCGAGTTCGACTACTCCGGCACCCAGGCGTGCCGTGTGCTCCGCGAAGAGGGCGTCAGGGTCATCCTGGTCAACTCCAACCCGGCCACGATCATGACCGACCCCGACTTCGCCGACGCGACGTACATCGAGCCGATCACGTGGCAGGTCATCGAGACGATCATCGCGAAGGAGCGCCCTGACGCGATCCTTCCGACCCTGGGCGGACAGACCGCACTGAACGCCGCGATCGAGCTGCACAACCACGGCATCCTCGAGAAGTACGACGTCGAGCTGATCGGCGCGAGCTTCGAGGCGATCAACAAGGGCGAGGATCGCCAGATCTTCAAGCAGCTGGTGCTCGACGCCGGAGCCGACGTCGCCCGCAGCATCATCGCGCACACGATGGACGACCTGCTCGAGGGTGCGGCCGAGCTGGGGTATCCGCTCGTCGTGCGCCCCTCGTTCACGATGGGCGGTCTCGGCTCGGGCTTCGCGTACGACGAAGAGGACCTCCGCCGCATCGGCGGAGCCGGTCTGCGCGATTCGCCGACCACCGAGGTGCTCCTCGAGGAGTCGATCCTCGGCTGGAAGGAGTACGAGCTCGAGCTCATGCGCGACACGGCCGACAACACGGTCGTCGTCTGCTCGATCGAGAACGTCGACCCCGTCGGCGTGCACACGGGCGACTCGATCACCGTCGCCCCGGCCCTGACGCTCACCGACCGCGAGTACCAGAAGCTCCGCGACATCGGCATCGACATCATCCGCGCCGTCGGCGTCGACACCGGTGGCTGCAACATCCAGTTCGCCGTCGACCCGAGCAACGGCCGCATCATCGTCATCGAGATGAACCCGCGCGTCTCGCGCTCGAGCGCTCTCGCCTCGAAGGCCACCGGGTTCCCGATCGCCAAGCTCGCGGCCAAGCTCGCACTCGGCTACCGCCTCGACGAGATCCCCAACGACATCACGGGTGTCACTCCGGCGAGCTTCGAGCCCACGCTCGACTACGTCGTCGTCAAGGTGCCGCGGTTCGCGTTCGAGAAGTTCCCGGCCGCCGATGCGACGCTGACGACCACCATGAAGTCGGTGGGTGAGGCGATGGCGATCGGCCGCAACTACGCGACCGCGCTGCAGAAGGCGCTGCGCTCGCTCGAGAAGCGAGGCTCGAGCTTCCACTGGGGCGAGGAGAACCGTTCGGCAGCCGAGCTGCTCGAGATCTCGAAGATCCCGACAGACGGTCGCATCGTCACGCTGCAGCAGGCGCTGCGCAAGGGCGCGACGGTCGAGCAGGCATTCGAGGCGACCGCGATCGACCCGTGGTTCATCGACCAGATCGTGCTGATCAACGAGGTCGCCGAGACCGTGCGCACGGCGCCGGAACTCGACGCTGCCACGCTCCGCTACGCCAAGGAGCACGGCTTCTCCGACGCGCAGATCGCACAGCTCCGGGGCGACCAGGAGGCTGAGATCCGCGGTGCGCGCCACGCCTTCGGCATCCGCCCCGTGTACAAGACGGTCGACACCTGCGCGGGCGAGTTCCCGGCTCTCACGCCGTATCACTACTCGAGCTACGACTTCGAGACCGAGGTCATCCCGTCTGAGCGCACCAAGGTCGTCATTATCGGATCGGGTCCGAACCGCATCGGCCAGGGCGTCGAATTCGACTACTCGTGCGTGCACGCGTCGTTCGCGCTCTCGGATGCCGGCTTCGAGACCATCATGGTCAACTGCAACCCCGAGACGGTGTCCACCGACTACGACACGTCGGATCGGCTCTACTTCGAGCCGCTGACGCTCGAGGACGTGCTCGAGGTGCTCGACGCGGAAGCCGCCAGCGGCACCATCCTCGGCGTGGTCTGCCAGCTTGGCGGCCAGACGCCGCTGGGTCTGGCCAAGGGCATCGAGGCCGCGGGCTACAAAGTGCTCGGTACGAGCCCCGCGGCGATCGACATCGCTGAGGAGCGCGAGCTGTTCTCTCAGCTGCTCGACTCTGCCGGTCTCATCGCACCGCGTCACGGCACCGCTGTGAACGCTGATGGTGCTGTGGCCGTGGCCGACGAGATCGGCTACCCCGTGCTCGTGCGTCCGAGCTTCGTGCTCGGCGGACGCGGGATGGAGATCGTCTACAGCGCGGAGTCGCTGCGCGAGTACTTCGTGCGCACGGCGGGCGAGGTCATCATCGAGGAGGGCAAGCCCCTGCTCGTCGACCGGTTCCTCGACGATGCGATCGAGCTCGACGTCGACGCGCTGTACGACGGCACCGATCTGTACATCGGCGGAGTGATGGAGCACCTCGAAGAGGCCGGCATCCACTCGGGCGACTCCAGCTGCACTCTGCCGCCGGTCTCGCTGGGCCGCACCGACATCGACCGGGTGCGCGAGGCGACCCTCGCGATCGCCAAGGGCGTCGGCGTCCGCGGACTGCTGAACGTGCAGTTCGCGATCAGCGCCGGCGTGCTCTATGTCATCGAGGCGAACCCGCGTGCGAGCCGCACGGTGCCGTTCGTCTCCAAGGCCCTGGGCATCCCGATGGCGAAGGCGGCGAGCCGCATCATGGTCGGCTCGACGATCGCCGAGCTGCGCGCCGAGGGCATGCTCCCCGAGAAGGACGGCTCTCGTGTGCCTCTCGATGCCCCGGTCTCGGTGAAGGAGGCCGTGCTTCCCTTCAAGCGGTTCCGCACGGCCGACGGCAAGACCGTCGACTCGATCCTCGGCCCGGAGATGCGCTCGACCGGCGAGGTCATGGGCATCGACCGTGACTTCCCGACCGCGTTCGCCAAGAGCCAGGCGGCCGCGTACGGCGGGATGCCGACCTCGGGCACCGTGTTCATCTCGGTGGCCGACTCCGACAAGCGCGCGGTGATCCTGCCGGCGCACCGTCTGCAGCAGCTCGGGTTCACGATCGTCGCCACCGAGGGCACAGCCGAGATCCTCTCGCGCAACGGCATCGCGGTGACCGTGGTCGAGAAGTACAGCGAGACCCAGGAGTCGGGCGCGACCAACATCGTCGACCTCATCAACGACGGGTCGATCGACATCGTCGTGAACACGCCTTCGGGGGGCGCGGCGCGCGCTGACGGCTACGAGATCCGCGCGGCGGCCGTCGCGGCCGACAAGGCGCTGTTCACAACGATGGCGGTGCTCGGCGCCGCGGTGAGCGGCATGGACGCAGCGCACGAGGGCTTCCAGGTGAAGAGCCTGCAGGAGTACGCACTCGACCGGAAGGCCGCTTTGTGAGCGCACGCTTCGGCGAACGGGTCCGTGCCGCCCTCGCGGCGCACGGCCCGCTGTGCGTGGGGATCGACCCGCATGCGGCGCTGCTCGCGGCCTGGGGGCTCGGTGACGACGCCTCCGGAGTCCGCGAGTTCGGACTGCGCACGGTCGAGGCCGCCGCCGGCCGCGCGGGGATCGTGAAACCGCAGGTGTCGTTCTTCGAGCGCTTCGGCTCCGCGGGTATCGCGGCCCTCGAAGACGTGCTCGCGGCTGCACGCGCGGCCGGGCTCGTCGTCATCGCGGATGCCAAGCGCGGGGACATCGGCTCGACCATGGATGCGTACGCCGCGGCGTGGCTCACGCCGGGGTCTCCGCTCGAGGCGGACGCCCTGACCGTGAATCCGTTCCTCGGGGTCGGTGCGCTCGACGGCGCCTTCGCTCTCGCCGAAGAGTACGAAAAGGGTCTCTTCGTGCTCGCCGCCACGAGCAACCCCGAGGCGCAGACGCTGCAGCGCTCGATCTCCGAGACCGGCCGCGCGGTGTCTGCGGACATCATCTCGGTCGTCTCGGCTCGCAACGCGGAGCACACGGACACAGGCGAGTGGGGGAGCTTCGGGTTCGTCATCGGAGCAACGGTGGACTGGACGGATGCCGGTATCGCCGCATTCGCGCCGATGGCGCCCATCCTCGCTCCCGGTTTCGGCACGCAGGGTGCGGCTCCCGCAGACCTCCACCGTCGATTCGGCTCGATGAGTCCTGCGATCATCGCGAGCGAGAGCCGCAGCATCCTCTCGGCCGGGCCCGCTGGTCTCGCCGCCGCCATCGACGCCCGCGTCGCAGAGTACAGGGAGGTCGGCCGTGGCTGAATCCCGTCCCGTTCCCGAGGTCGACCGCGCCGCCGCCGCACGCAAGGCAGTCGAGCGGCGCCGCGCCCGCGCATCCCTCAAGCGCGACCTGACGATGCGTGTCGTCACCCCGCAGTCCGTGCTCGCGCGGGCCACCGCCGACCCCGACTCGGTCGAAGGATCGATGCGCATCACGGACTTCCTGCTCGCCCTCCCCGCCATCGGCGCGGGGAAGCGCGACCGGATCCTGGCGGAGCTGCACATCTCGCCGGTGAAGCGACTCGGAGGGCTCGGCGTCAGGCAGCGGGTGGCGCTCTCGCACTGGCTCGACTCGCGCTTCCCGCTCCTTCAGCCGCGGGGGGCGCGAAGCCGCCTCCTTGTCCTCGCCGGTCCGACCGCGGTGGGCAAGGGCACGGTCGCAGCACACATCCGCGAGCACAACCCCGAGATCCACCTGTCGGTCTCGGCGACGACCCGTGCGCCGCGGCCGGGCGAGATCGACGGAGTGCACTACTACTTCGTCGACGATGCGGAGTTCGATCGGCTGATCGCCGAGGATGAGCTCCTCGAATATGCGGTCGTGCACAACAGGTCGCGATACGGGACTCCCCGTGCCCCGATCGATGCCGCACTGGCTGCCGGCAAGACCGTGCTGCTCGAGATCGACCTGCAGGGTGCCCGCCAGGTGCGCAAGGCCGAGCCGGCCGCGACGCTGATCTTCCTGCTGCCGCCGACCTGGGACGAACTGGTTCAGAGACTGGTCGGTCGAGGGACCGAAGGCGCCGAGGAACGTGCCCGCAGACTGCGCACCGCGAAGGTGGAACTCGCCGCGCAGAACGAGTTCGATCACCTCATCGTGAACGAGGACGTCGCCGCTGCGGCCGCAGAGGTCGTAGAATTGTCTTCAAGCTCTGCGCGCTGAGCGTTTTCGCGCGCCGTTGCACAGTCTTCGCGACGATCCCGTCGCCTGATCAGGAGGTCCCACCATGGCCGGACACCACACCAACGGAATCATCGATCCCCCCATCGACAACCTTCTCGACCGCGTCGACTCGAAGTACGAGCTCGTGATCTACGCCGCCAAGCGCGCCCGTCAGATCAACGACTACTACTCCGACCTCCACGAGGGAAACCTGTTCGACAACGTCGGCCCGCTCGTCGACTCGTCCGTCGAGGACAAGCCGCTGACCATCGCTCTGCACGAGATCAACGAGGACAAGCTCCGCCTCCGTCACGCCGAGTGACGTCCGATGACCGCACCGCCGACTGATGTCGGCGGTGCGGTCCATCATGGGAGCCACCCCCTTCCTGCTGTCCGATTCCGTTCTGGAGCCCTGATGAGCGCGCTGCGTCTGTTCACGTCCGAGTCCGTCACCGAGGGGCACCCAGACAAGATCTGCGACCAGATCTCAGACAGCATCCTCGACGGACTCATCGCGAAAGACCCCGGCTCGCGGGTCGCGGTCGAGACGCTGGTGACGACCGGTCTCGTGCACGTCGCCGGCGAGATCCGCACCGAGGCGTACGTCGACATCCCGACCATCGTCCGACAGGTCGTCAATCGCATCGGCTACACGTCGAGCGACACCGGCTTCGACGGAGACTCCTGCGGTGTGAGCATCTCGGTGGGGGAGCAGTCGACAGACATCGCCCACGGCGTCGACAACGCCCAGGAGCACCGCGACGGCTCATCCGTCGATCCGCTCGACGGACTCGGTGCCGGAGACCAGGGCATCATGTTCGGCTTCGCAACGAACGAGACGCCCCAGCTGATGCCGATGGCCGCGTGGACCGCACACCGCATCGCCGAGCGTCTCGCCGAGGTCCGCCGCTCCGGCTTGCTGCCGTTCCTCCGTCCAGACGGCAAGACGCAGGTCACGCTCGGGTACGACGGCTTCACGCCACAGACCGTCGACGCCGTCGTGCTGTCGACCCAGCACCACCCCGAGATCTCGCAGGACGAGCTCAAGGCGCAGGTGCGCGAGCACGTCATCGACCCGATCCTGGCGACCACGGGGCTCGACCTCGACGACATCACCTACTACATCAACCCGGCGGGCCCCTTCGTGACCGGCGGCCCCAAGGGCGACGCAGGGCTCACCGGCCGCAAGATCATCATCGACACCTACGGTGGCGCCGCGCGTCACGGTGGGGGCGCGTTCAGCGGCAAGGATCCGTCGAAGGTCGACCGTTCGGGCGCCTACGCGACCCGCTGGGTGGCCAAGAACGCTGTCGCGGCAGGACTGGCAGACCGGCTCGAGGTCCAGGTCGCGTACGCGATCGGCGTCGCACGTCCGGTGGGTCTCTACGTCGAGACCTTCGGCACAGGCAAGGTGTCAGACGAGGCGATCACGCGCGCGATCAACGACGTCTTCGATCTCCGTCCTCAGGCGATCATCGAGCAGCTCGATCTGCTGCGCCCGATCTATGCGCAGACAGCCGCCTATGGGCATTTCGGTCGCGAGCTGCCGGAGTTCACCTGGGAGCGCACCGACCGCGCTGAAGAGCTGCGGCGCGCTGCAGGCCTCTGACGGAGCGCGGGCCTGATGGCGATCCGCTCATGACGGCCGAGAGCCGTCGCATCGCGCGCGTTCTGCTGGACTCGCCGCTTCCGCAGCTCGATCGGCTCTTCGACTACGCGCTGCCGGCAGAGCTCGGAGACGTGCCGATCGGGGTGCGCGTGCGCGTGCCGCTTCGCACCGCCGGTCGGGTGATCGACGGGTACGTGGTCGAGATCGACACCGAGGACGACGCCGACAGGCCGCTCTCCGAGGTCGAGAGCGTCGTCTCGCAGGTTGCCGTGCTGCCCGAGCGCACCTACCGGCTGGCTCGTCGTGCAGCCGACCGCGCGGCGGGCTCGGCGTCGGATGTGCTGCGTCTCGTCATCCCCAAACGTCAGGTGCGGGTCGAGAAGGCGTGGACCTCAGACGCGCCGGCGCCGGTGCCGATCGATGACGCCGTCGCCTCCGCCGCTTCGCTCATCGCCCTGTACGACCGTCTCGAAGAGGTTCTCAAAGACGCCGGCAGGGCTGCTGTGGAGGCCATCCCGGTGCATCACCGGGGCGAGCCGGGCTGGGCGGCTCTGCTCGCATCGACGGCGACGCGGATGCTCGCGGCCGGACGCTCCAGCATCCTGATCGTGCCGGATCATCGCGACCTCGATCTGCTGCTCGCTGCCCTCGGGTCGCTCGTTCCGCCCGAGGCCGTCGTGCGATACGACTCACGGCAGACCAACCCCGACCGATACCGCTCGTTCCTCAGATCGCTCGAGGATGCGCCGTGCATCGTGGTCGGCAACCGCTCTGCCGTGTACGCGCCGGTGCGCGCCGGGCTCGTCGCCGTGTGGGACGACGGCGATCCGCTGCTCGGCGAGCCGCTCGCGCCCTACATCAACGCGCGCGATGCGGCACTGCTCCGTCAGGAGCAGGAGGACTCCGCCTTGCTGTTCGTCGGCCACACCCGCACGACGGACGTCGAGCGCCTCGTCGCGCACGGCTATCTGCAGGACGTGCGGGCCGCGCGGCGCGTGATGCCGAGGGTGATCCTGAGCACTGCGCAAGAGATGGATGCGCCGACGGCGCAGCGGATGCCGTCGTCGGCCTTCCTCTCGGCACGCAACGCCGCGTCCGAGGGGCCGGTGCTCGTGCAGGTCTCTCGCCCGGGATTCGCGCCGTCCCTCGTGTGCGCGGAGTGCCGCGCCCCCGCCAGATGCGCGCACTGCGGCGGACCCCTGGGCGCCAAGCATCGCGGCGCCGTGCCAGTATGTGCCTGGTGCGGCCGGGGCGCGCGAGCCTGGGCGTGCCCGACGTGTTCGTCGACCAAGCTGCGTCTGGCGTCCTCGGGCAGTGAGCGGACCGCCGATGAGCTGGGCAAGGCGTTCCCGGGCGTCCGGGTGATCGTGGCCGACAGCGCGCACCCGGTCGAGCACGTCGCGGACAAACCGGCGCTGATCGTCGCGACGCGCGGCGCCGAGCCGCTCGCCGAAGGGGGCTATCGTGCAGTGGTGCTGCTCGACGGTCCGCGGATGCTTCAGGCCCCAGACCTTCGCATCGGTGAGGCCTGCCTGCGGTGGTGGTCGAACGCGGCCGCACTCGCGGCGCCAGGCGCGCCCATCCACCTCGTCGGGGTCGACGGCACGATCGCCCGAGCGCTCGCGACCTGGAACCACTCGGGGTACGCACGTGGCGAGCTCGCGGAGCGCGCACCGCTGCACATGCCTCCGGCCGCGCGCGTCGCCCTGGTCGAAGGGTCCGCCGCGGCCGTCGGCCGGGCGCTGGCTTCGTTGCAGGAGCTCGCCCTGCCGTCTGACGCGGTCCTGGGCCCGGTCCCCATCGAATCCGACGACTATCCGCCGCGCGTGCGCGCGCTCGTACGGTTCGAATACGGTGCCGGAGTCAAGGTCGCGGCGACGCTGCGAGCCTCCGTCGTCGCCGAAGCCGTCAGCAATCGTCGAGGCAAGGGCAAGTCGACTCGGAGCACGCTCTCGGTTCGGCTCGATATCCTCGATCCAGAGCTCTGATCATTCCGATCCGATCTCACCCGATCCACATCGCATCCCTCCGGAGCACCTTCATGCGTCTCGTCTTCGCCGGCACACCATCGGCAGCCGTCCCCACCCTCCTGCGTCTCGCGGCAGAGCACGACATCGCGGCTGTGGTCACGCGACCCGATGCGCCCGTGGGGCGCAAGAGGGTTCTGACGCCGTCACCGGTCGCTCAGGCGGCAGCCGACCTCGGTCTGCCGATCATCAAGGCTGCGCGGCTCGACGACGAGGCGACAGAAGCCATCGCCGCCCTGCGGGTCGAGCTCGGCGTGATCGTCGCGTATGGCGGTCTCGTGCGCGAGCCGCTGCTCTCCACTCCGGCGAAGGGGTGGATCAACCTGCATTTCTCGCTCCTGCCCCAGTGGCGGGGCGCGGCTCCCGTGCAGCGCGCGCTGATCGCCGGCGATGCCCATCTCGGAGCGAGCGTCTTCCAGCTCGTTCCCGCCCTCGACGCGGGCGATGTCTTCGCGACCCGCGTCGTCGATGTGGCACCCGGAGCTACGGCCGACGCGGCGCTCGCGACCCTGGCCATCGACGGGGCACAGCTGACGGCAGAGGTCGTGCAGTCCATCGCCGACGGCACGGCGCAGTCGGTGCCGCAGCACGGCGAGCCGACGCTGGCACCGAAGCTGACGCTCGACGACGGGCTGCTCGACTGGAGCCAGCCTCTCACCCAGGTGTTCGCGCGCTTCCGCGGCGTCACTCCCGAGCCCGGAGCGCACACCACCGTCGACGGGATCCGCCTGAAGATCCTCGAGGCTGCACCAGCGAGCGACGACGTCACGCTCGAACCGGGCGAGATCGCTGCGACGAAGTCGGCGCTCCTCATCGGCACCGGCTCAACGCCCCTCTCGGTCACTCGTGTGCAGCCGTCGGGCAAGGGGGCCATGAACGCGGTCGACTGGTGGCGGGGCCAACGCGACACCGATGGTCTGCGAGCCGGAGCATGAGCGGCGAGGGCGACGCGAAGCGTCGCGACGGTCGTCCGGGCGGTTCGCAGGGCCGGTCGCAGGGTCGCCCCCACGGGCAGCGTGGCGGTCAGGCGCGGGGTGGTCAGTCTCAGGGCCAGCGTGGCGAGGGCCAGCGCGGCGACCAGCAACGCGGGCCGCAGCGCACGGTGCAGCCCGCTCGTCGAGTGGCCTACGACGTCTTGCGAGCGGTCTCCGAGTCGGATGCCTACGCCAACTTGATCCTGCCTCCGGCGATCGCCGAGGCGCGACTCGACCCGCAGGATGCCGCCCTCGCGACAGAGCTCGCGTACGGAACCCTTCGTCGTCGTGGCACCTACGACGCGATCATCGCCGCGGCCGCCGATCGTCCGGCGGAGGAGATCGACCCCGCCGTCCTCGACGCACTGCGACTGGCGACCCATCAGCTGCTCGCCACACGGGTCGCCTCTCACGCAGCCGTGAACGAGTCGGTGAACCTGGTCGCCTCGACGCAGGGCCGAGGAGCATCGAGCTTCGCGAACGCCGTGCTGCGCAGGATCTCCCGCGAGACACCGGGGGAGTGGGAGGAGCGCATCGAGAGCTCGGCGAGGTCCGATGACGAGCGTCTCGCACTGCGCTCCGCGCACCCGGTCTGGGTGATCCGAGCGCTGCGACGCGCTCTGGCGGCCGAGGGACGCGCCGACGAACTCGACGATCTCCTCGAGGCCGACAACGCGTCGCCGGAGGTGACGCTGGTGGCGCTCCCCGGACTCGCAGAGCCGGGTGAGCCACGGCGTCCGTATGCGCCGACGGCCTACGGGTCGCCCGGTGGCGACCCACATCGTTTGATCGCCGCGACCGGCGGCACCGTCCGCGTCCAGGATGAGGGCTCTCAGCTGGTGGCGCTCGCCCTGACGGCGGCCGCGCCGATCACGTCGGGCGAGCGCTGGCTCGACCTGTGTGCCGGCCCGGGTGGCAAGACCGCGCTGCTCGCTGCCATCGCCCGCGAGCACGACGTCACGCTCGAGGCCAACGAGGTCATCCCGACACGGGCACGTCTCGTGCGCAACGCCCTGCGCGGCGTGCCGGGCGAGGTCGTGGTGCATGAGGAGGACGGTCGCTCGTTCGGCGCCACCCACCCCGGCGCATTCGATCGCATCCTCGTCGATGCACCGTGCACCGGTCTCGGTGCGCTCAGGCGGCGTCCGGAGGCGCGCTGGCGCAAGACCCCCGCCGACGTCGCCGAACTCGTGCCGCTGCAGGTCGAGCTGCTGAGCTCCGCACTCGACGCGCTCGCGCCGGGCGGGATCGTCGCGTACGTGACCTGCTCACCGCATCTCGCCGAGACCACGGGCGTGGTTCAGGAGGTGCTCCGAGGCCGCACCGACATCAGCGAGATCGATGCGCGTGCCGTGCTCCACGGCGTCTCCGACTCGCCGATCGACCTCGCGGACGACGGTTCCGGTCGGGTGCAGCTGTGGCCCCATCGCCACGGCACCGATGCCATGTTCCTCGCCCTTCTGCAGCGCAGCGCCAGCGAGCAGGGCGACGCGAGCTCCGAAGAGAGAGACTAGAGACGTGGACCTCCCCAGCGCACCTCGCATCAACCCCAGCATCCTGGCCGCCGACTTCGTGAACATGCAGCGCGATCTCGCCAAGATCGCGACTGCGGACTTCGCGCATGTCGATGTGATGGACAACCATTTCGTGCCGAACCTCACGTTCGGGCCGCAGATGGTCGAGCGAATCCAGGCGACCAGCCCCATCCCGCTCGACGTGCACCTGATGATCACTGAGCCCGAGCGCTGGGCCCCCGCCTACGCCGAGCTGGGAGCCGCCAGCGTCACCTTCCACCTCGAGGCCGCGGCGGATCCGATCTCGCTCGCTCGCACTCTGCGCAGCATCGGCGCGCGCGCGGGTGTGGCGATCAAGCCGGACACCCCCGCGGAGGGGTTGTACAGCGTGCTCGAGGAGTTCGACCAGATCCTCGTGATGACCGTCGAACCCGGGTTCGGCGGGCAGGGGTTCATGCACGAGACGATGCCCAAGCTGCGTGCTCTCGCCGATGAGGCCAAGCGCCGCGGATCCAACGTCTGGCTCCAGGTCGACGGCGGCATCTCGGATGCGACGATCGAGGCCGCCGCCGCAGCGGGCGCCGACACGTTCGTCGCAGGATCCGCGGTCTACGGGGCTGACGACGTCGAGGCGGCCGTCACCCGGCTCAGAGACCGCGCCAGAGCCGCTAGCCTGGAATCGTGAAGACTTTCGACGAGCTGTTCGCCGAGCTCAGCGTCAAGGCCGTGACCCGCCCAGAGGGGTCGGGTACGGTCGCGGAGCTCGACGGCGGCGTGCACACGATCGGCAAGAAGATCGTCGAGGAGGCCGCCGAAGTCTGGATGGCATCCGAGTACGAATCCGAGGAGGCCGCTGCGGAGGAGATCTCGCAGCTGCTCTACCACGTCCAGGTGATGATGATCGCGAAGGGCCTGAGCCTGCAGGATGTCTACCGACATCTGTGAAGCGCTCCGCCCCACTCGCTTCGATCTGAAGGCTCCCCATGCTGCGCATTGCTGTTCCCAACAAGGGCTCTCTCTCCGAGACGGCCGCCGACATGCTCGCGGAGGCCGGCTACGCCGGTCGCCGTGATCCCAAGACGCTCCACGTCGTCGATGCCGACAACGACGTCGAGTTCTTCTATCTCCGCCCGAAGGACATCGCCACCTACGTCGGCTCAGGCGCCATCGACGTCGGAATCACGGGTCGCGATCTCCTCCTCGACGCTCGCATGCCCGGTGCACGCGAGATCGAGGCGCTCGGCTTCGCCGGGTCGACGTTCCGCTTCGCCGCACCCTCGGGACGCTACACCGACGTGTCAGAGCTCGACGGTCTGCGCATCGCGACGTCGTACCCCGGTCTCGTCGATGCGTTCCTCGATGAGCGCGGCATAGCGGTCGACCTCGTGCCGCTCGACGGCGCAGTGGAGTCGGCCGTGCGCCTCGGTGTCGCAGACGCCGTCGCCGATGTCGTAGAGACGGGCACGACGTTGCGTCAGGCAGGGCTTGACGTCTTCGGCCCTGTCATCCTGCAGTCCGAGGCCGTGCTGATCGCCGGCCCGCACGATGCGGAGGGCGCTGACACGCTTCTGCGCCGTCTGCGGGGTGTCATGGTGGCCCGCCGGTTCGTGATGATCGACTACGACCTGCCGCTGGCTCTGCTCGACGACGCGGTGAAGATCGCCGGCGGCATCGAGTCGCCCACTGTCTCGCCGCTTCGCGACCCGGAGTGGGTCGCCGTCCGCGTCATGGTCGCGCGTGCGCGGGTCAACCCCGTGATGGACGCGCTGTACGCGCTCGGCGCTCGCGCGATCCTCGTCACGGCGATCCACAACGCGAGGCTCTGATGACGCTCGCGAGTCGCGTCATTCCGTGCCTCGACGTCGCCGCAGGTCGCGTCGTCAAGGGCGTCAACTTCGAGAACCTGCGCGACATGGGCGACCCCGTCGAGCTGGCGCGCCACTACGCGGCGCAGGGCGCTGACGAGATCACGTTCCTCGACGTCACCGCGACCGTCGATGCCCGTGCGACGACGTACGACGTCGTGCAGCGCACCGCTGAGCAGGTGTTCGTGCCGCTGACGGTCGGCGGGGGAGTGCGCAGCGTCGACGACGTGGCGCGGCTGCTGTCGGTCGGTGCTGACAAGGTCGGCGTCAACTCGGCCGCCATCGCCCGCCCTGAGCTGATCGGCGAGATCGCCGACCGCTTCGGCGCGCAGGTCCTGGTGCTGTCGCTCGACGTCAAGCGCGCACCCGGCACGCTCTCCGGCTTCGTGGTCACCACCCACGGCGGACGCACCCAGACGACCCTCGATGCGCTCGACTGGGCGCGTGAGGCGGCAGAACGCGGGGCAGGCGAGCTGCTGGTCAACTCGATCGACGCCGACGGCACGCGTGACGGCTTCGACCTCGAACTGGTCAAGCTCATGCGAGAGGCCGCCTCTGTGCCGGTGATCGCCTCGGGCGGCGCGGGCAAGGCCTCCGACTTCGCCCCGGCGATCAAGGCAGGAGCCGATGCGGTGCTGGCAGCCAGTGTGTTCCACACGGGCGCGCTCACGGTCGGCGACGTCAAGGACGCGCTGCGCGCGGAGGGAGTGCTCGTCCGATGAGCGATATCGAGGGGCGCATCGCTCAGGTCGCCTTCAACGACGACGGCCTCGCGCCGGTGATCGTGCAGCAGTGGGACACGGCAGAGGTCCTCATGCTCGCATGGGTCGATGCCGAGGCGCTGCGCCGCACCCTCACCACGGGCCGCGCGGTGTACTGGTCGCGCTCCCGTCAGGAGTACTGGCGCAAGGGAGACACCTCTGGGCACATCCAGGTGGTGCACGAGGCGAGACTCGACTGCGATGGCGACGCGATCCTGCTGCGCGTCGACCAGACCGGCCCCGCCTGCCACACCGGCACCCGCACCTGCTTCGACACGACGGACCTGCACGCCGTCGAGGGGAGCTCTGCCGAGTGACTCTCGCGCACAGGGGCCGTTCGATCGCCGTCTCGGGGTTCCTTCTCTCGGGCGCGATCGGGATCATCTCCTCGACCCAGACGTGGCTCACGGTCGAACGTGCGGATGCCGGGGAGGCGATCCTCGTGCCCGGGGCATCCGCGCTGCCGCTGCTCGCTCCTCTGAGCCTCGCTGTGCTGGCGCTCGGCATCGCGCTCTCGATCGTCGGCCCGGTGGTGCGACTCGTGTTCGGCGTGCTCGCCACCGCAGCCGCGCTCTTCCTCGGCTGGACGACTCTGCAGCTGCTCCTGACCGCGCCGCTGAGCGCTGTCGGCCCCACCGTCACCGAGACGACCGGGCTCGCCGGCAGCACGGCGATCGCCGATGTCGTCGCCGGCATCGAGCTCTCGGCCTGGCCCGTGATGACGCTCATCGGCTGGGTCATCCTGCTGGCGGCATCCCTCGTCGTGCTCCTCACCTGGCGGCGCTGGAAGCGCGGAGGACGCCGCTATCGCACCGATGCCGCACATGTCGACCAGACCGCCGGGCCCGTGGACGCGATCGATTCGTGGGACGACCTGTCGCGCGGAACCGACCCGACACGATGACCCCGATAGACTTGATCCGAACCAGCACGTCGTCCCCCGGAGGAGACCATGACCAACCCGATCGCTGACCCCGGCCACGGACACTCGCCTGCCGCATGGACGGGCGTCATCATCATGCTCGCCGGCTTCACGATCGGCACGCTGGCGTTCTGCCTCGCCGAGTTCAGCCCCGTGTGGGTCGCCCTGATCTGGGTGGGTGCCGCGATCGTCCCGATCGGTGCGCTCGTGGGCTGGCTGCTGTCGCGGGCCGGTTACGGCGTGAAGGGCCCCAAGTACTCGCCGAAGGCGCACTAATGGTGCTCGCCGACCTCACGGCCGGCGCAGTCGCAGACGCTGAACGTCGCGCTCTCACCCGGCCTCTGGCCGACGTGGAGCGCGATGCTCTCGCACGCCCCGCCGCCAAGGATGCGCTCGCGTTCCTCGCTCCCTCCGAGCGCGTGAAGATCATCGCCGAGGTGAAGCGCGCCAGCCCGTCCCGCGGCGCCCTCGCCGAGATCCCCGACCCGGCACTCCAGGCGTCTCTGTACGAGACGGGCGGTGCATCTGCGATCAGCGTCCTGACCGAAGAGCGTCGATTCGGCGGCAGCCTCGCCGACCTCGAGGCCGTCACGGCCCGCGTGTCCCTGCCAGTGCTGCGCAAGGACTTCATCGCGAACCGATACCAGGTGCTCGAAGCCCGCGCGGCCGGTGCCGACCTCGTGCTGCTGATCGTCGCCGGGCTCGACCCGCACGTGCTCCATGATCTGTTCGGCTTCATCACCGAGCTGGGCATGACGCCGCTCGTCGAGACGCACTCGGCCGACGAGCTCGAGGTCGCGATCGATCTCGGTGCGCCGCTGATCGGCGTCAACGCCCGCGATCTGACCACACTCGAGCTCGACCGCGATCTCTTCGGCCGTCTCGTCGACCGCATCCCGGACTCCGCGGTCAAGATCGCCGAGTCCGCGGTCCTCACACCTGCAGATGTCACGCACTACCGCTCAGCGGGTGCTGACGTCGTCCTGATCGGGGAGGCGCTCGTCACGGGCGACCCGGTCGCCACACTCAAGAGCTTCCTGGAGGCGTGATGAGCCTGCGAGATCAGCATGGTCCCCTGTTCGGCGAATACGGCGGGCGTTACATGCCCGAGTCGCTGATCGCCGCGATCGACGAGCTTGCAGCGGCATACGCCGATGCGATCGTCGACCCGGTGTTCCGCGCAGAGCTGGCGTCGCTGCTCAGCTCGTACGCCGGGCGTCCGTCTCCGCTCACCGAGGTCGCCCGGTTCGCCGAGCACGCCGGTGGTGCGCGGGTCTTCCTCAAGCGCGAGGACCTCAACCACACCGGCTCGCACAAGATCAACAACGTGCTCGGCCAGGCGCTGCTGACCAAGCGCCTCGGCAAGAAGCGTGTGATCGCCGAGACGGGCGCGGGCCAGCACGGCGTCGCCACGGCGACGGCAGCGGCCCTCTTCGGTCTCGAGTGCACGATCTACATGGGTGAGGTCGACACCGAGCGCCAGGCGCTGAACGTCGCTCGGATGCGGCTGCTCGGCGCAGAGGTCGTCGCCGTCACCTCAGGATCGCGCACCCTGAAGGATGCGATCAACGACGCCTACCGCGACTGGGTCGCGTCGGTCGAGACCACCAACTACATCTTCGGCACCGCCGCAGGCCCGCACCCGTTCCCCGCGATGGTCCGCGACTTCCAGAAGATCATCGGCGAGGAGGCGCGACAGCAGCTCCTCGACGAGGTCGGGCGCCTGCCCGATGCTGTCATCGCCTGCGTCGGAGGCGGCTCGAACGCGATCGGGATGTTCGACGCCTTCCTCGACGACGAGGGCGTGAAGCTCTACGGCGTCGAAGCCGCCGGTGATGGCGTCGACTCTCCGCGGCACGCGGCGTCCATCGAACGTGGGCGCCCGGGAATCCTGCACGGTGCGAAGACCTACGTTCTGCAGGACGATGACGGCCAGACCGTCGAGTCCCACTCGATCTCCGCCGGTCTCGACTACCCGGGTGTCGGCCCCGAGCACTCCTGGCTCGCCGACATCGGTCGCGCCGAGTACATCCCCGCGACCGACGACGAGGCCATGCAGGCACTGCGTCTGCTGAGCCGCACCGAGGGCATCATCCCGGCGATCGAGTCGGCACACGCGCTTGCGGGCGCTCTGCGTCTGGGTCGTGAGATGGGGCCCGATGCGGTGCTCGCCATCTGCCTCTCCGGCCGCGGAGACAAGGACATGGACACCGCCGCACGCTACTTCGACCTCTACGATGCCGAGGCGCTCGCGCACGATGTCGAGGACGAGAGCGACGCAGAAGCAGCCGCGTCCAAGGGGGAGCCGGAACTATGAGCCGCGTGGAACAGGCGATAGCCGCAGCGCATGAGGCCGGTCGCAGCGCGTTCGTCGGATACCTGCCGGTCGGGTTTCCCGATCTCGAGACGAGCATCCAGGCCGCGATCACCCTCGCCGAGAACGGCGTCGACATCATCGAGCTCGGCCCGCCCTACAGCGACCCTGTGATGGACGGCGCGGTGATCCAGGAGGCGACCACCGCGGCGCTCGCGAACGGGTTCAAGATGAAGCACCTCTTCACCGCCGTGCGCGCGATCACCGCCGCCACCGACGTGCCCGTGCTGGTCATGACGTACTGGAACCCGGTGTTCCAGTACGGCGTCGATCGTTACGCCGACGACCTGCTCGCGGCCGGCGGCGCCGGGCTCATCACCCCCGACATCACCCCGGAGGTCGCAGGGGAGTGGATCGCCGCGAGTGAGCGGACGGGTCTCGACCGCGTCTTCCTCGCGGCCCCCACCTCGACGGACGAGCGGCTCGAGCTGGTCGTGAAGTCCTCGACCGGATTCGTCTACACCGTCTCGACCATGGGCATCACCGGTGAGCGCACCGAGCTCGACCGGGCTGCCCGCACGCTCGTCGGCCGCCTGCGTGAGCACGGCGACGTCCGGGCCTGCGTCGGCATCGGAATCTCGACCGCCGAGCAGATCGCCGGAGTCTCCGAATACGCAGACGGCGCGATCGTCGGCACCGCCCTGGTCCGCGCTCTCCGCGACGGCGGCATCCCCGCTCTCGCAGAGGTCACCCGAAACCTGGCAGTCGGCACGTCGTCGGCACGCCCCGTACACGAGAACTAGAATCGCACTCATGTCCCTCGCGCTTCACAGCACCTTCAGCGGCGTGCTCGCCAGCATCCCGAGCCCCCCGGTCTCCTACATCGACCTCGGCCCGCTACGGATCCACTTCTACGCGCTCTGCATCATCGCCGGCATCATCGCCGCGGTGCTGCTGACGAACCACCGCCTCACGAGGCGCGGTGCAGAGCCGTGGGTCGTGATCGACATCTCGATCCTCGCCGTTCCACTGGCGATCATCGGCGCGCGCATCTTCCACGTGCTCACCCACCCGAACTTCTACTTCGGCGAGGGCAAGAACACCTGGAACCCGTTCGAGCCCGGCTCCGTCTGGGCGATCTGGGAGGGGGGCATCGCCATCTTCGGCGCCCTCATCGGTGGCGCCATCGGTGCGTACCTCGGCTGCCGCTGGACCGGCATCCGCTTCTGGACCTTCGCCGACGCGCTGGCGCCCGGTCTCCTGCTCGCGCAGGCCATGGGACGCTTCGGCAACTGGTTCAACAAGGAGCTCTACGGTCTGCCGACCGACCTGCCGTGGGGTCTCGAGATCCCCGCTGACAACTCCGCGTTCCCCCCTGGGCTCCCCGAGGGCACGCTCTTCCACCCGACCTTCCTCTACGAGGTGATCTGGAACGGCCTCGGCGTCATCGTGCTGCTCTGGCTGAGCCGCAAGGCGACCGCGTTCCAGTGGGGAAAGCTCTTCGCGATCTACCTCATCTGGTACAGCGCCGGCCGCGTGGTCTGGGAGTCGATCCGCATCGATCCGAGCGAGATCTTCCTGGGCCTGCGCAGCAACGTCTGGGCAGCGATCATCGGCATCGTCGTGGGCCTCGCGATCCTCATCGTGCAGTCGCGACGTCACCCCGGACTCGAGCCCTCGCCGTACCAGCCCGGCCGCGGCCGGACCGACCTGGACGCTGATGTAGAATCGCAGAACAATCCCTCCGATTTCGTGGACGTGAGTGAGCCTCCGTCCGAAGAAGTCGCCGCAGGAGCCAGCGCCACAAGCACCGCTCCCACGGACACCGAAGGCGCTCGATAGCCGACCGGTCCGTGCGGACCCCATCACATCCACCCGGCCAATGACGTCCCCGGGTCAGCTGCAGATCTGAGGACGGTACTGGTGTATTTTCAGCCTCCCTACGGCGCTTCCGGCGCTTACCCCCCGAAGCAGGGCATGTACAACCCGGCGTTCGAGAAGGACGCCTGCGGCCTCGCCATGGTCGCGACGCTTCGTGGTGAAGCGGGCCACGACATCATCGCGCTGGCGCTCGAAGCGCTGCGCAACCTCGAGCACCGCGGTGCGATCGGCTCGGATGCCGGCACCGGAGACGGCGCGGGCATCCTGACGCAGATGCCCGACGTGTTCCTGCGCGCGGTCACCGATTTCGAACTGCCCCCGGTCGGCGAGTATGCCGCGGGTCTGGCATTCCTCCCTCGTGATTCGAGCGAGCGCCGTCAGCAGAAGGCCGGCATCGAGAAGATCGCCCGCTCCGAGGGCCTGCGCGTGCTCGGATGGCGCGAGGTGCCGACGGTCAACGACAACCTGGGCAAGCTCGCCGATGAGGCTCGCCCCGCCTTCGAACAGCTGTTCGTGAGCGCAGGGGGAGCGACGCACTCCGACGCGCCGCTCACCGGCATCGCACTCGACCGCGTCGCGTACCGCCTGCGCAAGCGCGCCGGACACGAGCTCGGCGCCTACTTCGTCTCGCTGTCCGCCCGCACCCTCGGGTACAAGGGCATGGTCACGACGCTGCAGCTCGAGCCGTTCTACCCCGACCTGCAGGACGAGCGCTTCATGTCGGAGCTCGCCGTCGTGCACTCCCGCTATTCCACCAACACCTTCCCCTCGTGGCCGCTGGCGCAGCCGCTGCGCATGCTCGCGCACAACGGCGAGATCAACACGGTCGGGGGCAACCGCAACTGGATGCGGGCACGTCAGTCCCAGCTCGAGTCCGAACTGCTCGGCGACGTCGCGCCTCTGCTGCCGATCTGCACCGACGGCGCCAGCGACTCCGCGTCGTTCGACGAGGTGCTCGAGCTGCTCACCCTCACTGGTCGCAGCCTGCCCCACGCCATCATGATGATGGTGCCGGAGGCCTACGAGAAGCAGTCCGACATCTCGCCCGAGTTGCGCTCGTTCTACGAGTACCACTCGAACCAGATGGAGCCGTGGGACGGTCCGGCCGCCCTCATCTTCACCGACGGCACCGTGGTCGGAGCGACCCTCGACCGCAACGGCCTGCGCCCAGGACGCTGGACCGAGACGACCGACGGCCTCATCGTCATCGGCTCGGAGACCGGCGTGCTCACATTCGAGCCCGAGCGGATCAAGCGCCGTGGACGCCTGCAGCCGGGCAAGATGTTCCTCGTCGACACCTCGCAGCAGCGCATCATCGAGGACGAGGAGATCAAGCACGACCTCGCGACCATGCACCCGTGGCAGGAGTGGCTGGATGCCGGGTCCGTGCGTCTCGCCGACCTGCCGGAGCGTGAGCACATCGTGCACCCGCCGGCGTCGATCACCCGACGTCAGCGCACCTTCGGCTACACCGAAGAAGAGGTGCGTCTGCTGCTGACCCCGATGGGGCAGACCGGTGTCGAGCCGCTCGGCGCCATGGGATCCGACACGCCGATCGCCGTGCTGAGCAAGCGCCCGCGTCTGCTCTTCGACTACTTCACGCAGCAGTTCGCGCAGGTCACCAACCCGCCGCTCGACTCGATCCGTGAAGAGGTCGTCACGAGCCTGAAGCTGGGTCTCGGTCCCGAGAGCAACCTGCTCACCTGGGGCCCTGACCACACGCGCACGGTGTCGCTCGACTTCCCGGTCATCGACAACGACGAGCTCGCGAAGATCCGCCACATCGACAAGGCGCTTCCCGATCGCTCGAGCGTCACCATCCGCGGGCTGTACCACTTCGACGCCGGTTCGAACACGCTCGAGAAGCGTCTCACCGAGATGTGCGACGAGGTCGACGCGGCCATCGAGAGCGGCGCCGAGTTCATCATCCTGTCTGACCGTGACTCGAACAAGGATCTGACCCCGATCCCCTCGCTGCTCATGGTGTCGGCCGTGCACCACCACCTGATCCGCCGCGAGAACCGCATGAAGGTGGGTCTGATCGTCGAGGCCGGAGATGTGCGCGAGGTGCATCACGTCGCGACCCTGATCGGATACGGCGCCTCGGCGGTCAACCCGTACCTCGCGATGGAGACCGTCGAGCATCTGGTGCGCACCGGCTACATCACGGGCATCAGCCCCGAGAAGGCCGTCCGCAACCTGATCTACGCGCTCGGCAAGGGCGTCCTGAAGATCATGTCGAAGATGGGCATCTCGACCGTCTCGTCGTATGCCGGCGCTCAGGTCTTCGAGGCCGTCGGTCTGAGCGAGGAGTTCATCGACAAGTACTTCACGCGCACCGAGTCGAAGCTCGGCGGGATCGGCATCCAAGAGATCTTCATCGAGAACCAGGCTCGTCACGACTACGCGTACCCCGAGGACGAAGCAGCTCGTGCGCACGAGCGGCTCTGGACCGGTGGCGAGTACCAGTGGCGCCGCGACGGCTCGCCGCACCTCTTCAACCCCGAGACGGTGTTCAAGCTGCAGCACGCCACGCGCGAGCGCCGCTACGACATCTTCCGCGAGTACACGAAGATGGTCGACGACCAGGCGGCGGAGCTGAAGACGCTCCGCGGGATGTTCACGCTGCGCACCGGCACCCGCAAGCCCGTGCCGCTCGACGAGGTCGAACCGGTATCGGCGATCGTGAAGCGCTTCTCGACGGGCGCGATGAGCTACGGATCGATCTCCAAAGAGGCTCACGAGACCCTTGCGATCGCCATGAACCGGCTCGGCGGCAAGTCGAACACCGGTGAGGGCGGCGAGGACACCGACCGTCTGCTCGACCCCGAACGTCGCAGCGCGATCAAGCAGGTCGCCTCAGGACGCTTCGGTGTCACGAGCCTGTACCTCACTGAGGCCGACGACATCCAGATCAAGCTCGCCCAGGGCGCCAAGCCCGGCGAGGGTGGTCAGCTGCCTCCGCAGAAGGTCTACCCCTGGGTCGCCCGCACGCGCGGCGGCACGCCTGGTGTCGGCCTCATCTCGCCGCCGCCGCATCACGACATCTACTCGATCGAAGACCTGAAGCAGCTCATCTTCGACCTGAAGCGCGCGAACCCCGAGGCGCGCATCCACACCAAGCTGGTCAGCCAGTCGGGTATCGGCGCGGTGTCTGCGGGTGTCGCCAAGGCGCTCAGCGACGTCATCCTGGTGTCGGGCCATGACGGCGGCACGGGCGCGAGCCCGATGAACTCCCTCAAGCACGCGGGGACGCCCTGGGAACTCGGTCTCGCCGAGACGCAGCAGACGCTCATGCTGAACGGCATGCGCGACCGCGTGGTCGTGCAGGTCGACGGACAGCTGAAGACCGGACGCGATGTCATCATCGGTGCTCTGCTCGGCGCCGAGGAGTTCGGTTTTGCCACTGCACCGCTGGTCGTCAGCGGGTGCATCATGATGCGGGTCTGCCACCTCGACACGTGCCCTGTGGGCGTCGCGACGCAGAACCCGGTGCTGCGCGAGCGCTTCACCGGCAAGCCGGAGTTCGTCGTGAACTTCATGGAGTTCATCGCCGAAGAGGTCCGTGAGATCCTCGCAGAGCTGGGCTTCCGCTCGATCGACGAGATCGTCGGACGCGCCGAGCTCATCGAGGCGAACGCGGCCCTGCAGCACTGGAAGGCAGAGGGTCTCGACCTGAGCCCCGTGCTCGAGGGCCCCGCGTTCCCCGCGAGCGAGCCGCGTCGCAGCCGCCGCACGCAGGATCACGAGCTCGAGAAGCACTTCGATGTGCAGCTCATCGACATCGCGAAGCCCGCTCTCCTCAACGGAGAGCCGGTCGTGGTCGAGCTGCCCATCGCGAACACCGAGCGTGCGGTCGGCACGATGCTGGGCCACCAGGTCACGTCGCGCCACGGTGCCGCGGGGCTTCCCAGCGGCACGATCGACGTCACGCTGCACGGCACGGCCGGTCAGTCGCTGGGAGCATTCCTTCCCTCCGGCATCGTGCTGCGCCTCGAAGGCGATGCGAACGACTACGTCGGCAAGGGCCTCTCCGGTGGCGACATCTCGATCCGTCCGGCTCGGGGCTCTGCCATCGCGCCGCACGAGAACGTGATCGCCGGCAACGTGATCGGATACGGAGCGACGTCGGGAACGATGTTCCTCTCCGGCGTCGTGGGCGAGCGATTCCTCGTCCGCAACTCCGGTGCCACGGCGGTCGTCGAGGGCGTGGGAGACCATGCGCTCGAGTACATGACCGGGGGAGTCGCAGTGATCCTCGGCTCGACGGGGCGCAACCTCGGCGCGGGCATGTCGGGGGGAGTGGCCTACATCCACTCGCTCGACAGCGGCAAGATCAACGCCCAGTCGCTCGGCAGCGGCGAGCTCCGGCTCGAGCCGCTCGACCGTGCCGACCTCGAAGTGCTGCGCAGCCTGATCGTCGCACACGTGGAGCGGACGGCCTCGCCGCTCGGCTCCGACATCCTGGCGCGGTTCGATGAGACCGCCGGCCAGTTCACGAAGGTGCTTCCGCGGGACTACGCCGCAGTGCGCAGCATGCGCGAAGAAGCAGTCGCCGAGGGCATCGACCCCGACGGCGACATCGTCTGGAACCGCATCCTGGAGGTGACCGGTGGCTGATCCCAAAGGTTTTCTGAAGGTCACCGAGCGTGAACTTCCGAAGCGTCGCCCTGTGCCCGTGCGCATCATGGACTGGAAAGAGGTCTATGAGGCCGGTGACCAGGCGGTCCTGAAGCGTCAGGCCGGGCGCTGCATGGACTGCGGCGTGCCGTTCTGCCATCAGGGCTGCCCGCTGGGCAACCTGATCCCCGAATGGAACGACCTGACCTGGCGCGGAGAAGGGCGTGCGGCGATCGATCGCCTGCACGCGACCAACAACTTCCCTGAGTTCACCGGTCGTCTGTGCCCTGCCCCGTGCGAGAGCTCGTGCGTGCTCGGCATCAATCAGCCTGCGGTCACGATCAAGCAGATCGAGGTCTCGATCATCGACGAGGCCTTCGCCAAGGGCTGGGTCGAACCGCAGCCTCCCGCTCGTCTGACCGGCAAGACGGTCGCCGTCGTGGGCTCCGGCCCTGCAGGGCTCGCGGCCGCGCAGCAGCTCACCCGTGCGGGTCACACCGTCGCGGTCTTCGAGCGAGACGACCGCATCGGCGGTCTGCTGCGCTACGGCATCCCCGACTTCAAGATGGAGAAGGGGCAGCTCGAGTCGCGCCTTCGCCAGATGCAAGAAGAGGGCACGAGGTTCCGTGCCGGAGTGGAGATCGGCAAGGACATCTCGTGGTCCGACCTCCGCGCCCGTTACGACGCCGTCGTGATCGCCACCGGATCCACGATTCCCCGCGACCTGTCGATCCCGGGTCGCGACCTCGACGGAGTGCACTTCGCGATGGAGTACCTCGTCGAGTCCAACCATGCGGTCGCCGGAGACAAGGTCCCCGAGCAGATCAGCGCCGAGGGCAAGCACGTCATCGTGATCGGCGGCGGCGACACCGGTGCGGACTGCATCGGCACCGCGCACCGTCAGGGCGCGATCAGCGTCACCAACCTCGCGATCGGCAAGCAGCCTGGCACCGAGCGGCCGGGACACCAGCCCTGGCCGATGATGCCGACGCTCTTCGAGATCTCTTCTGCTCACGAAGAGGGCGGTGAGCGCGTCTTCCTCGCCTCGACTGTCGAGTTCCTGTCGAACGACGTCGGCGAGGTTCGTGCTCTGCGCGTCGCCGAGACCGAGTACATCGACGGCCGTCGCGTGCCCAAGAGCGGCACCGAGCGCGTGATCCCCGCAGACCTCGTGCTGATCGCGATGGGCTTCACCGGCCCGGAGCAGGACGGCTACACCGAGGACACGCTTCCGCAGGTCACCGACCGTGGCGCCTTCCGACGTGACGACAGCTACGAGTCGACCGTCCCCGGTGTGTTCGTCGCCGGCGATGCCGGCCGCGGGCAGTCGCTCATCGTGTGGGCGATCGCCGAGGGCCGTGCGGCCGCAGCCAACGTCGATCGGTTCCTCATGGGCACCACCGTTCTGCCCGAGCCGGTGCGGCCGCATGAAGTCGCTATCGGCCTCCAGCCCGCGTAGGCTGAGCCGCGGCACCGTCGCCTGATTTCCATCCCCCACTACCCTGGAGCAATCTGTTGAGACGCGCGAAAATCGTCGCCACCCTGGGCCCCGCCACCTCCACCTATGACACCGTGCGTGCACTGATCGACGCCGGCGTGGACGTCGCGCGCCTGAACCTCAGCCACGGTGACTACTCCGTGCACGAGAACAACTACGCCAACGTCCGCAAGGCTGCCGATGACGCAGGCCGCGCCGTCGCCATCCTCGTCGACCTGCAGGGACCGAAGATCCGCCTCGGCAAGTTCGAGAACGGCCCCTACGAGCTCGCCGCCGGCGACATCTTCAAGATCACGACCGAAGACATCATCGGCAACAAGGACATCTGCGGAACGACCTTCAAGGGCCTGCCCAACGACGTCAAGCCGGGAGACTTCCTCCTCATCGACGACGGCAAGGTCCGCGTCGAGGTCGTCGAGACCGACGGCGTGACCGTCACGACCCGCGTCATCGTCGCGGGAGCCGTGTCGAACAACAAGGGCATCAACCTTCCCGGTGTCGCCGTCAACGTCCCCGCTCTGAGCGAGAAGGACGAAGACGACCTCCGCTGGGGCCTTCGCATCGGCGCCGACCTCATCGCACTGTCGTTCGTCCGCAATGCGGAGGACATCAGCCGCGTGCACGAGATCATGGCCGAAGAGGGCGTCAAGGTCCCCGTCATCGCCAAGGTCGAGAAGCCGCAGGCCGTCGACGCGCTCGAAGAGATCGTCGACGCCTTCGACGCGATCATGGTCGCCCGTGGTGACCTCGGCGTCGAGCTTCCGCTCGAGGCCGTTCCGATCGTCCAGAAGCGCGCGGTCGAACTGGCGCGCCGCATGGCGAAGCCGGTCATCGTCGCGACGCAGATGCTCGAGTCGATGATCAACAGCCCCGTGCCCACGCGCGCAGAGACCTCCGACGTCGCGAACGCCGTGCTCGACGGTGCAGACGCCGTGATGCTCTCGGGCGAGACCAGCGTGGGCGACTACCCCGTGGTCGTCGTCGAGACGATGGCTCGCATCATCGAGTCCACCGAGGAGCACGGTCTGGAGCGCATCGCCCCGCTGACGACCAAGCCGCGCACCCAGGGTGGTGCGATCACCCTCGCCGCCCTCGAGGTCGCGGAGTTCGTCGACGCCAAGTACCTCTGCGTGTTCACGCAGTCGGGTGACTCGGCCCGCCGCCTCTCGCGTCTGCGCTCGCGCATCCCGATGATCGCGTTCACCCCCGAGCCGAGCATCCGTCGGCGCATGGCCCTCACATGGGGCATCCGCTCGAAGCTCGTCGACATGGTGCAGCACACCGACCTGATGTATCTGCAGGTCGACGACTATCTGCTCGGCAGCGGTCTCGCCGTCGAGGGTGACAAGGTCGTCGTGATCTCCGGGTCCCCTCCCGGAATCGTCGGCTCGACCAACGACATCCGCGTCCACAAGGTCGGGGACGCCGTGAACGGCGCCGCTCCGATCTACAAGGAAGCGACGATCTGATCCAGGTCGCACAGGAAGGGGCGGAACGATTGTTCCGCCCCTTCGTCGTGCGTTCGGCAAGGTTCCGCGGGACCATGTCAAGCGGCTGGCGCAGGAGTTCGCGCCGCACCTACGGTGAGCGGATGACTCTTCTCTCTCGGCGCATCGTCGTGGCGGGCCAGGCCTTCCGCCTTCACGAAAGCACCGAGACGAAGGCATCGGATGCCGTCACGTACGTGCTGATCCACGGCGTCGGCATGTCGCATCGCTATTTCGCTCCTCTGCACGAGGCCCTGCCGGAGTCGGCACGGGTGATCTCGATCGACCTCCCCGGTTTCGCGGGATTGCCGCAGCCAGAGCGCGATCTCGAGGTCGCAGACATGGGACGCCTGCTGGCAGAGCTCGTCGCGGTGCTGGGCCCTGAACGCGTCGTCTACGTCGGGCATTCGATGGGAGCCCAATGGGTGCTCGAAGCTGCGCGTGCGCGCACAGAGCCTGTCGAGGGCGTCGTGATGATCGGCCCGGTCGTCGATGAGCGTCACCGCACTCTCGGTGCGCAGGCACGGGCTCTGGTGGTCGACACGCTGGGGGAGTCCCCGGCCGCGAACGCCGTCGTCCTGGTCGACTACCTGCGGTGCGGCATCCGCCGGTATCTGAAGCAGGCACGGCGGATGGTCGAATACTCGACGGCGTCGGGGGTTCGGGCACTGCAGATGCCGGTGCTCGTCATCCGCGGAGGCGACGACCCGGTCGCCGGATCGGAGTGGGGCCACGCGCTCAGCGCCGCGGCACGCGACGGAGTGCTCGTCGAGATCCCCGGGCAGGTCCACAACGTGCATTTCTCCGCCCCGCAGGCAGTCGCAGAAGCGATCGAGGGGTGGGCGCCATCCGCACGCTGAGACGAGCCGTCTGGTGGATCGCCGACTACACCTATGCCGTGTACTGGCAACTGCGCGCTGCCTTCGACCGACGCGACGCCGCATCGTTCGCGAGCGGCTCTGAGGCACCGATCGTGATCCTTCCCGGCGTGTACGAGACCTGGCGGTTCATGCAGCCGCTCATCACGGCGCTGCACGCCCGGGGCCACCCCGTGCATGTCCTCGATTCGCTCAGGCACAATCGCAGGCCGGTCGTCGAATCAGCCCAGCTCATGACCGACTTCCTCGAGACGGCGCAGCTCACCGATGCGCTCATCGTCGCGCACAGCAAGGGCGGTCTCGCGGGCAAGATGGCGATGGCCGGCCCCTCCGGCTTCCGGGTGCGCGCCATGGTGGCGGTCGCCACGCCCTTCGGCGGCTCCAGCTATGCGCGCATGTTGCCGGTCCGCTCTCTCCGGGCGTTCTCGCCCTCGGATCCTTCGATCATGCAGCTCGCGCGCCAGCTCGATGTCAACGAGCGGATCGTGTCGATCTACGCAGAGTTCGACCCGCACATCCCCGAGGGCAGCGAGCTCAGCGGCGCGATGAAGAACGTGCGTCTCGACTCCGGCGGGCACTTCCGGGTTCTCGCGAATCCCCGGGTCCTCGCAGAGGTCGCCGCGCTGTCCGAGCGCTGAGCGACCGGTCGGCGCTCAGGCCTCACTGTTCCTTCCACGGCCCCGCAGGTTCTCAGCCGCAGACCTGTACTCTGGTCAGGCGCAGCCCGCCCGCACGGCGGCAGGCCCGCACCCCACCCATGGATGACCTGACCATCGAACCCGCCGTGGCCGAGCGACCCGAGCGCTCCCGCCCGCTGGTCGGAGCGCCATCCGCAGCTCAGCGGCCTGCCCTCATCGGGCACCCGGAGCTCGACGACACGCCGCCGCTCACGAGGAAATCGGGAAGCATCGGCGTCCGATTCCGTCTCAGGCGTCGCTTCCGCACCTACGATGCCATCGCCTGCGTCCCCACGTATCTTGCTCAGACCCGCACATGCGACACCATTCTCGGCCCCGACGGCGGCCGGGTGCACGACGGCCAGACATATGAACCGGTGCTGGTCGGCGGACTTCACGTCGATGCAACGGATGAGAACCTCGACGCGATCATCCGCGCCGTGGTTCCGCGGGACGTCGTCACCGCCGACCATCCTGCGGTCGCTGAGCGGATGATCCTCGAGGCGATGAGCCCCGCCCTCGATCGATATCTGTTGATCGACGGTCGGGTATGGATCAGCATCTGAACTGATGTGCCGGCGGTGGGACTCGAACCCACACGCCCTTTCGGACAGAGCATTTTGAGTGCTCCGCGTCTGCCATTCCGCCACGCCGGCTCGTGTGTCGCGTCTTCGACTTTAGCGCAGGCGATCCGCACTGACCCGCACCCGTCACACCATCGGGGGACCTCAGAGGTGGTCTCCACTAGGATGGGTCTGTGACCGAGCAAGAGCAGGCAGCAGAACAGCCCACGTCATCCGCACCCCGACGCGTCGTCGTCGCCGAGGACGAGTCGCTGATCCGTCTCGACATCGTCGAGATCCTCCGCGACAACGGCTTCGATGTCGTCGGTGAGGCAGGTGACGGCGAGACGGCCGTGGCACTCGCGACCGAGCTCCGCCCCGACCTCGTCATCATGGACGTCAAGATGCCGCAGCTCGATGGCATCAGCGCAGCCGAGAAGCTGCACAAGGGCAACATCGCACCCGTCGTCCTTCTCACGGCGTTCAGCCAGAAGGAGCTCGTCGAGCGCGCGAGCGAGGCCGGAGCGCTGGCCTACGTCGTCAAGCCCTTCACTCCGAACGACCTGCTGCCCGCCATCGAGATCGCCCTCGCCCGTCACGAGCAGATCATCACGCTCGAGGCCGAGGTCGCCGATATGGTCGAGCGCTTCGAGACCCGCAAGCTCGTCGATCGTGCCAAGGGCCTGCTGAACGAGAAGATGGGCCTCTCCGAGCCGGAGGCGTTCCGCTGGATCCAGAAGGCATCGATGGACCGCCGTCTCACGATGCAGGACGTCGCCAAGGCGATCATCGAGCAGCTCGCTCCGAAGAAGTAGTCTTTGCTGCCGCTCGACGCGGAGCACCTGCTGCGTCCTGTTCAGATCGGTGACGGCGCTGCACTGGCGAGAGCGTATTCGGCGAACCGAGAGCATCTCGCACCGTGGGAGCCGCTCAGGGCGCCGGAGTTCTTCACCCCGGAGTGGCAGGAGTTCCACGCCGAGCAGTGCGTCATCGAAGCCTCTGCAGGCCGGAACATCCGCTTCGTGATCGAGTCGTCCGACGGCGAGATCCGCGGACGGATCAACCTCAACAACATCGTGCGCGGTGCGTTCTGGAACGCCGATCTGGGTTACTGGATCGACAAGACTCGTCTCCGTCGCGGTCTCGCATCCCGCGGGGTGCGCCTCGTCGCCGCGTACGCGCGCGACGAAGTGCGACTGCACCGCCTGCAGGCAGCGACACTGCTGCACAACTCCGGCTCACAGCGTGTTCTCGCGGACAACGGCTTCGAGCGCATCGGCATCGCACCGCAGTACCTGCGCATCGCGGGGGAGTGGCAGGACCACCTGCTGTTCCAGCTGCTGCTGGAAGAACCTCTCAGCGAGCCTCGGGAGCGTCCTTGATCATGTTGGTGATCCGGATCGTCGAGCACCGGCGGCCCTGATCGTCGGAGACGACGATCTCGTGCACCGTGATGCTGCGCCCGAGGTGCACGGGCGTGCACACGCCGGTCACCACGCCGGACGTCGCCGATCGCGTGTGCGTCGCGTTGATGTCGACCCCCACGGCCAGTCGCCCTGGACCCGCGTGCAGGTTGGCGGCCATGGATCCCAGCGACTCACCGAGCACGACATAGGCGCCGCCGTGCATGAGGCCGACGGGCTGCGTGTTGCCCTCGACGGGAAGCGTCGCGACGCAGCGCTCGGTGGTGAACTCGAGGAACTCCATGCCCATCTTCTGAGCGAGCGCACCCATTCCCCGGGCTGTCGCCCAGTCGAGTCCTGCACTGGTCGCGGTGTCGCTCATGGTTCCTCCTCAGCGGGTGTCTGTCGTCCTCGTTAGGCTGACAGGGTGACGGACTCCGCAAAGCCTACCCTCATGGTCGTCGACGGCCATTCGCTCGCCTATCGTGCCTTCTTCGCCCTGCCGGTCGAGAACTTCACGACCAAAGACAACCAGCACACGAACGCCATCTACGGCTTCCTGTCGATGCTGGTGAACCTCATCAAGGCCGAGCAGCCGACGCACATGGCGATCGCATTCGACACCTCTCGCCATTCGTTCCGCACCGACGTGTACCCCGAATACAAAGCGACACGCTCCGAGTCGCCGCAGGAGTTCCGCGGGCAGATCCCGCTGCTGCAGGACTGCCTGGCCGCGATGTCGATCCCGGTGCTCACGAAAGAGGGGGTCGAGGCCGATGACATCCTCGCGACCCTCGCGGCGCAGGGCGCCGAGCAGGGCTACGACGTTCTCGTGGTCTCCGGCGACCGTGACACCATCCAGCTGGTCACCGACGACGTCACGCTGCTGTACCCGTCGGTTCAGGGCGTCTCGCAGCTCAAGCGGTACGACCCGGTGACCGTGCAGGAGCGCTACGGCGTGCGACCCGAGCAGTACCCCGACATCGCTGCTCTCGTCGGCGAGACGAGCGACAACCTTCCCGGGGTGCCCAAGGTGGGCGAGAAGACGGCAGTCAAGTGGCTGACCCAATTCGGCTCGCTCGACGATCTGCTCGAGCGCTCAGACGAGATCAAGGGCGTCGTGGGCGGCAACCTGCGCGAGCACATCGAAGACGTGCGACGCAACCGCCGGCTCAACCGACTGCTGACCGACGTCGAACTTCCCGTCGCGCCTGACGACCTCGCCGTCGCGCCGATCGATGCCCAGGCCGTGCGCGACATCTTCGCCCGTCTCGAGTTCCGCACTCTGCTGCCACGCGTCTTCGAGGCCGTCGGCGCGGGGGAGGTCGCCGACGACCCGGCGACGGCTGTGGTGCTGCCTGAGCCCACCCAGGTCACCGCGGCAGAGTTCGTCAGCTGGGCCGAGTCGCAGCCCGACGACATCGCCGTGCGGATCGTCGTGCAGGGCGGTGCTCCGACAAGGCTCGGGGCCGCGGCTGCGGGCGAGCTCCGTGAACTCGACTGGAACCACGACGTCGTCGATGTCCTGCGTCCATGGCTCGAGTCCGCGAGGCCCAAGGTGCTCCACGACGCGAAGCCCCAGGTGAAGGCCCTGCTGCGACTGGGTGTGCGGTTCAGCGGCTTGGCCTACGACACGAGTCTGGCCGGATGGCTGCTGCGTCCGAGCTTCCCCGACAAGACCCTCGGCGACCTCGTAGAGCGCTATCTCGGTGAGAAGCTGCCTGAGGCAGACCCGACGCAGCTCGTTCCTGAGACCGAAGGCGCCACTCCGTCGCAGGAGGCCTGGTTCACGCTCCGTGTCGCCACCGCACTGCGCGAGGACATCCCCGAGTCCGTCGCCACCGTGCTCACCGACATCGAGCTTCCGACGCTGCTGACCCTGGCCGACATGGAGGTCGCGGGAGTCGCGGTGTCGCACGACGTAATGTCGACGTTCTCGGGCGAGCTGGCGACTCGCGCCGAGGCTCTCGCTCAGAACGCGTTCGGCATCGTCGGTCGCGAGTTCAACCTCGGCTCTCCGAAGCAGCTGCAGGAGGTGCTGTTCGACGACCTGCAGCTCCCCAAGACCCGCAAGACCAAGACCGGGTACTCCACGGATGCCGCCGTGCTCGCCGACCTGCAGGAGTCTCACCCGCATCCGTTCCTCGGTCTGCTGCTGCAGCATCGTGAGGCGACGAAGCTGCGCCAGATCATCGAGTCGCTCGACACGGCCATCCAGCCGGATCACCGCGTGCACACGACGTACGTGCAGACCGGCAGCCAGACCGGACGCCTGTCGAGCACCGACCCGAACCTCCAGAACATCCCGGTGCGCACCGAAGAATCCCGACGCATCCGCAGCGCCTTCCAGGTGGGAGAGGGCTACGAGGCACTCCTCACCGCCGACTACTCCCAGATCGAGATGCGGATCATGGCCCACCTCTCGGGCGACGAAGGCCTCATCGAGGCGTTCAACAGCGGCGAGGATCTGCACCGGTTCGTCGGTGCGCGTGTCTTCGGCGTCGAGCCGAGCGATGTGACCTCCGCGATGCGCACGAAGGTGAAGGCGATGTCGTACGGGCTCGTCTACGGCCTCTCGGCATTCGGGCTGTCGAAGCAGCTCCGCATCGAGCAGTCTGAGGCGAAGCAGCTGATGGTCGAGTACTTCGCTCGGTTCGGTGCGGTGCGCGACTACCTCCGGGCATCCGTCATGAAGGCCAAGGAGGTCGGGTACACCGAGACGATCTTCGGACGGCGCCGACCGTTCCCCGACCTCGCGAGCCCGAACCGGGTGCTGCGCGAGAACGCCGAGCGCGCAGCGCTCAACGCGCCGATTCAGGGAAGCGCCGCCGACATCATGAAGATCGCGCTCCTGCACATCCACGAGGACCTCAGGTCAGAAGGTCTCACCTCGCGCGCACTGCTGCAGATCCACGACGAGCTCGTCGTCGAAGTGGCACCGGGGGAGTGGGATGCGACCGAACGGATCGTTCGAGCGCGGATGGGCGATGCGGCGGACCTCACCGTGCCTCTCGACGTTCAGGTCGGACGCGGACACGACTGGAACGAGGCAGCTCACTGAGCATCACCGGGCTATCGTGACGGGTAAGAACCCAGCGATGGGCATGCCAATATCCTGCGCCGGGGGTGCAGGGCTACGCTGGAGGGATGACCTCTTCCCCTCGCACACCGTCTGCCATCGACAGAGTCGCCGATGAGTGGGTCGACACCATCGCTGTGCTCGCTCCGACGCTCGGCACCTACATCGGTCGAGACGAGGTCAACGACCGTTTCGGCGACCTGAGCCCCGAAGGGCACGAGCAGATCGCGTCAGCGACCCGTTCGACACTCGCGAAGCTGGAGGCCCTCGAACCGGTCGATGCGATCGATCAGGTCACGAAGACCGATCTGGCCGCTGAGCTCAGCCTCGACCTCGAGCTCCATGACGCCGGCTGGCACCTCCGCGACCTGAACGTCATCGCTTCGGCACCCCAGGACGTGCGGTCGGCTTTCGACCTGATGCCGACGGCCACAGCCGACGACTGGAGCGTCATTGCGACGCGTCTCGCTGCAGTGCCCGGTGCGCTTCGGGGCTACACCGAGACCCTCCGCGCCGGCATCGCCGCCGGAGTCACCCCCGCTCGCCGTCAGGTGGTGGAGGTCGCGACACAGATCGACCGTTACACCGCGGACGACGGATTCTTCGCCGCGTTCGTGGCCGAGGCGGCCCCCCACGAGGGCAATCTCCCCGCGTCCCTCGCACGCACCCTGGCCGACAACTCCGCCGCAGCGCGGGTCGCATACGACGAGCTGCGCAGCTTCCTCGCGGAAGAGCTGGCGCCCGCGGCGACCGAGACCGACGCGGTGGGCCGCGAGCTCTATGCGCTGAACTCCCGTCGCTTCCTCGGAGCGACGATCGACCTCGATGAGACCTATGAATGGGGCCGTGAAGAACTCGCCCGCATGGTCGCCGAGCAGACCGCGATCGCGAACGAGATCCTCCCCGGTGCGTCGGTCGAAGAGGCCGTCGCCCACCTCGAGGCCGACCCGGCTCGCAAGCTCGTGGGCACCGAGGCTCTGCAGCGCTGGATGCAGGAGACGAGCGACCGCGCGGTCGCCGAGCTCGGCGCGACGCACTTCGACATCCCGGAGGCGATTCGCACCCTCGAGTGCATGATCGCCCCCACCCAAGAGGGCGGTATCTACTACACCGGTCCGACCGACGACTTCTCGCGTCCAGGGCGCATGTGGTGGTCGGTTCCTGAGGGCGTCACCGAGTTCGACACCTGGCGCGAACTGACGACCGTCTACCACGAGGGTGTTCCCGGCCATCACCTGCAGATCGCGCAGGCCGTCTACAACCGCACCGAGCTCAACTCGTGGCGGCGTCTGCTGGCCGGCACCTCCGGCCATGCAGAGGGCTGGGCACTGTATGCCGAGCGTCTGATGCAGCAGCTGGGCTACCTCGACGACCCGGCCGACCGTTTGGGCATGCTCGACGGCCAGCGCATGCGTGCAGCCCGCGTCGTGCTCGACATCGGCGTGCACCTGGGCAAGCCGCGCCTCGATGGCGAAGGCACCTGGGACGCCGACTACGCGTTGGACTTCATGCGCAAGAACGTGAACATGTCCGACCAGTTCGTGCAGTTCGAGGTCAACCGCTATCTCGGCTGGCCAGGCCAGGCGCCCTCCTACAAGGTGGGCCAGCGCATCTGGGAGCAGGTGCGCGACGCCTATCAGGCTGAGCGGGGCGCGGACTTCGACGTGAAGGAGTTCCACAAGCGGGCTCTCGACATGGGCGGCGTCGGACTCGACACGCTCCGAACCGCCCTTCTGACGCGCTGAGGGAATGCGGCGGCAGCATCCGCTGTTCATTCAGCTGAATAGAAAGGGCTGACATGAGCATCGAGTTCGGGCTGGACACCTTCGGCGACATCACGAGAGGCGACGACGGCGAGCTTCTCACGGGCGCGCAGACGATCCGCAACATCGTCCAGCAGGCGGAGCGAGCCGACAGCGTCGGCGTCGACTTCTTCGGCGTGGGGGAGCACCACCGCACGGAGTTCGCCGTGTCGGCGCCGGAGATGGTGCTCGCCACCATCGCGGGTCGCACCAAGAGCATCCGCCTCGGCACCGCCGTCACCGTGTTGTCCTCCGACGACCCGGTGCGCGTCTTCGAACGCTTCTCCACCCTTGACGCCCTCTCGAACGGACGAGCCGAGGTCGTGCTCGGCCGGGGCTCGTTCATCGAGTCCTTCCCGCTCTTCGGCTATGACCTCCGCGACTACGACGCCCTCTTCGAGCAGAAGCTGGAGCTCTTCGTCGAGCTTCTCATAGAGCAGCCGGTGACGTGGTCCGGATCGATGCGCGCATCGCTCGAGAACGCGAACGTCTTCCCGAAGACCGAGAACGGTCTGCGCACCTGGGTAGGGGTGGGCGGCAGCCCGGAGTCCGTGGTGCGTGTGGCGCGTCACGGGCTCGGCCTCATGCTCGCGATCATCGGAGGTCCGGCCGGTCGCTTCCGCCAGTTCGTCGATCTGTACCACCGTTCGGTGGCGTCCTTCGGCACCACCTCGCACCCGATCGCCGTTCACTCCCCGGGCCACATCGCCGACACCGATGAGGAGGCATGGGAGGCCGCGTACTCCGGGTTCGAGGCGATGAACAACACCATCGGTCGCGAGCGTGGATGGCCTCCGTACAGCCGGGCACGCTTCCAGAACGACGTGGGCCCTGCGGGAGCCCTCTACGTCGGTTCGCCCGACCGGGTCGCCGCCAAGATCGCCGACACCGTCACGACGCTCGGGCTCGGCCGCTTCGACATGAAGTACGCCACCGGCACGCTCTCGCACGACTCGATGATGCGCAGCATCGAGCTCTACGGTTCCGAGGTCATTCCTCGGGTGCGCCGGCTGCTGGCCGATCGCGACTGACGCACAGCTCAGCAGCGCGGTGCGCCCATCTACGATGAAGGAATGGCCAACACCGCGCTGCCGAGCCGGGCGTCGATCGCCGGGCGCCTCGATGAGCTCCCGTTCACGCGCCGTCACCTGCGTCTTCTCACCGGCTCAGGGGTCGGTTGGGCTCTGGACGCGATGGACGTCGGACTCATCTCGTTCATCCTCGCGGCTCTCACTCAGCAGTGGGGACTGACGAAGACGGATGCCGGATGGATCGCATCCGTCGGCTTCATCGGCATGGCGATCGGCGCCACCCTCGGCGGCCTTCTCGCCGACAGGCTCGGGCGACGCCAAGTCTTCGCACTGACGTTGCTGATCTACGGCGTGGCAACGGGAGCAAGCGCACTCGTGAGCGGTCTCGCCGCGCTCCTCGTGCTGCGGTTCCTCGTAGGGCTTGGCCTCGGTGCCGAGCTTCCCGTGGCTTCCACCTATGTGAGCGAGTTCGCGCCCGCCCGCATCCGAGGCAGGCTCATCGTCATCCTCGAGGCGTTCTGGGCGCTGGGATGGACGGCGGCCGCGCTGATCGGCTTCTTCGTGATCCCCGCATCCGACGAAGGGTGGCGCTGGGCCTTCGCACTCGGCGCGATCCCCGCCGTCTATGCGCTGATCGTCCGGTGGGGGCTCCCGGAGTCGCCGCGGTGGCTCGCCTCGCGCGGGCGCATCGCCGAGGCCGACCGGATCGTCGCGACCTTCGAGGCGGACGCGGGGGTCGAACCGGGGCCGGCGATCAGGCGAGAGCCGGTGTCGCGAGCGATCGCCGTCACCACGCGCGCGCGATTGACCACGCTGTGGAACGCGGAGTTCCGCGTACGCACCATCTGCCTCTGGATCGTCTGGCTCTGCGTGAACTTCGCGTACTACGGCGCATTCATCTGGATCCCCAGCATCCTGGTCGATGCGGGGTTCGATCTCGTTCGATCTTTCGGATTCACGCTCATCATCACCCTCGCTCAGCTCCCGGGCTATGCGGTCGCCGCGTGGCTGATCGAGGTGTGGGGCAGGCGCACCACGCTCTCGGTCTTCCTCGTCGGATCCGCTGTGTCGGCTGTCTTCTTCGGAACGTCGACGACCGAGGCCGCCATCATCGCCTCCGGCATGGCCCTCTCGTTCTTCAATCTCGGCGCCTGGGGTGCCCTGTACGCCGTCACTCCGGAGATCTACCCGACATCGCTGCGGGGGACAGGGGCGGGCTGGGCTGCGGGAGTGGGCCGCATCGCGTCGATCATCGCCCCGCTGGTCGTGCCGGTCGTGCTCGTCGCCGGGGGCGCACCGGTGCTGTTCGCGGTGTTCGGCGCGTGCTTCGTCGTCGCGGCGGCGGCGGCGTGGGGCCTGGTCGATCGCGGCGGGATGGCGCTCGACGACCGCTGATTGCCTGAGTGTCCGTGCGCGGGAATAGGCTGGCGAGGTGACTGACGTTCGCTATGTGGCCATCGGAGATTCCTTCACCGAGGGAGTGGGTGATGTTCTACCCGACGGCCGCGAACGAGGATGGGCGGATCTCGTGGCTCAGGGTTGGGCCGATGCCGCCGGTCACCCGATCAGCTACGCCAACCTCGCGATCCGCGGCAAGCTGGCCTGGCCGATCGTCGAGCAGCAGCTGGAGCCCGCGCTCGCGCTGCGTCCGACACATCTCTCGTTCAACGGCGGCGGCAACGACATGCTCCGGCCGAGGACCGACCTCGAGCACATCGCCGACGCTTTCAGTCGCGTTCTGCGCCGGTGCGACGAAGAGGGCGTCACGCTGATCCTTCTCTCCGGGGCGAATCCGAGCGGCCAGCTTCCGATGGGGTCACTCGTGCAACGTCGCGGAGACCTGCTCTCCGATGCCGTGCTGCGCAGGGTCGAGGGTCGCGACGACGTCGTGCGGGCATTGAACTGGCCCGATCGCGAGCTCGCAGACGCGAAGTACTGGTCTGCCGATCGCCTGCACATGAGCTCAGCGGGTCATCACCGCGTCGCCGCGCGTGTGCTGCAAGGCCTGGGGTTCGAGCCGCCGTCGACGTGGTGGTCGCCGACCTCTCTCACCGCCGGCGGACCGGCCGGCCTCGCCTACTATCGCGAGTTCGTCGGCCCCTGGGTCAGGCGGCGCGTCACGCGCACCTCTTCCGGAGACGGCCGCGCCGCGAAGTACCCCGACTGGGTCGAGAGAGTCCCGCAGGCGTGACCGACATCGAGATGCGCCGCATCACGGGCGGTTCGGTGACCCTGCATGATGCGCGTCGCAAAGTCGAGCGCACCGTCACTGTCGAGGACTTCGAGATCGGAGTGTTCCCGATCACCGAAGAGCAGCTCGCCGAGATCCTCCCCATCGCGTCGCAGCATCCGCGGCGGCCCGCTGTCGACCTGAGCTGGTTGCGCGCGATCCACTTCTGCAATGCCGCCTCCGAATGGGAGGGCCTCGATCCGGTATATCGGTTCGACGGCGAGGACGTCACCTGGGACGCGACGGGCGACGGATATCGACTGCCCACCGAGGCCGAGTGGGAGTACGCCTGCAGGGCGGGCTCGGTCGGTCCTCACTATGCACCTTTGACTGACGCCGCCTGGACGAGCGCCGACGCTGTCTCATCCCCGCAGGATGTCGGTGGCAAGCTGCCGAACCTGCACGGGCTCTTCGATACGCTCGGCAACGTGTGGGAGTGGTGCTGGGATCTTCTGGATCCTGCCCGCTATGGCGACTACCGGGTGTTCCGCGGTGGCGGATTCGCCGACGATTCCTGGAGCGTGCGGGCGTCGGTGCGCCGAGGGGGAGGACCCCGGATGCATCACGAGGACGTCGGCTTGCGTGTCGCCCGAGGAGCCTTCGACACCCCGGATGACGCACAGGGCTGGTCAGCGCGTGCGGATCGCGAGCGGGCGGTGATCGACGGACCCGTGCCGTTCGGATGGACGCCGCTGAGGCGACCGGGGCGCTGACTTCAGGCTCGATCGATCAGCTTCACCATGTAGTGGTTCGGATCGGCCGACGGTGCGAAGCCGTACTGCTCGTACAGCCCGCCGGCGGTGCTCGTGGCGAGCATGATGCGCTTGACCGTCGTGGATTCGCGAAGGTCTTCGAGCACACCTTCAACCAGCATCCGACCGATTCCGTGCCCTCGGGCGCTCCCGTCGACGAACACGTCGCACAGCCACGCGAAGGTCACTGCGTCGGTCACGACGCGGGCATACCCGACCTGCCGGTCCGTCTCGTCGCGGATCGAGTAGTTGCGCGATGCGTCGATCGCGGCATCCTGCGTCGCGCGACTGCGGCCCTTCGCCCAGTACGATTCCTCGCTCAGCCAGCGGTGCACCAGGTCACCGTCGATCAGGGCGCGGTCGTTCGAGAGGGTGAAGCTCGTGGGCATGAGAATCATCCTAGAAGCAGTCAGCGTCGCCTCTCGGGATCCAAGCCCATCCTGATGCGCGTCCGCTTGCGCTCGATCAGGATGAACGTGACCCCGAGGATCCAGAGCGGGATGGGCATGAGGAACGCGACACGGAACGCCTCGAGCGAGTAGGTCTCCGGCGTCCCCGCACCTTGCAGGTCGAGTGCGAGACCGATGAGGAAGATCGCGATCAGAGCCGCGATGAAGCCGCCCGCATTGGTGACGCCGGTCGCGGTGCTCAGGCGGTGCGAGGGGTTGTGGGTGCGCGCGTGGTCGAAGGCGATCATGCTCGCAGGGCCGCCCGTCGCAAGCGCCACGGCGAGCACGTACAGCAGCCAGAGTGGAGCCGGTTCGGGCAGAGCGAGGACGGCCACCCAGGCGATGAACTGCACCCCGACGGCAGGGAGCACGAGGGCGAGCGAGCGCTGATTGGGCAGACGACGCGAGAGGTCGCCGATGATCGGACCGAGCGCCATTCCGGCGACCACATACACCGAGATGATCCCCGCCGCGTGCGCGGTGTCGAGGCCCTGAGCCGCGGTGAGGAACGGCATTCCCCAGAGCAGGATGAAGGCGGTGCCGGCGAAAGGCGTCGTGAAGTGCGACCAGAAGGCGAGACGGGTGCCGGGGTGCGCCCACGCCGCTCTGATGCCGACGCCCGTATCGATCGCCGAGGTCACGACGCGGATCACGCCCGTGTCGGTGTCGACCGTCACATCAGCACCGCGGTCGGCAGGGTGATTGCGGATGACGAGCGCGACGAGGATCGTGAACAGCACGCCGAGCCCCGCGATGCTGCCGAAGGTGATCGTCCACGTGGTCGCATGCAGAAGCGCCGCGAGCGGAACGAGCGCGATCAGCTGACCCGCCTGACCGACGATGCCGGTGAACTGCACCATGATCGGCCCTCGCTGCGCGGGGAACCAGGTCGCCACCAGTCGAAGCACAGCGGGGAAGATCGCCGCATCTCCGGCGCCGAGCAGGATACGGGCGAAGATCGCGATCCCGATGCCGGGGGAGAGGGCCATGGTGAGCTGGCCCGCGGCCATCAGCAGCATCCCGATCGTCATGATGGGGCGTGAGCCGAAGCGATCGAGCAGGATGCCGATGGGGATCTGCATGCCACCGTAGACGGCGAGCTGCACCACGGCGAACAGCGCGAGGGTCGAGGCATCCGCCTGGAACCGATCGGCGGCCTCGACGCCGACGGCGCCGAGAGACGTGCGGTTGGTGATCGCCAGGACATACGCCGCGACGCCGACGCTCCAGATGAGCCAGGCCCTCCATCCCGGGGTGGTCACGGGGGAGCGAGGAACCTGTTGCACTCCTCCCACGGTACTCCTGGTCTGCGACCTCTCTGATCGCGTGGAGCGGGACGACGCGGACTGCCGGATGTCCGATGCGGTCGCTACCGTGGCTGCATGACACCTGCACCTGTGCATCACTCGATCAACTATGTAGAGCTCGTCGTCTCGGATCTCGAAGCCGCGAAGCGCTTCTACGGAGACACGTTCGGCTGGGTCTTCGTCGATTACGGACCCGCCTATGCGGGAATCGCCTCGCTGACGGGCGACGGGTCGGAGGTGGGTGGTCTGCTGCTCTCGGATCAGCCTCGCCCGGCCGGCGGCCCGCTCGTGCTGCTCTACTCGGACGACCTCGACGCCACTCACGCTGCGATCACGGAGGGGGGCGGCGCAGTGATCCAGGGACCGTATGACTTCCCTGGCGGCCGCCGACTTCACTTCGTCGACCCGAGCGGCAACGAGCTCGGCGTCTGGGCAGCGCAGTGAGGGCCGACTGACTGCGTGAAGCGCAGCTTCCGCGATGACGCGAGCGCGAGGTCGCACGCCGCCGAAAAACTTTGCTCTTGCGCTAACTGTGCACCGCGCGCAATACTTTACTTCATGGCTAACCATGAGGATGTGAGCGAGGTGTTCCTCGCCCTTGCCGACCCCACCCGGCGCCAGGTGATACGAACACTGGGGAGTGGTCCTGCGAGCGTCGGAGACCTGGCGCGGCCGTTCACCATCACGTTGCCGTCATTCATGAAGCACATACGAGCGCTGGAGCAGAGCGGGCTGATCCACACAGTCAAACGCGGGCGGGTGCGCACCTGCAGTCTCGATCGTGATCGCCTGTCAGTGGTGGGGGACTGGCTCGACGAGCAGCGCCTGGTCTGGGAAGCCCGCACCGACCGTCTCGAAGACGTGGCGACCGAATTGGAGGAGATCTGATGACCATCAGCGCACACGACCCCCGGCTGGATCTGACGCTCGAGAGAGTGATCAGAGCCTCTCCGTCTTCGATCTGGCGCGCATGGACCGAGCCGGAGCTGTTGGCGCGCTGGTGGGTTCCTGCCCCCACGCAGGCTCGAGTCGATCACCTCGTTGTGAAAGCCGGCGGCGCTTTCGTCACCAGCATGCGCGAACCAGGAGGGGAGTACCTCCCGCATACGGACGGGATCTTCCTCGTGGTCGAAACGGGCAAGCGCCTGATCTTCACCAATGTCATCGACAGCCGCCTGAGGCCTGCACGACCCGAACCCGTCGCCATGACCGCGGAGATCGTGCTCGACGAGCATCCCGACGGCACGGACTATCGCGTGATCGTCCGACATGGCGACCCGGCGGCACGCAACCGTCATGAGCATCTCGGGTTCTTCGATGGTTGGGGCTCGGTGACATCAGCTCTGGCCGAACTCGTCGAAGCCGGATCGGCGACGCGAGCGTGAGTGCCATCCTCCAGGCGCGGGGCGCGCTGGGCCGTGAGACGCTGCAGACGGCGCGGTTGACCCTCCGCCCCCAGGCGGTCACGGATGCGGAGGTGTTCCACCGACTGTGGACTGAACGCGACGAGCGCGTACCTGCGCATAGAAAACTCGATGCGCAAGGTCACCCGACAGTCTCCGACATCGCGGCCCGCATCGCGAACGAGGCAAGCGCGCGCTCCGATTTGCTGACCGTGCAGGATGCCGCGACCGGCGAAGCGTACGGCTACTGCGGGCTCATCTTCGAGGACAACGGAGCAGAAGGAGAGCCGGAGATCGCCTTCGAACTTCTGCGCAGTACCCAAAACCGCGGGTACGCGACGGAGGCCGCCACAGCCGTTCTCGCGTGGGCGGTTTCAGCAGGCCACGATCGAGCGTGGGCGAGCGTCTGGGAATGGAATGTCGCCTCGCGCCGCGTGCTCGAGAAGCTCGGCTTCGTGGACTCAGGCAGTGATCGCCCCGCGAGCGAGCACGGGCGGAACATCTTGACAGTGACGGCGCTGCGCTCGACGCCCGCCGTCATCGATCCGACGCAAGGCGGATTCTGAATGACGGAGCACGTCGCCGTCGTCGAGCACGACGCCCTGTCCGAATCACAGTCGGCGGCGCTGAGAGACCTCTTCGACCGCGAGTACCGAGCGGAGCACGGAGAATGGAATCCTGACCGCCCGTACGGGTACTCGCCGGTAGATGTGCACACGGTGCTCTTCCACGGCTCGACCGCGATCGCTCACGTCGGATTTCAACGGCGCTTCATACGAGTCGGCGCGCACGAGGTCGCGGTCGCAGGAACCGGGGGAGTCCTGGTCCATCCGGACTGGCGCTCCGACGGAGTCGGCCGTCGCGTGATGACCCACGCCCAGCAGGTGATGCGCGACGACGATCGTGTCGACTTCGGCTACCTCGGGTGCCGAGAAGAGGTCGCATCGTTCTACGAGCGCACCGGCTGGTCCCGGGTGGACGCCGTGGAGCGCCACGTGTCGATGATCGACGCGAACGTGACGGTGACATCTTCAGCGGGGCCGATACTCATCTTCGCAGCCGGCTCGGGCGCTGGCAGAGATCAGTGGCCGCAGGGCGACATCGACCTTCGCGGTACTCCATGGTGATCCGCGGGCAGTGGAGAGGGGTCGCTCTGCTTGCGACCTGACATAATGTGCATTATCGGCGTTACCACGATCACTGCAATCGGGGCGATCGGGGCGGTCGATAGGCTCGACACGTGAACGGAAGCAACGTCGAGATCGACTGGGAAGCAGCGAGAAGCGCGAACAGGCAGAACTGGGATGATCGCGTCCCGTTGCACGAAGCAGCATACGGGTTGGACGCTTACGACGATCCGACCCACATCAGCGACGTCGTGAGCGACGATCTGCCAGTGCTCAGTCGTTTCGTGGGCGGTGGAACTCTCTCAGGACTCGACCTCTGCCATCTGCAGTGCCACATCGGCACGGACACGATCTCTTTGGCGCGCGCCGGGGCGACCGTGACGGGCGTCGATTTCTCGGAGCCGGCGCTACGCGCCGCAGAGGCGCTCGCGAATCGCGCAGGAGTCTCCGCCACGTGGGTCCAGACCGACGTCCTCGACGCGAGCAACGCCGTGTCGGGCCATTTCGACGTCGTCTACACGAGCATCGGGACGATCTGCTGGCTCGAGGATCTCGACCGGTGGGCGACCCAGATCGTCGCTCTGCTGCGCCCGGGTGGCACGTTCTTCATCCGAGACGGCCATCCCGCACTGCTCGCTCTCGACGAGGATGCGCAGGACCTCACGACGCGCTACCCGTACTTCGGCGACGGCCGCGCGCAGCGATGGGACGACGAATCGACCTACGCCGGAGACGGCAAGGTCGCGCACCCGCGCACGTACGAGTGGCCGCACCCCCTCTCCGAGATCCTCGGATCGTTGCTGAGAGCGGGTCTCCGCCTCCTGCACTTCGACGAGGGCCGAACACTCCCCTGGCAGTTCAGCCCGCGGATGGGCGAGGTTCCGGGCGGCTACGCGTGGCCCGAGGCGGAACGCAACCTCATCCCCTGCACCTTCACCATCGTCGCGCGCCGGGACTGAGGCAAGGCCTCCCCTACGCGCCGACGTACTCTGCCAGGTGCTCCGCGGTGACCGTCGACTTCGCAGCGACGAGATCCGCCGGGCTTCCCTCGAAGACGACCCGACCCCCGTCGTGGCCTGCGCCGGGTCCGATGTCGATGATCCAGTCTGCGTGGGCCATCACCGCCTGGTGATGCTCGATCACGATCACGGTCTTGCCGGATTCGACGAGTCGATCGAGAAGACCGAGGATGTTCTGGACGTCCGCCAGGTGGAGCCCCGTGGTCGGTTCGTCGAGGACGTACGTGTCGCCCTTCTCCCCCATCTGGATCGCCAGCTTGACGCGCTGACGCTCGCCGCCCGACAGCGTCGACAACGGCTGCCCGAGGGAGAGATAGCCCAGGCCGACGTCTTCGAGGCGCCCGAGGATCGTGGCGGCAGCGGGAAGCTTCGCCTCACCCTCGGAGAAGAACACCCGCGCCTCGGCGACGGGCAGATCCAGCACCTCGGTGATGTCCTTGCCTCCCAGCTTGTACTCGAGGACGGCAGCCTGGAACCGCTTGCCGCCGCAGTCCTCGCAGGGCGTCTCGATCGTGTCCATGAAACCGAGCTCGGTGATGATCACTCCGGCGCCCTTGCACGTCGGACACGCTCCTTCGGAGTTCGCACTGAACAGCGCGGGCTTGACCCCGTTCGCTTTCGCGAACGCCTTGCGAATGGGCTCGAGCATGCCCGTGTACGTCGCGGGGTTGCTCCGTCGTGATCCCTTGATCGCACCCTGGTCGATCGCGACGACGCCCTCGAGCTTCGACACCGATCCGTCGATCAGCGAGCTCTTGCCCGAACCGGCGACCCCGGTGACCACGGTGAGAATGCCGGTGGGGATGTCGACATCGACGTTCTGCAGGTTGTTGGCGGTGGCGCCGCGGATCTCGATCGCACCGGTGCCACTGCGCACCGATTCCTTGAGCGCCGCTCGATCATCGAGATGATCACCCGTGCGCGTGCCACTGGCCTTCAGCCCTTCGACGGTCCCCTCGAAGCAGATCTCGCCTCCCGCGCTTCCCGCGCCGGGTCCGAGATCGACGACATGGTCTCCGATCACGATGGTCTCGGGCTTGTGCTCGACGACCAGCACCGTGTTGCCCTTGTCCCGGAGGCGCAGCAGCAGCGTGTTCATGCGCTGGATGTCATGCGGATGAAGGCCGATGGTCGGCTCGTCGAACACGTAGGTGACGTCGGTGAGAGACGACCCCAGGTGGCGCAGCATCTTGATGCGCTGCGCCTCTCCGCCGGACAGCGTACCGGAGGGACGTTCGAGGCTCAGGTACCCCAGGCCGAGTGTGACGAACGCGTCGAGGTTGGCACGCAGCGCCTCGAGCAGCGGAGCTGCGCCGGGGAGCTCCAGACCGCGCACCCATTCCGCCAGGTCGGTGACCTGCATGCGGCACGCATCGGCGATGCTGATGCCTGCGATCTTCGACGAGCGAGCGCCCTCGGTCAGACGGGTGCCGTCGCACTCGGGGCAGGTCGCGAACGTCGCCACGCGTTCGACGAAGGCGCGGATGTGCGGCTGCAGGGCGTCGAGATCCTTCGAGAGCATCGACTTCGTGATCTTGGGGATGAGTCCCTCGTAGGTCATGTTGATGCCCGAGATCTTGACCTTCGTGACTTCACCGTAGAGGAAGAGCTGGCGCTGCTTCTCGGTGAACTCAGCGACCGGCTTGTCGGCCGGATAGAAGCCCGACGCGGAGAAGCCCTTCACCATCCAGCCGTCCGCGGTGTATCCCGGGACCATGATGGCCCCCTCGTCGAGAGACTTCGACTCGTCGACGATCTGAGCGAGGTCGAGATCGGACACCGCTCCCCTGCCCTCACACCGAGGGCACATGCCCCCGAGGTAGATCGCGTCCTTGACGATCTTCCTCTCCCCGCCAGGCCCCGTCATAACTCCGCTGGCCCTCTGGGTGGGGATGTTGAAGGAGAAGGCGGTGGGGCCTCCGATGTAGGGCTGACCCAGCTTGCTGAAGAGGATCCGCAGCATCGCATTCGCATCGGTGACGGTGCCGACCGTCGACCGGGGATTCGCCCCGAGACGCTCCTGATCGACGATGATCGAGGTCGTGAGCCCCTCGAGCACGTCGACGTCGGGGCGGGGCACCGACGGCATGAATCCCTGCACGAACGCACTGTAGGTCTCGTCGATCATGCGTCGGGACTCGGCGGCGATCGTGTCGAAGACCAGCGAGCTCTTGCCCGACCCTGACACCCCGGTGAACACCGTGAGACGACGCTTGGGGATGTCGACGCTCACCTCTTTCAGGTTGTTCTCGCGCGCACCCTGCACGCGGATGATGTCGTGGCCGTCAGCGGGGTGCGTCGTCATGAGGATCCTCGAGTAGGGACCGGCGTCAGCCGGCCTGGTTGATTCGGAGCAGATTGCCGGCGGGGTCGCGGAACGCGCAGTCGCGCACTCCGTACGGCTGGTCCATGGGCTCCTGGACCACGTCGGCGCCGCTGTCGACGAGCCGCTCGAACAGGGCGTCGAGATCGTCGCTCGCGAGCGTCAGTGCGCCATAGCTGCCCTTGGCGATGAGCTCGAGGATCGTCTGACGCTCTGTGTCGGTGATCCCGGGATCCGTGGCCGGCGGGTGCAGCACGATCGACGTCTCGGGTTGTCCGTGGGGACCGACCGTGAGCCACCGGAGACCGTCATAACCGACGTCGTTGCGCACCTCGAAACCGAGGGCGTCACGGTAGAAGCCGAGGGCAGCGTCGGCGTCGGTGTGCGGAAGGAACGCGTAATGGATGCTGATTTTCATGGGATTCACGTTAGATGTGCGCCGGTACGCGGCGCTTCTTGATTCCTGATCGGTCTGATCACGTGCTTCGCCTGGAAGGTGGGGATGCCGTCGACATCCGCTGCGCGCTCACGATACACGCGGGGTGAGACACCGACGAGCTCGGTGAATCGTGTGCTGAAGGTGCCGAGCGATGAGCACCCCACTTCGAAGCACACCTCGGTGACGCTGAGGTCGCCGCGGCGCAGCAATGCCATGGCCCGCTCGATCCGCCGCGTCATCAGATAGGAGTACGGCGATTCGCCGTAGGTCTCCTTGAACTGCCTGCTCAGATGCCCCGCCGACATGTGCGCGCCGCGCGCCAGAGCCTCGACATCGAGAGGCGTCGCATACTCGCGATCGATGCGATCCCGCACTCTGCGCATCACGACGAGCTCGCGGAGCCGCGCATCGTCGTCCGGGGTCACCCCCCGATTTTCGCATGACCTCGCGTAACAGCGTGTGAACGTCCGCGACATATCGATATCGGCCTCCCCCCATCTCGCCCCAGACAGCGCTACTCTGTGACCATCCCTCACAGGCTTTTCTCAGAAAGGGGTCCCCAACCATGTCTGATCCACTCGCAACCGAAGCGAAATCACTGTTCAAGTCCATTCGCGTGGTGCTGGCGGTCTCGGGCGCCATCGCCCTCATCGCCGGCATCGTCCTGCTCGTCTGGCCGCTCAAGTCCGCCGTCATCGTCACAGGCATCTTCGCCACCTACCTCGTGATCGCTGGTCTCGTCTACATCGGCCTCGGCATCTTCTCGAAGGTCAAGGGCGGGTGGGCTCGAGTCGGCCACATCGTGCTCGGCCTCGTCTACATCGTCGCCGGCGTCATCGCGTTCGCGAACCTCGGTGTCGCCGCTGCGACCCTCGCACTCGTCGTCGTCATCTTCATCGGCATCAGCTGGATCGTCGACGGAGTGGTGGCGCTGTCCCTCCTGGGCAAGGATGGCTCGCGAGTGTGGACGCTGCTCTACGCACTCCTGAGCATCATCGCCGGTATCGTCGTGCTCTTCTCCCCGCTGTATGCGGCAGCGGTTCTCTGGCTGGTGCTCGGCATCTCGCTCGTCGTTCTCGGTATCGTGCAGATCGTCCGCGCGATCACCCTCGGCAAGGACGCGAAGGAGTTCGTCGCCGCGGCGAAGGCCGACTCCGCGATCTGACCCTCTCGCAACGGAAGAGCCCCGTCCATCCAGACGGGGCTCTTTCGGTTGGTCTCAGAGATTCACTCCGCTGCGAAGGCGCTCACGTCGCCGACGAGCCGGGTGTTGTCGGCGGGAACGGCGTCGACTGCCGCGCGTGCGATCTCCGCGGCGAACTCCGACACGTTGTAGAGCCTGCCTGCCGACTCGCGGCGCTCGGCGATCGCCCCGGGGTTGGCGCGCTCGAGCAGCGTCGCCGTGATCGTGCCTTCGATCATGTCGCCGGAGACGACGGTGAAGCCGATGCCCTTCTCGGCGAGACCCGGGATGCGCTCACGGAGCGCGTCTTCGCCGGCGCGCTTCGAGAGGGCGACCGGCTCGTACTCCGGCATCGTCGGCGTGGTGCGGATGAAATGCGCCTGGTGGCTCGTCACGAAGACGACTCGAGATCCGTCGCCGAGCAGAGGGGCCGCGGCGTCGAGGACGTTCAGCTGCGCATCGCGGTTGAGGGTGAGCGCGTAGTCCTCAGCCATCCCTGATTCCATGCCCCCTGATGCGTTCAGGACGAGCACATCGAGACGACCGAACTCGGCATTCACCGTGTCGAACATCTCGGCGACCGACGCGGGGTCGGTCAGATCGGCACCGACGACGAGCACGCGCCGACCCAGCTCGCGCAGCTGGGTGGCGAGCTTCTCGGCGCGCGGCGCCTTGTTGCGGAAGTTGATGACCACGTCGGCGCCGGCCTCGGCCAGGTAGCGCACGGTGTCCGCCCCGATTCCTCGAGACGAGCCGGTGACAAGGGCGACCTTGCCGTCGAGAGAACCTGCGGGAAGAACGTCGGTCACGGTGACTCCTCTGATGCGTGAATCGCCGTGATGACACGGCGCTTTCAGACTATCAAGACGGTCCTGTCGAGCCGGGACCCGGCTCGTGCTGCGTGATAGGTTGACCGCAAAGGAGGCCGCATGGACAACTTCGCGACATTCGTACAGTTCATCGACCAATGGGCTTGGATCGGATGGCTGATCCTGATCGCCATCTTCCTCGTGATCGAGATGCTCACTCTCGACTTCACCTTCCTCATGCTGAGCTTCGGCAGCGCGGTCGGACTCGTCACCGACTTCGTCGGCATCCCGGTCTGGGTGCAAGTGCTGATCGCCGCCGCGGCCGCAGGACTGTTCATCCTGTTCCTGCGTCCACCGCTGATCAAGCGCCTGCATCGAGGTGAGGACCCGACGAAGTCCAACGTCGAGGCGCTGCTCGGCCTCCGAGGCACCGCTCTGCAGGACATCACCCAGATCTCGGGCCAGGTGAAGCTGAGCAACGGCGACACCTGGACCGCCCGCACCGCCGGGGTCATGCCGATCCCCCAGGGCTCGCCGATCGCAGTGATCGCGATCAACGGCGCGACCGCGACCGTCCGTCCCGTCAACGACTAGGAGAACCTCTTGGACGATGCATCGTTCATTCCCGCAGCGATCGGGTGGATCCTCGTCATCGCGATCATCATCTTCGTGGTGGTCACGCTGGCCCGCTCCATCCGCATCATCCCCCAGGCCACGGCAGGCGTGGTCGAGCGTCTGGGCCGTTACCACAAGACCTTGATGCCAGGACTCAACATCCTGGTGCCCTTCATCGATCGTCTGCGGCCCCTCATCGACATGCGCGAGCAGGTCGTCTCGTTCCCGCCGCAGCCCGTGATCACCGAGGACAACCTCGTGGTGTCGATCGACACGGTGGTCTACTTCCAGGTGACGGATGCCCGAGCAGCCACGTACGAGATCGCGAACTACCTCGGTGCTGTCGAGCAGCTCACGACGACCACCCTGCGCAACGTCGTCGGTGGCCTGAACCTCGAAGAGGCTCTGACCAGCCGCGACAACATCAACGGCCAGCTCCGCGTCGTGCTCGACGAGGCGACGGGCAAGTGGGGCATCCGCGTCGGCCGAGTGGAGCTCAAGGCGATCGACCCGCCCATCTCGATCCAGGACTCGATGGAGAAGCAGATGCGCGCCGAGCGTGACCGACGCGCGGCGATCCTCACGGCCGAGGGAACGAAGCAGTCCGCGATCCTCGAAGCCGAGGGCGCCAGGCAGGCAGAGATCCTCCGCGCAGAAGGTGACAAGCAGGCGGCAGTGCTGCGTGCACAGGGTGAGGCCGAGGCGATCCAGAACGTCTTCACCGCCATCCACCAGGGTGAGCCGGACGACAAGCTGCTCGCCTACCAGTACCTGCAGATGCTGCCGAAGATCAGCGAGGGACAGTCGAACAAGCTCTGGATCATCCCGAGTGAACTCACCGAGGCGCTCAAGGGCATCGGCTCCGCGTTCACCCCGCGACCGGGTCAGCCTCCGACGAACCCGCCTGGCGCGTGAAGCACCCCTACTTCGAGAAGGCGGGCCACCCCAGAGTCCTCGCTCACCGCGGTCTGATCACCGCGGCGGGCGGGGACTCCGGCGTCTGGGAGAACTCGGCCGCAGCCTTCGCAGCCGCTCACGCCGCCGGCGCCCAGTACATCGAAACGGACTGCCGGATGACCGCCGACGGCGACGTAGTGCTCTTCCACGACGCGACGCTGCAGCGGCTGGTGGGCGACCCCCGATCCGTGCGGGATGTGCGCACCCGCGAGCTCGCCGAGATCTTCGCCGATCACGGCGGACTCCTCACCGTCGCAGAGGCGCTGTCGGCCTTCCCGACGACGCGTTTCAACATCGATGTGAAGACCGCCGAGGCCGCCGAGCCCCTCGGCCCGATCCTCGAGGATCACACGCACCGCGTGCTCGTCACGAGCTTCTCGGATGCCAACCGTCGCGCGACGACCGCAGCCGTGCTCCGTGCCGGTGCCGCTCTGCGCCCGGCCACATCGGGTGGCAGCCGCACCATCGCCGCGGTCCGCGCTCTCTCGGCCGTCCGCCTCTCCCCCGCCCGCGCTCTGCACGACATCGACGTCCTGCAGATTCCCGAACGTCATCGCGGTGTGAAGGTCCTCACTCCCTCTCTTCTCCGCGCTGCGCACCGACGCGGCGTCGAGGTCCACGTGTGGACGGTGAACGATGCTGACTCGATGCGAAGGCTGGTCGAGGCGGGTGTCGACGGGATCGTCACCGACCGCGCCGACCTCGCGATGGCCACGATCGGCCGCTGAGCGCGCCACGCCGCCTTTACGCTGTGGCGCTGGGATTCAGCTGTGAATCGCGCCGAGAATCCGCTCGCGTGGATGAAGCGCACAGGCTGGAGCGTTATACCTGACAGCGACGAGAGGACCACACAATGGCAGATCGCAGCCTACGCGGCATCCGACTCGGCGCCCAGAGCCTACAGAGCGAAGAGGGCGTCGTTTTCATGGAGCGCCGTGAAACCACCTACATCTGTGACACCTGCGGCCATGTCACGAACCTGATGTTCTCGGCAGACGCAGAACCGCCCCAGACGTGGGAATGCCGCGCCTGCGGAGCAGACGCGCGCCTGAACGTCGACGGCCAGGCCGTCACGCTCGACGCCACCGACGAGAAGGCGGCCCGCACGCACTGGGACATGCTCCTCGAGCGTCGCACCCGTGCAGAGCTCGAAGAGCTTCTCGAAGAGCGACTCGCCTTCATCCGCGCCCGACGCGGTGCAGGCGAAGACCCGACTCGCGAGAAGATCGGCGCTTAGCGCCGACGGGCGCGCAACCACCCGAAGGCCAGCGCGCCCAACCCGCCCCACAGCAGAATCTGCTGGATCCAGGGGCCGAGAACCATTCCAGCGGTAAGGCCGGAGCGCAGCTCGACATCCTCGAGCAGCGCTCCGGCCTTTCCTGCATCCAGACTCGAGACAGTCGACCCGTCCGGGCGGATGATCTGACTGGTTCCGACGGTCGAGATGTTAACCACGCTGCGACCCGTCTCGATCGCGCGCATCCGCGCAAAGGCGAGCTGCTGCAGGTTCTCATCGGTTCCGCGGAAGTCCGCGTTGTTGGTCTGGAAGACGAGCACCTCGGCTCCGTCACCGATCCCCTCGTTGATCACGTCGTCGTAGATCACGTCGAAGCAGATCGCCAGACCGACCTTGACTCCGTCGACATCGATGATCGGAGGGTTCGTCCCCGGCGTGTATTCGCGTTGGATGAGACCGATCAGATCGGGCGCGAGGGCGTTGAAGAACGGGCGGTCGGGGACATACTCGCCGAAGGGAACCGGATGCCGCTTGTCGTGCACCTGTCCGTCGCCGCCGTCTTTCGTCCACAGCATCGAGGTGTTGTAGAACAGACCCTGTCGTTCCGTCGCGGCGTTCGCAAGCAGCGGCGCGCCGATCCGCGAGGCGATCGCGCTCATTCTCCGCGCCAGCGAATCCGACTGGAACGGGTCGAAGTCGAGCGATCCCTCTGGCCAGACCAGCAGGTCGACGTCTTCGCCATAGAGCGGTTCGGTCGCGTCCGTCTGCGCGTCGATGAGCGAGTAGGGCTGGCGCTCGTCGAAATAGCCGCTCGGCCCGTTCCCCTGCACGGCGGCGATGCGCATCGATCCGCTGACGGTCGTGGGGAACAGGGGTGTGGCGAGCAGGGCTACCGTCGCGATCACCGGTGCGATCAGCGCGGTCGGGCGGCGCCAGGCACGTTCGCGAATCACCTGGATGACGAGGGCGACGAGGAACACCATCAGGAAGCTGAGTCCGCTGACGCCGATCCACGACGTGACGGGGGCCAGCGGGCTCTCGGCCTGGCTCATGCCCAGACGCGCCCAGGGAAAGCCTCCGTAGGGCCAGGAGCCGACGAAAAGCTCTCGCGCGACCCACAGAGCGGCCACGACGGCCGGAAGAAGCAGGAGCCGCGCCCAGACACTCGGGAAGGCCCTGGGGATCCAGCGATAGGCCAGTGTGGTCAGGATCAGGGCCACTGCCGTGAGAACGCCTTCGAGGACGCTCAATGCGGCCCAGGGCAGCGGACCCAGATAGCGCGACGTGAACGACACGAGGAGCCCGAAGAAGATCACCCCGTAGACGAGTCCCACCGCGAGCGCACCTCCGGCCCGACGGCCGATGAGCGCGACGAGGAGCAGGGCGGAGGCCGGGAACGCCAACACCCACACCGCGGTGTCCGGATAGGAGAGATCCATCAGGAGGGCGGCCGCCGCCGCGGCCGGAAGGGCGAGAGAAAGCGGCAGAAGAGGGCGCTGTCGCGCTCGGGGATCAGGCATGGTTCCGGTTCTCACATCGAGGAGTAGGCGACGATGCCGCGGCGCACGCCGTCGAGAGCGACGCGGGCATTGCGGGCCAGTGCGCCGTCCTCGGCGACGATGGAGAGCTGGTCGAGCAGGTCGATCGTCTGCTTCGCCCAGCGGACGAAGTCGCCCGCGGCCATGTCGGCGTCGATCAGGACTCGATCGAGCATCCCGCCGCGGGCCCACGAGTGCATCGCGCCGGCGAGACCGGCAGCCAACGGCTCGGACCCCGGGAGGTGGTGATCCTTCTCGAGATCATCGAGCTCGGCCCACAGCGTCGTGGTCTTCTCGTACGCGGCGCGGAATGCACCCCTGGGCAGATCGCGCTCGCCCGAGTTCGCCTCGTCGCGGCGCGGCTCGTAGACGAGGCAGCATGCCATGGCGGCGAGCGACGGGGCATCCAGGCCGTTCCACAGACCCTGCCGCAGGGATTCCGCGACCAGGAGGTCGCGCTCTCCGTAGATCCGACGCATCGTCCGCCCGGCCTCCGTGAGGGTGGTCTCGTCTTCGTCGTCTCTGTGGAGGTAGTCGAGCGTCTCGAGCACCTCGACGACGCGGTCGAAGACGCGAGCCACGGTGCCCGTCCTCGTCTCGATCTGACGACGGATGCGGTCGTTCTGCCGCTTGAGCTTCCAGTAGCGCTCCGCCCAGCGGGCGTGGGACTCGCGATCAGGACAGCGGTGGCAGCCGTGCCGTTGCATGCGGGTGCGCAGACTCTGGATCTGCTTCATGCGCTTGTCGCGCGACGCCCGGGGAGCGTTCGAGTCCTGACGGTTCTTCTTCTCGAGATCGCTGAGTTCTCGGCGGATCGAGGCGTAGTCCAAGAAGTCGCCGTGGTCGCAGACCATCGCCGCCTTGTAGCCCTCGAGAGACTCCTCGGCCTCGCGCACCTGACGGGCGAGTCCGACCACCGCCCGATCGGCCTGGAACTGAGCGAAGGACGACTCGAGCACCTCGCGCGCCCGCTGTTTGCCGAACAGGTCGATCAGGTTGACGGCCATGTTGTACGTCGGCCGGAAGCTGGAGTTGAGCGGATAGGTGCGTCGTGAGGCCAGCGCGGCGACCGCCTGCGGATCCATGCCCTCGGTCCACTGCACCACGGCATGGCCCTCGACATCGATGCCGCGTCGCCCGGCTCGTCCGGTGAGCTGGGTGTACTCCCCCGAGGTGATCGCCACGCGGGCCTCACCGTTGAACTTCTCCATCTTCTCGAGCACCACAGTGCGCGCGGGCATGTTGATGCCGAGCGCCAGGGTCTCGGTCGCGAAGACGACCTTCACGAGCTTGCGCTTGTAGAGCTCCTCGACGACCTCCTTGAAGGCGGGCAGAAGCCCGGCGTGGTGGGCGGCCACGCCGCGTTCGAGGTTCTCCAGCCAGTCCCAATAGCCGAGAACGCCGAGATCCTCATCCTGCAGCGTCCGGGTCCTGTCTTCGACGATCGCGCGGATCTCGGCCCGCTCCTCGGTCGAGGTCAGGCGGACCCCCGACCTGCGGACCTGCTGCACCGCAGCGTCGCAGCCTACCCTGCTGAAGATGAAGAAGATCGCCGGCAGCAGATTCGCCTGTTCGAGCAGCCGCACCACGTCGGGGCGATCCATGCGCTCGATCCTTTGCACGTTCGCCGCCCGCACGGCTCGGCGTCCTCCACGAGGTGGACGCTGCGCCTGTCGTCCCGCATGACGATTGCTGCGGTACGACTGCGCCTCACGGTTGTTCTCGTAGTTCGAACCCGTGGCGGAGCGGATTCGCATCAGCTCTTGGTTCACGAGCGCCGTCGCGATACCCGCGCGGTCGTCGAAGAGCGGGAGCAGATCGTCGCGCACCAGCACGTGCTGCTCGAGCGGCACCGGTCGGATCTCCGAGACGATCACCTCGGTGTTCCCGCGGACCGTGTCGATCCAGTCTCCGAACTCCTCGGCGTTCGACACCGTGGCGCTCAACGACACCAGTCGCACCTGCTGCGGCAGGTGGATGATGACCTCTTCCCACACGGCCCCGCGGAACCGGTCGGCGAGGTAGTGCACCTCGTCCATCACCACGAACTGAAGGTCGCGCAGCGCCGCGGAGTCGGCGTAGATCATGTTGCGCAGCACCTCGGTCGTCATGACGACGATCCGCGCGTTGCCGTTGATGTTCGTGTCGCCGGTGAGCAGACCCACATCGTCGGCGCCGTAGACGTCGACCAGCTCGCGGAACTTCTGATTCGAGAGAGCCTTCATGGGCGTCGTGTAGAACGCCTTGTCGCGCGGCGTCTGCATCGCGAGATGGATCGCGAACTCTCCGACGATCGTCTTGCCGGCCCCGGTAGGGGCGGCGACCAGCACGCTGCTGCCGTCTTCGAGAGCGTGGCATCCTTCGATCTGGAACGGATCGAGCTCGAACTTCTGGTTCGCTGCGAAGGCGACGGTCGCCGGATGCCCTGCGGCTTCGCGAGCCGCGGCGTATCGTTCGGCCGGCGAGCTCATGCGCTCAGGGGCTCGATGCCGGCGGCCTTTTCGAGCTTGCGCTTGCGCCGATCGAACAGCATCGAGATCAGTGTCGCCGCGAAGTACAACACGATCATCGACCCCATCAACAACAGCATCGAGAAGACGTCCGCGGGGGGCGTAGTGACTGCGGCGAAGATCGTGCAGACGAGGATGGCCACGCGCCAGCCCTTGAGGATCTCCTTACCGGAGACGACCCCCGCGAGGTTGAGCGCGACGAGGAAGACGGGGAGCACGAAGGCGATGCCGAGCACCAGCAGGAATTTGAAGACGAAGTCGTAGTACGTCGAATAGTCGAAGAACTGCGCCATCCCCGTCGGGACGAACGAGGCCATGACCTCGATGACATGCGGAAGGACGAAGAACGCGACCGTGCAGCCGCCGAAGAACAGCGGAATCGCCGCGCCGAGGAAACCCCAGGTGTACTGGGTCTCCTTCTTGGTCAGCCCAGGCATGACGAACGCCCAGATCTGCCAGAGCCACACCGGTGCGGAGAGCAGGAACCCGATGGCGAACGCGATGCGCATGCGCAGATCGAAGCCGCTGGTCACGGTGGTGAAGTTGAGCCCGGTGTACTCGCGCCCCGCCTCTTCGGCGATCGTCCGGATCGGGACCGAGAGCAGCTCGATGATCGGCTCGGTCACGAAGAACGCGATGATCATCGCGACCACGAGTGCCCCGGCGGCGATGAACAGTCGCCGACGCAGCTCGATCAGGTGCGCGCCGAGAGACATCCGCCTGTCGCGGCCCGGCGTCTCCTGGTCGGCGGATTCGAGAGCGGACACGAATTATGCGGATCGAGGAGGCTGACCCGGATCCGTGTCGCGAGCCGTCACCGTGGTGTCCGCGACCGAAGGCGCGGGGGCCGGGGATGCGGGGTCCGCGGCGTCAGTCGCGTCCTCGTTCTTCATCGCCTTCATCTCGCCCTTGAAAACCCGAGCGGACTGTCCGAGGCTCTTCGCGAGTGCCGGCAGCTTCGCCGCACCGAAGAGCAGCAGGATGACGGCGAGGATGATCAGCAGATGTGGCCAACCGAAAGCGCCCATGATTCTCCTTCGTCGTTTGGTGAAAGTCTAACGGGCGTTGTCGCCCTCAGGGTGGCGATACAGGGCGAGTCCTGCGGCGGCCCATTCCCGTGCAGCCGTCCGGGCGACGCCGGGATCCACGACTTCGAGGGCTCCGCCGAACTTCGCCGCCAGTCGCTTCACTCCCCGAGGGTCGGCCAGGTGCAGTCGCACGGTGACGATCCCGTCACTGACGTCAGCGTTGTCGGCGGTGAGGAAGTCTCCGAGCAGAGGCGCCATCCTCTCGGGCACGCGCACGCGGACCTCGCCCTCGTCCTCGACGGCGGTGAACGCCTCCGGGACGTGGTCGCCGGCGTGGGTGATCGGAATATCGGTCAGACGCGCATCGCTCACCCGATCGAGATGGAACGTCCGCATCGCCTGTCGCATGTGGCACCACCCCTGCAGATACCACTGCGCGTTGGTGATCAGCACCTGCACCGGATCCACGGTGCGCGTGGTGGGTGCCGCATCGGGCGCCTGGTAGGTGAACGACACGGCGACACCGTTCTGCACACCCTTCGACACGACCTGGCGCACCTCGTCGACAGCACTCGGCGCGACGACGACCTCTGCCGGAGCATCGGCCGCACCGCGCGAGAGCTTCGAGATGAGACCGCTGATGAGTCCTGAGTCGGAGACCGCCGGCACGGCCGCGACCATCTGCAGACCTGCGAGCAGAGCCGCGGCCTCGCGTGCGGTGAAGCGCGGAACCCGTCGCAGGGCGACGTCGTTGGTGATCTCGATGACATCCTCTTCGTCGAGGAGGTCCCAGTTGATGTCGAACATCTCCTGCGGCTGCTGCCAGAAGCCGGAATCACCGGGCAGACCGATGACCGTCAGCTTCTCGACCATCTGTCGCATCTCCGCCGGAGACACCCCGAACTCCGCGGCCGCCTCGGCGAGCGAGACCTGGCCGTGCTCGAGCAGGTAGGGCACGAGCGTCAGGTAGACGCGGACTCGGTCGGCGGCGAGCAGCGGCTTCGCCTGGGCGCTCATCGTGGCTCCCCTGCGTCTGCGTTGGCCGCGACGACAGCGGTCAGGCGATCGACGACGGCGGTGCGAAGAGCTGCGGGCTCGACCACGCGCACCTCCGGGCCGTACGAGGCGAGTTCGTCGGCGAAGATATGCAGGTCGACGAACGGCACGCGGATTCCCTGAGTCGCCGCCGGTGTCGCGCGGCGGCCCAGACGCAGCGACGCCTCGGTGCCAGGCGTGACCTCGAGCAGAGCGGAGTTCTGAGAGGCGACGCGCTCGAGCCCGCTCAGGGCACGCTCCCCCGCGCCTTCGCGCAGCGAAGAGTCGAAGGCCTTAGCCGTGATCTTCACGTCTCCGACGATTCTGCTGAGCAGGAACATGCGGTCCTCCTCTATGTCCACATCGACACCGAAGACGTGCCATCTCGCCTCATAGTCGACGAGAGCGAGCGGACGGATGCTGCGACGACGGGGCGCGTCCTCCCCCGGCTTGAGGTAATCGAAGACGACCACACGACTCTTCTCGATCGCGTCCTGCAGCTGCGGGAACGCCGCATCGCGAGCCGTGATCCGCGGCGCGAAACCGATGATCGGCTCGTCGCCGTCGATCCCGAGCGCCCGGATCTTGCGCACGCCCGCCTTGGCGTCGCCCGACGCCGATTCGGCGCTCCACACACTGCCGGCCAGCTGCAGCACGGCGAGCTCGGCAGCGGTGAACTCGATGTCGCTGGGCAGGTCGTATTCCGCCTGGGGAATGCGATAGCGCGCTTCGCGGAGATCATTGGGGTCTGCCTGGTCGCCGATCGTCTCGACGGGGACGCCGAGCGTACGAAGCTCGTCCTTGTCACGCTCGAACATCTTCTCGAGCGCGTCAGAGCGCACGCCCGCATCCGCGCGCTGACGGTAGCCCGACACGTTGTCGAGGATCTGCTGCTTGGTGAGCCCGATCTCCGTGGCCATGAGCGCCACGACGAGGTTCGTCAGGCGCTCTTCCGCCGGAATACGGGCTGCCATCACTGCTCCGGGACGGGAACGATGCCCAGGATGTCGACCACGATGGCGGTCGCCGGGGTTCCGTCTGCTTCCGGCACGACGACGAGCAGCTGCGAGCCGACGGTCGCACCGACGAGCTCCTTCGCAGCCGGACCGATGTTGGGCTCCGCACCCCAGCTGCTCGAGGTGACGGTCTTGTCGTCCCAGCCCAGGGCCATGATGTTGGTCACGATCGTCGAATCCTCCTCGACCTTCGCGCCGTCGCCCTTGATGAGCGTCTGGGTCACAGCCTCCGTGGGAGCATCGCTGTCGGGGATGATCACACCCGGGGTTCCGTCGGGAGCGCGAACCACGGTCGGCAGGCCACGGGCGTCGTTGAACTGCGATGCACCTTCGGCGTGTGCCAGGTAGACGTCCTGCAGGTCGACGACCGCGACGACGTTCTCGTCCTTCGCGAGTCCGAAGGCCTCGACATTGGCCTCGCCGAAGTCCTCGGGGGTCAGCACCGCGACGATCCGGCTGCCGCCGGTGGCGCACTCGAGCACAGTCTCGAGTCCGGCGGAGCGCTCGGCCCAGTACGAGATGCTGTGCACGCGGCTCGGGTCGCCGTTGAACTCGGATTCGTACAGCTTCTCGCCGCTCTCCCCGCCGTAGAAGGCGATGTCGAGCACCATGGGCTGAGACGTGGAGGTGAGGATGTTGCCCTCACCGGTGATCGCATCGGCGAAAGAGGTCTCGTCGGCCTTCACAGGGCTGTAGACCGTGACGTCGGGAGCTTCACCCAGATCGCCCTCCACGGACACCGAATCCTTGACGGATGCGGTCGATGCGGCCGCACGATCGCAGACGTCACCGGCGAACGACGGCGCCGACGCGCATCCGGTCAGAGTGAGGACGGCGAGGCTGATGGTGGCCAGAACGGCGGACGTTTTACGCACGCGCTCCAGTCTATTCCGTCGGTGGCTCCGATTCGCGCGAACCGGATGCGAGACGCGCCCCTTCGGCGGCCTTCGCCGCCTCCCTGGCTCGCTTGCGGAGGTTCTTGTCGTTGATCTCCCGATCGCCGACGGCTCCCGGCGTCCACGCGTCGACATCCGCATCGCCATAGCTGCTCTTCGAGGCCCTGCGCTTGACCTGGGGAGCCACGGCTCCCGGTGCCAGCCGACGAGCCGTGAGAAGGAATCCGGTGTGCGCGACCATGCGGTGATCCGGCCTGACCGCGAGTCCTTCGACGTGCCACCCTCGCACCATCGTCTCGGATGCCTCGGGATCGGTGAACAGCCCGGTGCCGCGGATGTACTCGGCGACCCGCGAGAGCTGGGTGGCCGTCGCGACGTAGCAGAGTACGACGCCGCCAGGGGTGAGTGCGTCGGCGACCACGTCCATGCACTCCCAGGGCGCGAGCATGTCGAGCACGACGCGATCGACCGTGCCGGCCGGGAACTCGGCCGGGAGCGCATCGGCGAGATCTCCGACGACCACGTTCCAGGTGTCCGGCGTCTCGCCGAAGAAGGTCTCGACGTTCCCCCGTGCGACCTGGGCGAAGTCCTCACGACGTTCGAACGACACCAGGCGACCGACCGGACCGATCGCCCGGAGCAGCGAGAGCGAGAGCGCGCCGGATCCGACGCCCGCCTCGACGACGACCGCCCCGGGGAAGATGTCGGCCTGCATCACGATCTGCGCCGCGTCCTTCGGGTAGACGATCGCCGCGCCGCGCGGCATCGACATCGCGAAGTCGCGGAGCAGGGGCCGCAGCGCGAGGTACTCGTGCCCCGAGCTGTTCGCGGCGACCGAACCGTCAGGAAGACCGATGAGGTCCCGATGGCGGAGCACTCCCTGATGGGTGTGCAGCTCGCCGTCCTCGCGGAGGGTCACGGTGTGCAGGCGTCCCTTGGGCCCGGTCAGCTGCACCCGATCGCCCTCCCGGAACGGCCCGCTCGGCCGCTGTGAGGTGATGTCGGTCATCGGGTGGCTCCCGTCATGGAGGTCTTGCGGTCGAAGAGTTCGATCAGGTCGGCGGCGGTGCGGCCCTCGAGGGTCGACCACAGCTCGTGCGCCCCGACGTCGTCGAGGGAGACGATGTGCGGCACACCGAGAGCCACGGCGCCGGATGCGATGCCCGCGCGGAGTCCGGTCGGCGAGTCCTCGATGACCACGGCGTCGGCGATGTCGATCTCGAGCAGAGACGCCGCATGCAGATACGGCTCGGGGTGAGGCTTGGGGTGGGTCACGTCGTCGCCGGCGACGACGATGTCGAAGGCTTCGAACTCGATCAAGTCGACGACGCTCAACGCCATGCGACGCAGCGACATCGTGACGAGACCGGTGGGGATCCCGGCCGACTTCAGATCCTGCAGCAGCTCGCGGGCACCGGGGCGGAAAGGCACTCCCTGCGTGCGCAGCGCCTCCTGCACTCCGTCGGTGAGGAGCGAGATGATCGCCTCGGCATCCATGTCGACGCCCGCGTTCTGGAGGATGATCGCGCTGTCGATGAGACCGTTGCCGACGAGCTGAAGGGCATCGTCGTGGGTCCACGTTCCCCCGAAGGATTCGACGAGCGCCGTCTCGGCTGCCATCCAATACGGCTCGGTGTCGACGAGAGTTCCGTCCATGTCCCAGAGGATCGCGCGGGGCTGTCTGCTCACCGAACCATGTTACCCGTGGCTCCGCCCGGTCCCCGCGCGGTCGGACTAGCCTGGAGGGATACCGATCCGGAACTGGCGAAGGGAGCCCACGATGGATGTCCTCGGTTCACGCATCGTCATCGTCGCCTTCGATGGCTGGAACGACGCGGGTGAGGCCGCGAGCGGCGCGATCGCCGCGCTGCGTTCGGCGAACGACTACGACCTCGTGCACTCCATCGACCCGGAGTTGTACTTCGACTATCAGTACACCCGCCCGGCCACGAAGATGGATGCCGAAGGCCGCCGCCAGCTCACCTGGCCCGAGGCGGGGCTGTGGCGCCCGCGCGACCCCGGGCCCGGCCCCGAGTTCTGGGTGCTGACCGGAGTCGAACCCGCGCGCACCTGGCAGTCGTTCGCTGCGGAGTTCATCGACGTCGCCCTCCGCGACGACATCACCGGGTTCGTGACCCTTGGCGCGATGCTCTCGGATGTGCCCCACACGCGTCCGATCTCGATCTTCGCCTCGAGCCAGAACGAGCAGGTCCGCGAGGCCCACGGCCTCGAACGGTCTCTCTACGAGGGCCCCGTCGGCATCCTCAGCGTGTTCGAGCACTTCGCCGAGAGCGCCGGCATCCCGACCGCGAGCCTGTGGGCCAGCGTGCCGCACTACGTCGCTTCTGCCACTCCGTCGCCGAAGGTGACCCTCGCGCTTCTGGACCGGCTCGAGGAGCTGACCGGCGTCGACGTCCCGCGCGATCACCTGCGCACGGAGGCTGCCGCCTGGGAGGCGTCGATCGACGCTGCCGCCGCCGATGACGAGGACATGACGGAATACATCCGCCAGCTCGAGCAGACCCGCGACACGTGGGACTCCCCCGATGCGTCGGGCGATGCGATCGCTCAAGCCTTCGAGCGTTATCTGAAGCGCCGAGGCGACGGCCCCGGAGACCACAAGCGCTGAGCTCGGAGGTCACCGGGAGTCGCGCCGTTATGCCGCGATGACGCCGGTGCCGAGGAGAACCAGGAGCACCGTGCCCAGCAGGATGCGGTAGATCACGAACGGCAGGAAGCTGCGCTTCGAGATGTAGTTCATGAAGAACGCGATCACGCCGAGTGCCACGACGAACGCGATGCCGGTCGCCGCGAGCGTGTCGCCGAAAGAGAAGAACGAGGGCTCGTCCCAGCTCTTGAACACCTGGTAGAAGCCGCTGCCGAACACGGCCGGGATCGCCAGGAGGAACGCGTAGCGAGCGGCGGCCGCGCGCTCGTAGCCGAGGAACAGGCCCATCGTGATCGTCCCGCCTGAGCGCGACACACCGGGGATCAGCGCGAGCGCCTGCGCGAAGCCGTAGGCGATGCCGTGCGGGTAGGTCAGCTGATCGAGCTTGCGTCGCTTCGCACCCACGTGGTCGGCGATGCCGAGCAGGATGCCGAACACGATCAGCATGATCGCGACGATCCAGAGCGACCGGAACACGGTCTCGATCTGATCCTGGAAGAGCAGGCCGAGCACCACGATCGGGATGCTGCCGATGATGATCATCCAGCCCATCCGGGCATCCGGATCGCTACGCGGAACCCTGCCGGTGAGAGACCGGAACCACTGCGCGATGATGCGCACGATGTCGCGCCAGAAGAACACCACCACCGCCGCCTCCGTGCCGATCTGCGTGATCGCCGTGAACGCGGCACCGGGGTCTTCGCCGGACGGCAGGAAGGTGCCGAGGATGCGCAGATGGGCGCTGGAGGAGATCGGGAGGAACTCGGTCAGTCCCTGGACGATGCCGAGGATGAGCGCTTCGAACAAGTGCATGGTGGAGCTTTCTGAGTCGTGGTGCGCGGACGTGGAGCAGAGAGCTCAATACGTGCGCAGCAGATCGGCCAGCACCCGCTGACCGAAGACAAGCGATTCTACGGGCACTCGCTCATCGACCCCGTGGAACATCCCCGTGAAGTCGAGGTCGGCAGGGAGGCGGAGCGGCGCGAACCCGTACCCGGTGATCCCGAGATGGGCCAGTGCCTTGTTGTCGGTTCCGGCGCCGAGCAGATACGGGATGACCGGCACTCCGGGGTCGTGACGACCGAGACTCGCCACCATCGCCTCGACGAGCTCGCCCTCGAAGGGCGTCTCCATGCCGATGTCTCGCACGACCGTCTGGATCTCGATGTCGTCGCCGACGATCTGCTGCAGCTCGGCGAGCACATCGTCTTCGGTGCCGGGGATGACGCGAACGTCGATCAGCGCTTCTGCGCGCTCGGGGATCACGTTGTGCTTGTACCCGGCGGAGAGCGCTGTGGGGTTCGTCGTGGTGCGGAAGGACGACCGCAGGAACGCCTCAGCGGGTCCGGCGGCCGCGGCGAGGGCGTCTGGATCGTCGACCGAGCGGCCCGTGAGATCGCTCAGGCCCTGCAGCAGCGCCTCGGTGGTGGGCGTGAGTCGGAGGGGCCACCGCGTCCGCCCGAGGGCCGCCACGGCCTCGGCGAGCTTCGTGACGGCGTTGTCGTCGTGCAGACGGCTTCCGTGGCCGGCGCGCCCCCTGGCGACGAGGCGGATCCAGATGAGCGCCTTCTCCCCCACCTGCAGCAGGTAGGCGCGGCGATCGTCCACCGTGATCGAGTAGCCGCCCACCTCGCTGATGGCCTCGGTCGCTCCCGCAAACCACTCCGGGTGGTTCTGCACGACGAGAGCCGACCCCTCGACGCCGCCGTTCTCCTCGTCGGCGAAGAAGGCGAGCACCAGATCGCGCTCCGGCTGCTCCCCCGCACGCAGGAGGTCTGCGACAGCGGTCAGGATCATCGCGTTCATGTTCTTCATGTCGACCGCTCCCCGCCCCCAGAGCATCCCGTCCTTGACGATTCCCGCGAACGGATCGACGGTCCAGTCCTCGGCCATCGCCGGCACTACATCGAGGTGTCCATGGACGACGAGCGCCGGCTTGCTCCGATCACGACCGGGCACCCGCGCCATCACGTTCGTGCGCCGCGGAATCGGCTCGTAGTATTCGACGTCCAGACCGAGCTCCTGCAGGTACGCGCCGACGTACTCGGCGGCTTCACGCTCGCCCTTCGCGTTGCCTCCGCCGAAGTTCGAGGTGTCGAATCGGATCAGGTCGCTCGCGATGCGAACCACCTCGGGGAGAGCCACGTCAGTCATGAGGTCCAGGCTATCGAAACGCCGTGGCGCGCCCGGGCGTCACCGCCGGTTTCTGAGTGCCTCGAAGCTCGTGCTAATGTAAATCTTCGTTCGGCAACGAACATCCAACACCTGCGCGGGTGGCGGAATGGTAGACGCGCTACGTTGAGGTCGTAGTGCCCGTAAGGGCGTGGGGGTTCAAGTCCCCCTCCGCGCACAGACAGGCCTCGGATATCCACACGATATCCGAGGCCTTCTTCGTACCAGCGGTCTTACCGTGTCGTCGGGCAGAGCTCGAGGTGAATTCCTCGGGCCCTGCCCGACGGTCCGGCGCCGGCGTCAGAGCGCGCTGACGCCGAACACCAGCCCGAGCACGTACGTGACAGCTGCAGCACCGAATCCGATCGCCAGCTGCCGCAGCGCGCGACGCAGGGGCGGTCCTCCCGACAGGATGCCGACCATCGCTCCGGTCGACAGCAGGGCGACACCCACCAGCACGAGCGCGACGACCACTGCAGTGGTCCCCTCGAGTCCGAAGATCCACGGGAGCACCGGAATGATCGCGCCGGACGCGAAGAGCAGGAAGCTCGAGATGGCCGCCGTCCAGTCGCTGCCGACGATCTCGTGGTCGTCTCCGGCGTGGATGTGGATCGGCCCCGTCGTCGTTCGCTCGACTCCGGCACGCGCGGCATCCACTATCCGCCGCGCGCGCTCGAGCGCCTCCTGCTGGCCGATACCGCGCGCGCGGTAGACCAGAGCGAGTTCGTTCTCGTCGATGTCGAGGTCGGCAGCGGACGCCGCGGCATCCTCGTTCGCTTCGGTCGACGCCAGCAGCTCGCGTTGGGAGCGCACGGAGACGAACTCCCCCGCCCCCATCGACAGAGCGCCGGCCAGCAGACCCGCGATTCCGCTGAAGAGGACGAAGGCGGAGCTGACACCCGTGGCGCCGATGCCGAGCACGAGGGCGAGGTTGCTCACCAGGCCGTCGTTCGCTCCGAAGACGGCCGCACGGAACGACCCGGACAGACGGCGCCTGCCACGCGCGGCGAGGCCTCTGACCACTTCGGAGTGCACCTTCTCGTCTGCGCGCATCGCGGGAGTCGCGTACTGCTCGGAGTCGTACGGAGATCTGTCCTCGGCGCTCTGCGCGAGCGCGAGGACGAAGATGGATCCGAAACGCCCGGCCATCCAGCCGAGCAGACGTGACCGGATGCCCGCTCGCGGCAGTCGCGCCGGCTCGGCGCCCAGCAGATCGAGCCAATGCTGCTCGTGTCGCCGTTCGGCATCGGCGAGGCTGAGCAGGATGTCGCGCTCCTCGCCGGTGCGACGGTTCGCGAGCTTCTGATAGACGAGTCCTTCGGCGCGTTCTTCTACGAGGTACCGCGCCCAGCGGCGACGGTCTGCGGCGGTCGGCTCGGCGGCAGCGGGGGCTGTCATGAAGTCTCCTGATCGACGATCCCCGAGAACGGGGCAACCGTTCAACGCTAGCTTCGAGCGCCTGTCACGACGGCACCGAGGGCAGGATTGCCAGCTTTTCGGGCCTCCGAACCGAAGGCTGTGTTCAGGATCGGACGCGCTTGCGGAGCACGTCGATGCGCGACTGCAGCTGCGTGACTGTCGCTTGCGCGACAGCAGGACCACCGCAGATCCGGCGCAGCTCCGCGTGCACCGCCCCGTGCGGCTCGCCCTTCTGACGGGCGTACAGACCCACGAGGCTGTTCAGCAGCTGGCGCTGCTCGCGAAGCGTACGGTGCAACGGCGCCGGGAGCGTGGTCGTCTCGGTCGGCCCGGCCTCGGCCTCCCGCGTCTCGCGCAGGCGCGTCTGACGCGCCTGGCGTTGCATCAGCAGCTCGTGCACGTGCTCGGGCTCGAGAAGACCGGGGAAGCCGATGAACTCCTCCTCCTCGGGCGTGCCCGGCTCGGCGAGCTGGCCGAACTCCTGTCCTTCGAACACGACCCGGTCGAAGTGCGCGACAGACGAGAGCGCCTGATAGCTGAACTCCTGTGTCAGCGCATCCGAGGCGTCGTCTTCGCGGTTCGCCGACTCGAGCAGCGAGTCCTCGAGCCCGTCGTCGTCTTTCGACTGACGATCGAGCGCGTGGTCGCGCTGCTTGTCCATCTCGTTCGCGAGTCCCATGAGCACCGGAACCTGAGGAAGGAAGACACTCGCCGCCTCACCCCTGCGGCGGGCCCGCACGAAGCGACCGATCGCCTGGGCGAAGAAGAGCGGCGTCGATGAGGACGTGGCGTAGACCCCGACGGCGAGTCGGGGCACGTCGACGCCCTCCGACACCATGCGCACCGCGACCATCCAGCGATCCTCGCTGTTGCTGAACTTCTCGATGCGCTCGGAGGCCGTCGCGTCATCGGACAGGACGACCGTCGGCCGCTGACCGGTGATGCTGTGCAGGATCTTGGCGTAGGCGCGTGCCACCGTCTGGTCGGTCGCGAGAACCAGTCCCCCGGCATCGGGCACGTGGTGCCTGATCTCGGTCAGACGACGATCCGCCGCCGAGAGCACCGCAGGCATCCATTCGCCCTCGGGGTCGAGCGCGGTGCGCCAGGCCTGCGAGGTGACGTCCTTCGTGTTGTCCTGACCGAGATGCGTCTCGAGCTCGTCGCCGCTGCTCGTGCGCCACCGCATCTTGCCCGCGTACATGTGGAACAGCACGGGTCTGACGACGCCGTCGGCCAGCGCTCTGCCGTAGCCGTAGTTGTAGTCGGTGCGGGAGATGCGGGCACCGGACTCGTCAGGGTGGTATTCGATGAACGGGATCGGCGCGGTGTCGCTGCGAAACGGGGTGCCGGAGAGCAGCAGCCGACGCTTCGCCGGGCCATACGCATCGCGGATCGCGTCGCCCCAGCTGAGCGCGTCGCCACCGTGATGCACCTCGTCGAGGACGACGAGCGTCTTCGCGTCTTCGGTCAGGTGGCGGTGCACCGACGACTTCGCCGCCACCTGCGCGTAAGTGACCACGGCGCCGTGGTAGTGCCGTGCCGGAGCCCAGTCGCTGTTCCTGAAGCGGGGGTCGAGACGGATGTGCACCCGGGCCGCGGCATCGGCCCACTGCGTCTTCAGATGCTCGGTCGGGGCGACCACGATGATCCGGTTGACCTCACCCATGCGCATCAGCTCGACCGCGAGGGTGAGGGCGAACGTCGTCTTTCCTGCACCCGGTGTCGCCGCCACGAGGAAGTCGCGCTGATCGGCCTGGAAGTACTGCTCGAGTGCCTCCTGCTGCCAGGCGCGCAGCTTGTTCGCGGTTCCCCAAGGGGCACGCTGAGGAAAGGACGGAGAGAGCATCGAGACAACGATAATCGCTGCCGCCGACACTCGGCACGCTCACGAGTTCCGCCGCGCGCGTCTCGCCCGGACGCTCGTACCCGGGTAGGCTCGTTCACTGCGCGACCGCCACCGCACGGCTGCGCTCGTCGTGAAGGAGAGCTGGATGACAGATCAGGATTCGATCCGAACCCCCGAGCTCGACAACGAGAATCCGCACCCCTGGCGCAGGTTCGTCGCAATCGGCGACTCGTTCACCGAGGGCATCGGCGACCCGGACCCGTCGCAGCCGGGCAGCCACCGTGGCTGGGCAGACCGTGTCGCCGAGGTGCTTTCGCGCCAGGTCGACGACTTCGCCTATGCGAACCTCGCCGTGCGCGGCAAGCTGATCTCCCAGATCGTGCGCGATCAGATCGAGCCCGCCGTGGCGCTGCATCCCGACCTCATCTCGATCTGCGCCGGGGGCAACGATGTGATCCGACCGGGCACCGACCCCGACGCGATCGCCGCCCAGCTCGAGGACGCCGTCGCTCGTCTGTCGTCGACGGGCGCCGCGATTCTGCTCTTCACCGGCATCGACACGGCCTTCACCCCGGTCTTCCGGGCTTTCCGCGGCAAGGTCGCCATCTACAACGAGAACGTGCGCGCGATCGCCGAGCGACACGACTGCATCGTCGCCGATCAGTGGGCGCTCAAGGTCGTGCAGGACATGCGGTTCTTCGACGACGACCGACTGCATTACAACTCGCTGGGCCACCACGAGGTCGCCCGCATGGTTCTGCGCGCGCTCAACGTGCCCAACGATCTCGAGGCCATGCAGCCCGAGACGATCCCGCTCCGCACCTGGCGCGAGGCCCGCACCGAGGATTTCGGCTGGGCACGAGAGCATCTCGTGCCCTGGGTCCTGCGGCGTCTGCGCCACCAGTCATCCGGCGATCACATCGTGGCCAAGCGCCCCGAGCCCTCCCCGATCATCCTCCCGAAGTCAGACTGACGACGGCCAGCGGTCAGGGCGAGGTGAGCGCCCACAGCGCCACTGCGGCGGCAGACGCGACGTTCAAGGAATCCACGCCACCGGACATCGGAATCGTCACGACCGTGTCGGCGTGGTCGAGGGCCGTGCGGGAGAGCCCGTCGCCCTCTGAACCCATGACGATGGCGACTCGCTCGGGGCGGTTCGCGACATATGCATCGAGCGTCACGGCGTCATCGCTGAGAGCGAGAGCTGCGATGTCGAACCGCGCGGCGTGGAGGTCTGCCACGGCAGACTCCCAATCGGTGATGCGGGTCCACGGCACTTGGAACACGGTCCCCATGCTGACGCGCACGCTGCGCCGATACAGCGGGTCCGCCCCCCCGGGTGACACGAGCACCGCGTCTGCTCCGAGACCGGCGGCCGCACGGAACGCCGCGCCGACGTTCGTGTGATCGCCGACGTTCTCGAGGATCAGCACGAGGGTTGCGTCTACGAGGACCTCGCGCACGGTCGGCAGCACGGGACGATGCATCGATGCGATCGTGCCCCGGTGGACGGCGAAACCGGTCACCGATTCAGCCACCTCATCAGGAACGACGTACACCGGCACGTCGATGTGCCCGACGATCGCCCTGATGTCATCGACCCGACGCTCCTGCACGAGCACGGAACGCGGACGATGGCCCGCCGCGACGGCCCGCGCGATCACCTTGGTCGATTCGGCGATGTACAGCCCGCCGGCAGGTTCCTTGACAGTCCGGAGCGCGGTGTCTGTGAGCCCTCGGTAGTCATCGAGTCGTCGATCGTCCGGATTCGTCACGCGCAGCAGTTCCACGAGCCCCAGTCTGCCATCGCCCGAGAGGCCGGCTCCACGATCGGCGGCGGAGCATCGGCCACGCTGCACGTCGTAGACTCGCTCAGGGAGGTTCTGTGAGCGCATCGAGTTCGGTCGAGTTGTCGGCCACCATCGCTCGCACCGCTGAACTTCTGCGCGGTCGCAGGATCGCACTGCTCACCGGCGCCGGCATCTCGACGGATTCGGGAATCCCTGCCTACCGTGGCGAGGGATCGCGCAACCGCACCGATCCGATGACCATCCAGAAGTACCTGGCCGACGAGGCAGCGCGACGACGCTACTGGGTCGGGGGGCACCTCGGATGGCGGGCGTTCGCCCGAGCCCAGCCGAATCCGGGCCACCTGTCGCTCGCAGCGATGGAGTCATCTGGTCACGTCAGCGGTGTCATCACCCAGAACGTCGACGGACTGCATCTGCGTGCGGGCAGCTCCCATGTCATCGAAGTGCACGGCACGATGCGCAGGGTGCTCTGCCTGAAGTGCGGCCAGGTGTTCGACCGTCGCGACGTCGCGGTGCAGATCGAAGAGCGGAACCCGTGGATCACGGTCCCCGAGAACGTGGCGTTGAATCCCGACGGCGATGTGCTCCCCGAGAGCACCGACGGCTTCATCGTTCCCGTATGCACAGTGTGCGAAGGGATGCTGAAGCCTGATGTCGTGTTCTTCGGCGAGTACGTCCCGCAGGATCGCTTCAAGGCGGCTGAGTCGTTGCTCCGCGCCAGCGACGCGCTGATCGTCGCCGGCTCGTCCCTCGTCGTCAATTCCGGGGTGCGCCTCGTCGAACGCGCACGAAGGCGCAGCATCCCGCTCATCATCATCAACCGTGAGCCCACGCGCGCGGATGTCTGGGCGAATGTCACCATCGCCGCGGGCACCAGCGATGTGCTCCCCGCGATCCAGGAGCTCCTCGAATGACTCTGCTCACGCTCATCCGCCATGGCCAGACCGACTGGAACCTGGCCCGTCGGATCCAGGGTTCCACCGACATCCCCCTGAACGAGAAGGGCCGCGCGGATGCACGGACCGCCGCCGGTGTGCTCGAGGGCGTCACGCACCACTCGATCTACGCCAGCCCGCTGAAGCGCGCGCGGGAGACGGCTGAGATCATCTCGGAGAGCCTCGGACTCGGAGCACCCGTGCTGGTGCCCGACATGCGCGAACGCGAGTTCGGCGAGGGCGAAGGCATGCTCGTGTCGGAGTACATCGAGAAGTACGGCGACTGGCTGTCGCCGGTGCCCGGAGCGGAGACGCTGGAGGGGGTCGCAGAGAGAGCGCTCGTGGCGCTCGATGCGATCGCCCGTGACGCTCGGCGCCGATCGGCACCCGTGGCGGAGTCCGTCATCGTCGTGACGCACGGAGGCGTGATCCGATCGCTGATCGACCACGTCTCCGGTGGCACGCTGCCGCGGGTCGGCGAGGTCCTCGCGAACGGCTCTGTGCACCGTTTCGAGGCGTCTCCCGGGTCGCTGCGTCTGATCGACCAGGGGATCCTCGTCTGATCAGCGAGTGCGGCCGAGCACCGACCGCGCATGCCTCAGCACGGGCTCGTCGATCATGCGTCCTCTGAAGCGGAAGACTCCTCGTTCGCTCTCGGCCGCCGCGAGCACTCCGTGTGCCCACTCGACGCTGGCTTCATCCGGTGCGTACGCCGCGCGGATCACCGCCACCTGACTCGGGTGGATGCACGCGGTCGCGACGAACCCCGAAGCGGCCGCATCGACCGCCTCGGATTCGAGACCGGAGACGTCCTCGATGTCGACGTGCACCGCGTCGATGGCTCCCTTGCCCTGGGCTCCTGCCTCGAGGAGCACCCGTGAGCGCGCATACCGGGCGACGTCGCGATAGCCGCCCTTCGCCGTGCGACTCGATGTGCCGCCGAGGGAGGCCACCAGATCCTCCGCGCCCCACATCATCGCGACGACCTGAGGGTGCGCGGCGATGCGATCTGCTGCGTGGACGCCCCTCGCCGTCTCGCACAGGGCGATCAGCGAGAATCTCTCCTCGAACGCGGCGAGGCTCTCCGCGCTCTCCGTCTTCGCGACCATGACGGTGCGGAAGTCGGTCTGGGCGAGGGTTGCGAGATCGGCGGTGAATGCGGCGGAATCCGGCGCGTTGACGCGGACGATCACCCGATCGGGGTCAAGGTCGGCATCGATGAGATTCTGCCGGGCGCCGGCTTTCGCCTCTGGTAGCACGGCATCCTCGAGGTCGAGGATGACCGCGTCCGCCTTCTCGAGAGCGCCTCGGAACCGCTCGGGTCGGTCGGCAGGACAGAAGAGCAGCGCGGGCCCCAGGCTGAAGGTCATCGTCCCGCCTCCGGCAGGCAGTGGACGAGGACGGTGCGGGTCGCCGTCGCGACGACCGTGGCGTCCTGGTTGCGTCCGGTATGGGCGATGGTCACGATCCCCTGCCCCGGGCGTGATGTCGACAGCCTCTTCTCGACGACGACGCTCTCGGTGTACAGCGTGTCGCCGGCGAACAGCGGGTGAGGGAACGCGATCTCCCCGAATCCGAGCTGAGCCACCAGAGTGCCCTGGGTCAGCTGCGCCACCGATGCCCCGACCATCGTCGAGAGCGTCCACATCGAGTTGATCAGACGCGCACCGAAGGGGCGCTGCGCATCGGCGAAGGCCGCATCCAGGTGAAGCGCCTGGGTGTTCATGGTGAGCGTCGTGAAGAGGACGTTGTCGGCCTCAGTCGCGGTGCGTCCAGGGCGATGCAGGTAGCGCGCGTCTGTGACGAACTCCTCGAAGAAGAGTCCCCGCTGGACGATGTCGTGCACGGTCATGCTGCCACGCTACCCGGCGAGTCCCAGCGCCCGCGCGATCACGAGCAGCTGCACCTCGGTGGTGCCTTCACCGATCTCGAGGATCTTCGAATCGCGGTAGTGACGGGCGACCGGGAACTCGTTCATGAAGCCGTTGCCACCGAAGATCTGCGTCGCATCCCTCGCGTTGTCCATGGCCGCTTCTCCGGCGACGAGCTTCGCGATCGCGGCCTGCTCGGCGAACGGGCGTCCCGCGTCGCGAAGACGCGCCGCATGGTGCCAGGCGAGTCGCGCGGTGTGCACTCGAGCGCGCATGCGCGCGAGTGTGAACTGCGCGTTCTGACGGGTGCTGAGGGCGCTGCCGAAGATCGTGCGGCTCTTCGCATAGTCGACGGCGGCTTCGAGACATCCTTCCGCGGCGCCCGTCGAGAGGGCGGCGATCGCGATGCGTCCCTCGTCGAGGATGCTGAGGAAGTTGCGGAAGCCGCTGCCCTGCTCCCCCAGCAGGTTGCCCGCGGGCACACGCGCGCCGGCGAAGCTGAGCGGATGCGTGTCTGACGCGTTCCATCCGACCTTGTCGTACGGGGCCTCCACGGTGAATCCGGGGGTGCCGTTGGGAACGATGATGGTCGAGATCTGCTTGCGCCCACCTTCGTTGCCGGTCACGGCGGTAACGGTGACGAAGCGGGTGATGGGCGTCCCCGAGTTGGTGATGAACTGCTTCGAACCGTCGATGACCCATTCACCCCCCTCGAGACGAGCGGTTGTGCGGGTCGCTCCGGCGTCGCTGCCCGCCTCCGGCTCGGTGAGACCGAAGCCCGCGAGGGCGCGGCCGGCGAGCAGGTCGGGCAGATACTCGCGCTTCTGCTCTTCTGTGCCGAAGCGGAACACCGGCATCGCCCCGAGGCTGACTCCGGCCTCGAGCGTGATGGCGATGGACTGGTCGACGCGCCCGAGAGCCTCGATCGCGATGCCCAGGGCCATGTAGTCGCCTCCCTGGCCGCCGTGCTCCTCGGGGAACGGAAGACCGAACAGCCCGAGATCCCCCATCTGGGCCACGACATCCATCGAGAGGGTGTGCGTGCGATCCGCCTCGTAGGACTGCGGTGCGACGACCCCCTCAGCGAAGTCGCGCACCATCGCGGCGAGCTCGCGCTCCTCATCGGTCAGCTCGTACATGCTCACTTCTCCTCCGTCGTCATGTGCGCGACCGGCTGATCGCGTCGTACCTGATCACCGACGGCCACCGTCAGGCGCACCGTCCCGTCGTGGGGTGCCAGCACCGGGTGCTCCATCTTCATCGCCTCGATCGAGACGAGAGGAGTGCCGGCGGTCACCGCGTCGCCGTCGCGGACGTGCACGGCCACGACGCTTCCCGGCATCGGGGCTCGCGCATCCGGGCCGCTCGCGGTCTCGCGCTGCTCCCGCGCCTGCAGTCTGTGCAGCATGCGGGCCCGACGATCCAGCGGTCGCAGGTGCACCGTGCGTCCGTCCTCGCTCACCCAGACGCCGCCGTCGGCCTCCGTCGCGACCGCCACGCGGGGCCGAGGGCCGTCGGACGCGGGGGCGCAGATCACCTCACCCCGGTCGGTGAGGAACGAGACCTCGCGACGATCAAGCCCCGTGAGCGACTCCCACACCTGACCAGCGCGTCGAGCCCTTCTGGCTTCGCCGACTGCGTCATCGGCGTGCGACACAGCGCGGCTCGCGGCCGCCAGCATCGTCGGCGACGGCGGCTGGTCATCGAGCGGCAGAAGCGTCTCGATGAGTCCGGTGTCGAGATCGCCGGCCATGACCCGCTCATCGCGGCAGAGCAGTCGGAGGAAGGCGATGTTCGTGTCCACGCCCAGCACGACGGTTCTGCTCAGAGCCTCGTCGAGGCGGCGGAGGGCAGTGCTCCGGTCATGGGCGAAAGCGATGACCTTGGCGATCATCGGGTCGTAGAAACCCGTCACCTCGCTGCCCGTCTCGACCGCCGCATCGACTCTCACGCCCTGAGGCGGGTCGAAGAGCAGGATGCGGCCGGTCGAGGGAAGGAACCCGCGCTCGGGCGACTCGGCGTAGACACGAGCCTCGACGGCGTGCCCTCGCATCGGGGGCGCAGGGTCGAGGCGCCCTCCAGCGGCGACACCGATCTGGAGGGCGACGAGGTCGAGTCCTGTCACCTCCTCCGTGACGGGGTGCTCGACCTGCAGGCGGGTGTTCATCTCTATGAAGAAGACCTGGTCCGGGGCGTCCGCGTCGACGAGGAACTCGACGGTGCCGGCGCCGACGTACGAGACACTCGCCGCGGCCTGCGTCGCGGCCTCGAGAAGATGGTCTCTGGTCGTGTCGGGAATGCCTGCAGACGGAGCCTCCTCGATGACCTTCTGGTGGCGGCGCTGGAGCGTGCACTCGCGCTCGCCGAGGGCGATCACCGTGCCGTGCGTGTCGCCGAACACCTGCACCTCGATGTGGCGTGGGCGTCGGATGAGCCTCTCCAGGATCAGCGAGTCGTCACCGAAGGCCGAGCGTGCGACCCGTCGCGCAGAGGCCAGGGCAGCGCTCAAGCCGGCTGATGCCTCGACGACCTCCATACCCTTGCCGCCACCCCCCGCGCTCGGTTTCACGAGCAGGGGGTAGCCGACAGCGTCCGCCTCCTCGGCGATCTCCGCGTCCGACAGACCTCTCGCATCGAACCCTGGCACGACGGGCACTCCCGATCGCACGACGTGATCGCGGGCCTTGGCCTTGTCGCCCATGATCTGGAGCGCGTCGATCGACGGCCCGATGAAGACGACACCGCTCTCGGCGCACGCTTCGGCGAGCCCGACGCTCTCAGAGAGGAAGCCGTAGCCGGGATGGATGGCCTGTGCTCCGGTCGCGCGCGCGGCCGCGATGACGGCATCGATGTCGAGGTACGACTCGGCGACCGGCGCCGCTCCGATCCGCACGGCGTCGTCGGCCTCGCGTACATGGGGTGCGTCGGCATCCGCATCGCTGTAGACGGCGACGCTGCGGATGCCCATGTTCCGCAGCGTGCGGATGATACGGCGCGCGATCTCGCCTCGATTGGCGACGAGCACCGTGTCGAATTCGCGGGAGGGAGAGGTGGTCGTCATGGCGGTCACATCCTGAAGAGGCCGAAGCGCGGCTCGGGCAGGGGGCTTCGGGCGACCACGTCGAGGGCGAGCCCCAGCAGGTCGCGGGTCTGGGCCGGGTCGATGATGCCGTCGTCCCACAGGCGGGCGGTGGCGTAATACGGCTCGCCCTGGGTCTCGTACTGCTCACGGATGGGCTGCTCGAACGCCGCCCGCTCGTCCGAGCTCCAGGTCTGTCCGCGTGCCGTGAGCTGGCCGTCCTTGACCGTGCCGAGAACCGAGGCCGCCTGGGCGCCGCCCATCACCGATATGCGGCTGGCCGGCCACGTCCACAGGAATCGCGGCGAGTACGCCCGTCCGCACATCGAGTAGTTTCCCGCGCCGAAGGATCCGCCGATGATCACCGTGAGCTTCGGCACGCGCGTGCTGGCGACGGCGGTGACCATCTTGGCTCCGTCCTTCGCGATGCCCCCTGCCTCTGCGTCCGACCCGACCATGAAGCCCGAGATGTTCTGCAGGAACACGAGGGGGATGCCGCGCTGATCGCACAGCTCGATGAAGTGCGCACCTTTCAGCGCGGACTCGCTGAACAGCACGCCGTTGTTCGCGACGATCCCGACCGGATGCCCGTGCAGCCGCGCGAATCCGGTGACGAGGGTCGTGCCGTACTCCGCCTTGAACTCCCGGAACGTGTCGCCGTCGATCAGCCTCGCGATGACGTCGTGCACGTCGTATGCGGCGTTCACATCGACGGGGACGACGTCGTAGAGCGACCCGGACTCCGCCGGTTCACGGGTGTCGTGCACGTCCCACGCCGGAGGGAGAGGCGCAGGCAGCGTGGCGACGATGTCACGCAGGATCTCCAGCGCGTGCTCGTCGTCTTCGGCGAGGTGGTCGACCACACCGCTGCGCCGGGCGTGCAGCTCGCCGCCCCCGAGCTCTTCCGCAGAGACGACCTCGCCGATCGCCGCCTTGACGAGCGGCGGGCCACCGAGGAAGATCGTCCCCTGGTCCCGGACGATCACGGTCTCATCGCTCATGGCCGGGACGTAGGCGCCGCCGGCCGTGCATGAACCGAGCACGGCGGCGAGCTGAGGGATGCCCTCTGCAGACATCCGGGCCTGGTTGAAGAAGATGCGGCCGAAGTGCTCCCGATCGGGGAACACTTCGTCCTGCTTGGGAAGGAAGGCGCCGCCGGAGTCGACGAGATACAGGCACGGCAGTCGGTTCTCGAGCGCGATCTCCTGCGCGCGCAGGTGCTTCTTGACCGTGAGCGGGTAGTACGTTCCGCCTTTGACGGTGGCGTCGTTGCAGACGACCATCACGTGGCGTCCGTGCACGAGACCGACCCCGGCGATGACTCCGGCGGCCGGTGCGTCTCCCCCGTACAGTCCGTCTGCTGCCAGCGGCGCGATCTCGACGAAGGGACTGCCCTCATCGAGGAGCCTGGTCACACGGTCTCGCGGAAGCAGCTTGCCCCGAGCGATGTGCCTCTCACGAGACGCTTCAGGGCCGCCCCTGGAGGCGACAGCCAGCCGTTCGTGCAGCTCGGCAGCGAGGGACTGCTGGGTTGCGGGCATCGCGACGTCCTCCTAGATTACGGGGCGCCGGCGTCATCGCCCTGGCGCACTCGATGCTTTCTCGGTTAGTGTTCACTAACCGACGGCATCAGGTTAGCGAGGATTAACTGAGATGACAAGCCCCCTCACCGCGCGAGATCGCGCGAAGGCAGAGCGCTCGGACGCGATCCTCCGAGAGGCGGCGCGGCTCTTCGCCGAGAGCGGATACAACGGGGTGAGCCTCGAGGACATCGGCGCCGCCGTGGGCGTATCCGGCCCGGCTGTCTACCGTCACTTCGCGGGCAAGCAGGCGCTGCTCGGCGCCGTGCTGATCAAGGTGAGCGACGATCTCGTCACGGGCGGCACCCGGGTCGCGGCCGACGGATCCACGCCCGAAGCGCGCATCCGTGCACTCGTCGCCTTCCACGTCGAGTTCGCGCTCGGCAACGCCGACGTGATCCGCGTTCACGATCGAGACGTCGTGCACCTGGCGGCTCAGGACCACGCCACGGTCCGACGACTGCAGCGCGCTTACATCGAGCTCTGGATCGACACGCTGCATCCTCTGGTCGAGGCCGATGCCGACGAGCTGCGCCTGCGGGTGCAAGCGTGCTTCGGGCTGATCAACTCGACACCGCACAGCACCCGGGCAGCGGCCAGACGCCACTCCGCCACCGCGGCAGTGCTCGCCGCGATGGCGGAATCGGCGCTCCGAGCGACTATCTGAGGAGCATCGCCCGACCCGGTTCCTCCAGCACGTCGGCGACGTCCTTGAGGAACCTCGCGCCCTCCGCTCCGTCGACGATCCGGTGATCGAACGAAAGGCTGAGCGTCATCACATGGCGAAGGGCGATCTCGCCGCGGTGCTCCCACGGACGGCGCCGGACCGCTCCGATCGCGAGGATCCCGGACTGCCCTGGCGGAAGGATCGGGGTGCCCGCGTCGACCCCGAACACCCCGATGTTCGAGATCGAGAACGTGCCACCAGACAGCTCGACCGGAGACGTCCTGCCTTCACGCGCCGTGGCGGCGAGAGACTTCACGGCATCCGCGAGCTCGATGAGGCTCAGGGTCTCGGCGTCACGGATGTGAGGCACGATGAGTCCGCGTTCGGTCGCTGCGGCGATCCCGAGATCGACGTAGCCGAACTGCACGATCTCTCCGGCGGGCTCGTCCAATCGCGCGTTCAGGCCGGGCGTGCGGGTCAGTGCGAGACAGACCGCCTTCGCCACGACCGCGAGCGGACCGATCCGGTGCTCGGACAGCGAGCGGTCGCCGCGCAGCGACTCGAGAAGGTCCATGGTCGATGTCACATCGACCGTGTGGAAGACCGTGACGTGCGGCGCGGTGAAGGCGCTCTCGACCATGGCCGCCGCCGTGTGCTTGCGGATTCCGCGAATGGGGATGCGCGTCTCTCGCGAGTGCTCGCGAAGCCCGGCCGCGTCGTTCGGAACTGCAGCGTGCTGCAGTGCGGGTTCGGCCTGCTCGACGGCCACTCCGGTGCGAGAGACGTAGTCGTCGATGTCGTCACGTGTGATCACGCGATCTCCGACCGACGCTGCCACGAGGGCGAGGTCGATGCCGAGACGCTTGGCATACGCGCGCACCGGAGGGGTCGACCGGGGCCGTTCGACGACGACCTCGACGCTCGCCGTCGGCGAGGCGTCATGCGGCGCGGCCTCGAGCACAGCCGTGTCGGTCGTCGCTCTGCCGCCGGCCGCACGTCTGGCGCGTCGAGCGGGCCGCCCGGATGCCGTGGGAGCGGCTCCGTAGCCCACGAGGTTGGGCTGTGCCTTCTCCTGCTCTTCGGCTCCGGCGGGGTCCGCCGACGCCGACCCATCGGCGCCCTCCACGTCGAACTCGATCAGGGGAGCCCCCACCGCGATCGTCTGCCCCGCCTCGGCGTGCAGAGCGGCGACGACACCTTCGTAGGGAGAGGGCAGCTCGACGATCGCCTTGGCCGTCTCGACCTCCGCCAGCGTCTGGTTGAGCGTCACGGTGTCGCCGGGTGCGACGAGCCATTGGACCACCTCGGCCTCTGTCAGCCCCTCCCCGAGGTCGGGCAGGCGGAATTCCGCGTTCACGCGTCGGCTCCCGTCAGGCTGTTCGGACGATCGAGCACACGGTCGACGGCGTCCAGCAGCCGGTCGAGGTCGGGCAGGTGGTACTTCTCGAGCTTCGCCGGCGGATAGGGGACGTCGTGTCCGGTGACGCGCAACGGAGCCGACTCGAGGTACTCGAAGCATCGCTCTGTGACGCTCGCGATCACCTCGGCGGCCATGCCCGCCTCGCGTGACGCCTCGTGGGCGACGACGACCCGTCCGGTCTTGCGCACCGACGTCGCGACCGTGTCGTAGTCGACGGGCGACAGCGAACGCAGATCGATGACTTCCAGAGAGATTCCCTCGTCCTCCGCAGCCTCGGCCGCCTGCAACGCGGTCGCGACCATCGCCCCGTAGGTGATGAGCGTCGCATCGTCTCCTGCACGGACGACGCGTGCGAGTCCCATCGGCGCCGCATCCGCCAGCGGTGCGTCGAGGTCGACCTCGCCCTTGTGGTGGTACAGCCGCTTCGGCTCGAAGAAGATCACCGGGTCGTCCGACGCGATGGCCTGACGCAGACTCCGATACGCGTCTTCCGGATTCGACACGGCGATCACGCGCAGTCCTGCCGTGTGCACGAAGTACGCCTCGGGTGATTCCGAGTGGTGCTCGGCCGCGCCGATCCCGCCGGCCCACGGGATGCGGATCGTGATCGGCATCTTCACCCGGCCCTGCGTGCGATAGTGCAGTTTGGCCACCTGGGCGACGATCTGATCGAACGCGGGGTACACGAAGCCGTCGAACTGGATCTCGACGACGGGCCGATAGCCCCGGAACGCCAGCCCGACAGCCATGCCGACGATGCCGGACTCCGCGAGAGGCGTGTCGATCACACGCTTCGCACCGAACTCATCGAGGAGTCCGTCCGTGATGCGGAAGACACCGCCGAGTCTGCCGATGTCCTCCCCCAGCAGCACGACCTTGTCGTCGTCGCGCATCGCCTGGCGAAGACCGGCGCCGAGCGCCTTGCCGAGAGTGATCTGAGTCATGATCACACCTCGCCGTCGAAGGACGCCAGGTGCGCGGCGTACTCATCACGCTGACGCTCGAGCCCGGAATGCGGCTCGGCATAGACGCCATCGAAGACGGCGAGCGGGGGGCGCGTCACCATGCTCAGGCACTCGGCGCGCATCTCTCGCGCCGCGATGTCCGCGGCCTGCTGCGTGTCCGCGACCTGCTCATCGCTCAGACCGCCGATCGACCGCAGGTGCGCCTCCAGGCGAGCGATGGGGTCGCGACGGCGCCACGCCTCGAGCTCGTCATCCCTGCGGTAGCGGGTCGGATCATCGGCTGTCGTGTGCGGGCCCATCCGGTACGTGACCGCTTCGATATAGGCGGGGCCCTTTCCCGACCTGGCGTGCGCGAGGGCCCAGCGCATCGCGGCCATGCACGCGAGAACGTCGTTGCCGTCGACCCGCAGGCTCGGGATGCCGAATCCGGGCGCCCGCCCGGCGATCGGATACTTCGACTGCACCGACACGGGCTCCGAGATCGCCCAGTGATTGTTCTGACAGACGAAGACGACCGGGGCCTGATAGGACGAGGCGAAGATCATCGCCTCATTGACATCGCCCTGACTCGTGGCCCCGTCGCCGAAGTAGGTGACGGCGACTTCGTCCGCCCCTTCGTGACGGATGCCGAGGGCGTAGCCGACGGCGTGGAGCGTCTGCGCTCCGATGATGATCTGCAGCGGAGCGACCCGGAGCGCGGCAGGGTCGTGACCTGCCCCCTCCTCGCCGCGCCACATGCGGACGAAGTCTCCGGGCTTCGCGCCACGCGCATAGATGACCCCGGTCTCCCGATAGCTCGGGAAGACGTAGTCCTGCGGTGCGAGCGCCTTCGCGGTGCCGATCTGGGTGGCCTCCTGCCCCTGGCAGGGTGCCCAGAGTCCGAGCTGTCCCTGGCGCTGGAGCGCGACGCCCTCCGCGTCGATACGACGGAGGATGAGCATGTCGCGATGGAGCGCCCGCAGCTGTGCGGCGTCGACGTCATCGACGTAGGGGTCGAGCAGCGGGTTCGAGATGCGCTCGCCCTCGGGTGAGAGGATGCGCTCGGCGAGTTCGAGATCCTGTGCCGTGTCGGCGATCGGGGTGATCTGCGGTGACATCATCGTCCTCCTCATTCGTGGCCGTCGTCACGGGTTCTACGCTCGGCCCCGGCATCATCGCCGGTTCACTTGAGCGTACGTCCGCTCATCACCTCGCTCAAGCAGCCGCGATCGGCTTGAGCATGTTGCCAAATATGGGCTGCTCCCACCCTGCTATCGTTTGGCAGTATGGCCGGACTTGACCGCATTGATCTGGAACTTCTCGCCGCCCTCGCCGATGATCCCCGTGTCACGATCGTCGCGCTCGCGGAGAACCTCGGGCTGTCGCGCAACACCATCCAGGCGCGCATGGCGCGACTCGAGCAGACCGGGATCTTCCAGTCGTATGAGCGATCGTTCTCGACCGATGTGCTCGGGTTCCCGCTTCAGGCGTTCGTCAGCATCGGGGTGCGTCAGACCGAGCTGCCCCGCATCATCAACGAGCTTGCGCGCATCCCCGAAGTGGTGCAGGCGCACGGACTCAGCGGATCGATCGACCTGCTCGCGCGCGTCGCGTGCAGAGACGCGCGGCACCTCTTCGACACCGACGCCCGCATCCTCTCGATCGAGGGTGTCGAACGCACCGAGACCTCTCTGGCCATGGGCGAGGTGATCCCGTTCCGCGTCGCCGGCCTCATCGGCCTCGCGCGACGGGAATCCTGAGGAATCGGCGAACGGCGCCCGCAGCTTCGGCGGGCGTCTCGTAGTGGATCAGGTGGCCGACCTCGGCGATCTCGACCAGAGTGGCGTCGTCGAACCGGGTCGCGAGACGTCGCTCGACCTCGATGGGGGTGATGTCGTCTCGCTGGGCGGCGATGAGCAGCGTGGGAGTCGAGATCGACGAGGCGAACTCGCTCACGTCATGCGACACGCTCGTCACGAACGCGTCCCGGAGCACGTCACGGTCGGCGAAGCGCGAGAAGTAGGTGTCGTGCTGGTCGTGGATGAACCGACGCAGCTGGGGGTCGGCCGTCTTGGCCATCGTGATGCTCATGACCCGGACGATCAGCCGGTTGCGCAGGAGCGCAGTGCCCGCTCGTTCGGGCAGACGCGCACCGAGCGAGTAGTACAAGACGGCGAGACGCGTCATGATGCCCTTGGGGCCCTCGAGTGCCGGTGCGCCGATCGGGTTGATCAGGATCAGCCGCGGCGTCTCGAGCCCCGCCGCGACCGCCGCAGAGGCGACGATCGATCCGAAGGAGTGTCCGAGTATCACCGCTCCGGGAGCGACTGTCGCCGCGAACTCCGTCAGCCAGGCGACGTACTCGTCGAGATCGTACGAACGGCCAGCGACGGGCGCCGTCTCGCCGAAGCCGGGGAGATCTGGAGAGATCACGCGAACCTCGGGAAGGAATGCGAGTACCGGCTCGAGGCCGTGGTGCTCACCCCGGAACCCGTGCACGGCGACGACCGTCATGTCAGCATCGGCAGGTCCGTACTCCCAGAACACCGTCGTGCCGCCTCGGACCTCGACCTCGCGGCGCACGACGGGCAGTCGGCTGAGGCGATCTGCGTAAGGAGAGGGGACGGTCATGCACCAAGTCTAGAGTCGGCGGATGCATGCTCTCCGTGTGCCTCCGCTCGGATGTCGGAGCCCGGATCTACGGTGAAACCATGCCCCCAGCCCCCTCGCTCCCGCACTGGATCACTCGTGTAGGCGTGTTCGACCTCGAGACCACCGGTGTCGACGTGGAGAGAGACCGGGTCGTCACCGCGCACGTGGGGCTCCTCGACGCGGATGGGCGCGAGATCGCCGCTAGGGACTGGCTGTCGGATCCCGGTGTGCCGATCCCCGAGGGTGCTACAGCCGTGCACGGAGTCACCACCGAGCATGCCCGTCAGCACGGGCGTACGGGTGCCGAGGTGGTCGGAGAAGTGACCGCTGCCCTGCGATCCCTTCTCTCTCAGGGGGTTCCGATCGTCGCGTACAACGCGGCATACGACTTCTCCCTCCTGGCGCACGAGGCGCGTCGCCACGGAATCGCACCGCTCGAGAATCCCTCGCCGATCATCGACCCGCTCGTGATCGACAAGGCCTATGACCGATACCGCCCAGGCAAGCGCACCCTCGAGGTGGTCGCGGCTCTGTACGCCGTGCGACTCGAGGACGCCCACGAGGCCGCCGCCGATGCGGTGGCCGCAGGCCGGGTCGCGCAGGCGCTGGCGCGTCAGTTCGTGCTTCCTGAGACCCTCGAAGAACTGCACACCCGGCAGATCGGGTGGGCCCGTTCTCAGGCGGCGAGCCTCACCGAGTACTTCATCCGGATCGGTCGCCTCGAGCCCGAGGAGCGCCTCGACGGCACCTGGCCGGTGCGCGCACATCGCACCCTCGGGGAGGTGCCTCGCGATGCGGTTTCGAACCAGTGACGTCTCACGCGTGGAGAGCACCTGGAAGCAGTTCGTCCCCTCCGCGGTCCTGCACGACGTAGACCCCGAGCGGTTCCACTTCGATTGGCACTCGGCCGATCTCGGGGGTGTGAACCTCGTGCGATACGACCTGGCGGCGGAGGTCCGCTCGACAGCAGAACCGCACGACCAGGTTCTGGTTTGCCGAGTGGACGGTCCGGATGCACAGGTGTACTCCGATCGCGGCGATCTCGATGCGAGCCGCCCGTGGATCTCCGACGGGCCACGAGTGCATGCACGGTGGGACGCGGGGGCCCGGGTCACCGCACTCGTGTTCGAACGCGACACCCTGTCGCGCCTCGCCCGGCGGATCAGCGGCGACGACGACCTCTCCATCCGTATCGGCGACCTCTCCCCTCGTTCCGAGTATGCGGCCGCAGCATGGGACCGCATGTTCGCGTACCTCGAGCAGAGCGCCGCCCCCCTCGAGACCACGGACGATCACGAGATCCTGCGCAGCGAGTTGGCACGCCATGCGGCGGCGACGACGCTGGCGGCTTTCGCGACGACGAGCCGCCTCGAGCGGCATCGCCCGACGCAGACGACAGCTGCCCCGGCGACCGTGCGCCGTGCTCTCGACTTCATCTCCGAGAATTCACACCGGCCGATCACCGTCGACGACGTCGCCGCGGCCGTCCACATCTCGACGCGGGGACTCCAGTACGCCTTTCGACGAGCGCTCGACACGACGCCGGCCGAGTCGCTGCGACGGGCGCGGCTGGACGGCGCCCATCGCGACCTCCAGTCCGGGTCACCCTCGACGGTGGCCGCGGTGGCTCGCCGATGGGGTTTCTCGCATCCTTCACGATTCGCCGCCGCGTATCGCGACAGCTTCGGTGTGCTTCCTTCCGTGACAGCTGCGCGGCATCGCCGATGACACCATGCGAACAGATTGTTCGTGACCATCGCGCGTCGTGAGCGGCCAGTGCGGAGGCTCGCTCTCGAACCCATATATTTCGGCATATGGGTTCTCTCTATTACGGCGCCTCGGAGCCGATCCATATCGACGATCGTGCGCTCGCGCACCTCAAGGTCGTCGTGGCGACGAAGCTGCGTCGCAACGAGAGCTTCACCCTGACCTGGAAGCACCCGGAAGGCGATCCCGAGGGCCGCTCGACGGTCTGGCTGCATCCGTCGATCCCCCTGCGGTTCGTGTTCGACGAGAGCGAGGCGCCGGATCTCAGCCGTCGATGGATCGAGAATCTCGCGCATTCGGCAAACTCGAGCGGCGGCATCACACTCGTGGACGAACTGATCGAGCCTTCTCCCGACCTGCAGCCCGCAGACGCTCGCTGATCCGGACGAGGCAGGCGGGGTGAGCTCCCCCGGTGTCAAGTCCCTCGTTGGCCCCGTCGATCGATGACAGGATCGCGTCGATGACGGAACTCAGCGAAGTGCATGTGACGGGGAGCGCCGTCTCTGTCCGGTCAAGGACGAGACCCGCCCACTCCCCCACGACGTCGGTGGTCATCCCCGTCAAGGACGACGCAGCGCTGCTGGCACGGTGTCTGCGGGCGCTGCACGCACAGGAGACGCCGGCCGACGAGATCATCGTGGTCGACAATGGCTCCTCAGACGCGTCGGCATCCGTGGCGCGGGAGTTGGGAGCGCGGGTGTTGACCTGCATCGAGCCGGGCATCTCGGCCGCAGCGTCCACCGGATACGACGCCGCACGCGGTGATCTGATCCTCAGGCTCGACGCGGACTGCGAACCGGATGCCGACTGGATCTCCGCCGTCGTCTCGGTCTTCGGGGAGGACGCGCGTACTGGCGCCGTCACCGGACCTGCGCGCTTCACCGATGGACCCGCGGCGCTCCGCGTCCCGCTCGCTCGGCTCTATCTCGGGGCGTATACGAGCATCTTGAGTGTGACTCTCGGTCATCGACCACTTTTCGGCTCCAATCTCGCGTTCCGCAGGGATGTGTGGCACGCGGTGCGTGCTGACGTGCATCGCGGCGACCCTCAGATCCACGACGACCTCGACCTCGCCTTCCACGTCGGCGAGAACCACCGCATCGCGCGGCTCCCTGGCGAGTCGATGGGGATGTCGATGAGACCCCTCACCGCAGGACGGTTCGGCCGGCGTGTGCACCGCGGCTTCCGCAGCGTGCTTGTGCACTGGCCTCGAGACTTCCCACCTTTCCGATGGGCACGCCTGGTGGTCCGGCATCGCCTGCGCGGCCCTGCATCGCGGAGGACGCGATGACCGCGCCACCGCTGATCGGCCCCGCGCTCGCACCGGAGTTGCACGTGATGTCCTTCAACATCCGCCGTGCGATGGAGGGCCGTCTGCGTCCGGAGCGCGACCGTTGGAGCGTGCGCGCACCGGCCGTCGCTGAGATGCTCGGCTCGGAGCGTCCCACGATCCTCGGGCTGCAGGAGGTGCGGCCCCGCGCGATGACGGTCGTCACCCGCGCGATCGGCCGGACCCATCGGTTCGTCGGCAGAGGAAGGGCCCGCGATGGCGCGGGCGAGGGCAGTCCGCTCGTCTACGACGCCGAACGCCTGGAGCTGCGTGGCTGGGAGCAGCGGGCCCTCTCGGCGCGGCCTGACGAACCGGGCAGCCGATCCTGGGGCAATCTGCTCCCCCGCATCCTCGTGACGGCGGAGTTCTCGGACAGGTCGACCGGCGTCCGGTTCATCGTTGTCAACGCCCACCTCGACCATCTGTCCTCTCGTTCTCGACGACGATCAGCAGAGGCCATCACTGCCCTGATCCGGGAGCGCGCGCTTCCGGCGATCGTGATGGGCGATCTCAATGCCGGCCCCCGCTCCGAGGCCGTACGCACGCTTCTCTCTCGCGCGGAGCTCACCGATTCCTGGAGCGCCGCAGAAGATCGGCTGACGCCGCTGTGGAGCACGCTCAACGGGTATCACCCACCCCGGCTCACAGGGCGGCGCGTCGATTGGATGCTCGTCAGCCGAGACGTGCGGGTGCGTGCTGCCGCCATCAACGCACGCGTCTTCGACGGGATCAGACCGTCGGATCACCTCGCCGTACAGGTGATGCTGCGTATGGACGGGAAGACGCAGTGAAAGAGGACTTCCTCCGTCGGCCTCGGTCCCTCGCGGAGTGGTCCGCAGACGCCCTGCGCGTTGTGGGGATCATCGGCGTCGGAGTCGCACTGATCTGGCTCGTGCCGACGGACGCCGGCATCGCCGCGCTTGCTCTTCCGGCTCTGATGCTGCCACGAGCGCTGGGGTTGCGCGGGGGGTTGGATCTGGCCGTGTGCGTGACCGTGCTCGTCGCTGCGTGGAGCAACGTACTCGACCTGTACCGCACGATCCCGGGGTGGGATCTGCTCGTGCACCTGGTCTGCACGGGCGTTCTGACGATCATCGCGGCGCTGATCCTCACGCGGGCTGACGTCGTCGCGATGACTCGTGATGGCGGCGCCCGACCGCGGACTCCGCTCGTCCTCGCGCCGCTCGTGGCACTCGCGCTCAGCGCGGTGTGGGAGATGGTCGAGTGGCTGGGCTGGGCCTACCTCAGCGATGAGATCTTCGTCACCTATCAGGACACCATCGGCGATATGGTCTTCGGCGGGATCGGCGGCATCGCGGCCGGGGTCATCCTCGCGTCATCATCTCTGACCCGAGCGCACTCGACAGGTGACGTCGCGGGATCGACGAGCAGGAGTAGGGCGGGCGGGACTTGAACCCGCGATCGTTGGGTTATGAGCCCACTGCCTTAACCAGCTTGGCCACCGCCCCGTGAGCACCAGCCTATCGGGCGGAACCGATCAGATCGGCGTCGCGGCGGCGTGCGTCTCGAGGTGCGCCAGATAGATGTCGGCGTTGGCGATCAGGTCAGCACGCTCATCGTCGCTGAGCGATCGGCGCACCTTCGCGGGAACCCCGGCCACGAGTGAACCGTCCGGCACCTCGGTTCCGCCGAGCACCACCGCTCCTCCGGCGATGAGGCAGCCCGCGCCGATGACGGCGCCACTGAGCACGACAGCCCCCATGCCGATGAGTGAACCGTCTCCGATCGTGCATCCGTGGACGACTGCGTTGTGACCGATCGACACCTTCGCACCGACGACGACGGGATGAGCCGCATCGACGTGGACCGAGACGTTGTCCTGCACGTTGCTGCCGGGGCCGATGATGATCGCCGCCGAATCTCCCCGGAGCACGGCGTTGTACCAGACACTCACCCCCTCGGCCAGCGAGACGTCTCCGACGATGCGCGCTCCCTCGGCGATGAACGAGTCGGCGGCGACCGACGGGGTCTTTCCGGGGAGCGCGAGGACAGAGGCTCCGGCTGCGATGCTCATGAGGTGAGACTATCCTCACAAGGCCGGATTTCCGCATGATTCCGGGGCACTAAGCCGAGCCTTCGCTTGCTTGCGGAATGTTTTCAGACGAGTAGCGTTGTCATCATCAGGCACGAAGAGACAACTCCGGAGGAGTCAAGATGAGCAAGGTACAGACCGTTTCCACCACCGCCAGCGACCCGACAGTGGCAGCTGCAGCGGCTCAGTTCCTCTCCCCCGTCGTGCTCGGACTCCAGGCACTGACGATCGATGGCAAGCAGGCGCACTGGCACGTGCGCGGTGCCAACTTCGTCGGCGTCCACGAGCTCCTCGACACGATCGTCGCGCACGCAGGAGACTTCGCAGACACCGCCGCAGAGCGCATCGTCGCCCTCGGCCTGCCGATCGACGCGCGCATCAGCGCCGTAGCCGCCAAGGGCAGCGCGACCTCGGTTCCCGCCGGCTTCACCCAGTCCGACGAGCTCGTGCGCGCTGTCATCTCCGACATCGACGCGATCCTCATCGACGTGAAGGCTGCGATCGACGGGCTCGACGAGGTCGACCTCACGAGCCAGGACGTCGCGATCGAGATCATGCGCGGACTCGAGAAGGACCGCTGGTTCCTCGTGTCGCACATCGCCGCATAAGCATCCGTCTGACGAAGAAGGGCACCGGGTTCTCCCGGTGCCCTTCTTCGTGCTCCGGCCGTCATCCGCCGTAGGTCAGGCGCCCGGCCACCATCGTCGCCGTCACCGGCATCCCTCGCAGATCCGCACCGGAGGCGGTCAGCGGGTCGTAGCCGCACAACGTGATGTCGGCGAGCTCGCCCGGGCGCACCGAGGTGCGGACGCTCGCCCGGAGAGCCTGCTCCCGCGTCAACCGCTCCTCGGGGTGCCAGGGATCGCGGTCATCGTCGGTGCGGGTGACGGCAGCGGCGATCGCCTGCCACGGATCGAGCGGCGCCACAGGCGCGTCGGATCCGAAGCGCAGCTCGACACCGGCGTCACGCAGGGCGCCGAGCGGGTAGCCGATCGAGGTCTGACCGGCCCAATGCCGTCCGACGAGATCTCTGTCGTCGAGCGCGTGCTGCGGTTGCACGCTCGCGACGATGCCGAGTCTGCCGAACCGCGCGAGATCGGCGTGCCGCACCAGCTGGGCGTGCTCGATGGTCCCGACCGCACCCGACGCGGTGAACGCATCGAGCGCGCCGGTGACGGCGCGGTCGCCGATCGCGTGCACAGCGACCGCGAGTCCCGCTCCGGTGGCGACGGTGAGCAGCTCTGCGAGCTCGGCCGGCGGCACGGTGAGAACCCCGAAGTTCTCAGGATCACCCGGATACGCGTGCGAGCACGCGGCGGTCCGCGTGCCCAGCGAACCGTCGCTGATCACCTTCAGCGGCCCGACGTGGATCAGGTCGCGTCCTGCCTCCGGTGCATCCTCCGCCTGATCCAGCTCTCCCGACCTCAGGCCGGCACGGATGGCTCGCTCGAGGTCGAAGGGATAGATCGCGAACTCGACACGATGCGCGGCGAACCCCGCCGCGACTCGGCGGGGCCACGCATCGGCGTTCCACGCCATGTCGAAGTCCACCAGTCCCGTGACGCCGCGAGACGCTGCGCGCTCGCCTGCGTCCAAGACCGCCGCATCGCCGCGATCAGGGTCCACGGCGTTCAGTCGACGCGAGATCTCGAACGCGTCCTGCTCTCGCAGCATCCCGTCGACGCTGTCGAAGCCCTCGAGCCGCAACGCGGCCGAGTTGAGCCACGTGCTGTGCACGTCCGCGTTGATGAGGTAGGTGGGCACCTCTCCGGTGACGTTGTCGAGCAGAGCGAGCGTGGGGCGATCGGGCCACATCGCATCGCGGAATCCGCTGCCCACCTTCCGCCCATCCGGGAGGGGTGCCGCGGCGGCCATGATCGCAGCCGCCTCAGATGCGGAGGCCGCGCTGCCGAGGGCGACGCGCTCGGCAGCCAGCGCCCACTGGACCGTGTGAACGTGGTTGTCCCACAGGCCGGGCACCGCCCACGCTCCGTTGCCCTCGAGGATCTCACCCTGCGGGTCGAGTGCGCCCGCGGGTGCGATGTCGCTGATCCGACCGTCTTCGATGAAGATGTCGACCGGCTCGTCGTCGATCAGGAACTCCCTGCCGGGGCCCGACACCCGTACGCCGGCGATTGTGCCGATCCGCTCCCCGATTCTGATCACGAACGGCCTCCGGAGCGCGCCTGCTCGGCGCGACGCATCTCGGTGGCGAGGTCGGGCTGCGCGTATGGCCCGTCGCCTTCGAGTTCGGCGATCACGGCCTCCACGGTGTCGAGCGGCTTGTTCTGGCTGAGTTTGCGCTTGGCGACGACCCTGGACGGGGTGAGTCTGAAACCCACCGTCCCTCCGGCCAGCCGCGTGACGAACGAGGGGTCGTTCGGCCGTTCCCACATTCGGCGGGGCTCCGGCATCCGTCCCTCGAAGCGATCGACCAGCCGGTCGAGCACGGCGAGGTTCTCTTCGTCGCTGAGGATCTCGGGAACCCCAGCAAGATGCACGGCCGTGTAGTTCCAGGTCGGAACCGACTGCACGTCGCCGTACCACCCGGGCGAGATGTAGCCGTGCGGCCCCTGGAAGACGACGAGCAGCTCCCTCTCCCCCATGCCGTGTATCAGGTCGTCGGGACGCCCGACATGGCCCACGACCGTGAGATCGTCGCGGTCGTCATCGAGCAGAACGACGTAGTGCGAAGAGACCAGGCCATCGGGACCGTGGCTCACGATCGTCGCCCACGGATTGGCATCGACGACACGACGGATCTCGGCCATATCAGCGAGCGTGAAACTGGGGTTCTGACGCATCCCCTCAGCCTATGGCCGACGGGTCACGCTTGGCAGCGCGGGCACCAGTACAGCTTGCGCGCCCCGATCTCCTCGAGAGCGATCTCGGTGCCGCAGATGCGGCAGGGCAGACCGGCGCGATGGTAGACCCAGTGCCTGTCGTCACGGCTCGCCATCGCGGCTCGATACGCATCGGGCGAAAGGTCGTCCATGGTCATCATCTGGCCGGTTTCGACGCCGATGGCGAGAAGACGCACCCAGTCATGCCAGAGCGCCCGCACGACGTCTTCCGGAACCTCGCGGCCGGGCGTGTGCGGGTTCAACCGCTGGCGGAACAGCATCTCGGCCCGGTACACGTTGCCGATGCCGCTCACCACGGCCTGATCCATGAGCAGGAGCGCGATCACCGTCTGCTTCTTGCGGACCGCCTCGACGAAGCGCTCCTCGTTCTGCGCAGGATCGCCCACGAGCGGATCGGGGCCGAGCTTCGCGACGCTGGCGAGCATCTCCTCAGGAGTCTGGAGCACGCAGGCGGTCGGACCGCGCAGATCCGCGGCGGTGATGTCGGTCATCAGTCGCAGCCGCACCTGGCCGACGACCGGCGGCGGCCACTCGAACCCCTCGTCGGCGAGACCCTTCGTCTGCTCGGACATGCGGACGTGCACGCGGGTCCGGCGGGGTGCGCCGATCGACGCGAGCGAGTTCTCTCCGGCGTCGTCGAGGATCTCCTCGTCGACCACCGTGCCCCGCTGGTTGGTCTGCCCCATGCGACCGTTCGCTGAGGCGATGGTGGGGTCCACCAGGATGTCACCGGCGAAGTCCCAGGCCCCGTAGAGACCGAGGTGCACGCGCAACCACACGTCGCCTTCGGCCTCGAGGAACATCTGCTTGCCCACTGCCTGCACGCTGATCGCCTCACGCCCGTTCAGAACGGCCGCTCCCTCGGCGAATCGTCCCTGCGGGCTCGAGGCCAGCATCGACTTGCCGACGAAGTTCCGATCGAACTGTCGAGCGATGCGGTGAACGGAGTGGCCCTCGGGCATGTCAGGCTCGCGGGTCCGGCAGCAGCGAGCCGTCGCGCTCGAAGTCCGCGATCTGACCGATGCGGCGGACATGGCGCTCGTCGTGCGAGAACGGCGTCGCGATGAAGGTGTCGATGAAAGACGTGACCTCGTCGAACGAGTGCTGACGCGCTCCGATCGAGATCACGTTCGCGTCGTTGTGCTCGCGGGCGAGTTCTGCGGTCGACGTGTTCCACACCAGCGCGGCGCGGACGCCCTCGACCTTGTTCGCGGCGATCTGCTCGCCGTTGCCCGAGCCGCCGAACACCACACCCAGCGTCTCGACCCCGGCTGCCTGATCGGCCACGACCGCCTGCGCCGCGCGGATGCAGAACGCGGGGTAGTCGTCGAGCGCGTCGTACACGACCGGCCCGTGATCGATGACTTCGTGCCCTGCGCCGCGCAGGTGATCCTGCAGCTGCGTCGAGAAGTCGAGACCGGCGTGATCGGTGGCGATATGGATGCGCATGGCATCCATCCTAGAAGCGCAGGGGGTCAGCGGGTGCTCACGGAGCCACGCCGGAAGCCGCCGGCTTGAATCCCGCCCGGACGTTCTCGCAGCAGCCGGGGCGGCACACGTCGAACGCACCGGGCAGAGACGTCACGTGGGGGCGTTCCTCGTTGGGACGTCCCTCCAGGCGCTCGACGATCAGGTCGACGATGCCCGTGACGAACGACGGAGCGACCCCGGGGGTCGGAGTGCGCGTGAAGGCGAGTCCCGCCTCCTCCGCGGCTTCGGCGGCCTCGGTGTCGAGGTCCCAGAGCACCTCCATGTGATCGCTCATGAAACCGACCGGCACCACTGCCACGGCCTTCCGACCGCGCTCGGGGAGCTCGCCGATGACGTCGCACACGTCAGGCTCGAGCCACGGCTGCGAGGCGGGGCCCGAACGAGACTGGTAGACCAGCTCCCACGAGACGTCGGCCGCGGCGGGGATGCTGTCGCGGACGCGATCCATCACCCATGCCGCGACGGCGAGGTGCTGCGCGGCATACGCGCCGCCTTCGCCCCAGTCGATGTCCCGCGCGCCCGAACGCTCGGCATCCGCGGTCGGGATGCTGTGCGTCGAGAAGAGGATCTGGATGTCGGCCGGGGCGATGCCCTGAGCGAGGAAGGTCTCCACGGCCTCGCGGACGCCCGTCTCGAACGCCTCCACGAACCCGGGGTGGTCGTAGAAGGGACGGATCTTGTCGATCGTCACCGTCTCGCCGAGCTTCGTCTCCTCGAGCACTCGCGCGAAGTCCTCGCGGTACTGCCGGCAGCTCGAGAAGGAGCTGTAGGCACTCGTGGCGAAGGCGAGGAGCGTCGTCTTGCCGTCTGCTGCGGCTTCGGTGACGACCTCTTCGAGGTACGGGCTCCAGTTGCGGTTGCCCCAGTACACCGGAAGATCGATGCCGCGGCGGGCGAGCTCGGCCTCGAGCGCCTCCTTGAGGATGCGGTTCTGTCCGTTGATCGGGCTCACGCCGCCGAAGTGGCGGTAGTGGTGCGCGACCTCTTCGAGACGCTCATCCGGGATCCCCCTGCCACGCGTGACGTTGCGGAGGAACGGGATGACGTCATCCTGTCCCTCAGGGCCACCGAATCCGGCGAGCAGGATGCCGTCGTAGGCCACCGGGGTGGTCATGTACGGCGCGCCGGAGGCAGCAGCATCGGAAGCAAAGAGGACGGTGTTCGGCTCGATCGCGGTCACGCGTCTATTCTTTCATCTCCTGGAAGTGAGTCAGGCCGCCGTGCTGGCGTAGGCTGTCATGGTTGCCGTGGGCGCCAACTGCGCTGGGTTGCGGCAGCATCCCCTCACCCCTGGGAGTACAGCTGTGCCTGGAGAGAACCTCACCCGCATCGAAGCGCAGGAGCGCCGCGACGTCATCGACACCCAGTCGTACGAAGTCTCGCTCGACCTGACGAAGGGTGCGGAGGTCTTCGGCTCCCGCAGCGTCGTCCGGTTCACCGCGACGCCGGAGAGCCTCACCTTCATCGACCTGATCGCACGTGATGTGCGCGAGATCTCGTTGAACGGAGAGCAGCTCGACCCCGACGAGGTCTTCGCCGACTCGCGCATCGCGCTCGCCGGCCTGCAGGCCGAGAACGTCCTCGTGGTCGACGCGGACTGCCTGTACACCAACACCGGCGAGGGACTGCACCGCTTCGTCGATCCCGTCGACGGCGAGGTCTACCTCTACTCCCAGTTCGAGGTCCCCGACTCGCGTCGAGTGTTCGCCGTGTTCGAGCAGCCTGACCTGAAAGCCACCTTCCAGTTCACGGTGACCGCTCCGGCATCGTGGAAGGTCGTCTCGAACTCCCCCACGCCCGAGCCCATCGTCCACGACGACCACTCGGTAGCGACGTGGGGCTTCGAGCCCACGCCTCGCATCTCGTCGTACATCACAGCCCTCGTCGCGGGCCCCTACGAGGCGACGTTCTCCGAGCTCACCAGCGCCTCGGGCCGCGTGATCCCGCTCGGCGTCTACGGGCGCAAGAGCCTGTGGCAGCATCTCGACGCCGACTACATCTTCGACAAGACGCGCGAGGGCTTCGCATACTTCGAGTCGAAGTTCGGCGTGCCCTACCCGTTCGCGAAGTACGATCAGCTCTTCGTCCCCGAGTTCAACGCCGGTGCCATGGAGAACGCGGGAGCGGTCACCTTCACCGAGACCTACGTGTTCCGCAGCAAGGTCACCGACGCCGTCAAGGAGCGCCGCGTCGTCACGATCCTGCACGAACTCGCGCACATGTGGTTCGGCGACCTCGTGACCATGAAGTGGTGGAACGACCTCTGGCTGAACGAGTCGTTCGCCGAGTGGGCATCGACGATCGCGACCGCCGAGGCCACCGAATGGACCGAGGCGTGGACGACGTTCAACGCCATGGAGAAGACCTGGGCCTACCGCCAGGATCAGCTTCCCTCGACCCACCCCATCGTGGCTGAGATCAACGACCTCGAAGACGTGCAGGTGAACTTCGACGGCATCACGTACGCGAAGGGCGGCTCGGTTCTCAAGCAGCTCGCCGCCTGGGTGGGCATCGAGGCGTTCTTCGCCGGCGTCTCGCAGTACTTCCAGAAGCACTCGTGGGGGAACACCGAGCTGAGCGACCTTCTCACCGAGCTCGAAGCCACCAGCGGACGCGATCTGAGCACCTGGTCGAAGAAGTGGCTCGAGACCGCGGGCGTGAACACGCTCGAACCGGTGATCGCAGACGACTCGGACGGCACGATCACACGATTCGCCGTGACGCAGACCGCTCCGGCCGACTACCCGACCATCCGTCCGCACCGGCTCGGCATCGGGTTCTACAACCTCCAGGACGGCGCACTCGTGCGCTCGCACTACGCCGAGGTCGACGTCGACGGAGACCGCACCGAGGTTCCCGAGCTGCATGGCCTCGCGCGTCCCGACCTCGTGCTGCTCAACGACAACGACCTCGCCTACGCGAAGATCCGCCTCGACGAGCGCTCCCTCGCCACCGCGATCGCGCACCTCGCCGACATCAGCGACCCCCTCGCGCGCTCCCTCGTCTGGGGCGCCGCCTGGGACCAGACCCGCGACGCCGAGACCGCGGCCTCCGATTACGTCGACCTGGTGCTCGGCAACATCGGCCGCGAGACCGAGTCGACCACGGTCCGCACGACGCTCGCGCAGCTGCGCACCGCCGCCACGCTCTATGTCAGGCCAGAGGCTCGTCTCGCCGCTCGCCAGAAGGTCGCAGACGGACTCTGGGCTCTTGCAGAATCCGCCGAATCGGGCAGCGACAGCCAGCTCCAGTTCGTGACGGCCTTCGCGAACGCCCTGGTCACTCCCGAGCACGCGGGCATCGTGGGGCGCCTGCGCTCCGGCGAGGAGACGCTCCCGGGCCTCGAGATCGACGCGGACCTCAGCTGGCAGCTGCTCGTCGGACTCGCCACGATCGGCGCGACGGATGCGGCATCCATCGATGCCGCGCTCGCGTCTGACAACACGTCGAAGGGCGGCGAGTTCGCCGCGCAGGCACGTGCGGCGCTGCCCGACTCCGCCTCGAAGAAGGCGGCGTGGGCGTCGCTGATCGAACGCGACGACGCTCCGAACACGATCGTGCGGTCTGCCGCGCTCGGCTTCGTGCACCCGGCCGGCGCCGAGGCTCTTCGCGAGTTCGTGCCCGCGTACTTCGACATGCTGGTGCCGATCTGGGAGTCCCGCAGCTACCAGATCGCGCAGTATCTGATCGTGGGCCTGTTCCCCACGGCCATCGCCGATGTCGAACTGCGCGACGCGACACGCGCGTGGCTGTCGGCCAACCAGGACGCGGCACCGGCGCTGCGCCGTCTGGTGCTCGAGAACCTCGCCGACGTCGAGCGCTCGCTCGCTGCGCAGTCCCGCGACGCGGAGGACTGAGCCCGCTTCTCCCATCAGGCCTCTGCGCGATGCGTCCAGCCCGCGCAGAGGCCTGATCGCTACTCTGGAGGGGATGATGCAGCCATTCGAAGTCACCCCATCACCCGAGGAGACGGTGCCAGCCACCGCGTGGACCGACTTCCTCGCGATCCTCACGACGGTCGGCTGGAGGGCGCTCCACGTCGCGATCATCATCGCCTCGTGCGTGATCATCGCTCTCGTGCTGCGCGTGGTGATCAGACGGGTGGTGCATCGCATCGTCGACAGCGCCAAGAACAAGGCGGCCGTCGACGACACCCAGGCGCTGGAGCGCTCACCCCTCGCTGACATGCGTCTCGTCCAGCGGACGCGCACGCTCGGCACGATCCTGCAGAACATCGTCAACGTGATGCTGGTGGTCATCGCCGTCGTCCTCGTGGTGAACGCGCTGGACAACAGCCTCCTCGGCTCTCTTACGCTCCTCACTGCCGCTGTCGGCGCCGGTCTCGGCTTCGGTGCCCAGAACATCGTCAAGGACGTGCTCAACGGCATGTTCATCGTCGCGGAGGACCAGATCGGAATCGGCGACGTCGTCGATCTCGGTCTCGCCTCGGGCGTCGTCGAGTACGTCAGCGTGCGCATCACGCAGGTGCGTGACGTGAACGGCACGCTCTGGTACGTCCGCAACGGCGAGGTGCTCCGCATCGGAAACATGTCGCAGGGCTGGGCCAGGGCGATCATCGATCTCGGCGTGCCCCTCGACTCCGACCTCGAGAAGGTCGAGCAGACGATGCTCGACACGGCACTGGCACTCTCGAAGGACCCGAAGTGGCGAACCCGCATCATCGAGAAGCCGGAGCTGTGGGGTCTCGAGTCGATCGACGGCGAGGCCCTCGTCATCCGTCTCGTCATCAAGGCTCGGGCCAACGCCAAGGACGACGTCGCCCAGGAGCTCCGCAAGCGCCTGCGATCGGCCATGCTCGAGAACGACATCGCGCTCCCGATCATGACGACCGTGGTGCCCACCGGGCTCGACGGGGCGCGCCGGGTGCGGGGCGCCAATCCCCCCAAGACCCGTCCGAACGCCGTCACCGGTGTTCCCGTCATCCCGGATCGTGGAATCTGGCGGCGCAAGAAGACCAACGACGACGGGAGCTCCCAGAAGTGACGTTCTACGACGAGGTCGGCGGTCGCGACACCTTCGCGAAGATCGTGTCGGTCTTCTACCGCGAGGTCGCACTCGATCCGGTCCTGAAGCCGATGTACCCCGAGGAGGACCTCGGCCCCGCCGAGGAGCGGCTGCTGATGTTCCTCGAGCAGTACTGGGGTGGCCCGACGACCTACGGAGAGACACGCGGACATCCGCGCCTGCGGATGCGCCATATGCCGTTCCACGTCGACCCCGATGCTCGTGACAGGTGGCTCCGGCACATGCGAACGGCTCTGGACGAGGCGCAGTTGTCGCCACTCCACGAATCGACGCTGTGGGACTACCTCGAACGCGCCGCGTATGCCATGGTGAACACATTCGAGCCGTCCGGCATAGGCACACCGTCGGCCGGGCGCCCCACGCTCGAGACGCGATCACGTCAGGAATCAACGGAGAGCACATGACGAACACGCCCCTGTCTGCAGACGTACTGGTCATCGGATGGGGGCTCGCGGGTCTCGTCGCAGCAGGTGAGGCGCTGGACGCAGGCCGCCGTGTGATCCTGATCGACCAGGAGCCGCGCACCAACCTCGGCGGGCAGGCGTGGTGGTCATTCGGTGGCCTGTTCTTGATCGACTCTCCTGAGCAGCGGCGCATGGGCATCCGCGATTCGCTCGCCCTCGCCACGCAGGACTGGTTCGGGACCGCGTCGTTCGACCGCCCTGAAGACCACTGGCCGCGCCGGTGGGCCGAGGCCTACCTGCAGTTCGCCGCCGGAGAGAAGCGCTCGTGGTTGCGCGAACGCGGAGTGGGTTTCTTCCCGGTCGTCGGCTGGGCCGAACGCGGAGGCTACGGGGCGCTCGGCCCAGGCAACTCCGTCCCCCGATTCCACATCACCTGGGGCACCGGGCCGGGTGTCGTCGCACCGTTCGCCGCTGCGGTCGAACAGGGCGAACGCGAGGGCCGGATCACGATCCTCCCCCGCCATCGCGTGACGGAGCTCGTCACCACCGACGGGGCGGTCACCGGCGCACGCGGGATGATCCTGGAGTCGAGCCCTGCCGCTCGCGGGGTCGAATCGTCACGGCATGAGATCGGCGACTTCGAGATCAGGGCAGGCGCCACGATCGTCTCGTCCGGCGGCATCGGGGGAAATCACGACCTCGTGCGCGCCGCATGGCCAGCCCGCCTCGGGGTGCCTCCTGAGCACATGCTCACGGGAGTGCCCGCGTACGTGGACGGATCGATGCACGCCGTCTCCGAGTCGGCCGGTGCTCGCCTCATCAACGGCGACCGCATGTGGCATTACGTCGAGGGCATCACGAACTGGGATCCGGTGTGGCCGTCGCACGGCATCCGCATCCTCCCCGGCCCGTCCTCGTTGTGGCTGGATGCGACAGGCAAGAGACTGCCGGTTCCGCTGTTCCCCGGGTTCGACACACTCGGAACGCTCGCGCATCTCCGCACGACCGGTCACGACCACTCCTGGTTCGTCACGTCGCGTCAGATCGTCGAAAAGGAGTTCGCACTCTCGGGCAGCGAGCAGAATCCTGATCTCACCGGCAAGGACGTGAGCCTGCTCCTCAAGTCGCGGCTCGCCAAGGGCCCGACGGGGCCGGTGCAGGCGTTCCTCGACGAGGGCGAGGACTTCATCGTCGAGAACGACCTCGAATCGCTGCTCGAGCAGATGCAGCGGCATCCCGGTGGAGAATCGCTCGACATCGATCATGTGCGACGGGAAGTCGTCGCGCGTGATCTCGAGATGGAGAACGAGTTCACGAAAGACGCCCAGATCGGCATGCTGCGTTCGATGCGCGGCTACCGCGGAGACAAGCTGATCCGCACCGCAGCTCCGCATCGTCTCCAGGATCCGTCGGCCGGCCCTCTCGTCGCCGTCAAACTGCACGTTCTCACCAGGAAGTCACTCGGCGGGATCAACACCGATCTCGACGGCCGCGCTCTCGGAGCCGACGGCGAACCGATTCCGGGTCTGTATGCCGCAGGCGAGGCCAGCGGCTTCGGAGGCGGCGGCGTGCACGGCTACCGGGCACTCGAGGGTACGTTCCTCGGCGGGTGCCTCTTCTCGGGGCGACAGGCCGGACGCGCCGCGGGTCGCTGAACTCGCGCTCCCCGCTATTGGGCGGAGCCCGTGCCCCTGACCGCCGTGAGGCCCGTGGCAACGGGTCCTCGAGCGAGAACATGACCTCGCCGGAAGGCGAGTCGAGTCCACCGCCCTGACTGCATCACCGGAACGTCCTCCTCGCCGGAGATGAAGCCGAACGCGTCGGCCGCGAATGCGACCCCACGCGGCAGGCCGCCGAGATCCTCGTCGGGCTCGCCCCAGATGGCTGCACGGAGCGCTCTGACCGCTTCTTCCCCGGATCCGGGCGTCGCTCCACGCGCGACAGCGCTGATGCCCCACTGCGCACGTCGAGCGATGACGGATGCCGCCAGGGTCGAGGTCGGCTGCCAGTGGCCGCGCGGCGGAGCGACGCCGGCCCATGCGGGTGAGAGCCCCGTCTCGGGCAAGGTCAGCGCGCGTTCATCGTCGGTCGCCGTGAGGGAAGAGACGACGACATCGCACTCGAGCTCAGGGTCCGCCTGCACGACGCGCATCGCCAGCACTGTCGGAGTCTGATCGAACAGACCGTGGGGCGCGAGAGCGGCTCCTGTGAGCGCGAGAACACCCCGCGCCGCCTGCAGCCGAACCCCCTCATCGGAGATGCGGGTCGCTCGCCCGAGGAAGGTCAGAACGTCCTTCGCCGTCTCGGCGTCTGCAAGAAGAAGCTGGTGGGGCACACCCTCTAAACTAGCAACGCCAGCGGCATCCGCAGTCGCGGGAAGGAAGTCATGACCGCAGACGCCCACGCGATTCGCACCGTCGAACAACTCTTGGACGTGCTGGACCTCGATTCCACTCAGGCCCGCACCACCGAGGACATCTTCACCGGGTCTTCGCATCCGATGCCCTCCGGGCGGATCTACGGTGGTCAGGTGCTCGCGCAGAGCCTCCTCGCCGCGGAACGGACCCTGCCCGAGGATCGTGCAGTGCACTCCATGCACGGGTACTTTCTGCGGCCGGGCGACGCAAGCCAGGGAATCACGATCGCCGTCGACCGCATCCACGACGGCCGATCCTTCTCCACCCGTCGCTCACAGGCGTATCAGAACGGTGTACCGATCTTCTCGATGATCGCGTCCTTCCAGGACGACGATCCGGGCATCGAGCATGCAGTTCCGATGCCTGAGGGCATCCCCGGTCCGGACTCCCTGCTGCCCGACGAGCAGCGCGTCGACGGGCTGCCGTCCGGCGTGGTTCGGATGCTCAGCGATCGGGCGGCTGACGTGCGCCATATCGACTCGCCGATGTTCCTGCCGAGCGACGATTCCCGCGTGCCTCAGCAGGGCGTCTGGATGCGCATGAAGGCGCCGCTCCCTGACGACCAGCGCATTCACCGGGCGGCTCTCGCGTATCTGAGCGATATGACGATCCAGGAATCGATCCTGCGCGCCCATGGCGTGTACTGGGGGCTTCCCGGGTTGAAAGTGGCGAGTCTCGACCATGCGATGTGGTGGCACCGACCTGCTCGTGTCGATGAGTGGCTGCTCTACCTGCAGGAGTCGCCGAACGCTCGCGGCGGTCGCGGCCTCGCTCAAGGCCGCATCTACACGCAGTCCGGCGACCTGGTCGCCTCTGTGGCACAGGAGATCATGGTCAGGGTTCCGACCCCGGTTTGATGTCGCGTCCTGCGGGTCAGCGGTGCGTGTATTCGATGGAGGGGCCGACGTACGGCTCCCACGCGTCGCGCATCTCCTGCGTGAGACGTGTGGGTCGGCCCGTCTTGGCGTCGACGAGCACGATGATCGCGGTCGACCGCGCATAGATGGTGCGGGGCTCGGCTGAGGGGTCGTTGTGCACCTCGTAGCAGACCTCGACGCTGGAGCCGCCGAGCTTGCCGAACCACATCTGCACCTCGAGCGGCCGTCGCTGGTACGGCACCGGAGCGAGGTACTCGATCTCCTGCCGCGCGATGAGCGTCAGCGTGCCCTCGTCGATGCCCGAGTCGAGCACAGCGGTCGAGGGCGCCTGCTCACCGGGACCCGCACGCCAGAACGCGCGCACGCGCGCCTCCTCGAGGAGCTTCAGCATCGAGGTGTTGTTGACGTGATTGAATGCGTCCAGATCGCCCCAGCGGAGGTGGATCGGGATGTGCAGCCGGGGCCCCGGTGTCAGGTCTGACATCGGTGATCAGTCGCGCGTGAGCTTGCGGTGCGTCGACCGGTGCGGCTTGGCCGCGTCGGCGCCGAGGCGCTGGATCTTGTTCTCCTCGTATGCCTCGAAGTTGCCCTCGAACCAGTACCACTGAGCGGGCTTCTCGTCGGTGCCCTCGTACGCGAGGATGTGGGTCGCGATGCGGTCGAGGAACCACCGGTCGTGTGTGATGACCACAGCGCAGCCGGGGAACTCGAGAAGCGCGTTCTCGAGTGAACCCAGCGTCTCGACGTCCAGGTCGTTGGTGGGCTCGTCGAGGAGGAGCAGGTTGCCACCCTCCTTGAGCGTGAGGGCCAGGTTCAGACGGTTGCGCTCACCACCCGAGAGCACACCTGCCTTCTTCTGCTGGTCCGGACCCTTGAACCCGAACTTCGAGACATACGCACGTGAAGGGATCTCCGTCTTGCCGACCGTGATGACGTCGAGGCCGTCGGAGACGACCTCCCACAGCGTCTTGTCCGGGTCGATGTTCGAGCGCGACTGGTCGACGTAGCTGATCTTGACAGTCTCGCCGATCTTGAGGTCGCCACCGTCGAGCGGCTCCAGGCCGACGATCGTCTTGAACAGGGTCGTCTTACCGACACCGTTGGGTCCGATCACGCCGACGATCCCGTTCGGCGGCAGGTTGAAGCTGAGCCCGTCGATGAGCACCCGGCCGTCGAAACCCTTCTGCAGCTTCTTCGCGTCGATCACGATGCTTCCGAGGCGCGGCCCCGCGGGAATCGAGATCTCCTCGAAGTCCAGCTTCCTGGTGCGCTCGGCCTCTGTCGCCATCTCTTCGTAGCGCGCGAGTCGAGCCTTCGACTTGGTCTGGCGGCCCTTCGCGCTGGACCTGACCCACTCCAACTCCTCCTTGAGGCGCTTGGCGAGCTTCGCGTCCTTCTTACCCTGGACCTCCAGGCGTTCGCCCTTCTTCTCCAGGTAGGTCGAGTAGTTGCCCTCGTAGCCGATCAGGCGGCCGCGGTCGACCTCGGCGATCCATTCGGCGACGTGGTCGAGGAAGTACCTGTCGTGAGTGATGGCGATGACCGCGCCCTTGTAGGCCTGAAGGTGCTGCTCGAGCCAGAGCACGCTCTCTGCGTCGAGGTGGTTGGTCGGCTCATCGAGCAGCAGCAGGTCGGGCTTCTGAAGGAGCAGCTTCGCGAGTGCGACGCGACGCTTCTCACCGCCCGAGAGCGGGGCGATCGCCGCGTCTCCCGGTGGCGTTCGCAGGGCGTCCATGGCCTGCTCGAGCTGCGAGTCGAGGTCCCAGCCGTCAGCGGCGTCGATCTCCTCCTGCAGGGTGCCCATCTCGGCGAGGAGCGTGTCGAAGTCGGCATCGGGATCTGCCATCAGCATGGAGATCTCGTTGAACCGGTCGACCTTCGCCTTGATGGCGATGCCGTCCTGGATGTTCTCGATCACCGTCTTGGTCTCGTCGAGCACAGGCTCCTGCATCAGGATTCCGACCGAGAAACCGGGAGACAGCTTCGCCTCACCGTTCGACGGCGTGTCCATGCCGGCCATGATCTTGAGGATCGTCGACTTACCGGCGCCGTTCGGACCCACCATGCCGATCTTGGCACCGGGGAGGAACGCCATCGTGACGTCATCGAGGATGAGCTTGTCGCCCACCGCCTTGCGCGCACGAACCATCGAGTAGATGTACTCAGCCACCGAAAACCGCTCCTTCTGTTGGCGTCGAAGATCGACACTCCAGCCTACCGGCGATCACGGAGGCCGCCACCGAAGCGAGGTGCGACATCTGAAGACACGGCTGAGCGAGTCGCGACTCGCGCCGTGAAGATCACGAGTTACCAGTCGATCGCTCGTGTCGTCCCGACGAGACAACGACCCTCGGCGAGTTGGGGCATAACGACCGTGACGGGTTCGCCCGTCGACGGACCCACCTGACCGACGAGGCACTCGGTGTCACCCCACCGCACCGAGAACTGGATGCTCTCAGCCGGATTACCGACCGTCGAGACGTCCTGTGTGACCTGCATCGCACCGCGGTCGAACCCGGCGGCGATCAGGGCGTCTATGTAGGCACGACCCGACACCTTCTGGTCTGACGACCACACCGCGGCGGTGACGGCCGCGAAGAGCGGCAGGTTGTCACTCGCGGTGCCGTCTGCGACGTACACGGGACCTTCGGGAGACGCCGACTCGCTGGGGGTCACACCGGCGTCCGTCGGCTCGGGGGTGATCGGTGCGGTCGGACCGCACGAGGTCAGCAGCAGCACCAGCGTCATGGCGACACCGGTCGCGATGGCCGCACGCGATGCGGAGGAGTCCGGTCGTCGAAGCACGAACTGAGTCTAAGGGCGTCCTCCCCCGCACGCGCTCGAGCGCGCTCACTAGCGCCATGTGCGCCAACGTCGACCCTCCACGAACCTCAGAGAGGGCTCGTCGCTGCGGCAGACGAATCCACGAGGCCGTCTTCGGCGCCCCCGAGATCGCCGTCCCTCGCCGCCCATGACGTGTCGATGTCCGGCACGTCGCCACCCGATTGCGACGACTGCTCGGCGCCGTCGTGCGGATCGGACGTCGCGGCGCTTCTCGGCGAGGCATCCGCGGCCGATCGTGCACTTCGGCGGTACGCCGTCGTCCCCCACCGGAGATCGTGGCCGATCGCATCGGCGTCGATGTCGACGCTCGTGCCCTGTTTGCCGTTGTTCTCCCAGGCGCGGATCTTCATCCGCCCTGTCACGATCACGCTGTCACCCGACCGCAGCGACACCTTGGCATGTTCCCCCAACTGACGGAAGGCGGCGACCGAGTACCAGTTCGTCATCACATCGACCCATGTCTGCGTCGCATCATCGAACCGCCGATGCGTGCTGGCAAGTCGGAAGTTCGTGACGGGAACTCCGCTGGTCGTTCGGCCCTGAGTCGGATCGGTGGCGACGTTGCCCACGATGGTCACTGTGTCATGCATGTTTTTCTCCTCTGTGCCCGGAGCGTGCGTCCGGATCACTTCAGAGTGCGCCCTGTCGACGCCTCGACGTTGCCGAGAACACGGGCATCCTGAGTAACCCGGATCGGCGTCGGGATGTGCAGAACAACTGCGTCGCCTTCCCACTCTCCCGATGTCGGTGGTCGGTCATACGTTCGAATCATGAAAGGAGATTCGATGTCTGCAACCCTGAACACGTCCATGCCCGAGGTTCCCTACGCCACACCACGACTGACAGCCAAGAAGGAGCACCTCGTGCGCGCCTCAGCGCACCTCTGGCGGGTTCAGGACGCGAGGGAGCGGGTTCTCGGGCATCTGCGCCTCATCCCGGATCCGCTCGGGGAGCGCTACCGGGCGGAACGCCTCCATCTCGCCACCGCGTCGTTCCGACTCGTCGGGGACTTCTGGAGCGCAGATGATGCGGTCGCCGCCCTGCGCAACGGATGAGTGCGCTGCCCGGCTCAAGGCGATGGTGCCCCCGGCAGGATTCGAACCTGCGACCAAGAGATTAGAAGGCTCCTGCTCTATCCCCTGAGCTACGGAGGCGCACAGATCTACCGTACCGCGCCCGACTCGGATGTCGGAGCCGTCGATAGGATGGCGAAATGGTATCTGCCTCAGAGAACGACCGCCTGGTATGGATCGATTGTGAGATGACCGGTCTCGATCTGGCCGTCGACGAGCTCGTCGAGATCGCCGTCGTCGTCACTGATTTCGAACTCCGACCGGTCGACCCCGGCTTTCAGATCGTCATCCGCCCGAGCGACGCAGCACTCGAGAACATGAATGACTTCGTGACGAAGATGCACGAGTCGTCCGGGTTGATCACCGAGATCCCCCACGGTGTATCGCTGGCCGAGGCCGAAGCGCAGACCCTCGCCTACATCAAGCGATTCGCTCCCGTCGAGCGCAAGGCTCCTCTCGCCGGCAACACCATCGGCACAGACCGGATGTTCCTGGCCAAGTACATGAGTCAGGTCGATCAGTGGCTCCACTATCGCAACGTCGACGTCTCGAGCATCAAAGAACTCTCGCGGAGGTGGTACCCCCGGGTGTTCTTTCAGGCGCCGGCGAAAGACGGCGGACACCGCGCCCTCGCCGACATCCTCGAGTCCATCCGTGAGTTGCGCTACTACCGCGAAGCGGTCTTCGTCGACGAGCCCGGACCCTCGAGCGACGACGCTCGCGACATCGCCGCGCGCACCGTGTCAGAGTTCACTCCGAACATGTAATAGACTCGTCTGGTTGCCGATCACGATCGGCACATGGTGGGTATAGCTCAGCTGGTAGAGCGCTGGCTTGTGGTGCCGGATGTCGCGGGTTCGAGTCCCGTTACTCACCCCAGTAGGGAGTAGGGCAGGCGGGGGATCAAACCCCCGCCGCCTACATCCCCGCCTACATAGCCACGGATCACGCCCAACTGAAGGGCGGTCCCGATGAGCGATCGGTGCCTGAACCCAACGCAGTCAACTTGCTGTGGAACATTCGTGGTCGGCTATGGATCTTGCCTAGGTGTCATGGGGCACGAGGGGCATCATGGTCCTGAGGCGATTTACGCGTCAGGGCCGCCAGATTGGGACGACCGCAAGGATCTTCTCGAAATCTGGCAGGCCCATGCGCCCCTCCCGGACATTCCTTTACGAGACGGCGTCTTCGATGCGCTGCTGGCAGTCGCTTCGTGGGGTTACAGTCGGGCGACTGGGCAACTAGTGTCCGACCCCCAGCGTAGGAATGGAGAGTGACCATGACCATCAACCGAGACTTCACCCCCAGCGACAAGCAATTCCGCCGCGACTATCTGGAGGCGATCGCTGACCGCGGGTTCGAAGACCTGTATGCCGCCGAGTATGACCGCTGGGTTGAGTCCATGCGCGCCGAGGCTTGGGATGCGGGGTACGAAGCCGCGGCACGGTTCCACGAGGGCGAGCGGGGTCACTGGGAGGACGATTCTCCACGCAAGGGGCTTCGGACGTGGCGCTCAGCTCCCGCACCAGAGAACCCGCATGTGAACCATCGTGGCTAGTGTCTCTCCCCGCACTCTCGCATCCGGCGAGGTGCGTTGGCGCGTGCAGGTGCGCGTCAAGGGGCAGATGAAGCAGACGACGTTCTTGGAGAAGAAGGGCGCCGATCAGTTCGCGGCGCTCGTGGATCGCGTCGGATGGGAAGCTGCGGATCAGGTTCGGCAGACGCGCGGACAGAAGGACGCCGCGACACCCACCCTGCGCGAGTACACCCACCGGTACCTTTCCCCCGAAAGCGGCCTGCTCACGGGCGTGGAGAAGGGGACTCGGGAAGGCTACGAAGCTGAGGCTGAACGATCCTGGTTGCAGCTATTCGGGGACGTGCCGATCGACCTCATCACCAAACCCGACGTGGGCGCGTGGCTCGCGTGGCAGGAACGTCAACCCGTGTGGCGTGACCGACACAAGCCACGCGACCAACAGAAGCATGTGTCATCCAAGACGATCAAGAACTATCACGCACTGCTGTCCGCGGTACTCAAGTCTGCGGTCGATGAAGGCTTCCGGAAGGACAACCCCGCCTACAAGATGCGGATGACTCGCGGGGTGAAGCGTGAGAACGTATTCCTCACGCCGACAGAGTTCTCAACGCTGCTCCACTTCACCCCTGAACGCTACCGACGCATGATCCTGTTCCTCGCCGGCACGGGGCTCAGGTGGGGTGAGATGAGCGCTCTGACGTGGGGTGACGTGAATCTGTACGGCAATCCCCCAACGGTGCGTGTGACGCGCGCGTGGAAGAAATCGAAGGGTGGGCCACTGCTCAGCTACCCGAAGTCGTCCAAGTCGCGGCGCTCCGTATCGCTGTTCCCAGATCTCGTCGCAATCATGGGCGAGCCTGGCGCATCAGACGAATGGGTGTTCACTGCGCCCCAGGGTGGGCATATGTGGCACGGTGCGTTCTACTCACGTATCTGGCGCAACGCTGTGATCAAGGCGTCTGACCCGGAATCATGCCGCGCGGTGGGTCTCGAGCCGCTACGCCGCGAGCCAACCGTTCACGATCTGCGCCACACCCACGCTTCATGGTTGATCGCTCAGGGCATCCCTCTCCCCTACATCCAGGCGCGCATGGGACACGAGTCGATCACCACCACGGTGGGCGTGTACGGGCACCTTGTCGCGGATGCTCACGACCAGATGGCTAGTGCGATCGCGCTCACTCTGTCGGGTGCTCAATCACCACTTTCGATCACGCAACACGCCGAACCGTAAAACGTACTTGACATGTCCGCAATTACAGACACATAATAGGGACATGACGAACAACCACCACTCGGGCCGGCGGGTCGTGATGCCAGCCAGAAGATGCTTAGGGGTCAATGGTGACCCCGCCAACGGCAAGAAGAGCAGCGCTCCCACACGCAGAAGAACCCCCGCCCGATGAACTGGGCGGGGGTTCTGTGGTTCACGGGGCAACGACGAATAGCCCCCACCCCGAGATAGTCAGGGTGGGGGCTTCGTCATGTGGATAGATCGGCGGGTGTCGCTGCGGGGCGGGCGGGGTCGTTGCCGCGTGCTACAGCCGGATAGGTTGCGTCGAGCTGTGCGGATGTTCTCGTCTGTCGCACTGTTGCCCCACCACTTTGAGTGTTTCGACCCCAACCCCATTTTGCGGGACCGTTGCCTTCAACACGGGTGGCGAACGTTTCGGCTGGTTTGGGTGTTGTCGACTTGTCCCATACGTGTGCTTGGAAGTAGCCGTAGTCGGGTCCGAACTGGTTGTTGATGATCTGAACGTTGCGGACTTCTCCGGTGACACCTTCCGCCTTGTGTATGTCGTTGATGTTGCGGCGCCCGTCGTCACAGACTTCGAGTTGTGCGGCGGACCCGTGGTTGAGTTTGTTGCCCCACACGCGGGTGTCATTGGAGTCGAGCACCATGATGGAGTATTGGGCTGGACCTTGGGTGACGTCGTTGAATGCGATGTCACCGAACCCGGATAGTTCTGCTTCGATTTTCGCTTCAGTCCCGGGTGAACCTGTGACGGTGTTGTGGGCTATCAGGTATTGGTAGCAGTACACGTCCAACCAGATGCCACCACAGTCTGGGATGCCGGTAACAACGTTGTGGGCGATGTGGATGTTGCGTGCTCGGGTGTGTTTCATGGCAGCGGTGACGGGTTGCATCATCGGCTGCTTGGAAACATTTGCGTCTTCGAACTTGCACCATTCGATGGTGAGGTTCGTGGTTTTCTCGGACTGGATGTGGCAGACACCGGATCGCAGGAAGGTGCAGTTGCGTACGGTGACGTCACGGTTGGAGTAGATGTTGAGTGCACCGGTTCCGCGTCTGGTTGCGACGGGCCATGAGCCGGTGAAGTCTTCGAATACACAGTTTTCGATGAGTGAACCGTCTGACCCGGATGCGAATGTGACACCGGAGTTGGGGTCGGTGGTGGTGATTGTGTTGCCGTTGCGGAGTCCGATGCCGAGGATGCTGGTTTTGGATTTGCCTACGATGGGGAGTTGCACTTTCCCTTCGAAGTCCAACCATGCTTCACCGTCCGCCATGATGGTGACCGGCTTCGACAGGGTGAGCGTCTTCGTGACACGGTGCACGGCGCCTTCGAGGACGATGGTCGCACCCGAGGGTGCTGCCGCGTATGCGAGGTGGAGGGACTGCGAGGCGCTGACCCGGATCGCATCGGCGGGGATCTTGTATCCCGTGCCGAGTTTTACCGCGCCGGCAACCTTCACGACCGGTGGCAGGGTCTCAAGTTCACGGATGCGCTCAAGGAGTGTGGCATTCTCGGTGCGCAGACCCGTGATCGCCTGGTCAGCGTCAGCTAGCCGGCGTTCGTACTCTGCCTGTGCCCCGTCAACGACCTGTTGGAAGGCGGTGACCGCGTCGGTGTAGATGCTCATGTTGCCCCTAGTGTTCGTCGAGGTCGGGTTCGATGCGGATGACGTAGTACCCGTCTGTTGGCGCCGTTCGGATTTCGCCGGCCTGGGTGATCTCCAGTTCGATGTAGTGGCGTCCGAGTGCCCATGTGCCGTCGAGGTTGTGGGTGATGGTGCCTGTTGCTGCATCGGTGACGGTGTGTGGCAGTTCTTCGAGGTCACCGGTTCGTGTGAGGTGGCGCACGAGGAGCCGCACTGTCGCACCCGTGAGGTCGTGGTTGACGGTGAATGTGACCGGGAACTGATCGCCTTGCTTCACCATGTCGCCTCCAATGTAAGTTGCGGCACGGTTGCCGTGAGTTCGAGGGTCGGAATGTCAGCCTCGAGGGTGAGCATGACGGGGAACACTGTTTCGGCGCCCGACACCACGCCTACGCCGGTGAGGGCGAGCGTTCCGGTGGCGTTCGTGTCCGTGTTGTTCGCATGGCTTGCCATTGCAAGGAATGCGAGCATGCCGAGCGCGGTTCGGGTTGTCTGGATTGTGCGGGCCGCATCGCCTGAGAGTGTGAGTGTCCCGGTGGCGACGCGGACGATTCCGCCCGTCTCGAGCATCCCCGTACCGCTTGCTGCGAGTTCACCTGTCGCGGTGTGGGTGCTGTTGATGCTGCGTGTTCCTGCGCCTGTGATTCCGAGCTCGCCGATCGCAACGGTTTCAACGTTGACGACTCGACTGGCAGACCCGGACAGGATGAGCATGCCGCCACTGTCGCGCGACGTGTCGATGGAACGTGTGGCCGTTCCCGAGAGCACGAGAGAACCAGTCGCGGTGACGTCAATGTTCGCCCCACCCCACGTGTCCGACCACGTGTCGGACCAGTAGCCCTGAGCGAGTTGCGCGTCCTGCACGAATGAGATTGTTGCCGCAGTGTGGGTGGCATCGTTAGGGGTGGAGTTGTGGTCGCCACCGGTCGTGCTTTGGGTGCATCGGAGGGTGAGCCGGGGACCGTACTTCGTGTCCCACGCCTGCCCGTTCACCGTATAAGGAACGGTGGTGTCGGACGTGTCCCACTGCATGATCGCGTTCCGACCATCCCACGTCGAGAGCGTGGCAAGCAGGGGGTCGAACGTTGCCACAGCTGCACGAAATGCCGTCTCCCCGGACACGCCATACGCGGTCTCAAGGTTCGCCCGGTCAGTCGTTCCCGCGGTTAACCACCGGTTCGACAGGTCTGCGGTGCCAGACAGTGAAACGAATCCGGCACAGTACGGGGCAACAACGTTCGACTGTGACGCGAGCCATGCACCAACAAGTGCACCCATCGAACGTCCGATGACGATGACTTTACTGATGGCCCAGGTGGCGACGGTCGCAGCGAACATGGCCTCGTATGCGTTGCGTCCTGCCGTGTTGCCCCAGTTCGCACCCGCACCGTGGCCTTCGATGTACGCCCACCCGTTGTCGATGAGCCAGTTGCGGAGTGTGGTGTACCCGGCACCGAACTGCTGGTCCGCGTCGGTGCTGACCGCGCCAGGGTTTCCGTGGCAGAAGAGTACAGCCGGGATGCTGCTACCACCGACGCTGTTGTCTGCGATGGCCCGCCATGCTGACTCGCCTCCTGCCGTGAACGGGTACACGGTGTAGGTGGTCCCGTTCGGAGTTGTAGGCATTACGGTGTCCCCCAGTAGTCCTTCTGTGCGGTCTGGATCGATGCACGGGATGCCGTCTCGTTGGTTGCCCACGCGACGATTTCCTGCACGGTCCCGTTGTAGAAGTTCGACACGCTCGACCCGGCATGTGCACCGAGCCCTGTGCGTACGGGTGAGGTTGCACCGGATCGGGTGGCGGTGAGTGCAGCGTGTGCCGTGGTGTTGTCTTTCCACGTGTTGATTGCTGCTGATGCTTCGGCGTAGAACACCTGATGCTGCGACAGGTCGAATACGTTCGATCCGGTAGCCGCGGCCCCCCACAGTGCTGTGCCCGCGTCGTTCGTGGCTGCGACGTGCAGGTTGGCGGACGACCCGCGAATGGCACGCCAGAAACCGTTGTTGGACGCCGAGCTGGACTCACTGAACACGGTCGCATTGGTGACCGCGTTGGAGTTCGACTTGAGCACTGCTGCCACCGTTGCCGTCGTAGCCGCGAAAAGTCCAGCCGTGGGTGACAGCAAGTAGTCGTCCGTGCCGTCGAACACCACGGCAGGCTTACTGTTCACAACATCCACAACACCCGCGTTCACAATGCGTGGCTGTGCAGCTGTAGTCGCCTGCGTGAAGTGACGTGCACCCGCACCCTGGTCGTACCAAGTGGCGACGTACGCAGACCCAGCACCCGCAAACGTGGTCAGCGCGGTTGTGTCAAGTGCGCCGACCGACGTGAACGAGATGTCCTGTTCCGTGTTATCGCTCGACCGGCGGACGCGAATCGCCGGGCCAGTGTACGAACCCAGCAGACGCCTCAGAGAATGCACCCTGTACGGCGCCGCGAACGAATCGAACGCGCCCGTGAACGGTGAGGTTCCCGTCTCAAGTGCGACCAGGCGGGCGTCCATGTCCAGAACCGCAGCCCGAATGGTCGTCCACGCCGTCAAGAAACCAGGCGATCCGGGAGTACCCGCCGCGGGGATGTCATACGGTCCAGCCATGAGAAGCCTCCTACGCGACGGTGATGGTGGGGGTGACAGTGACTGTCTGCTGACCAGGCAGTACACCAGTCGAAGACAACAGGGCGAACCCTGCAACGAAAGTCGACCCGTTCCAGACACCCAAGTGCGTGTAAGTCCCCGCGGGGACATCGAAGACAACCGGTGAGCCCGTTACCGAACCGTCAGCCGAAGCGCCCGTCCACGTGGTCACCTTGCGCGCGTACGCGGGAGTCCCACCTGTTGCCTCGCTCGTGCCCGTAGTGCCAGGGTCAGCAGTGTGCAGGCTGATGCTGTTCCCGAGGGCGGTGACCGCGAGAGCCGCCGCCTCCTTAGCCGCGTTCGTGAAAGCCATGCTCAGACCTCCGAGTTCTTCGAGGGCACGTTAGGTGCCGTGACAGCGAGTCCGAAGATGCCAGCGAGGAAGCTGGTGACTGCGGTTGCGGGGATGAGCCACTGTGAGAAGTCGAGCTCGACACTCGCACCATCGAGGACGGCGGCAGTGGGGAACACGACCAGCGCGATACCGAGGATCACGTTGGCGACCTTGCGCACACGCGGGTCGGCGACAACAACGTTCGGGGTCTGGCTGGGGATGATGGGGTCACTCATGGGTTTTGTCCTTTCGAGACCGGGAAGCAATGTCGAGTGCGCGGGAAGTCCACAGCACCCAAGTGAGACGGATCGCAGTCAACGCGACCGCACACCAAGTAAGAGGGCGTAGAAGCTCCCGACCGAAATACTCGGCACCAAGCCAACGACCCAGGAACGACAGCAACGCCACAGACAGCAGAGCCACCACGAAATACATCAGTGAACGGCCCGCCTGGGTGAGCCGCCAGTTGAAGAAGATTGCGTATGAGGCCACGAAGATGGCGGTAGCGATCGACGCGAAGATGATCGCAATGTCAGCGATGAGGTCAGTGACCACAAGAAGTTCAGGCATGACCCCTCCGAGTGAATGTGATCTGGATCGACTCACCGAAGTGATTCAGTGTGCGCCGTTCCAACAGGTATGAAGTGAGCCGTGCGATCGCCGGCCCCTGGTTCTCGGCATCCTGCTGATCGCGGGTAGCCTTCGCACGCATCGACTGCGCCTCGAGAATGTCGTCCGGCACAACAACCGTCTCGGTCTTCGGTTTGCGTTCACGCATCATGCACCCCCGCGATCTACGGTTGGTGGTCCTGCGGCTTGCAGGAACGCCTTGACAACCTTGTTCGCATCGATGAGTTCAGTGTTCTGAGCTCGAACCACGGCGTTCACTTCTTCCGTAGCCTTCGCTGTCTGCTTCCACTCGTCACCACGAGCCACCGCATCCGCAGTACGCTGATCCGCCGCCGACAGTTCACGGTCATGTGTCGACTTGGGGATGAGGCGACCCGTGAGGATCATCAACACCACCAGCGCAACGAGACCGACAGCGCCGATGTCACGAACTACCGGGTTCGCGAAGAAGGACAGAACATCCACGCGACCACCCCCTCACCGGACATCCGGCACAACGACCGCATCAGCCTTTGAGCCGATCCCGCGCCCGCTTATCCGCCTCATCGTTGACCTTCTTGGCGATCTCATCCAGGTTGAGCTCGGGAACATCCACGTCGGGGATCTCCACCTTCACCACAGGGGCAGGTGAAAGCACGGCACCCTGCGAACGAATCAGATCGTTCAGGCGCTCCGAAGTCATCGTGACAATCGAACCCAGCACGGGAGGCAGGGTCACAAGAGGCTGACCATCCTTCTGGCGCTGACCATTCACCGCCGCGACCGTCTCGCGGTGCCGGTTGTACTCCGCAGCGCTCTGATAGTTGTATGTCGGACCACCCTCGGGGATCGCGACAACAAGGCCGTCATCACGGCGTGCGTAAATGGTCATCTTGGTGCTCGCTTTCGCTGAGAGTGGTGGGGCTTCCGGCTTCGACAAGCCACCAGCAGGAACCGGATTGAAGATGTTCGGCACGGCGTAATGCCATGCCTCGTTGAAGTTGAAACCCTCGGGCACAAGTCCGTAGTTGCCGGCGTTGCGACGAAGCCAATTCGACCGCGCAGACCCCATCGTGCCGATGCCCGAACCGCCGCTGTCCGCAAGATCCACAGCCGCCGTCGAACCCTGAATCTCATGATTCGAAGTCCCAGGCTGTGCGACAGTTCCAAGCCCACTACGCCGCACATAACGGACGCCGTTCCACCAGCGAACATCCCCGAAAGGACCACTGCCCGAAGACTGTGGCCGGTAACGATCCAGGAAGATTGCCCGCTGCTCCGAGTTCAGCCGGATGCCCTTCGATGAGTCGAGCGTGAGATGGACCCCGAACAGTCGTCGCAAGTCCGCGTCCAGGCGCTCGAGACAATGCTTCATCCAGGGCGTGAGACGCGCGCCGTCCCAGTAGACGTATTCGATGCCACCCATGTCGGCCACCCCGGTTCTCTGCTAAACTGTTGCCAATGGCGAAAGCTCGACCCCTGTTCATGCAGGAGCCGTCTGAAGTTCGAGCTAGAAACCCCCTGGATGCGTGAACGTCCAGGGGGTTTCGTTCTGTCCTTGGTCGTTACAGCGCGCGGTAAGAGAACGTGAAGTAGACGACGTTCGCTCCCGTGCTCGCTGCGGGGAACTGGATCTCCGCACGGTCGTTCGCGATGTCCGCAGAGATAGCGGCAACCACACCGAACTGGGTACCACCAACACCGAACAGATCGGTCGACGCGGACGCGAGATCAGACGCCACGGGAAGAGTCACACCAACCCGTGTTGCCGCAGAAGCCGCCGCAGTAGGAGTCACAGTGACACGACCAGAGACCGTAATCAGGTCACCCGAGCGACGCCAAGTGATCGCACCAGCCGTAGCCGACGCGACGTTCGCAACGCCCGTCACAGTCGGCGTGAAACTGCCGCCCGCAGGATCGTTCAGCGTCTTCCCGAGGGTTCCCGCATCGTACGAACCCGCAACATGCGCGCAGGCGGTGATCGTGGTGCTCCACGTGGCCGCGTACGTATGCGCGGTGCCCTTCACTCGCGCACCAGACACCACAACACCAGTGCAGCCAGCCGCAACAAGGATCGCCGCACCCTCCGTGGACGATGCGCTCGCCAGCAGGTTCGCGTTCTCCACAAGAGGACCAGTGATCGTCGCGTTACGGCCACCGACCGTCCCACCACTCGACGTCTCCGAATACACCCGGATACCGTTACTTCCTGTGTTCTTCACCACGGGCGAAACAAGCGACCAATCAGCGGAGTCAGAGATCGCGATACCGAAGTAGTCCGAAACGCCGTCCACGAGGGGTGCCGTGATCGTGAAAGTGTGGTTCACGCCCTTGCGCCCGTTCACCCAGATGCCGACGAGCTTCGCGGCGTACACCTGAGCGCCGGTGATCGTGAAGTTGTAGCATGCAGCCGCAACGTTCGCAGTGGTTTCACCGGTCACCAGGATCGGGTACTTCGAAATCCCGCCACCATGAATGACCGGGTTGATGATCTGGAAGTCGTGCGATCCGCCCCACTGGTCAATCACACCGTCATGCAGTGCCGCACCCGTAGTGGAAGACACCTCGGCAGACACGCGGTCAATCACGTAGAACGAGCACCCGATCGACGCGACCGCGGCACCCGGCGTCTTCGCGTGAACACGCTCGATCGCATACTGGGTCGAATCAACACAGTGGATCGCCCGCATCCCCGTCGTGAAGACCGTCATACCGGACGCATCCAACATCAGATCACTGATGCGGAACCCGGTCTTGCCAGTCGCGTCGATCTGACGGTGACCAATCCCCGTACCACCCGACGCGAGCACGTCAGCCTTCAGCACCGACCGGCGACCCGCACCCCGCAGATGCACACCCGACGGGATAACGAACGCGTCATTGTGGAGGTACACGCCAGGCGGAACGTACACGGTTCCAGGGTTCAGACCAGCAGCGTTCAGAGCCGTCTGAATCGCACCCTGGTTCTCCGCAGCCGTCTTGGAAGGACTAGCACCGAATACCCGAACGTTGTACACGGGCGCGTCCGCGACCACCGCCGACACCGCCGCGTTCGTCACTGATCCCTGCGCACCGAGATATGTCCCAATCGCCTCATCGGCGGGGACAGCGTTCTGGCCCGGAAGGCCGCGGGGAACCTGGAAGTGAGCATGCTTCACCTCAGACGTGCCCGACATGATCACAGCCGCGCTCTCATCAGCCGGCACCGTCTCCGCAGACGCAGACGCAATCGTGCCAGCCGGCCCCTGCGCACCCGTCTCACCCTTCGGAATCCCGAAAGCGAACGTCCGCGAAGTCGGAGTCCCACCCGCAGTGACCGTCGCCGAGCTCGAAGGCGGGAGTGTCGTAGTCGACACCCCAAGAATCAGCGCGTCGTAACCATCGCGCCCCGGAGCGCCAGAAGCTCCCGTCGCACCAGTGTCACCCTTATCACCCTTAGCACCACGGATGCTGTCAGTAAGTACCCAAGCCATCAGATCCACTCCCTCACTTCATCCGTGACAGGATGAATCCAATAAATCCCCGCCCGATCGACCGGGGGTTGTGTCGTCGCGTACCACACGCGTGTCATTACATTCGGCATCGTCGAGATCGGCCCACCACCCGGCTGCGCAATGAAATCCCACTGCGCCCAACCAATAGGCGTGCCGCCATCCGAATCCAGCCACTCACAACGCAGCGAATACCTGGTCGGAGGAACAACATCAATAGAGGCCGTCAAGTTCACGGCAAACAAACCACCCGACTCAAGCACCACCGGAATCCGCTTCGCAGCAGACGGCCCAGTCGGCGAAAACGCGTCATGCTCCGGCTGAACCCACAACTTCGGGAATGCCGTCATGAAGGGGCCCTCACGAAAATCGGTGAGCTTCCCCGTGTACTCATAAATAGTGAAGTCAGCCATGATGCCCCTTAACGAAAAAAGCGCCCCCATTGGGACGCGAAACCTTTGTGTTCAGATATCAGGACAAGCGGTAGAACTGGCCCGCAAGGTCAACCCACACGCCGCCCACATACCCTCCCGGGACATCGCCAACCGGCTTGGTAGCCATACCCGGAATGCGGATCGTGTTGTTCACGAAGTAGACAATCTGAGCACCAGACGTGAACGTGAACGAATTACTGCCACCATTGATCTGAGACCCACCCAACGTTATGCGGGGGTCCGCATAACTGCTGTCAAGAACGACGTCACCGCCGCCGCCCTGAACCGTGATCTTCCCGCCACCGTTCACGGTCACGTTGCCGCGCTGATCCGTGTTGCCGGTCTGCACCACGTTCCCGGCGATCGTCCCGGCACCGTTAAGATTCCATGGCCCATTCTGCGTCAGAGTTCCCGTGGCCGTGACATTGCCGGCGATCGTCCCGGCGCCATTCATATTCCAAGGACCGTTCTGCGTCAACGTTCCCGTCACGGTGACGTTGCCAGAGATCGTCACGTTGCCCGAGATTGTTCCCGCCCCCGAAAGGTTCCACGGCCCGGATACGGTAAACGAACCCGTCACCGTCGATGTGCCGTTGACAGACAGAGTGCCATTCACGAGCAAAGAGCCACCGCCATCAACACGAATAGTTCCGCCGATAATGCGAATTTGGCCGTCCGTCACCGAAGACTTCTCGAGCGGATTCGCAGACATCAGAACGCGAACCTGCTCTTGCAGCCTACGGAGCTCGGCATACACATCAGAGAGATCGTCAGCCATACGCCTGCACCTCCGGGTTGAGAGTCAAAGAACCATACGAGCCACGCACCGAAACGACACGCTGCCGGTAGATGCCGTCCGCATTCCACCAGTCATCCGCCACGGCCATATCAAGGAGATGTCCAGGCGCCACAAGCTCAGGCGAGAAATCATCTCCCGCATCAACCGAGAGGGACCACTGACGAACCGGATACCGTTCAACCGCGAACGCCTCATCTGCCATCTTCTGCAACGCCACCTGATCACGAATGTCCTTCGCATAACGGAACGAGTCACGAATCGGACGCCCAGCCGGATCACCAGCCCACGCCGTGATCGTGTCCTCGCCATGCCCCTGACCTACATAGAACACACCAGTCAGACGCTTCGACGAATCATCCTTCACCGACACGCCAGTCGCAGCGGGCTTCTCCACACTCAATGGCACATCAATCGCCGATCCGATCGCGATCTGAACCTGCACCAGCATCTGCCATCGCAACCCGTACGACGCTGTGAAGTATGGGCGGAACCCGATCTCGCAGCCGAGATCCTCCACAGCCCGCAGCAGTGACTCACCCGTGACCATCTCGTCACGCCGAATCACCCGCGAGAACGTACCAGGAGCGTCCGCCGACAGGTCAACCAGCGTCGCCCATTCCGTGGCCCACTGAGTCAACCGCGACCAGATCTGCGCAGCCATGCCCGAACGGGTTCGATTCGTGATCGTCAGGTCGCCGCCCGCATAGTTGTTCACACCAAACGTCGACCGCTCGGAAGCGAACGTGCGGATACCTCGCCCAGTGACCGTGAACGTGCCATTCGCCATGTCGTAGTCCACGACCCGGTTGAACGTTGCCGACTCGATGTGGTCACCCCAGGAGACGACGATGATGCGAGTATCCGCGTCGAACAGGTTGTTGAACGCCGCTCGAGCCTCAGCCCGAGTATCGAACCCCTGAGCCTCCGCAATGAACGTCAGCGACGACTCATCAACCCCCGACACTCGAGACGTCCACGTGCCGCCTGACGGATACAGCCTTTGGATGCGCTCACCCGTGAACCAGTCGTGCACCCAGCATTCGCGTGGAGATTCCATCGAACCCCCTAAACGAATGTGTCTCTAACCTTCAAAACCGCTGTAGACGGCCCCGTAAACGTAGAAGCTGCACCGGGAGACACAATCAACGACTGCGCCTTCGAGAAAACGCCAGACTGCAACACCCCGCCACGACGGATGCGAGCATTCGCCGTATCAATCGTGTGCGTCTGACCCGAGCTCAACGCCTGAGTCACAACAAACTGTCGACCAGCGACCGCAAGCGTGTACGGTGCACTTTGTGGCCCCGTCACCACCGCATCAGCAACCGCCCTGAAATTCCCGTAGTGATACACCGGACCAGGCTCGAACGTGTGCGTCTCCCCAAACACCTCAGGGTCAGGACACCACACACCGATCGAATAGGTGGCGATCGTCCCGTACACCTCCCGATGAACCTCAGGCTCATCGTCAAGCTGCACGTCACACCAATGGGTTCCGAACTCTGACTCGATCGTCAACCGCCCGAACTGTCCATCCGCGAGCACCCCTGAGAGTTGAGCGAGCGCATGGTCCTGTTCAGCCGGCGAATCCGTTTCGATGTCGCCACTCCACGTCACAACTCGACCGGTTCGATAACCGCGCTGCTTCTGGGAGCCGTGACCCAGGGGGCGCGGCGAATCGTTGCGCCGCACCCCCGGACCGCCCTTACCAATCCACCCCTGCAACGCATCGCGCGACACAGAGAACCGAGTCGGCCCCGCGTCACCTGAGAAAGTGATATCACCAAGACGAATCTGCATAGATCACTTCCTCAGTTCAGCGTTGATCCCAGCAGCAGACTTGCGAGCGATCTGCGAATCACTGTGCTCCGGCTTCGGGTAGAAGTACTGCTTGACTTCGATCGGACGCTGATCGACCTGAGCCGGAACCTGCGCCGAACCGATACGGTCACCCGGAGTAACCCACGAACCCGACCGAAGTGACGCCCGGTAGGACTCGATACTCGCGTGACCTCCAGCCGCGTCAACCTCAGCCGCAGTCAGTACATGCTCGCCAGGAGCAAGCATCCTGAGCTCCGAGTCGACACCCTTAGCGCCAGGGCCGATTACAGGACCACCCATAGCTTGACCGGGAGGCTTGAGCACCGTCCCCGCGCCCACAACCGTCGTGGTGACGGGTATGTTCAGAGACTTCGGGAGACTGTTGAACGCGTTGTTCAGATCCTGGAGGTTCCACTTAGCCTGAGCCGTCTCGATGAGCATCTGCGTCGTGTGAGCATCCGGCGTAGCGAAGATCTGATCCGCTAGCTTTATGACCTCATCCCGGTTGTAACCGGCACCAGCAGCCGAGTCAATGAACGCCTGACGCTGCGCAGCCAAAGTATCGAGATACTTCTTCGTCGCGTCGTCCGCGTTCATCGTCGTCAGATCGTTCTCATATACAGCCGCCGCAGCATCCTGAGCCTTGCTAGCCACATCTGCAAGAGACGCCGCATTCGCGGCACCCGCCTCCGTAGCCTGGTCCAGAGATAGAACGAAACCGTCAAGAGTCCCTTGAGACTCCTCATAAGCATCCTTCTGCCGCTGCACCTCTTCCGAGATCCCAGACAGAGCAGTCAGCCAGTTCGAGTTAGCCGTCACGGCATCCTGCGCGATGTCGTTAGCCTCGTTGATCTGGTCGATCAGTTCAGACAGGTCAGCCGTCAGATCTGCAACAACTTCCGACTGTTCCATGTACGCATCCGCAGCGGTCTGCGCCGCATCCGCCGAGTCCTCCATCGCATAAGCGAGAAGGGCGGTCATGTCGACCTGGCCCTCTTTGGTCGTCACATCGCGACCCTCAGCATCGGCCAGCTTCACGAGTTCATCGCGGTACGGCTTCATCGCATTCAGAAGATCAATCTGCTCCGACTTCGACAGATCCATCTCTTCAGAAAGCATCCGGAACGACCGAGCCGCAGCCGGAGCATCAGTCTGAGCGAGCTTCGCCATCTCCTCACCCATCGTGGTGAGGACAGCCGAAAGCTGACTCGTCTCACCACGCAGGCCCCGAAGGAAGTCGTTGTTCGCGATGATGTCCAAGTTCTCCTTGAACGCCTTCGTCGTCGACACCGCTTCGTCAAGCCGCGACAAGAACGGCACGGCAGAATCGCCGGCCTCAAACAACTCAGCAGACGACGTCGCATTCTTCAGGACGTTCTGGAACACCTCAGTCGACGTGCGCAACTTCTCTTGAGCAACCGAAAGACCCACAACAGCAGCCGTAGCTGCAATCATCGCGATCCCATACGGGCCAGTCAGGAACTGCCACATAGAGGTCAGAGAGGACTTCGCGCTAGCCCCAGAAATGTTCAGCGTCTCGAGAGCGATCTTCAGTTCGGCAAGTTTCGGAACCGCAAGCAGTGCGCCGCCACCAAGCAGCGCCATCACACCCACCGACGACGTCAGCACAGCAATGACGCCCTGCACAGGATCGGGAAGATCCGTCATGAACCCCGAGAATGCGGCCACTCCATCCGCTGCGGCAGAAACGGCGGGAAGGAACACCTGACCGAAGTCAATCGCCGCATCGCGCACGGCGTTGCCAGCAATCTGAATCTTCGCCTCAGTTGTCTCATACCGCTTAGCCGCTTCTTCCGCCAGGGCGGTGTTCTCATCCCACGCCTCGGAACCAAGCTCCAGCGACTTACGCAGAAGGTCGCCCGAGTTCGCCATGCCAAGCAGCGCCTGAGAGACACGGATGTCGGTCTGACCAAGATTGGTGAGTGTCTGGAAGACGTCACCGCCCTGAGCGTCGATCCGACCCAGTCCTTCCACGAAGGTGGCAATCGCGTCAGCCGGCGCTTCTTTGAAAGACTTCTGAAACTCAGTCGACGAAACGCCCGCAACCTTCGCGAACTCGTCCAGCTTCTCCCCGCCATTGGACACAGACATGGCAATGTCTGTCATGATCCTGGAGATAGCCGATCCGCCAGCCTCAGCCTCAATACCAACCGAAGCCAGAGCGTTCGCGAACCCGAGAACCTCAGACTCCGTCAGACCAACCACGCGGCCAGCACCAGCGATGCGCTGAGCCATCTGCACGATGTCACGCTCAGTCGATGCGCCATCGTTACCCAGTGCCACCAGGGCCGCACCAAGGTTGTCGACATCCTCAGGAGCCGTCTGCATCACGTTCATCAACTGTGCGATCGACGTTGCCGCTTCATCCGCCGACAGGTTCGTCGTCTCCGAAAGGTCGATCATCGTCTTCGTGAAGTCGACGACATCTGCACGAGCGACGCCAAGCTGACCCGCAGCCTCCGCAACCGCAGCAATCTCCTGATGAGTGGCAGGGAGAGTCTGCGCGAGAGAGCGAAGGCCATCTTCGAGCTCGGCCATCTGCTGCTCGTTGCCGTCGACAGTTTTCGTCACGCCTGCCCACGCGGACTCCCAATCGAGAGCCGCCTTGACCGACAGCGCGGTGACAGCGGTCATAGCCGATCCGGTTAGAACAAGACCCTGCCCCAGCCGCTCGAACGCCTGCTTCTTCTGCTCAAGCTTCTCGGCCTCAGTACCAACCGCGCGGGTCGCTCGAGCGGCGTCCAGCATGCCCTTCTCGAAGTCGGAAACCTGGGCCGCAAGGCGAACCTTGACCACTCTTTCAGCCACTTGGCACCTCCGCTGTCGGGGAAAAACCCGCTAAGATCCGGGCATGGAGAACTTCGGAATCGACAACAGCGCCTACGCGTCCAAGTCGAGTCCGCCTGCAAAGGCAGAGCGGAACCCGAATAGCGCCTGGCTGACGACATTTATGGTCGGCCTGACCATCTCTGCCGTCCTCGCAGTGCTAGGTTCCTTCGCTGGTGGGTTGTTGGTCCTGATCGTCGTCATGGCAATAGGGAGTTTCTTCACGATGGGCATAGCTGCCGTCGTGATGTTCCTCACCTCGGGGAAGGGCTAGTCCTTCATCTGCACGCGCCATAGCGTGTCGTGCATCGCATCCTCGCCCCAGCGGCCCTGGTAAGCGTCCTGCTCCCTGCGAAGTCGCTGCGAAGCGAAGTCTGTGATCGGCATTGGAACCGTGAAGGCATCCTTGTTGGCCGGGTCCGTTGCCTCGGACAGCAGAAGGCCATGACTACCCCGTGGGGCATTCTCTGCGCGTCGGGACGCGAGAAGGCGAGCAACCTCCACCGGCGTGAACCGTGACTGTGTTGCCGAAACCGACAGCACCTCGCCGGTCGCACCCACAGTCACCGTCTTCGGTGTCCAACCTCGAAGCTCGCGAACAGTGACATGAAGTTCTCGGGCTAGCTGTGCTTCTTCTTCCGCGAGCCCGCTGAGGCTTTTCCCGCGTCGACGACCAGCCGTTCCGGAGTCCGCTCATGCGCCGCCCACAGAGCAGACGACACATCCTTGCGCCCTGTGGCCGTCAACGCGCCCCACACGGCGGGCCACTTCGAGACCTTCTTGCCCTCAGAATCCTCACGGACCATGTCATCAACCGAATCGCCATCAACCAGCGCGACATTCGGATAGTCGGCCACCAAAGCATCAATGTTGTAGCCAACATTCAGATCACGCATCACATCCGAACGCGGGGGATGCTTCAACGCCAGATCGCGCCAATCCGCACCCGACACAGGCAGAAACCGAACGCCAACCTGCTGGCCGGCAAGAATGACCGGCACCAACTCAGGCTCCGCGTTCTCAACCATCTCCTGCGCCTTAGCCAGCAACGCATCCAGATCCAAAGCCATGACTTACCTCTCACCTTCCTCACCGAAGGGAAACCGTGGGCGAGTCCGGTGAGGGAACCCCGCCCACGGTGGTCGTTGTTACGCGACGATCACAGACTCCGTCAGAATCTCGCCGGTGATCTCAGGGACCATCTGCTTCATCAGTTCGGTGTTCGCGGTCGGAGGCACGTCGGTCGACGTACCAATCCGTGCAGGGATAATCGCGTTCACGATGTCCCCAGCCGCGAAGACGTGATCGTTCGGGTAGCCGAGGATGTGAGCGAAAGCGCCCGCAGTGCCCTTGGCGCCCAGAACAAGCTCGGCGTCAGTCGGCTCCTCGCGGTTGTAGACGTAGCGCGTGGTGAGGGTGTAGTCCTTCGTGCCCTCAAGCTTCAGAGCCTGCGCGAGCGTGTACCGCGTCGACGTGATCGAGTTGATCGTCACCGACAGGTCGAACCCGTCACCCGCAAGACCATAAGTAAGGCGCTTGTTCGCCACGTTGTTCACATCGGCGACCGCCAGAGGCCCACCGGTGTAACCGGGAATCCAAAGGACGATGCCGTTTCCGTCAGAGGCGGTTCCCGCCTGTACTGGCTCATTTGCCATTGTTTCTCCTTGAGGGAATGCCCCTCGGAGGGGCCATGTACTCGAAACACCGGTTGGTGCCCGTGCATGCAAAAAGCCCGCACCATCAGGTACGGGCTTTCGCAGGATTGTGTTCTTACTCGGCGGACTTCGCCTCGAGCTTCTTCGCAGCGGGCTTCTTCGGCTCCACCACCACGTAATCGTCCGGGTACTTCTCCACCAGACGCCTGTCCACGAGGAACTGGGTACGCTTCCCCTTCGCGGAACGAACATTCACAAGATCAGCCATCAGGCCCTCCTCGATTCAGATTTGAAACGGGCTAGCTCGGAAACACCGAACCACTTGTCCTTCTTCGACAGGTTGCATGAAGCGCAAGCTGGGCGAAGGTTCGCAAGAACGTGAGCGCCACCGCGTGACAATGGCTTCACATGATCGAGGTGCTCATACGGGCCGCGGCACATCCAGCATTTACGCCCGTAGTAGTCAAGGCGTGAGGCCAGCTCGCTTGCCGAGAAAGGCAGGGTCGGAGCGTTTCGCATCAAGGCCTTCCGGCGCCAACGACCCGCACGAACCTTGTCCGGATTGCTCTCGTGCCACTCGCGAAGTTTCAACGCTCGGCGTTCCGCATTGTCCGCGGCATACTTGCGCCTACGGGCCAGCAACCTGTCAGGGTTTCGTTCTGCCCACGATCGAGCCAACTCGCGGCATCGATCCGGATTAGCAGCCCGCCACTCGGCGTTTCGTGCGAGATGCCACTCACGCCCGGAAGCGTAGTACTCCCGGTTGTAGGCGAGACGCTGCAAGACCTCATCGGAAGACCGATTAGCGTACCTGTGTTTACGCGCCGCCCGGATCTCTTCCCGGTTCTCGGCGTAGACAGCCCTGGCCTTTTCGATCGCTTCCTCGCGATGACGCAGGTAGTACTCCCGCATGTACTTCTTCTTGCAGGGAGAGCACACGGTGCCCTTCGGCGGGAACGGGCCAGACCCAGAACACTTGCTGCACGTCCTTGCGGTAACATCTACCATGTAGCCACTCCTAAGGTGGTTGCCATGCCCCCGGTCTGTTAGCGCAGATGCGGGGGTCTACTTCGTCGTAGGCTAATTATAGCCGACGGCTAGGACTTTTTGCGCTCTGGAAGCAGTTCAGTCGGGCTGAGACCACGTTTCGAAACTTAGGTCCAGATAGTGCAGGTCGGTCACCGAGTCGTACCGGCCCTTGCCCTCTTCGACACCCGGAACCAGCTTGACCGGGTCGCACCTGCGCCCATCCACGATTGGGACAGCGCCAATCAGCGACAGGACGGCGTCAGCAAGCAGGAGCAATCCGTCAGCGTCAACTGCAACAATCCGCACGTCGTAGCGCCAGCGGGTGCGAGCGGCCAAGTTCTGATGCTCCATGAACCTCAGCTGGAAATCAGCCGGCCCATCAGGAAACAAGATCACGTAGTTCGCGCGAACCGGTGTCCCGTTCGTGATGCGAACGTTCGAGAACACCTTGTTCGACAGGATCGACACGGCGATGAGTAGAGCCCTGAACGCGTTGAAATGAGCGCGCATCGTCACCCCTTCTCAATCGCAGCACGAAGACCATCAAACAGAGCGATCTCGATACCGCGCACGAAGTCTTCCTCGTGCGCCTCAACAGCGTTGCGACCCGCGTGCAGCGGTGGTGCTTTCACTCCGCCAGGAGCTTCTTCAAGGAAACCGGCAGAGCCACCGTTGCGACCAAGATCCGGGCCGATCTCAACCTCGGGGCCAGTCGCAGCATCCTTCTCATCGAAGTCGATCGAGTAAGGGTAAGCGCCTGAGAAACCTTCGCCGCGCGACACCTTCGCACCGGCCCGCCAGTCGCGCTTGATCCCGACCGCTGTCCCCTTCAACGCCTTCTTCACAAACGGCGCAACCTCAGATGGGGCGCCGGTCAAGTCTGAGGCGAGTTCCAAGAACTCGGCGAAATCATCAGCCATCACTCACCTCTATGTCTTTACTATCGTCTTTACAACTGGTATCCTGTAAAGACACCAACCGAACGTCGGAAGGTGCTGGGAAGATGAGGACATGAGCGATCTGAACTTTCACCCTCGAAAGGGCGAACCGTCCGACGCGCAGGTGCAGGAGGTTGCCACGGCAATCCACAACGTCCCCGCCGCGCCGGGAGCAGAGCGTGAGAACAACCTCACCTGGGACGAGGCCAAGTGGTATGCCCGCACCGCTCTACGCGCCGCAGGAGCCGTGGCTGGGGAACCGGAATGGGAGTACGCGCGCGTCTACTACGACGAGGGTGGCAATCCCCAGGTGCGGAAAGTACAGAAGTCTGACATTGACGCCCACCGGCCTGACGGACACCGCTCAGACGGCTCGCCCTACTGGAACTACACCCCACATCGCCGTCGCAAGGCTGGGGCCTGGGCGCCAATCGAACAGAACGGTGCATGATGGGTAGTCTGCAGACTCCGGTGACGAACTTCCGCATCCCCGCCGACATCAAAGCCGCCGCGGTCGCGAAAGCCGAAGCCGAGGGCAAGACCCTCTCCCGCGTCGTCATCGACCTACTCCGCGAATACGCCCGCGACTAACCTAGTTCTGTGAGCGGATACCTATAAGCCGTGACGGCTCCTGCAACAGCCGCACCCTGCACCCGAAACTGACGACCAACCAGCAACGGATCAGAAGAACCCGTCACCAACACCTCGTCATCAGCCCAAAACCGGCCAGTACCAAACGGTACAGACAGATACGGTTCCTGTGCTCCAACCGGAGAACTCGTAGCATCCGAGTTGGACACCTCGCGCGAACCCCAACGGATACGCGCCTTGCCCGTGTAACGCTCCGCCTCGAGCACACGCGTCGGATCACCAGTGACCGGGTCGGTGCCATCTGTGAAACGCCCAACCTGCACCGACTCAGACATGCGCGACTCAGCCTCAGCACGCAGGCCCGGAAGAGCGGAAGCAATGTCCGTACCGAGAGTCATCAGTCCCCCAGTTCGTAGATCGGAACCCCGGCGATGTCGGCACCACACGAGCACCAGTTCGCACCCATCGACAGAGAACACCACGGAAGGTGGATGGTCGCCGAAGCGGGAAGCATGTCAATCGAAAACGCCTTGTTCTCATCCGGCGCCACCAGGCCGAGGATCTTCCACCACTCATCAAGAATGGTGATCCGGCCCTTGCCCGACTGATACGAACGAGAAGTGGTCCCGTCATCAACCGTGATTGAAACTTGCGTGGCATCGTCGGGACGCTTGACGTAAGCAGCAACGGCCTCGCGCACCACATAGTCAAGCTTCGCTTCACTGATCGACTCCACGTCGATCTCAAGTTGTTCAGCCCGATCCTCGATCAGCATCATGGCATCATCGATGTCCATGTCCCACTGCTTCTCAAGGATCGAACCAGGTTCAGGGGCGGCCCTGCCAAGCTTGACCGCGATAATTGCGGGAGTCACTGTCATGACCGCCCCCTTCACTAGTTACTTCTTCGAACGCGGCTTGCGCGCCTTCTGCGAGTCGTCTTCAACCGGTTCCCACTCGGAACCGAGACGTTCGACCTTCTCGTCAGCGACCTGCACGATCGCCCCGGACTTGATGTGTCGAAGGCGAGCCATGATCAGACCAGGTCGTGGATCTTGGCGAATGCGTTGAGATTCGCGATGCCCCAGCCGTAAACAACCTCGGCGCGGAACGCAACCTGGTTCTTACGCTTCAGGTCGCCGCCGCCGTCCGGGTCACCGTACTTGATGACCTCAAGGCCGATCGACTTCTGGACGCCCCAGCGGATGGCCGAGAAGTCTCCGACGAATCCGAGCACCTTCGTGTCAACCGCGAGGACACCGGAGCCGCGAACCGTATTGGAAACCGACGCGCGGTGACCATCGAGCTCGCTGGTCTCAATGCCGAGCCGGAAGCCCGGGTAGAGCTTCTGCTCCGAGTTGATACCGCGGAGCGAAGAGAACTTCGCAGCGTAGGCCGGGTCAAGTGCGATATCGCGGGGAACAAACCCGTCCGCGAGGACAAGGTTGTCTGCCGCGTCAAGGCTGACGTACGGCTTGTCGGCTGCCGCGTACTCAACCAGGTTCGTGGTGTCCGTGAGCCCACCGTTCATGGCGGCAACAACAGCTCCACCGGTCGGGTTGATCTCGTGGAACACGCCGAAGTCGAGCGCACGCGAAAGAGCCGGCTGAATGAGGGCGAGGATCTCATCGATAACCTCGAGCTGACGGTCCTCGTCCGCCCACAGGACTTCCTCGTTGAAACGAAGAGTCTTGTGGAACTTGAACGGCTTGATCGTCTTGCTCGTAGGAACAATGGTCGACGCACCCTTGTCGCCACCCTCAGCGACATACTCTGCCTCGCCGATATCGAACGTCCAAGATTCGCCCTCACCGAACGTCATGGGGGTCTGAGCGGACAGCGTGGACACGGCGGAGCCGTTGCTGATCGCGCCGAGCCAGGGGGTGATCTTCTGCTTCGGGATCGTAAGAGACCCGGTTGCGAATGATGCCATGGTGTTGCCTTTCGTTTAGTCGGGGCGGTTGAACAGGTTCCGCGCGAACTCGCGCATCTCCTCGTCACCGCTACCGCTTGTCTTGTTGACGCCCTCTTTTCGGGCGACATTGCCTGTGCGCTTCTGATCTGCGATCCGCTCAGACAGGCGCTTGGCCTGCGCTTCGAGAGCGTCCGCGTCGGAACCAGTCAGGAAAAGGTCGCGGTCCTCGGCAGTAATGCCGTGACGTGTGGCAATTTCGGATCGCAGCGCGCGGGCTTCCGCCTCCGCATGCTTGGACTCAAGCTCGGCGAGCTTCTGCTCAACCGTCTTCGCGCCCTCCGCTTTCGCCTTCAGGTCGTTGTAATCCGCATACTTCGCTTCGACCCGCGCAATGCGGTCCTTGACGATGCGGTCCACCTCAGCCTGGCTGAGACCCTGTTCCTGCTTCTGCTCGCCACCCTCGGTCGTCGTAGCGGCGTCCGTAGTCGTGGTTTCACTCATTGGTTCCATCCGTTTCTGTGCCGTCGCACGTCAGAACCCCGAAACTGTCGGGTACAGCCCGCCGAAAACGGGAAGTCAATCGGGGTAGTTCCCCTTGAGGTAATCGCGCAGGAACGCCTTCTCCTTGGGAGTGCGTCGCCGCTTCGAAGCCATGTACTGAGCGGTATCCGCCTCAGGCCCCACGTCTCCGCCCTTGAAGACAGGAGCCGCGGTGCACATGCAGTCGTCGTGAGACGCAAATGTCGCGGTCTCCTTGCGATAGACGGCGCCACGGTCAGCAAGCATCCGGCAGAAGCTGCAGGACTTCGAACCGCGCGATATCCGCTTCCACCCGATGCACGCCGGGTCTTGCTTCCGGTTCGTGATGATCGTGTCGCGGTAAGGGCGAGCCATCTCCGTCCGCATCAATTGTGCGAACCGCGCTGCCGCGAGCTCGTCATCCTCAATCGACAACGGCTCCGATGCCCAGGCGATACCACGGCGGATTTTCACCGTTCGATCAAGAATCACTGGGCTGGCCGCATACGAACCTGCAGCACCGACTCGGGCATCATCGTAGAACTCGGCCGCAAGAGCCGACGAGCCCTCCGAATAGAAGCCGAGCACATCCGGCACCGTGTCAAGTAACTGCAGACGGCGCGACTCCCACTGTCCGGAGGAACGGCGCAGCATCCACCGCACCGTGTCCTCCGCGTCATCACCCAGTAGCGTTAGCTCCGCTTTCGACTCCAGCGCTGTCACCATTCGGAACCTCCGCCTGACGCGCCGCGATAATCGACAACGCGGCATCACGGCCACGCATCTTGTCCTTTTCCGACAGAAGCAACTTGATCTGCTGAGGAGTGAACCCCAGAACTTCCAGACCAACAGTCGTCTCGCGAACCCACTCGGGAGCAGCGGCAACCTGCTTAGCCCCGGCGTCCGCAACAGCAGCACGCGACAGGTACACGGGCGAACGCCACTTCGTATCAATCGAAGCCCAGTCATCCGGAACCTCATCGAGACCGTTCTGGATAGCCAGAGCACGAGTCACCGTTCGACGAATCGGAACCGACCAGTCATCAGTAGCACCCTCAGCCTCAGCAATCAGATCCTCACGCGACGCGCTATACGAATCAGCACTCGTCGGGTTGGCCATGTCCGTCAGCGCGAACGCCGAATCAGGCAGGTCATACTCTCGAGCCTCAAGCTTCGCCAACGCATTCAAGTCCGCCAGATGCGGTGCCGGCGACTGTGCCTCAATGTGCTTCACGTCCGCGCGGCTACCCTCAATGATCTCGCCATCATCATCCACGGCATCCGGCAGCGCCAAAGCCCTACCAAGAGCTATCTGCCACGAAGCCTTGTAGGTGCCGTCCGAGTTCTTGAACATCGAATCGTTGGCACCCAGGAGAATCAGTTGCGGGATCGTGAACACGTCCATGTGCGCCTCAAGACGAACCAGCTCTCGAAGAGCTGAGTACTGGTGCGAAATCGCCGCGGGGGTAATCCTTGAACGCCCCATGCGCTTTGACGAGCGAGGTTTGTACACCAACGGCTCAACCGGAACATGCCACGGATGCTCAGAACGATCAACGGACCATGCGCCATCCACATAATCCGCGTTTACCGTCACGCCGTCCAGGTACAGCACGAACCCAGTGATCTTGTTCCGGTCGCGAGAAGTCACCGACAGAAGGTTGTCCAACCGGCGCTTCCGGTTGTTCCACTCCCCCGTTGCATTCAGCGCATCCTTCGCGTGAACCAGTGCCGCTGGTTCATCCTCATCGCCCTGAGTCGTGATCAGATACGAGATCCCGTGGATCAGAGAATCGGTGCGCCCCTGAGACAACTCAGAAAGAAGGAAGTTCGAGTCCTGCAGCTCCTGCATCCCCAGAGACTCAAGATCGCCGCCCGCCCACACCATCTCCTCAAGATTGCAGCGACGCGCCAGGCCATCCACGCCCTTAGCCGCCCACCCGAGAGCAATGCCCAGGTTGTGATACTGCGGCGGGATGATCGTCCCCACCTGACGAAGCGCGCTCTTCCCGTCATACAGGTCAGAACGCTTCCGGTTGTGGTGCTGCTTCTCCCGCAGCTTCTTCAACAGAAGATTCACCGTAACCGTCTCGTCCTCGCTCAAACCAGGAACGCGCAGATTCTCATCCGTCACAAGATCACCGCCGTCCGTTCACTAGTCCTGCGTCGAGTCGGACGCTCCACGTCATCCTTCTGAGCACCCCAAAGCGCCAAAGTCGCCGACACAATCGGCGTGATATCAGACTGCGCATCCTTGCGGTTCCACGCCCACGCGCCAGCCAACGGACGCTTACGTGCCACAGACAGAGCGATGTTCATCTGAGCCTGATCCGTGTGCCGAAGCTTCGGAGAAGGCTCCATCACGCCGTCAAAGAACTTGCCGCAAGCAATAGCCATGTCCCGACCCTCCGACGCGGCCAAAGTTACGATCACATCAGTGCCAACGAGATAATTCCGCCCCTTGCGAACCTCAACCAGACCCGACATCTCATCCACAACCACTGCATGCAACCGGTTCTTCTCCGCGCGACCCTTGACCCACGCCGAAACCCACTCGACCGAACCCTTTTGGTCATCGAGCTCAACATGCCACAAACCATCAGCACGCAAACCCGCAAGAGACACCGAAGCCGCAGAACGATCCGGCGCCACGTCGATCGCCAACGTCAGCCGATCGATCGGCATCGAAGCGGGGTCTTTCACCCGTCCCCACGACGCCGCATCGATGACCTCAGGAGTGCCAGCCGCATCCCAGATGCCCATAGCCTCGCGACGGAACGAATCATCATCCGTCAGTTGCTCACGCATCCGCTGCATCGACTCGAGCGGCGTCCGCTGAGGGTAAGACGGGTTCGCCTTCTCCCACTGCGCATGATCATCCGGGTCAGCATTGTCATCCGCCGAGAACTCGACGTACACCATGTTCTTTGCCTTGCCAGTGATCGCCTTCGCGCGACGATTCGTGAACTCCTCGCCAGGATCAGTCGGCCTGGGAGGAGTCCCCATGAAGAACAACAGGGCACCAGACGGCTGCTTAGACGCGTTCGTCGCCGGCACCATGTCCTCAAGCGCCTTCTCCGAGAGAATCTGCGCCTCGTCGAACACCTCAACATCAACCGCATCAAAACCGCGACCAAAACCAGCCTCACGGGCGCCGAACATGATCACAGACCCGTTGGTGAACCGTATCTCCTGCTCACCATTCGTAGAACGGATCGCACGAACATGCGGCCAAATCTTCTTCCGACGAACCATGCCCTGCATCGTCGTGAACGTCATCGTTGACGTACGCGTACGGTGCGCAGTCCACAGAACCGTCAGATTCGGGAACAGCACACACAGGGCGATGATGATCATGCCGACCAGGAACGTCTTACCCACCTGGCGCGGGATGCTCAGAACAACACCACCAACCGTGGATGCGTACTTCCCGGCCTTGTCGAGACCGAGAGCCACCGTCCCTACGCCCTGCTGCCACGCATCAAAAGTGATACCGAACTCGGCACACTTCGACTCAACCCGCGGCCACACCGTCTCCACGATCGACTTCGGGAACACAACATGGCGAGCAACGTCAGATAGTTTCGGGGTCGAACTTTCCGTTCGGGACTTCGACGCCATTCTCAGCCTCCTGCAGCTCCCGCGCGTCGATCGACTCGATCTCGTGAACCGTCTCCATCAGCCGCTTAGTCAACGCCGCAAGATCACGAGCAGGGGTCGACGCATCCTCAACGGCAGTCGCAATCCGATCCCGCGTAGCCTCGAGAAGCTCCCGTGTCGTACCGTTCTTCGCCGCATCCGCGACAGAACGAATGTTCGAAACTCCGTCATTGGAACCAGTCATCGAGCCGCACCGCCTTGTGGAAAAAATGTCGGGGAGGGAGGACGGCAAGCCCCGGAGACCCGCAGGCCGTTGGGTCAGGGGGGCACTCCCCCTGGTGTTCGAAGCTGTGTTCGAAGGTCAGTTGAGTGTGCCTGATCTCTTGATGATCGGGGCTACGAGTCGTGCTCGTTTGGCTGAGTTGCAGCGCCAATGAACTGGTGCGGCGTTGCTGGTGTCGTGTCGACCGCCCTTGTGGATGGGCACGATGTGGTCTGCTACGAACGCGTCAGGGTTGGGTTTGCGTGTGCCTGGTATGAAGTATGGAAGGTCGTAGTCGATGGGTTCACCGCAGATCCTGCAGTTGCCACCGAGGCGGCGTACGTGCTCCCGCATGCGGTCTTGCATTGCAGTGTTGCGTCGGACCATGGCAGCATCACCTACTTGCGAGCGTGCTCGTGCTTAACGCAGGCAACCCCGAGTAGCGCGTGGCTTACTCGGGTGCGGGCGTCGGTGCGCGGGGGTGCGGAGTTCGTGGTTAGTCGTCGCCTAGGAGGTAGGAGACGCGGCTTCTCGAGGGGCTGTAGTAGCGGTCTTCGGCGCCGCAGTCGCATCGTTCGCAGGCTGCTTCTGAGTTCCATCCGGTTCCGCAGTCGTCGCAGATCCAGGTGTCAGTCACGAGTTGGCCCCGTTGCTGGGTGCTGCGTGGTGTCGTACTCCGCATGTGCAGGTTGTGATGCCTGTGTTGGCTACGAGGATGACCCGGTTGCAGCGCGCGCATTGGTGTGTGGTTGCGGGGTGGAACGTGGCAGCAACCTTGTCGTTAGCTCCCATCGATTATCTCCCCTAGTTTCCAGTTGCGCATTTTGGGTTGCCAGTCGGACGCTGTGGGTACTTCTTCGTTGTGGTGGAAGATGTATGCGAGCGCGGGTTGGCGGATGATGTAGACCAGGATGGTGAGTGTGATGATGATTGCGGCGCCTTTGAGTGCACGCATTAGTCGTCTTCGTTCTCGTGTTCTGAGCGTTCGAGTGTCCGCATCCACGTGTGCAGCCAGAGGATCGCACCACCGTAGACGCCGAGAAGGATTGTGAATCCCCAGCCGGCAATGTTGAACGCGAGTTCAGTCATCGTCTTCACCAACGTGGCATTCGGTGGGTAGACACCATTCACCTTCACCCTCGTGGTGGATCACTGCGAGGTCATGCAAGATTTCACGATCGCTCTCCATGAGCGTGTCCTTTCAGACAGTTACGAGTTCGACGACGAGTGCACCCATTGCTTCCGCCGCTGAACGATGCTTGTTCAGATGGTGAAAGCAGTAGGCGAGTACTCGTCCGCTGGGTAGTGAGAGGACGCCGCGTGCACGAACACTGGTGCCGCATGCGTCGCAGGTTGCTTTGGTGAAGTCTTCGTCATCCACGATCAGCTCCCTGCGCGAAAGGGTGAGGGCCGGAACGTGTATGTTCCGGCCCTCTTTGGTTGTCCCCACCATGCCTCGACGCCGGTTGCCTTACGATGTGGCTTCTGCCTATGGCTGTATGCGTGGGAGGTGGGAGGTTTGTGTCAGCGGACTATGCGCCGAGTGGTGCGGTTCTTGACCACGTTGGATCGAACCCAGTTACCGCAGCCCTGGCACGAGTACAACGCGTACTCAGTGAGAGCCGTGAACGTCGAATCACCCTCGCTCTTCAGCTTCGGGGAACCACACACAGGGCAACCGGTGTCGTTGCCTGAGAGCAGCGGCAGGTTCACCCCGGAAGGCAACCACGGCAGGAGGCGAAGGTAGAGCTTCTCGGTGAGCCGCACGTCCTGGATGCAGTAGCGCTCCATGAGGCGTTGAGACTTCTCATCACCGTCGATCACACGCATCCAAAGACCGAAACCATCGTGGTGCGTCTTCGAACCCAACCCGAGCTGAGAAGCAACGAAGTCAAGCTTCTTCGACAGCGGCCGGAACTCTCGACGCACAACCTTGAGAAGGTCGATCGTCTTGTACGGCTTCGGACGTGTCATGCCCAGGCGGGCGAACTCCCAGTTCAGGTGCTTCATATCGAAGCCGTCACCGTTGTACCAGACAACGACGTCCGCTTCAGCGAGCATCCGGTGAGCGTGAGCAACCATCTCATCGTTGCCGTGCTCCCACTCGGAGAAGTGGTGCACCTCATGCTCACCCAGCCATTTGGCGGCGAACGATAGAAGGTGGATGGGTTCGACTACCTGCGCGAGCCCGAAGTTCTGGTTGAACATGCCGAAGTGCCTGGACAGTGCAGGTTTGGTCTCGATGTCGAGCGTGAGGATTCGAGCCCGCTTGACGTCCTTGTGAAGCTTTCCGATGAAGCTCATGCGGTGATCTCGCTTCTCCACTCACGGAACGCGGTGGCACCAAACTTCGGTGCCGGGTAGTCCTCATCGGATTCGAGGACTGGTTTCAGTTCTACGTGCGGGTGCTTCCGTTTGTCGATCAGAGCGGCGACGACAACTTCCCGTTCACCGTCTGGGAGCGAGTCAAGCCATGCGTCGTAGTGTTCGGATGCCGTCTTCGGTTTCCGGGTTGCTAGCTTCTCGGTGAATGCCACCGTGCGCTCCTAGGTTTGATAAGCGGGTCAGTTGGTGTTCAGTTGTCATCCGGCTTGATGCCGAACAGGTCTTGGAAGTAGGCGAGTCGGCGCGGATGAACACGCTCGAGCCATTCCCACGGGTCTTTGTCCCACTTGCCCGTCCCGCTCCCCCTGTTGCACTTGACGCAGGAGGGGAAGAGGTTCGAGATGTCGTTCGTTCCACCGCGAGAACGGGGAACGAAGTGTTCGATCTCTTGGAATGGTGCCGACTGGCAGTAGATGCACTGCTCGGGGTTGATGCCCTGCGAAGCCCACGCACCACGGAGGATCGCCTTCACCGGGCGGGGTGCGTCACCATGTTCGATGGTGAGCTTCGGCGCGATACGGCCAGCAAGCGAGAACCACTGTTGCCGAGCGAGGTGCACATTTCCATCGCTGCCCATGTAGGCAAGGGCGCCGGCGGCAGAGATACCGCGGCTGAACCAGTGTCTGACGCTGAGAAGTTCGGGCTCGAATGCTGCCTGCATCTCCAGGTCGCTGCCGAGTTCGGCAAGCTCATCCTGAGTTCCGGTCCAGCTCTTACCAACCGTTAGCATGCGGAGGATCAGGACGCCGAGCGGGTGTTCCGATGCGGCTTTCTCATGCTCATCGCTGAGCGCCATCGCCAGTCTGGCTTCGTAAGTCGGCTTCTCGTTGAGCATCGCGCTGATGGAGCGAACGAGATCAAAGGTCGGGTCCACTTCGCGGAGAGGAGAGCCTGCATCCATGAGTTTCGCCGCATGAATGAGCTTCTCGCCGAGTTCGCGGAAGTGCGTGGAAGTGGACGCGTCGATAGACAAGCGGCACACCTCCTGCGGGGATGAACTGCTTGTGAGTTATAGGGGTGCTCGCCTCACCGTTACGTGGCTCGAGCGTTTTGAACGACGGTTTTGCGCGCTTCGGGTTGTACGGGAGCATCGCCGTGGTTTGGTTACTCGCGCGTGAACCCGGTGGGTGCTGTCGTTCGTTTGTGTGAGCGCACGCGTTATGGGACACCGGCCTAGGTGTCTCGTGCGCATTGTTGCCACCTCGTCACGGTGGCCCTCAACCCGCCTCGCCACGTTTAACCATGAGCTGTCGGGGAGTGCAAGAAAGCCGCCCACCAGATGAGGTTGAGCGGCTTGGATTTTGGAGACACTAATCTCCGGTGAGCCAATGATATCAGAGATTCACGGATTCCGCATCCATATCATCGACGGAGTGTCTTAGGCCCCGCAACTCCCATTGGCCTTGCCATTCGTGGCCGCAAGCTCGACAGCTTGCCTTAGCCCCTTCCCAGACTGAGGCCGAGTTAGCCCAGTATTGAACAACGATTGGGTACGGGACGGGATCGCCGTCTTCATTCGGGTAGAAAGTCTCTCGACACTCAGGGCAAGCCGATGTCATCTGAATCATCTTTGGCGGATTCAACATGCCGCGGATCTCGCCGGCCCACTTCCTCAGTTTGCGAGTGTAGAAGGTGTCAAGACTTTCGCCCTGCGTTGCAACGAATGCGACATACCACGATCTGAGGTCGATTGTGGCGTTACGGGTTGTCGGCGCTTTCACCAGGCGGCACCAGTCAACAATCTGAGACGTGATCATGCCCGCAGCGTGCAGGGCATCCGTGTTGAGGAGGTTTCGCGCCCATGGTGCTGCGCTACCTCCTGATGGTGAGCCGAGGCCGGATGCGACTGCTTCCGTGAGCTGCACGAGTAGCGCATCCTCGGAAGCCCATGTGTAACCAGAGTCGGTTTGCACCTTGACATTGCGCGGGAGGGTCAGATCATCTACGGCATCGAGAAGATCGCTCATCACGTGTCCTTCCTGTGGCAATCGCACGGGCACCCACGGTTTGGGCATCCGGTGTGTTCGGTGGTTGACGGAAACGCACAAAAACCCGAACGCGACATGATGACGCGCTGCCTAGTTGATTCGGTCATCGTCAAAATGGAGTTGTTGTATCGGCTGTTGCCCACGTGTCGGTGCTGGTGGGTGTCTGTGCGGGTGCGGACTGTGCAGGCTGCTGTGCGCGCGGGATGACGCCCAACGTTGCGAACTTCAGCTCAGTCTCAACCGCGATAGTTCCATCCTGTTTCGTGTAACCGCGTGGTGCCGGCTGACCCGTGATCGTCACAAGCGTCTTCTTGGTCACCGTTCCGATGATCGGTTCAGCAGCTTCATCCCAGAACGATGCGGTGAACCATGCCGTCTCACCCGCATCCACCCACTGGTTGGTCTGCTTGTCTAGCTTCCGCGGCGTGTGCGGAACACTGACCTTGACGACCCTGTGCCCGTTGACTTCGCGGATCTCGAGGTCGTTGGCTACGAAGCCTTCGATGGTTGTTGTGGCCTTGCTCACGTGTTTCTCCTTGCTTCGATTGCTTCGTCGATGAGGTCGGGGCGATATCCCGACCAATGTTTCCGGCCATCCATGACAACGGGGGCCGACCGATGATTCATCGCTTTGAGTAGGTCTGCGTAGTCGGCTGCACTGTTCTCGATTACGACAACACCTGCCTCTTGGAACCGTCGTAGTGTGGCTTTGCAGGGTTGGCAGTTGGGTTGCGTGTACACCACCACCTCAGTCATGGCCACTCGTCCGGGTCTCGGTCCAGGAGCGTCCTGCACAGTTTGCATGTGACGTCTCCCGGATAAGGGGTTGAGAACTTGAAGGATGCCGGTCCGTTCGCGTGCAGAGTCTTAGACAAGTCGCCGCGCCAATGCACGAATCGCGTTTCCTGGAATACCTCAGTCATGCGGCACCTCCCATGTGAACGGCCCACACTTTGGGCCGCACCAGCAGATGCCGCCGTCGTTCTCGTGACTCATCGCTGTCATCTCCTCGCTCATGCGGCTCCTGCGATCTGTTGTGGTTCGGATAGTTCGGCAGCCCACCTGTCACGGTAGAAACGGTGCGGTTCGAGCTTGAGTGACCGGCGTGCGACACGAACCGACTCGACCGGTTCGCCGAGACGGTGTGCGATCACAGGGTCAGGTGCACCCTTCGACCATTCCGCTTCCACACGGTCACGGAATGATGGTGCTTGACCGTCCGCTTTCGGTCGGAACGCTTTGAGCACCATCCCGCCGATCAAATGTGGGAGGTCTGTGCCACGTTTCTCCGCATGATCCGTCAACGCCCACCCGATCGGATCAGGGAGCTCGAGAGTCACCTTCATGTCGTTTCGCCTGCCTTGAGGAATGTCACCCAGTGAGTCTTTGCGGTCTTGCCGCTTCGATGTCCGACGAGTGGCAGGTTTGGCGTGAGCGCGAGAATCTGTCTCACTGGGATCTGTGTTTCGTTCCACTTGAAGATGAGCACTCCATAGTCGGCGAGGACTCGGAAGCACTCGGCAAACCCAAGGGTCAGGTCATGCCCCCAGTTGAGAGGATCGAGCTTCCCGTACTTCTTGCCCATCCAGGCGCTGTCGCCGACGCGCACAAGATGTGGCGGATCGAACACTACGACTCTGAACGCCCCGTCTTCGAAAGGAAGGTTGCGGAAGTCCATCTCGACATCTGGGTGCACGTTCAGTGCGCGGCCGTCGCAGAGAATGTGATCCTCGGTGCGGATATCCCCGAACATCACGCGCGGGTCTTCCTTGTCGAAGTAGAACATTCTGCTTCCCGATGCCGGGTCCAGAACTAGCTGCTGTTCGTTCACGTTCACAGTCATTTACGCCACGTCCTTAAAGGTTCGAACAAATACGGCCCACTCGATGCACTGCCGCGGTGACCACGCATCCACATCCGGGAACCACCTACGCACCGTGGTTTGGTGTGCGCCAACCGTGCGGGCTGCTTCACTGAACGACGCACCCTCCCGAATCAACGCGAGTGCTTGTTCACGGTCTTCATCTGGGTGACGGACGGCAGGTTCCACATGGTTGATGTGTAACCGTGTCCGCCACCGTGAGATCGTGCGTTCCGACACGTTGAACCGTTCCGACAACTGCCTCGTCGTCATTCCGGCCCGGTCACACGCCACAAACTCCGCATCACGCTCAGCCGCATACCAGGCAGACAAACCAACCGGCCTAGACATTCGCTTCCTCCTCGTCCTTCCTCGCAGCACACGGGTAACGGACACACGAACCATCCGCCGCCCACTTATGACCGTTCGCACACGGGTCAGGTCTGTGATCCGCCAACGCCGCATCCCACTGCGCATTGATCGAACCGATCGAGGCAGATGCGGGCTCGTCTTCCCACCGTCGATCCGTCAACCACCCCTGTGCGTACTTCGGGGTGCGACCATCAACCGTCTTGCCGCCCATGATCGGACCAAGCTCGGCTTTGTATGCTTCGACACCGGCCATGATCGCCTTGATGTCAGCACCAGACTTGATCGCTTTGACGAACGACTTCCTCGCCGGCTCCTTGCCCTTCTTCACGGGCCATGCACGCCAGAAGTCGTCGAACATCCGATTGATCATCTGCGCGCTCGGCGAACCCGAAGGGTGCGCAAAGTCTTTGTTCTTTATCGGGTCGGGTCGGGTCGGGTCGGGAGGATTCGCTTCTCCATCAGTAGAACTAGGAGACCCGATCAGTTCTCCATCAGTTATCTGATCGAGATCTGACAACTGATCCGGGAAACACCACTCGCAACCGGGCACCTTCGTGCGCCGTTTTACGTGCCACCGCTTGTGATTTCCGTGCTTGGCACCCTCGGCCTTCGCCTCACGGCCAGCCTGCACAGTCTCCGCATCAGGGTTGTACTCCGTCCACGCATGGAACGCCGTGCCCTCAGCAGCTTCGACCCATAGGCCTGCCGTGATCAACGCATCAACCAACTTTGCGCGCCCGCCGAACTCCTCAATCATGTATTCGGGCACGAAACCGTCAAGGCCTTCACCCGCCGCCCATGACCCTGAGATGACCCAGAGGCCCATTGCTTCGAGCCGGATCGCGCGAGGGATGCGTCTTACTTTTCTAGATGCGTGAAGTCGATCGTCTACTTTGAACCACATGTACGCACCTCCTTGTCATTCGGTTCTCCTGCGGTGGCATGTGCATGTGTCGACCCGGCAGAACGAAGCCGAGTAAGCACGACCTGGATGACACTTCGGGCAGCGACCACACGCCGGCTCTTCCCTGGCATACGTGGTCGGGATAGCGCCCGGTGCGGTGATGAAACTCATGTCCTGTTCCTCCTCAAACGTTCAAGAGACTTCGGTGAATAGCCCGCGTAGATGCCCTCACGTTGGTTTGTACGCAACGCGAACTCGAGACACTGGGCGCGTACCGGACATTCGCGGCAGATCTTCTTCGCACGTTCCGCAGTCGGCAGGTCGCCATGACGCGGGAACCAAAGTTCAGGGTCCGTGGTCGCACACCGCGCGGCCGTCATCCAGGTCTCTGGGCGGACGTGATCATCCGTGTAAACCCTCATCGCACGCCGCCTTCGAGCAAGGTTGCGAACGCCTCGAGCGTCATCGTGACGTGCTGATCCGCTGGGTTCGCTGAGCCGTGACGTTTGTGTACAACGACACCGATCACGGCGTCATCGTTGCCACGTTCGATCTCGGCCTCCCGCAACCAACCAGGGAGGTCGATCTTGCTGGATACGTTCTTGACTTCGATGACCACGCGACCACCTGGGATGCGTACCCCCGAGATGTCACCGCGATCCTTGCTGCCTGACTTCGCTCGTCTCTCGATCCGGTCATCAGCTAGACGAAACGCGAGGAAGTTGGCGACGAGTGATTCCATGAGAGTGCCGGCTTTCTTGGCGGATGCACGATTGCGCGTCACGGGGTCACGACCTCTGCATATGCCGGCAGGTCGCTCGAGAGATGCGGCCCCCACAGCGGGTCTGAATCGAGGTTCCAGACGCCCGAACCGCGCTTCGTCCACTGAGACCCATCATGAGTTCTCAACGTCGTTCCTGGAGGCATTTCGTCGAACTCTTCGACCGTGTACATGTCATCTCCTGGGTTGCGTAAGGGCGCGCATCCGTGGTGGTTGCGCGCCCTCAAGTGGTTGGTGTGTCAGCCTTTGAGCTGTGCACGTTTCTGTTTGATGGCGTCCGTGATGTCTGTGTGGATGCCGAGTGTGTGTGCGTGTTTTTCGATGCCGTCGAGTGTGGTCGTGTCGGTAGCATTCGTGATCGCGTGTAGGGCTTTGGTGATCGTCGTCGGGTCAACAGGCGGGGCATCAGGAAGCGGCTGCACAACGAACGGGGCACGACGACCACGAGTCACGGTCAGGTTCACGGTTACGGGTGCGTCAATGTGTGATGCGTGCGAGATGCGGATGCCACCAGTGACGTCTTTGCCGAAACGAATCGTCTGATCGTTGTACAGCCGAAGCTTGCGACCGACGTAGTTGGACGCCTCTGCACCCCAAATCTGGACGAGCACCCTCCGCATCGACTTCCCCGGCCGGTATGTGCGTCCAGGGAACTCGGATAGGTGGATGAACACTGGCTGTTCCGCTGTCCCCGCCGTGACGTTGGTGATGCTCACGGTGCGGGGTGCTGCGGTCAGGTCGTCTGCGTTGACCTGCTGGCTGTTTGGCTCAAGCGTCTGTGAGAGATCCATCAGTTGCCTCCTGGGAAGTTCAGGCGAGCGAACTCGCCGAAATGCTCGATCGCTGCGGCGTCGTAAGCTCGAGCGGCTTCCTCCTGTGTGGCGAATACGCCCAGGTGGTGGTAGGTGCCACCAGATGTCAGAGACGCGAGCCAGGGAGCATGTGGGACTACGGACTTTTGCACACCCTTGAACTTGTTCCTGCTGTCTGCGCGCATCTTGCGGTTGGCCGCGTTCTGAGATGGAGACGCTTCCCGCAAGTTGGCACGTCTGTTGTCGAGCGTGTTGCCGTTGATGTGGTCTACGTGCTGGTCGGTTGGAAGAATCAGCCGGTGCAGGATCTCCCCGTGCGACTTCTTTCCCACCCAAACGGTGCGTACGGCGTATGGGTGCGTCGCATGACTGCTGGCATGCCACTTCCCGCCATCCATTGCCCACTCGTAGTCGGCGTCGTCTATCAGCGCAACCAGGCCGCGCGACAGGATGATCTCTTTTGTCACAGTCGGATCTCCTCATATTCGGGTCGCCGTTCGGTTGCGGGCAGGCCAACTGTCGCGGTGTTGAAGTTCCTGATGATGTTGGCGACGTTGATCTCAAACGTCTTGGCCGCGGCTTCGATGGCAGAGAACCAACGCGGGTCGGGGAACACGCGGTGAGGCCAGAGAGGAAGGCCAGCACTGAACGAGATGTAGTCACACCATTTGCGTCCGGTGATGAACATGCCTGCCTGCATCTGGGCCATGTTGTACACGGGTGGTTTGCCGTCGAGTACGTGGGCGATGTGCTTCTCAGGCTTGCGGGACTTGATTTCTACGAGTCCTTCATCGCCTACGAAGCCGTCTGGTGAGTAGCCGATCGTGTAACCGTCCTGCTCGAGCGTGACGAATCCGATTTCTTCGACTGGTGCGAAGTGTTCGGCGTATACGGCTCGAGCGAAGGGTTCGTCGTCTGTGCCACGCTGCATGTCTGCGGTGGGGTGCACGTACTCGACATGCCCGGTGATCCGTTCGGCTGCGAGCTGCATCGTGAGGGTGCGCGAGGTCTCGTTGTCCGCGACCTTCAACGTTGACGGCGTGATGTGCTTGCCGAGGTTGCTGGCGGTGAGTAGTCCGCGTCGTGCCTGCAACCATTCTTCGGTTCCTTGTACCAGGGTGGCGTAGGTGACTCTGTTCATACGAATTCCAATCCGATGATGCCGAGGTTGTTGTATCGGGCTTCGACGTGTGCTTCTCGGAGTGCGTCTTTCCAGTAGTGGCGCGGGAAGATTGCGAGGACGTATTCGCCGCGCATGACTTTCCAGCACCCGGATTCGGTGTGTCTAACCGATATGCGTGAACTCATGGTCGCCAACCTCCAGATTCTTCGAGTCTTAACGTGCGTACGATGGATTCCCAGTAGCGGACGTGGGATTGTGCGAGTGCGATAACGGACCCGATGCCTGAGTGTTCGGCGCGGATGAGGTATGCGCGTTCTTGGGAGAGCCTGATTTCCGCCTCATCAAGAGTCATCACGTCTCCTGATATCGCTATCTGCTGCGATGACTCCGAGAACCTCGAAGTCAATGACTGCCTCTGGGACTGCGGTGCTGAGCTTCTCGTTGTATAACCGCATCGCGGAATCGAGTACGTTGACGGCACGGATGCCAACGCCGCCATCATCCATTTCAACCAGAACTCGCACTCTCATCACTGCTCTCCTCGGTGGTCGGCCTCACAGCCGTCCTCGCACTCATCGGTGCATCCTGTGTAGAACTCGTCATCCGGGTCTGTGATGTTCCCGCTCATCTCTTGTCCCTTCCGATCTGATTCATATTGGTTCCGCGGCAGGTAAATGCGACCACGGCAAAGCAGGTAAAGAAGAACCCCGCTAACCAAACGGTGGCGGGGCTGTTGGGTGTGTTTGCGAGTGCTATGAGGCATGTGGCGGCGAGAGTGAACGCCGCAAAACGAATCGCCATCATGTCGGCTCCTCTTGCGGATAGACAACCTCAACTCGGATGCCCCGTTCCTTAGCCTGTGCGAGTATTTGATCCACCAGTGCTTGCGTCTTGCCTGCACTGCGCGCCGAAACGATGAAAGTGGGGGCGGGAGGCACCTGAGCCGGTCGGTATTGCAGGAACTCTCTAACCGCGTTCGCGGCATCGATAGGCAGCGCGAGTGCCCACCCGAATGCGGTAGTGATCTCGATGGCCCCGTCCCCTCGGTCACGGACGCCAACTCCAGCGCTCGATATGAATGCTGTTTTCAGACTTTCTTCGTAAAAGTTCATGGTCGTCTCCTCGCCTTGGTTCCGCGGCAGCTCCATGCGACTACGGCAAAGCAGGTAAAGAAGAACCCCGTCAACCAGATGGTTGCGGGGCTGTTGGGTGTCTGGCTTAGTGCTCCGAGGCATATGGCGGCGAGCATGAAAGCTGCGTATCGAATCGCCATCATTTCAATCCATCCCGTGCGGCTAAAAATGCTTCGCGCTTGCTTTTACGAACAGCGGACAGCTCGAGCATTATCATCGGAATGGCTCCTGCCGCGATTGCCCGCGCTCGCATGGGGCGGGTCACGTCGTAGTGCTCGTACACGGGGTGGCCCGGCTTCTGGATATACGAACGCCGCAGACCAATCTTGTCAGCCATCGCATCGAGTTCTTCACGGGTGTCCGCTTCCATGTGGCACCACTCACCAGATACCGTGCGTGCCCCATTCGGGACGACAGCCCTCCGAAACATGTCGTCCACGTAGACGCTCATCGCTGCTCCTCATTCCCGCCCGGCGACACCGCTGTATGCAGGACGAGCGTCGCCGTCTCGTGGTCGTAACGGAATAGGATCTCGGCATCTTCGTTGAAGCCAGTCGAATCGCGGGCTGCGTAGACTTCGCCGTCAAGCTCGGCGTAGTGCTCGAGGAACCGATAGATGAGGGAATGCATAGCCTCATCACCGTCCCAGGCTGGCGACCAATTCGACACCGCCTCGCAGAGCTCTTCGAGGGTCATACCGTCTTCAGGTGCAATCATCCCGTCGTTGGTCGACGTGTGCCCGTTCATCGTGCCGCTTCTCTCTGTTCGGTGGTCATAAAAGTGACCCGTCGTCCGAGTGTTTGTGCAACGTCGTCCCACATGTCACTGAGACCGATCCGGTATGCGAGGTTCAACCTGTTGCCGTCCACAAGGGCACGGAAAATAGCGTCATCCATTGCGAACTCCTCTGTGGTTGAGCGGCTTGTTGAACAGGTAGCAGATGGGCATGTGGTAGCGGGTCTCGAAGTCGTCCGCTAGTGACTGTCCGCAGATTCCACATAAGGCGGGATATTCAGCGCCCATCGTCCGACTCCTTGATTGCGTTGATTGCTGCTTTTGCGTGTGCCATCCACCATGCGTGGTCATCCGGGTGTGTTGGTGGCCACGGTGCGATAGGTGCATCCGGGTCGTTAGGGTCGGGCAGCGTGTACATTGCCGCCGCGACCCGTTCGATCAGAACCCACGGCGTATCAGTCATCGGATCATTCCTTTGTTCATTGCGCGTTGGTATGCGAGCGTGCCAACAACCACACCCGCATCACGAAGACGACGATCACGGGCACGACGACACAAGAAGGCGAACATCAGTAACGCCGCCTCAACTGCTTCACTCGACCCGGCCAGATCTTCCAGCACGAAACCGGTTCGCCATCATCGGTGACAATTCGAACAAGCGCCGCAAATGACAACGTGCGCTCGTCGGCGACCTCTCGAATCGCGGCAACCAAATCAGAAGATCGATGTGACCGAAACGTCTTGCCCTTCCAGTCGTAACGACCATCAGGCATCACCCAGATCTCATTGCCGATGCTCTTCACCTGAACCTGGAAACCCATGTCGTTCACTCCTTCGTGTCATCACCAAAACTGTTTATGGGAGGCCGGATAACCCCATACACCCGACCTCCCAACGCGTGACCCCAGACCACGCAACCCGCGAACCCCAGAACGCGGGTTTAGAGTCCTCGCCCGGTACTACGCCGGGAAAACCGATCTCAGGCTCGAGGACGGAGCAGTTTCAACACATGCTCAGGTGTTCAGGTTCCCCATCCGTTTGCATATGCAGTGACTTGCCGCACGAACGGTTCTAGCCGCACAACCCCCGACGTATCGGGAACAGTCAGATGTACTAGCCGTGGGAACCTTCACTTTCTCCACACCCCGCCCTCACGAGACGGAGCAGCCACACAACCCAATGCGTGGACCTCACACCAACAACCGGCTAACACCCAGAACCCTTGTCCCAGACCAAGGGGAGCGAACTCCCGTACCTGCGTTGTGACGCTTACCTCTATGTAGTTGGCCCTGCACCCTTAGCCGGTCGGTGTAACGCGGGATGGGTTCGGGATTCAGTTAGTGGTCACGCTCGAGGCGTGACGAGTACCCCCTAGGTGAGCGACCACCTAGGAAGCGGATCTGTTTGCGGGGATCAGCCGTGCGGGTACTTGCCCGTCAGTTGCAGAACATCCAACGCGGACAGATCATCCGGGTACGGGTCAGGGGATGCGTGACGTAACTCGATTGCCAACCACGTGACGCCCGCGATGAAGGCAAGCAACAGTGTTGGCAGAACCGGGAGTGCGTCGATCATGATGCTCTCCTCGACCGTGATCGGGAGGGTTGAGCCCATGCATCCTGAGGCGGGGTAATCCGCGCCACCTCGTCGACTGGGGCTCCGTCAGCGAATCTCACGCCGAGAGCGGCGGATTCGTTGAGGTCATACGGGCTGATGCCGAGGAACCTGGATACAGTCTCAAGTTCCTTCGTGGTGTACGACGTTCTGCCGTACCACTTGTCTGCAGCTGTCGGGCGGCTGCGTTCGATCACCGACGCGAGATCCTTCTGCTTGAAGCCGAGGCGACTGAACTCGGCTCTGACGGCCGCTGCGATCGACCCCTGATAGGTCGTGTCCGTAATTTCTGGCATGCCCTGATCGTATGTCAGAGATTACCGCCACGCAAGCCCCCGTGACCAGAAAGTCAGAAATTAGCTACAATCGGGGTATGGGTCTCAAGTCACACGCGCAGTCGGAGGGGTTCTCCGCTGATCTGAACGCGTACCTCAAGCACATCATCAACGGGCATGGTCGCGATGACCTGTCCGGTAGGTGGCTGACTGAGATCACGCACAGCGCGAGGGCACGCGACTATTGGTCGAAGCTCATCAAGAATGAGCGAGCGATGACCACTAACGACATCGACGTGCTCGCCGGCACGTTCGGGATGAGCCCCTTCGAGTTCGTCCGTCAGGCACGAGAACTGGCGGACGGCAAAGAGGTCGAGGTGCCGAATGTCGCACCCCACCCGGAAGATTACGAATCAAGCGAAGATCCGGGTGAGGAACTACCCAACGCGGCTGCACCGAAGCGGACGCCAGGATCGTAACCAAGGTCGGGGGGCCATGCGACAACTACTTGCCAGGGCCGCCGCCTACGGTCTGAGCGTGCACGGTACCGACATGACCGGCGACAAACTCGGACGATACGTTCCCGAGTTGCGCCGCATCTACTTCGACCTGCAGCTACCCATCGCGGATCGTCGGACGGTGATTGCTCACGAGTTGGGCCACCATCACTATGGGCACGATTGCAGCACGCCCGCGAATGAGCGTCAGGCGGACGCATACGCGGCAACCCTGCTGGTCGATCCCGAGTGGTACGCCGAGCTCGAAGCGATCAACCACGACGCCGAGTGGATTGCGGAAGAGATGAACGTAGCGCCGTACGTCATCATCGACTATCGGAGGCTCTGCCTGCAGCGCATCGGAGACGCGACCTACACGCGTCCGCGAATGGGTGTCGGTCAGTGGCTGCACCGCGCGCTAGCAGGCTGATGTCGGTGTAGGGTGCGAGAATAGAAACAGCCCCGAGCGGTGGTGGTACACCGCCCGAGGGCCTGACCCGCATCACTGTTACGAGCAGAGAGGGGCTGGCATGAAGCCTACCCGAGCACTTACCCCCGACCGCATCGTCCGATTCTGGGCCAAGGTGGATCGTCGCTCTGACGATGAATGTTGGGAGTGGATCGCAGGACGCAACGCGGCGGGTTACGGACAGTTCCGCGTAGCCGGTGCTGGAGTGAGCCCGGCGCACGCACATCGAGTGTCATACGAGATCCTGGTCGGAAACATCCCGGACGGCTTGCAGCTTGACCATCTCTGCCGAAATCGCGGTTGCGTCAATCCGCACCACCTCGAACCAGTGAGCGGACGTGTGAACACCCTTCGCGGCGTCGGACCCACCGCAATCAACGCCGCCCGAACACACTGCAAGCGCGGGCATGAGTTCACGCCTGAGAACACGATCATCCATCCGCTTGGCCGTAACTGCCGCAAGTGCCAGGCCATCACGGCCCGTGCGCGGCGTGAGGCTCGCGCAAGTGAAGGCGTGCCTTCATCACCCTGTCAAAACCATTGATTTTCCGGTAAGCTGTATTTACCGCCACCCGCATGGGGTGACGGCCAACATCCGCGTGATTCCGCGGCAAAACAGGCATTTCAGGGGTACCGGCGTAACCGGTTCGAGTCCCGTTACTCACCCCACTCAGAGAAGGTCCGAGTCGAGAGACTCGGACCTTTTCTGTATCACGATGCGCCACGCACACCGGGCGCGAACGACGGTGATCGACGCAAGTGAGCCACCCGTAGGATTGCGGGGTGTCGCTCGCCGTGTGGTTCTCGCTTCTGACCGCCTGCGTGGTGATCAGCTTCACGCCGGGGGCCGGCGCGATCAATACGATGTCGAATGCTCTGAGCCAGGGCTGGCGCCGTTCGATCTGGGGAATCCTCGGACAGCAGATCGCTCTCATCGTGCACGTCGTGATCGTCGCGGCGGGCCTCGGACTCGTCGTGTCGCAGTCCGAGGTGCTGTTCAACGTGATCCGATACGCCGGCGCGGCATACCTGGTCTTCCTCGGCATCCGTCTGATCCTCACGAGACCCAAGCTCCCCGCTGCCGACGAGGGGACGACTGTCGACCTTCATGAGGGCCACTGGTCGATGATCAGACGCGGATTCTGGGTGAATCTCCTCAACCCGAAGGCGATCGTGTTCTTCCTCGCATTCATCCCTCAGTTCATACGGCTCGATCAGCCGCAGCTCCCTCAGTACCTCACCCTCATCGGCACGGTCATCATCGTCGACATCGTGGTGATGTGGGGATTCTTCGCCACTGCGGCCCGACCGTTCCGTCGGCTCACACGATCCGCGAGCGGACAGCGCACCCTCAACAGCGTCTTCGGGGTGCTCTTCATCGCCGTCGCCGGTCTCCTCGTCTTCCTCCACTGACGCTTCGCTCCCCCAAGCCGGCAATAGGCTGGACCTGATGGAAATGAATGCTGCGGACTTCGAAGAACTCGTGATCGACGAGCTCGATCGGCTGCCCGACGAGATGGTCGACGGGCTGGAGAACGTGGTGTTCGTCGTCGAGGATCGGCCGGAGGACGGAAGTCTCGACCTGCTCGGGCTCTACGACGGGCTGGCCCTGACCGAACGTACGCAGTACGGCTCCGGCGAGCTCCCCGATCGGATCGTCGTCTACCGTGAGCCGCATCTGGCTGCGTGCGAGACGGACGACGAGCTGCGCGACGAGGTGCACGCGACCCTGGTGCACGAGATCGCGCACTTCTACGGCATCGACGACGAGCAGCTCCACACGCTGGGGTGGGCATGAGTCCCCTCGCCACGCCCGACGTCGATGAGCTGGTCGATCTCTCGGCAGCTCCGCTCGAACCATGGGAGGTCGTGGTGTGGAACGACCCCGTCAACCTGATGAGCTACGTCGTGCGAGTCTTCCGCATCTACTTCGGCTACTCGCTGGAGCGCGCGACGGTGCTCATGCGCCAGGTCCACCACGACGGCCAGGCCATCGTGGCGACGGGGCCGCGAGAGACGATGGAGGTGCACGCCCAGGCGATGCACGACTACGGCTTGTGGGCCACTGTCCGAAAGGCCGCGAGATGAGCGAGCCTATGGTGCGGATACGTATGGCTCGGGTCGAGGGGGCGCAGCTCGCGCAGCTGGTCGACGACTTCCGCGAACTCGTGGGAGCGAATCGCGACGTCGAAGATCCCGCGATCGGCCGCCTGGTTCCCGATCCCTACCCCGGGGATGAGGAGTCCTCTCGCTCGTTCCGGGAAGCGACTCGTGACGACCTGCTCGATCGACGCACTCTGGACGCGGACATCGTCCGCACCGCACTCGCAGGCATGCGCGGTGACCTCGGCGAGATGTCGCAGAGCGAGGCCTTCACAGAGCACGACCTCGACATACCACCGTCCGACATCGACGCGTGGATGCGCACACTCACCGCGCTGCGCCTCGTGATCGCGGAGCGCCTCGGCATCGAGAGCGATGACGATCATGACCCCGAAGACCCGAGGTTCGGCGTCTACGACTGGCTCGGATACCGCCTCGAACTCACGATCGACGCGGCCGACGAACTCCTCTGAGTACTACGGGACCTCGATGACCCTGGTCGCGAGCGCGCGGGGATCGTCGCGTACGATGTGATCGCTCTCCTGCTGCGCCCAGCGATCCCAGTGCGGACGGTATGCGTCGCCGTCCCGCGCCAGTGCTCGGGCCTTGCGACCGATCTCCGACGACTCGACCCAGACACGGACATCCGCGATCGCGGCGGTGGCAGGCGTGAGGATTCCACTCCCCTCGATCAGCACCCCGAGTGCGGGGTCCACCGCGTGAGTCTCGGCCTCGGTGCCGCTCTGCCAGTCCCATCGTCTCCACTCGCCGAGATACCCTCGGCCGTGCGGACGGAGGATGCCGTCCAGTGCGCGCTCGACTCCGTCTCTGAGCCCGCCCCAACCCGGATAGATCGAGTCCAGCGCGACCAGCTGCACTCGTCCGGCGATCGGCCAGCGCTCGACGAGCATGCGCGCGAGAGTCGTCTTTCCTGCTCCGCTGCGACCGTCGATCAGGACGACCGGGTTCGCCGCCGCGAGCAAATGGATGTCGTCGACGATCAGGGCCGCGGCCCGCTCGAGAGCGGCAGCGACCGGGTCATCACTTCTTGAGGGCACGGATGATGCGAGAGAGCGCGCGTCCGATCACCCAGATGAACGGCACCGCGACGACGAGCAGCGTCACGATGTTCGGCTCGAACCGGAGTCCCTCTTCGCGACGCACGTAGACGCCGACCGGGACCGACACACCGCCGCCTCCGCCGCCTTCGGCGCCGTCACCGCTTCCTCCGCCGAAGCCGGAGTAGGTGAACGCCACCGGAGTGATGCTCACGCCGTCGAGATCCTGCGGCTCGCCGTACGCGCTCTTCACGCCGAACGAGGCGGCCTGCTGTCCGAGTTCCAGTGCAATGTTGGGCATGGTTCCACGCTAGCCCAGGAATCGGTTGAGGGAAGGGTCAATCCAGCCCGTGCGCCCGGGGATGCTGCGCGGCACCACGCCCGTCGCCCCGGCCGATGTGTCTCGCTCGGCTGATCGTGGCCGTGCCGAAACGTGCGACCGCATCGTCGACCGCGCCCTCGACCCGCCGCCAGTCCTCGTCGTCATCCCAGAGGCCGAAGCCGCCGCCACCGGCCGGCCGCAGCTTCTCAGCGCGCACCCCTACCAGACGCACGGGATCCCGACGTTCGATCTGGTCGAAGAGCGCCTGGGCGGCCTCGCCGATGCGCTGGCCCACCGCAGTGGGCTCCGAGAGCGTCTGCGAACGGCTGATGGTGCGGAAGTCGTCGAACCTGATCTTGATGGCGACCGTCGACGTCTCCCATTCGGCTTTCCGCAGGCGCGCTGCGACGCGGTCGGCGAGGCGCAGGAGCTCTGCTCTCAGGAAAGACCTGTCCGAGATATCGGTGTCGAAGGTCTCCTCGTGCCCGACGCTCTTCTCGACGCGCTCTGTCTCGACTGTCCGGGGGTCTTCCCCGCGTGCGAGCTCCGCGAGCCGCGCACTCAGAGCCGGCCCGACGGCGCGGTCGAGCATCGCCTGAGATGAGGTGCGGATGTCTCGCACCGTGCGGATTCCGCGCCCCTCCAGTGCCTCGGCCGCCTTGGGGCCCACGCCCCACATCGCGCGCACCGGACGGGGGTCGAGGAAATCCTGGGTGTCGGATGCCGCGACGACGAGCATCCCATCGGGTTTCGAGATCGTCGAGGCCATCTTCGCCACATGCTTCGTGGCAGCGACGCCGACGCTGCACGTGATGCCCACTTCATCTTTGACCCTCGCGCGAACGAGATGCGCGATCTGCGCGGGGCTTCCCCAGAGCCGCCGAACGCCGCGGACGTCGAGAAAGGCCTCGTCGACCGACAGCGGCTCGACCAGCGGCGTGAACGACTCGAAGATCGCCATCACCTGACGCGAGACCGCCTGGTAGCGATGGAAGTGCGGAGGAACGACGCGCGCCGATGGACACAGGCGCAGCGCCTGGGACACCGGCATCGCCGCACGCACGCCGTAGCGGCGCGCCTCGTAGGAAGCGCTCGACACCACCGATCGGCCATCGGGCGACCCGATGATCAGCGGGAGGCCGCGCAGGCTCGGATCGTCGAGAACCTCGACCCCTGCGTAGAACGCATCCATGTCGACGTGCAGGATGCTCGTGCCGGTGTCGTCGGCATCGACAGACGACACGATGCGCCCTCTGCCGTCACCGTGTCCCATGAGACCATTCTCCCCCGGACCTCAGACATGAGGTCCGGGGGATCCGGTTACTGCGCAGCGCGCTCGAGAACGAGTTCGCGGACTCGGGCCGCGTCGGCCTGGCCCTTCATCGCCTTCATCACAGCGCCGATGACGGCACCGGCTGCCTGAACCTTGCCATCCTTGATCTTCGCGAGAACGTCAGGCTGGGCTGCCAGGGCCTCGTCGATCGCTGCGATCAGCGCACCGTCGTCCGAGACGACCGCGAGTCCGCGGCCGTCGACGACCTCCTGCGGCGTTCCTTCGCCGGCGATGACTCCCTCGAGCACCTGCCGAGCCAGCTTGTCGGTGAGGGTCCCGGCGTCGACGAGCTTCTGCAGCGCCACGACATTCTCAGGGGAGATGAGCTCGGTGGCATCCCTCTCCTGCGTGTTCGCGAGACGGCTGATCTCACCCGTCCACCACTTGCGGGCCGTGGCAGGAGTCGCCCCGGCGGAGATCGTCGCCTCGACGGCGTCCAGCAGGCCGCCGTTTCGCACGTCCTGGAACTCCAGGTCGGTGAACCCCCACTCGGCCATCAGGCGGCGCCGACGGGCGACCGGCTGTTCGGGCAGCTGCGCACGGAGCTCCTCGATCAGCTCTGCGGCAGGCTCCACAGGGAGCAGGTCGGGCTCCGGGAAGTAGCGGTAGTCATCGGCATCCGACTTGGGGCGACCAGGCGAGGTCGTGCCGGTGTCCTCGTGCCAGTGTCGGGTCTCCTGCGTGATCGTGCCGCCGTCAGCGAGGATCTGCGCCTGACGCTGGATCTCGTAGCGCACAGCGCGCTCGACCGAGCGCATCGAGTTGACGTTCTTCGTCTCGGTGCGCGTGCCGAGCTTCTCCTGGCCGCGAGGGCGCAGAGAGATATTGGCGTCGCAGCGGAGGTTGCCGCGTTCCAGGCGGGCTTCCGAGATCCCGAGGCTGCGAACGATGTCACGGATGGTCGCGACGTAGGCCTTGGCCACCTCGGGTGCGCGATGCTCGGTGCCGAAGATGACCTTCGTGACGATCTCGACGAGCGGGACGCCTGCGCGGTTGTAATCGACGAGCGAGTACTCGGCGCCCTGGATGCGTCCGGTGGCGCCTCCCATGTGGGTGAGCTTGCCCGCGTCCTCTTCCATGTGCGCACGCTCGATCGGGATCTGCACGATGGTTCCGTCTTCGAGCTCGACCTCGACCTCACCCTCGAACGCGATCGGCTCGTCGTACTGCGAGATCTGGTAGTTCTTGCCGAGGTCGGGGTAGAAGTAGTTCTTCCGCGCGAAGCGGCTCGACGGTGCGATCGAGCAGCCGAGTGCGAGACCGAGGCTGATCGACGAGCGGATCGCGGTCTCGTTCACGACGGGCAGCGAACCGGGCAGACCGAGGTCGACCGGCGCGATCAGCGTGTTCGGCTCAGCCGCGTGATAAGCCTCGTTGGCCGGGTTCGGCGCGTCCGAGAACATCTTCGTGTTGGTGTTGAGTTCGACGTGCACCTCGAACCCGAGAACGGGCTCGAACAGCTCCAGCGCCTTGTCGAAGTCCATGAGCTTGGCAGTGGCCATCAGCGGGTCCCTCCCACGAGCTGGGGTGCACGCGTGAGGAGCGGTGCTCCCCACGAATCGACGAGAAGCGTCTCGACTGCTGCGCCGACCTTGTAGAGCCGCGCGTCCTCCCGCGCCGGCGCGATGAACTGGATGCCGACGGGCAGTCCGTCCTCTGCCGCGAGGCCGCTGGGAATCGAGATCCCCGGGACGCCGGCGAGGTTCACGGGGATCGTCGTGATGTCGTTGAGGTACATCTGCAGCGGATCGTCGATCTTCTCGCCGATCTTGAACGCGGTGGTCGGAGCCGACGGCGTCGCGATGATGTCGACCTCGGCGAACGCGTTCGCGAAGTCCTGCTGGATGAGCGTGCGGACCTTCTGAGCGCTGCCGTAGTACGCGTCGTAGTACCCGGCCGACAGAGCGTAGGTGCCGAGGATGATGCGTCGCTTGACCTCGTCGCCGAAGCCGGCGTCGCGCGTCGCGGACATGACGTCCTCGACGGTCGGGTTGCCGTCGGGCGTGACGCGCATACCGAAGCGCACCGAGTCGAACTTCGCCAGGTTGCTGGAGGCCTCCGCGGGGAGGATCAAGTAGTAGGCGGCGACGCCGTACTCGAAGTGCGGGGCGCCGATCTCGACGATCTCCGCACCCTGAGCCTCCATCAGCGCGAGAGCGCTGCGGAACGACTCGGCGACGCCGGGCTGGAAGCCGCTGTCGGGCAGCTCTCGGATGACACCGACCTTCAGTCCCTTGAGCACCTCTCCGCGTGCTCCTTCACGGGCGGCATCCGCGAACGAGGGCCACTCGTCGCGCAGCGAGGTGGAGTCCTTCGGGTCGTGACCGCCGATCGCGTCGTGCAGCAGACCCGCATCGAGCACCGTGCGCGTCACGGGTCCGACCTGGTCGAGGCTGGAAGCGAGGGCGATCGCGCCATAGCGGCTGACACCGCCGTAGGTGGGCTTGACGCCGACCGTGCCGGTCACGTGCGCGGGCTGACGGATGGATCCACCGGTGTCGGAGCCGAGCGCCAGCGGAGCCTCGAAGGCGGCGACAGCCGCGGCCGATCCGCCGCCGGAACCGCCCGGAATGCGGTCGAGGTCCCACGGGTTGCGGGTGGGGCCGTAGGCGGAATGCTCGGTGGAGGAACCCATGGCGAACTCGTCCATGTTGGTCTTGCCGAGCGGGATGAGCCCCGCAGCGCGGGAGCGAGCGACGACGGTCGCGTCGTACGGGGAGCGATAGCCCTCGAGGATCCGCGAACCGCTGGTGGTCGGCTGGTCGGTCGTGACCAGCACGTCCTTGATGGCGAGAGGCACACCGGCGATGGGGCCGAGCTCCTCGCCCGCCGCCCGCCTGGCATCGACGGCCGCTGCGGCCTCGAGCGCACCCTCGTTCACGTGCAGGAACGCATGGACATCGCCGTCGACTGCGGCGATGCGGTCGAGGTGCGCGCGCGTCGCCTCGACGCTGGAGATCTCGCGACTGGCGAGCTTCTCTGCAAGCTCGGCTGCGGTCATCCGGATGATGTCAGTCACTGTTCTTCTCCCAGGATCGCGGTGACGCGGAACCGACCGTCGGCCTGGTCCGGCGCGTTCTGGAGCACCTGTTCGTGCGTGAGCGTCTCGCCCACCACATCGGGGCGGTAGACGTTGCTCAGCGGGATCGGATGACTCGTTGCAGCGATGTCGGGGCTTGCGACCTCCGACACCTTCGCGATGTTGTCGACGATGGCATCGAGCTGGCCCGTCAGCCGGGTCACCTCGTCGTCGTTGAGCTGGATGCGCGCGAGCACGCCGAGATGGCGCACAAGATCAGGAGTGATTTCAGACACGTCGCAAGTCTAGTTGGCGTGTCCGACGTCTCCCCGCAGTCGAGCGGAGCCGGACCTATGCTGGGCAGGTGAGCTCGTACAAGCCTCCCCGCCCATGGATCGCCAGCTATGCGGAAGGCGTCCCCGACGACCTCGCCCCCGTCTCGGGATCGCTGATCGACATCGTCGCCGCATCCGCTCGCGACTACCCGGACGCCCCCGCGCTGCAGTTCTTCGGCCGTGAGACGACCTATGCGCAGCTGCAGGATGCGATCGACCGCGCCGCCGAGGGCCTGCGCCGCCTGGGCGTGCGCGCCGGGGATCCGGTCGCGATCGTCCTGCCGAACTGCCCGCAGCACATCGTGGCGTTCTACGCCGTGCTCCGTCTGGGCGCGGTGGTGGTCGAACACAACCCGCTCTACACGCCGCGCGAGCTGCGGAAGCAGTTCGAGGATCATGGCGCGAAGCACGCCATCGTCTGGAACAAGGTCGTCTCGACGGTGCAGGAGTTCCCGGCCGATCTCGCGGTGACGAATCTCATCTCCGTCGACGTGACGCGGGCCATGCCTCTTCTCACCCGCGTGGCCCTGCGATTGCCGGTGGCCAAGGCGCGTGAGTCGCGCGCGGCGCTCACCGAGCGCGTCCGCGGAACCGTGACCTGGGACTCGCTCGTGCAGTCGTCCCCTGTTCCGGCGACGCACCCGAAGCCGTCCACCGGCGACCTGGCGATCATCCAGTACACGTCAGGCACCACGGGTACCCCCAAGGGTGCGGCGCTCACCCACGGGAACCTGCTCGCGAACGCCGCCCAGTCGCAGGCGTGGGTGCCGTCCATCCAGCGCGGCAAGGGCTGCGTCGTGTACGCGGTGCTGCCGATGTTCCACGCCTACGGCCTCACACTGTGCCTGACCTTCGCGATGTCGATGGGTGCTCGACTCGTGCTCTTCCCGAAGTTCGATCCGGATCTCGTGCTCGATGTGATGAAGAAGCACCCGGCGACGTTCCTTCCGCTCGTGCCCCCGATCGCAGATCGGCTACTCGCCGCCGCGAATGCCAAGGGCGTGTCACTCGACGGCATCGAGGTCGCGATCTCCGGAGCCATGGCGCTGCCGCACGAGTTGGTGGTGCCGTTCGAGGCTGCGACGAACGGCTTCCTCGTCGAGGGCTATGGACTCAGCGAATGCTCCCCCGTTCTGATGGCGAATCCGGTCGCGGACAACCGTGTGCCCGGCACCGTGGGGCTTCCGTTGCCCGGCACCGAGTGCCGCGTGGTGGATCCTGAGAACCCGACCGTCGATGTCGACCCTGGCGCAGCGGGCGAGCTCCTCGTGCGCGGTCCGCAGGTGTTCTCCGGGTACTACGGCAAACCGGAGGAGACGGAGGCCGTCTTCGTCGACGGCTGGTTCCGCACCGGAGACATCGTGACGGTCGACGATGCGGGGTTCATCCGAATCGTCGACCGCATCAAAGAGCTCATCATCACCGGCGGCTTCAACGTCGCGCCGACAGAGGTGGAGAACGCGCTGCGACAGCACCCGCAGGTCGCGGATGCCGCGGTGGTCGGTCTGCCGAGCGATCATTCCGGCGAGGAGGTCGTCGCGGCGATCGTCGTGGACTCCGGAACGGACGTGGACGTCGAGGCGATCCGCGAGTACGCGCGCAGCATCCTCACCCCCTACAAGGTGCCCCGTCGTGTCTTCGTCGTCGACGAGCTGCCGAAGTCCTTGATCGGAAAGGTCCTTCGGCGGCAGGTCAAGGAGAAGCTCCTGGCGCTGACCTCGGGCGCATGAGGGCGCCCTCACAGGCGCTGGAACTCGGGACGCGCTACCCTTGATCAGTGACCCCTGAAGACGCTGTAACCACCGAAGCCCCCGAGACCCCTGGATTCGAGGAGCTCGGTATCACCGGACCCGTCCTCAAGGCGATCCGCGATCTCGGCTATGAGACCCCCTCCCCCATCCAGGCCGCGACCATTCCGACTCTCCTGTCAGGACGCGATGTCGTCGGCATGGCGCAGACCGGAACGGGAAAGACCGCGGCCTTCGCGCTCCCCGTGCTCGAGCGCCTCGACGTCTCACAGAAGACGCCTCAGGCGCTGGTCCTGGCCCCGACCCGTGAGCTCGCCCTGCAGGTCTGCGAGGCCTTCGAGTCGTACGCCTCGAAGATGAAGGGCGTGCATATGCTGCCTGTCTACGGCGGCCAGGCCTACGGTGTGCAGCTCTCTGCTCTGCGCCGCGGCGTGCACGTGATCGTCGGAACGCCCGGCCGCATCATGGATCACCTCGCCAAGGGCACTCTCGACCTCTCCCAGCTGCAGTACCTGGTGCTGGACGAGGCCGACGAGATGCTGAAGATGGGCTTCGCCGAAGACGTCGAGCAGATCCTCGCGCAGACGCCCGTCGAGAAGCAGGTCGCACTGTTCTCCGCTACCATGCCCCCGCAGATCCGTCGCCTCGCGCAGAAGTACCTGCGCGACCCCGAAGAGATCAGCATCAAGTCGAAGACCGCGACCGGCACCAACATCACCCAGCGCTACCTCGTGGTGTCGTACGCGCAGAAGGTCGATGCGCTGACCCGTATCCTCGAGGTCGAGAACTTCGACGGCATGATCGTGTTCGTCCGCACCAAGAACGAGACCGAGACGCTCGCCGAGAAGCTGCGTGCTCGCGGTTACTCGGCCGCCGCGATCAACGGCGATGTCGCCCAGGTGCAGCGTGAGCGCAGCGTCAACCAGCTCAAGGACGGCAAGCTCGACATCCTCGTCGCGACGGACGTCGCCGCCCGTGGTCTCGACGTCGAGCGCATCAGTCACGTCATCAACTTCGACATCCCCACCGACACCGAGTCCTACGTGCACCGCATCGGTCGCACCGGTCGCGCCGGTCGCAAGGGTGACGCGATCAGCTTCATCACGCCGCGCGAGCGCTACCTGCTCAAGTCGATCGAGAAGGCGACGCGCCAGCAGCCGGCGCAGATGCAGCTGCCGAGCATGGATGATGTCAACACCACGCGTCTCGCGCGCTTCGATGACGCGATCACGACGGCGCTCGGCGACAACTCGCGCATCGAGAAGTTCCGCGACATCATCGCCCACTACGTGCGCAACCACGACGTGCCGGAGGCCGATGTGGCCGCCGCACTCGCGGTCGTCGCGCAGGGCGACACACCGCTGCTGCTCGACCCTTCGGATGACCCGCTGACGAAGGCCGTCGAGTACGACAACCGTCCGCCGCGCGAGAACAACAACCGCGACCGGCGCGAGCCGCGCGAGCCTCGTGAGCGTCGTGGACGCGGTGATTACAAGCCCTACCGCATCGAGGTCGGTCGACGTCACCGCGTCGAGCCCCGTCAGATCGTCGGTGCCCTCGCCAATGAGGGCGGCCTCGGCCGTGACGACTTCGGCGCCATCAACATCCGCCCGGACTTCACGGTCGTCGAACTGCCCGCGAATCTCGACTCCTCGGTGCTCGACAAGCTCAAGGACACCCGCATCTCGGGTCGACTGATCGAGATCAAGCCCGACCGCGGCCCCGCAGCCCGACGCAACGACGGCCCCCGCGACGCCGGCGCCCGAGGAGGCTACGACCGCCCGCGTCACGAACGCGACGACCGGCCGGCCCGCAGCGACGAGCAGGGCGAGAGGCCGTTCCGCAAGCCGCGTCACAAGGACTGACCGGCACATGCACATCGAGCGCGCAGGCCCCGACGATGTTCGGGGCCTGGCGCGCTTGAAGTGGATCGACAGAGCCGCTGACGACGCTGACCCCGCGGAGTTCGACTCGTTCGTGGAAGCGCTCGGGTCCTGGTGGGAAGCCCATCAGGCCACGCACTCTGCGTTCATCGCGCAGATCGAGGATGCGACGGTCGGCGCGGCATGGGTCGCACTGCTCCCCCGAGTGCCGAGCCCCGGAGCGAGCGATCGTCTCTCTGCCGACATCCAGAGCGTTTTCGTGATGCCCGAGCACCGTGGCAGAGGCGTGGGCACCGCACTCGTCGACGCAGCGACAGCCCACGCGCACAGCGCCGGCGCCTCCCGGGTCACTGTGCACTCGAGCGAGCGCGCTGTTCCGGTCTATCGGAGGCTCGGGTTCGCCGGATCACCGAAGTTGCTCCAGCGCATCGCCGAAGCATAGTCACGTCAGGACCCTGACGTTCCGGTCGCCCCGCTGCGTGCGAGGCGCGCGGCGACATCGAGGAGTGACTCCGGCCGAGCGAGCAGCGATCGCTGCTCCGGGTGGTCGATGAGGTGCTGCAGCAGCCTGTGGGCGCCGTCGACCGCGGGCTCCCAGTACCCGCCGACATGGTGACGACTCAAGGGTGCGCTGGTCGATTCCCCGTCGATCAGCACGTCGACCGTGCCGTCATCCGGATCCATTCCGAGATCTGAGAGAGCGAGGAACGTCAGCGCACCGATCACGATCGTGCTGACGAGCCCCGGCAGCCGGAACCGCGTGACCGGCACGTCGAGCAGCACTCGCTCGACCTGGGCCCACGGGACGATGCCTCGATTCTCACTGCCTTCGCGAAAGAGCACCGCGTCGGGTGTGAGGCGCAGGTGGTGCCTACCCGGATCGCCCACGGCCAGCGCGCCCGGAACGACGATCAACGGTCCATAGCGCTTCATCCGAGCGCGTCCGGCCCCTCGGTCACGAGAATGTGGAACTGAGCAGCGTCCAGAATGCGGATGCCGAGCTCCTCCGCCTTGCCGAGCTTGGACCCTGCGCCCGGGCCGGCCGCGACGAAGTCGGTCTTCTTCGAGACACTCGACGCGGCTTTGCCTCCCGCCTTGATGATCGCCTCCTGTGCACCGTCGCGCGTGTATCCGTCGAGCGAACCGGTCGCGACGATGGTGAGCCCGTCGAGCACGCCTCCTTCGACGACGGCAGCCCCCGGGCCCGGATGTCCGGGCGTCGCCCATTGGACTCCGGCCTCGGCCCACCGCTGCACGATCTCCTGGTGCCAGTCGATCTCGAACCATGCGAGCAGCGAGTCGGCGATGATGCCCCCGACCCCCTCTACCGCAGCGAGCTCGTCGCGTGAGGCCGCGCGGATGGCATCGAGGGAGCCGAACCACTGCGCGAGCGCTCGTGCAGCCACTGGTCCGACGTGACGGATGTTGAGCGACACGAGAAGCCGCCACAGGTCTTTCGTCTTGGCCTTCTCGAGCTCGGCCAGGAGGGTGAGGGCCTGCGACGACGGCTGCGGCCCCTCGAGGCCGGACCTCTTCTCTGCGGCCGTGGGGTTGCGGCGGAACGGCGCTCGTGTCTTCACCAGCCCGTCGTCGTCCTCCTTCGGCAGCCCCGTCTCGGCGTCGCGGACGAACAGCTCGATCGGCACGATCTCTTCGAGCGTGAGTGCGAAGAGTCCCGCCTCGGTCTCGAGGGGCGGGACGGCCGGCGACGTGGGCTGCGTGAGCGCGGCGGCGGTGACTTCGCCGAGAGCCTCGATGTCGAGCGCACCCCGTGAGCCGATGTGCTCGACGCGACCACGCACCTGCGCAGGGCACGATCGCGCATTCGGACACCGCAGATCGATGTCCCCCTCTTTCATCGGACGCAGCGGAGTGCCGCACTCGGGGCACTCTGCGGGCATGATGAACTCGCGCTCCGTGCCGTCGCGCTTGTCGACCACGGGACCGAGCACCTCGGGGATGACGTCTCCGGCCTTACGCAGGACGACCGTGTCACCGATGAGCACGCCCTTCGCCTTCACGACATCCTTGTTGTGGAGAGTCGCCTGCCTCACCACAGAGCCCGCCACCTGAGCGGGAGCCATCACCGCGAACGGCGTGGCCCTGCCTGTGCGCCCGACCGAGACGACGATGTCGAGGAGTTTCGTCTGCACCTCTTCGGGCGGGTATTTGTACGCGATCGCCCAGCGCGGGGCTCGGCTCGTGGCCCCGAGCTCATCGTGCAGGGAGAGCTCGTCGACCTTGACCACGATGCCGTCGAGTTCATGCTCGATGTCGTGACGGTGCTCGCCGAAGTACTCGACGAACGCAGCGACCTCGTCGATGCTCGTGCACACCTTGGTGTGAGGGCTCGTCGGCAGACCCCACTCTGCGAGCTGCGCGTATACCTGGCTCTGCGCCGCGACCGGCGGGTCCTGCCAAGCTCCGATGCCATGCACGTAGAGGGCGAGCGACTCGATGCGCAGCATCCCCGCCTCGAGCTCGAGACCGTTCTTCTTGTCTATCTGCTGCCGGAGGCCTCCGCTCGCCGCGTTCCGCGGATTGGCGAAGGAGGGGAATCGACGGGCAGCGGCCGTTCGGGCCTTCTCTTCGTCGAACGGCTTCTTCACGCCAGATCGCGCCTCCCACCGCGCGTGCGCGTCGTCGTAGGCTCGCTCGCGGAACTCGGCCTGAGCCGCGTTCAGGCGCTCGAACGCCGCAACCGGGATGAACACCTCACCGCGGACCTCGACGATCGCTGGGTGGCCCGTGCCGGAGAGCTCGAGCGGGATCTCGGGCAGCCGCAGCGCGTTCTCGGTGACGATCTCGCCGACGCGGCCGTCGCCGCGCGTCGCCGCAGAAGTCAGTCGGCCGTTCTCATATCGGAGGTTGATCGCGAGACCATCGATCTTGAGCTCGGTGAGCCAGTCGACGTCACGCCCCGCCGATGCCCGCGTCTTCGCTGCCCACTCGCGCAGCTCGTCGATCGAGAACACGTTGTCGAGACTCAGCATGCGCTCGGCGTGCTCGATCGTTGCCAGACCTGTCGCTTCGGCGGCACCCACCATCTGGGTGGGCGAATCCTGGCCCTGAAGCTCGGGGTGCAGGCGTTCGAGTTCTTCGAGCCTGTGCATCCATCCGTCGTACGTGGCGTCGTCGACGAGCGAGGTGTCGCGACCGTAGTACGCGTCCTTCGCCTCGAGGATGCGAGTGGTCAGCTCGTCCGCTTCGACACGGGCGTCTTCCAACGAGATGTTCTCCGGCACCCCGCCAGTCTACGAGCGAGCACCGACATCCCGAGCGCGGCTCTAGGCGCCGACGGGCACCGCCGACACAGTGCGATCGATCGTGAACTGGCCGAGGACGCGTGTTCCCACGTAGAGCACCGCGGTCTGCCCCGGTGCGACGCCGTCGAGCGGTCGATCAGGCACCACTCTCACTCCGTCCACAGAGACGAACGCCTGCGCCGGCTCCGGTTCCGAGTGAGCGCGGATCTGCACGTCACAGCTGAACTCCGCATCTTCGGGGGCGGCACCGGCCCAGCTGAACCGATCACCGGAGATCTCGCGTGTCGCGAGAGCCTCCTTCGGACCGACGACGACGGTGTTCGACACTGGCCGAACCTCCAGCACGAATCGAGGCTTGCCGTCGGGGGCGGGAACCCCGAGCTTGAGCCCGCGGCGCTGGCCGACGGTGAACGCATGCGCACCCTCGTGAGACCCGACGACGGCTCCGCTGCGGTCGACGACCTCGCCTGTCGCGGTGCCCACCTTCTCGGCCAACCAGCCTCTGGTGTCGCCGTCAGGGATGAAGCAGATGTCATGGCTGTCGGGCTTCTGGGCCACGCTCAGACCGCGCGCTTCCGCTTCCGCACGTACGACGGCCTTGGACGGTGTGGTTCCGAGCGGGAAGTAGGTGTGCGCGAGCTGTTCGGCCGTCAGCACACCCAGCACATAGGACTGATCCTTCGCGTTGTCGGCAGCCCTGTGCAGCTCGAGGCCGGCTTCCGTGGGGATCAGCGTCGCATAGTGCCCCGTGCAGACGGCATCGAAACCGAGCTCGATCGCTCGCTCGAGCAGAGCGGCGAACTTGATCTTCTCGTTGCACCGCATGCAGGGATTGGGAGTGCGCCCCGCCTGGTACTCCGACACGAAGTCGGCGATCACGTCTTCGCGGAACCGCTCCGAGAAATCCCAGACGTAGAAAGGGATGCCGAGGAGATCGGCAGCCCGTCGGGCGTCGAGAGCGTCCTCGATGGTGCAGCAGCCCCGGCTGCCGGTGCGCAGCGTGCCGCCTGCGCGGGAGAGAGCGAGATGCACTCCGACGACGTCGTGCCCCGCCTCCACTGCCCGCGCGGCCGCGACTGCGGAGTCCACTCCGCCACTCATGGCCGCAAGAATCCTCATAGTGCCAGTCTACGAGCGTGCAGCTGAGCCGGAGCCGGAAGCCCTCGCATAAGCATCGGCGATCGATGCGAGCACCGCATCGACGTCGGCATCCGTGGAGGTGCGTCCCAGCGAGAACCGGAGCACGCTGCGTGCATCCTGCTCGGTGCGCCCCATGGCCATCACCACATGCGACGGCTCTGCGACCCCTGCCTGGCACGCCGATCCGGTCGACGCGGCGATACCCGCCATATCGAGGAGGAAGAGCAGGCTCTCCCCCACCGCGCCGGGGAAGAGGACGTGCGCATTGCCCGGGAGCCGCCGCGAACTGTCGCCGAGCAGCTCAGCCTGCGGCACTCGTGTCAGGATGCCGTCGACCAGCCGATCACGCATCGCCGCGAGTCGAGTCGACTCCGACTCCCGCTCCGACTCGGCGAGTTCGAGCGCGGTGGCGAACGCCGCTGCGCCCGCCACGTCCTGCGTCCCGGCACGGAGCCCTCTCTGCTGCGCGCCACCGCGAAGGAGCGCGGAGAGCCGCGCGGTGCGAGCTGCGACCAATGCGCCGACTCCGACCGGCGCCCCGATCTTGTGTCCCGCGACGCTCATCGCCACCAGGCCGGCTGCATCCGGGGCGTCGCCTCTCAGCGCTCGGAAGGACAGCGGAAGATGACCGAGTGCCGACACCGCATCGAGGTGAAGGGGAACGAGAGCCGCCGCAGCCGACGAGGCCAGCTCCGCGGCGTCATTGATCGTCCCCGCCTCGTTGTTGGCGACCAGCGCGGTTGCGAGCGCCGCACCCGGAAGCTGATCCGCGAACGCTCCCACGTCGATGGACGCCGTGCGAAATACCGGTACAGCGCGCAGCACCGCTCCCGCCGCGACCAGAGCCTCGACCGTGTCCACGGTCGCGTGATGCTCGGCATCCGGCATCACGATGGCATCGGTGCCGGAAGGGCGCGCATTCCAGAGCCCCTGCAGGGCGAGATTGATCGACTCCGTACCCCCCGAGGTGAAGATCACCTCGATCGGATCGCACCCGAGCACCCCTGCGGTGCGCTCGCGAGACTCCTCCAGCAGGCGCCTCGCATCCTGCCCCGCACCGTGGGTCGATGACGCGTTCCCGACCATCTCGCTCGCGTCGAGCCAGGCCGCCCGCGCCTCCGGGCGCAAGGGCGTCGTCGCCGCGTGGTCGAGATAGTGCTGCATTCCTCCACTCTCCCCCATTTTCCCGGTGGTGGCGTGCACATGGAACTGAGTACATGCTGTCCTGGGACCCGAGTGCAGACCTCTAGGGTGTATTCATGCCCGCGATCCGAGACATCACCGTGCCCGGCGGCACTGCACTCGACAACCTCGGTGTGCGCCTTCACGACGGCGTCGGAACCCTCCGCGTCTGGTCGCAGAACGCGTCCTCCATCGAGCTCGTCGTCTTCGATGCCACCGACCTCGACTGGGTGATCGATCAGGTCGACCTCGAACGCCTTCCCGGCGGTATCTGGGAAGTGACCACAGAGCTGCTCCAGCCGGGAACCCGATACGCGATCCGCGTGGGAGGCCCGCACGGTCCGGGGAACACGTTCAACCCCGAGACCCTCCTGCTCGATCCCTATGCTCGAGGTCTCGCCCAGGGCGACGGCTACGAAGAGTGGCGCTCCGTCGTGATCGTCGACGGGTTCGACTGGGGGGAGTCCGTCAAGCCGCGGATCCCGCTCGACCGGACCGTGATCTACGAAGGCCATCTGAAGGGGCTGACCAAGCGCCAGCCCGATGTGCCGCCTGCTCTGCACGGCACATATGCAGGGCTCGCGCACCCGGCGATGATCGAGTACTTCCATTCTCTCGGCATCACCTCGATCGAGCTGCTTCCCGTTCAGGCCTTCGTGCCGGAGCCGCGATTGCTCGAGCGCGGCCTCACGAACTACTGGGGCTACAACACCCTCAACTTCTTCACACCGCACAACGCCTATGCGACCGAGGACGCCCGCAAGGGCGGCCCTGAGGCCGTTCTCGCCGAGTTCAAGGGCATGGTGCGGCTGCTGCACGAAGCCGGGCTCGAGGTCATCCTGGACGTCGTCTACAACCACACGTCGGAAGAGGGCCTCGGCGGTCCTCGCTCGAGTCTGCGCGGCATCGACAACGCGAGCTACTACCGACAGGACGCGTCCGGCGCGTACATCGACACGACGGGGTGCGGCAACACGCTCGACACCTCGACCGATGCCGGCGCGCGACTCGTGCTCGACTCGCTGCGCTACTGGGCGCAGGAGATGCAGATCGACGGATTCCGGTTCGACCTCGCCGCAGCGATCGCGCGCGACGGCTCACACACCTACACGCCGGAGCATCCGCTGCTCACCGCGATCGCCAACGATCCGATCCTCAGCGAGACCAAGCTCATCGCGGAGCCATGGGATGTCGGCATGGGCGGTTGGCAGACGGGCAACTTCCCGAACGGGTGGATGGAGTGGAACGACCGCTACCGCGACCGGGTGAGGAACTTCTGGCTGAGTGACATCGACTACGCGCGTCGTGCCTCCGCTCCGGTCGGCATCGGCGGCTTCGCCACGCGTCTCGCCGGCTCGTCGAACACCTTCGCCGACGAACGAGGCCCGCTCGCGAGCATCAACTTCGTCACGGCGCACGACGGATTCACCCTGCACGACCTCGTGTCGTACGACGTCAAGCACAACGAGGCGAACGGCGAGCAGAACCGCGACGGCGCCGACATGAACCGTGCGTTCAACCACGGCATCGAGGGACCGACCGACGACCCGGCCATCCTCGCCGCACGTCGCAAGGCGATGCGCAATCTGCTCGGCACCCTTCTGCTGTCCGCGGGGATCCCGATGCTCACCGCAGGCGACGAGGTGGGGCGCACCCAGCGCGGCAACAACAACGCCTACGCCCAGGATTCTTCGATGACCTGGCTCGGATGGGACGCAGAGCCGTGGCAGGAGGACCTGCGCGCGCACGTCGCTCGGCTCATCCAGCTCCGTTCTGAGAACCCCGCCCTGCGTCCGAGCAAGTACGCCCGACTCGGCGAGCACATCCCCAACGCATCCGTCATGGACTGGTTCGACCAGAACGGCGAGACGATGGAGAGCGAGCAGTGGACGGACCCCGGGAACCGCACGCTGCAGTACGTCGCGGCCTCGACACCCGACCGTGAGGCGGCCAATCGGATCCTCCTCATCGTGCACGGCACGGAGTCGCCCATCGACGTGCGCCTCCCGGAGGAGCTCGAGGATGCGACGCGATTCGTCTCGCTCTGGTCGAGTGCAGACGACCGGCCGGACGCCGGCGGTGAGGTGTTCGCCCCAGGTGACATCCTGCCCATCCCCGGCACCTCCATGCGACTGTTCCGCGTGGAATGACGGGCGGCGCGCCGGTGCCTTCCGCGAGCTACCCGCTCAACGTCGGGAGCGGTACATTCGGGGGGTGGCCGCACGTATGAGCAGCACCAGTCCGAAGGCTCTCCGAAGCCCCGCACAGATCCCGTCGCGCCCGCTGGGCGCCGTCTCGGACGGCGACGGGCTCGTCGCGACTCGCATACCGCTGGTCGGCGGCACACCGTCCGTGCCGGGCGGTTTCGCGCCCAAGGCCTTCGTCGGCGAGGTGGTGCCGTTCAGCGTGGTCGCCTTCCGCGAGGGGCACGACCTGATCGGCGTGCAGCTCCGGTTGACCTCACCGGACGGCGACGAGACGCTGCACCGCCTGACCCCTTTCCTCGATGGCACCGATCGCTGGGGCGCCGAGATCGCGATCGACCTTCAGGGGCGATGGACGTATCGATTCGAGGCGTTCTCCGACGACTTCGCGACCTGGGCTCATGCCGCCGAGGTGAAGGTCGCCGTCGGCGTCGACGTGCCGGTGATGGCGGCGCTCGGGGCCGAACTGCTCACGCGCGCAGCGGCCGAGAAGGACCGCCCCGCAGCTCAACGCAGACGTCTCAGTGACATCGCCGCAGCGCTGGACGGGGGCGATGCGGCAACCACGACCGCTGCCTCGACCGACCCAGAGCTCACCGGATTCTTCCGTGACCGGCCGCTCATGACACTGCGCTCGGCGTCAGCGGTGCACACTCTGCTGGTCGAGCGGACTGCGGCAGGCGTCGGCGCATGGTACGAGTTCTTCCCTCGCTCAGAGGGCGCGAAGCGCCTCAAGGACGGCACGATCAAGAGCGGGACGTTCAGGACGGCCGCCAAGCGCCTTCCCGCGGTCGCCGCAATGGGATTCGACGTCATCTATCTGGTGCCCGTGCATCCGATCGGGACGACGAACCGCAAGGGCCGGAACAACACGCTGACGACCGAACCGGGGGACCCTGGTTCGCCGTACGCGATCGGGTCTGCCGACGGCGGTCACGACGCGATCCACCCCGAGCTCGGCAAACCGGCCGACTTCCGCGCCTTCGTGCGAGCTGCGAAGAACGAGGGGCTGGAGGTCGCTCTCGATCTCGCTCTGCAGGCGTCTCCGGATCACCCCTGGGTCGATGAGCACCCCGAGTGGTTCACGACCCTTCCCGACGGCACCATCGCCTACGCGGAGAACCCTCCGAAGAAGTACCAGGACATCTACCCCCTGAACTTCGACAACGACCCTGCCGGCATCTACCAGGAGATGCTGCGCATCGTGCGGCACTGGGTGCGCGAGGGCGTGAAGATCTTCCGGGTCGACAATCCGCACACGAAGCCGCTGCAGTTCTGGGAGTGGCTCATCGCCACAGTGAACGCCCAGGACCCGGACGTGATCTTCCTCGCTGAGGCCTTCACGCGCCCTGCCGTGATGCGAGCGCTTGCCGCCGTCGGTTTCCAGCAGAGCTACAGCTACTTCACCTGGCGTAACACCAAGGCGGAGCTCGAGGAGTTCCTCACCAGCGTCACACACGAGACCAGTGACTACATGCGACCGAACCTCTTCGTGAACACGCATGACATTCTCACCGAGTATCTGCAGTTCGGTGGACGCGCGGCTTACCGGATCCGCGCATGCATCGCGGCCACCGCTGCCCCTGTCTATGGCGTGTACGCCGGCTACGAGCTCTTCGAGAATGTCGCACGTCCCGGCTCCGAGGAGAACATCGACAACGAGAAGTACGAGTTCAAGTTCCGTGACTGGGAGGGTGCAGAGGCCGCCGGCGACTCGTTGGCCCCTCTGCTGCGCCGACTGAACGAGATCCGCAGCGCGCATCCGGCTCTGCGTCAGCTCCGCAACCTCTCCGTGCATTGGAGCGATGACGACTCTGTGCTCGTGTACAGCAAGCACCTCGATGCGGCCTTCACCGGCACCGGCCACTCCGACACGGTCCTCGTGATCGCCAACGTCGATCCGCACTCCGTTCGCGAGACCACAGTCCACCTCGACACGACGATCTGGGGCGTGCCGCAGGGCGAGCCGTTCGAGGTCGAGGACCTGCTGACCGGTGCCGTCTGGACGTGGGCCGACCACAACTACGTGCGCCTCGACGCCTTCGCCGAACCGGTGCACATACTGAAGGTGAGGAGACGAGCATGAGCTACGTCGAAGATGCCACGACGTCGTCGGACTGGGCCGCAGTGGCGGCCGGCTCCCACCACGACCCGCACGCCGTGCTCGGCTCGCACCCGTTCACGGATGCGAGCGATCGTACCGTCACGGTGATCCGAGCCCGTCGTCCTCTCGCCTCCTCCGTGGCGGCAGTCTTCCGGGACGGGAGCAGACTCGACCTCGATCACGTCGCGCACGGCATCTGGGAGGCGCAGCACGACGGCGCGCCGGTTCCGTATCGGATCGCCACCGCATACGGCGACGACGACGAGACCGTCAGCGGCGACCCCTACCGTCACCTGCCCACCCTCGGTGACGTCGATCTGCATCTGATCGCAGAGGGACGACATGAGCAGCTGTGGCAGGTGCTGGGAGCGCACGCACAGACGGTAGGAGGCGAACCCGGCGTCGCGTTCGCGGTGTGGGCTCCTAATGCCACGGCGGTTCGAGTGGCCGGCGAGCACAACGGCTGGAACGGCGAAGCGCACGCGATGCGCTCGATGGGCGTGAGCGGCATCTGGGAGCTGTTCATTCCCGACCTCGCGATCGGCACGACCTACAAGTACGAGATCTGCACCCGCGGAGGCTCTTGGATCTTCAAGGCCGACCCGATGGCGCAGGCCGCTCAGGTCCCGCCCGAGACAGCATCGGTCATCACCCAGTCGACCTACGACTGGTCGGACGGCGCGTGGATGACTCGCCGTGCAGCGACCCATGCGGTCGCCCAGCCGCTGTCGATCTACGAGGTGCACCTCGGCTCCTGGCGCGGTGGCCTGAGCTACCGCGAGGCCGCAGAGCCCCTCATCGCTCATGTCGACGAGGCCGGTTTCACACACGTCGAGTTCATGCCCCTCGCCGAGCACCCGTTCGGTGGCTCGTGGGGCTACCAGGTCAGCGGGTACTACGCGGCGACGAGTCGTTTCGGCAGCCCAGACGATCTGCGGTACCTGATCGATCAGCTCCATCAGGCCGGAATCGGCGTGATCATGGACTGGGTGCCCGGGCACTTCCCCAAGGACGCCTTCGCCCTCGCGAAGTTCGACGGACAGCCGCTGTACGAGCACCCCGACCCGCGACGCGGCGAGCACCAGGACTGGGGAACCCTGATCTTCGACTACGGCCGGCCCGAGGTTCGCGGTTTCCTGGTGGCCAACGCCCTCTTCTGGCTGAGCGAGTTCCACGTCGACGGCCTTCGAGTGGACGCTGTGGCCTCGATGCTCTATCTCGACTACTCCCGCAACGAAGGCGAGTGGGAGCCCAACATCCACGGAGGCAGGGAGAACCTCGAGGCGATCCGCTTCCTGCAGGAGGTCAACGCGACCGCCTATCGCCTGCATCCGGGCGTGCTGATGATCGCGGAGGAGTCGACGAGCTTCCCCGGCGTCACCGCACCGACCGACCACGCCGGACTCGGCTTCGGGTTCAAGTGGAACATGGGCTGGATGAACGACTCTCTCCAGTACATCGAACGCGACCCGATGTACCGCGCGCACTACGAAGGTGAGATGACGTTCTCCTTCGTCTACGCGTTCGGAGAGAACTATCTGCTGCCGATCAGCCACGACGAGGTCGTGCACGGCAAGGGCAGCCTTCTTGCGAAGATGCCCGGCGACCACTGGCACAAGCTCGCGAACGTCCGTGCATACCTGGCCTACATGTGGGGTCATCCTGGCAAGAAGCTGCTCTTCATGGGGCAGGAGTTCGGGCAGCTGGCGGAGTGGTCCGAATCCCGCGAACTCGACTGGTGGCTGCTGGAGCAGCCCTCGCATGCGCAGCTGCAGAGTTTCGTCGGCCAGCTCAATCGCACGTATCGAGCTCAGGCACCGCTCTGGGAGCGCGACAATGACGGCTCATCGTTCGCGCGTCTCGGCGCTCCGAGCTGGGACCCGAACGTGATCGCGTTCGAGCGCCGTGACGCCCACGGCGGCCGTGTCGTCGTGATCAGCAACTTCGCCGGCGTCGAGCGCAGCGGCCACCGCCTCGCTCTGCCCGTCGAAGGCGTATGGCAGGAGATCCTGAACACGGATGCCGCAGAGTACGGCGGCCGCGGCTCAGGCAACCTCGGCATGGTCGTCGCGCACTCCGACGAGGGCGGACCTGCCGTGGCGACGGTCACGATTCCCGCGCTGTCCACCATCTGGCTGCGTCACGAGGGCGAGCCCCACGTGCCCACGATCAGCCACGGCTGACCAAGCGCGGCTGAGAAGCCACGGCTGACCCGCCTCGGGCTGGTCAGCCGTGGTGCGGCATCAGAAAAGCAATGAGGAAAGCCTGTTGCGAGCAGTGATGACGCGAGGATCCGCGGCGCCGATCAGGCCGAACAGCTCGATCAAACGCTCGCGGACCGGCGTCCGCTCGTCCGACGGCAGCTGAGCGAACAGGTCGAGCAGCCTTCCGAACGCATCATCGACATGGCCACCGGCGAGGTCGAGATCAGCGACATCGAACTGCGCCTGGATGTCTCGCGGCCCGGCCGCAGCCGCGGCCCGCGCGTCGTGCAGGTCGAGCTTCTGGACGCGGTCGAGCAGTCGCACCTGCCCCAGGCCGGAGATCGCATCCTCATCGCGAGGATTCTCTGCGAGAGCCTTCTCATACGCCGCGATCGCCGCAGCGTAGTCACCGGTCTCGATGGCGGCGAAAGCCTCGGCGTGCAGGGGCGGCATCGACGGTTCCTCCGGCGCCTCCTGCCCCGCAGGTGCTTCGCCGACGTTCAACGTGCCGGTCACCCCGTTCTGGGCTGCAAGCTGGAGCAGCTGTGCGAAGACCTCTCTGACCTGCTGCTCGGGAACCGCACCCGTGAACATCGGGACCGGCTGACCGGCGATGAGCGCGACGACCATCGGGATCGACTGGGCGCGAAAGCCCTGGGCCAACTGCGGGTTGGCGTCGACATCGACCTTGGCGAGGAGTACTTTGCCGCCGAGTTCGCGCGCCACCTTCTCGATGATCGGGCTCAGCTGCTTGCACGGACCGCACCACTCGGCCCAGAGATCGACGACCACCGGCACAGTGCGTGAGAGCTCGAGGATCTGGCCGAACGACTCGTCGGTCGCATCGACCACGATGTCGACAGCACCGGCAGCAGGGCTCTGCGCTGCCGCAGCCGGCGCTGCCGGGCGGTTTCGCAGAGACGAGAGGTCGACGGCTCCTCGGAGCGCGGCGGGAGAGATATCGGTCACTTGATCACCTCGACGGAGAGAAGGTCCTGTCGGACTGCCAGAAGACGGATCTGCTCCGTCGAACCCTGCGCGGGAACGGAGAAGAACAATTGGAACTCGTACTTGGTCGTCACGCCCTTGGCGGACTCGGAGACGCCCGTCAGGGCCTTCGCCTGCGCGTTGTCTCCGAAGCGGATGACCGCGTCCGCCGATGTCGGCGTCACCGACTCCGTGTCGACGAGCGAGACAGCCACGATCGCTCCACTGTCGAGCGTGGCCATCGACACCGGTGCGGAATCCGCAGGGATGATGTCGAACGCAGTCTGCGAGGTCTCGGCGGCGCCGTTGTCCGCCAGGTTCTGCACGACGGCCTGACGGCTGTCGCGAATCGACTGGGCGAGATTCTGGGAGATCTCATCGAAGAGCCCGTAGGACGCGCTGGTCTCACCCGCATCGACGATGTCCGCGAATGTCGCAGCGAGCTCACTCGGCGGGAGTGTGAGGAACGCAGAGTCGTCCGGCACGAGCGAGGTGCCGAGCCAGGGCGCGGCCACCTCGGGGAAGACGGCGTCGGCCGACATCTCGGCCATGTTGGTCACCTTGTAGTTCGACCACGGGTCCTGCTGCGTCATCGTGAGGATCACGGGCGGAACAGTGTCGTCTCCTGCGTCCTTCGAGAGCAGCAGCACCGTGCGCGGCCAACGGTCGGTGGCCTCGGGCAGCACGACTTCGACATCGTCGGTCGGGATAGCCGCAGGCACCGGGGTTTCCGGAAGAGCGGTGCGAAGCGCGTACTCGGTCGTCCGAGCCGTCAGCGCCGGGCCATCGAGACGGGTCCCCGCCAGAGCTATGTCCATCGCCGCGTCTGCGTCTGCGAGGGTCGTCGACACCTCCTGCAGGATTCGTCTCGCCTGCGTCTCGGTCACTGCAGGGGGCTTCTGGTTTTCCGGGGCGATCACCGTCGCGCTGGGCGATGGTGACGGCGTCCCCTCGCCGAACTGCGGCCAGGAGTCGGGCGAGCAGCCGGTCGCGAGCAGCGCGGTCACCGCGAGGGCGGGCAGCGCCAGCAGGCGGCGTTTGCGGACCGTGGTCGTCGCACGCCTCTCTGACTTGCGATCGCGGTCGGTGTCTTCCGCGCCGGCCGCGTCATCCGCGCCTTCGTGGCCTGCTGCGGTCGGCGCCGTGCCCTCAGCGGAGGGAACCGAGTCGTCGGGTGCGTCGGCTCGCTCGATCGCTGCGCGTTCCGATGGCGGCAGCTGTGCCACATCGATCGGCTCAGTCGCCGGGAGGGGGCCAGGACCCTTGCGACGGGGGCCTCGCCCTCGGCGCTGATGGCGGATGGCGAGGACATAGAGCACGAGGCCGACGAGGAGCATCGCGGCGCCCGCCGCCATGAGCGGGCCGGCAAGAGGCGTGGACGTGTCGAGAGGCCACGAGACCACGATGTCGTCAGGAGCATCTGCGGTGCCGTCATACGCGATGATCATGCTGACCCCCTCGGGGAGCTGCATGTTGTCGACGATGAGAGCGTCGGTCTCGGTGAACGAATCCAGCCAGAGATCGGAACCGGCCGGATTGCGGCCCGGCTCTGCGGCCGCGCCGTCTTCGGCCGGAGTCTCGGACGGGACCGGAGTCTCCGCGGGGGCAGGGCTCTCCGTCGGAGCAGGGCTCGCTGTCGCATCATCGCCGGCAGTGGCGCCGGCAGGGATCAGCTCGGCCTCAAGCTCGCCGTCCTTGCCTGCGGTCACGTGGTTGTACGAGGCGTCGGCCAGCCACGCCTCCATGTCGGCCGTCCGGCCGTATGCCGCGAAGATCTCACCTTCTCCACGCACGAGCAGGGTCTGAGACCCCGGGTGCTCGCGCAGGACGTCACCGTCCAACAACACGTAGGGGGCAGGTTCTTCTACAGCGACTGAGACCTCCTGGGTCGACGGACCCATGAAGATGGTTCGCTGCGCGATGCCCGCAGCGATCAGTCCCGCAGCCAGCACGAAGGCCATGACGGCCCATACGAAACGCACGAATAGTCTCCTCACACGACCCGGACGCACGCCCGAGTCGCAACACTCGACATTTCAGACTAGCGAAATCAGCTGTGTGTTGCCCACGAGGGGCACGCCCGAGTCGCATGCGGCACGTCGTCGCGGCCAGTCGCGATGCGGTGGATACGCTTGCAGAGTCCCGCATTCCGAGGAGCAGCGATGAAGATCCACAACCCGTTCCGTACCGCTCTCGTGGCGACGCTCGGCGTGGGGTTGGGCATCCTGCTGATCGGCAGCGTGGAGAGCCTCTCGACCGTGCTGCTCTACGTCGGAACGGCGCTCTTCCTCAGCCTGGGCCTCGACCCGCTCGTCTCGTTCCTCGAACGCAGACGGCTCCCCCGCTGGCTCGCGGTGCTCATCACGATCCTCGCGGTTCTCGGTGTGTTCGCGGGCATCATCCTGATCGTCATCCCGGTGCTCGTCGACCAGATCTCGCAGCTCATCGCCGAGATCACGGCCATCGTTCAACGAGGCACATTCCTCGCAGACCTGCGCCAGTGGATGGTCGAAACATTCCCCAATCTCAAGGTCGACGACGTCTTCGCCTATGTCACGAACTGGCTCGAGACGAACCTCGCCCAGATCGGTGGCTCGATCGGCCAGAGCGTCCTCGCGGCCGGCGGTGCTGTCGTGAGCGGCCTGTTCGGCGCGTTCATCATCCTCATCCTCACGATCTACCTCACCGCTTCCACGCCCTCACTCAAGCGCGCCGTCTATCAGCTCGCCCCCGCGTCGAAGCGCGAACGGTTCATCGACCTGGCCGAGCAGATCACCGATTCGGTCGGCTACTACGTCATGGGGCAGGTCACCCAGGGCGTCATCAACGGCATCCTGAGCATGATCTTCCTCACGATCATCGATGCGCCGTTCCCCGCCGTCCTCGCCGTGGTGGCCTTCTTCTTCTCGCTGATTCCGCTCGTCGGCACTCTCACGGGTTCGACGATCATCGTCCTCGTGTGTCTGATCCCCGGGCTCGGCTCACCGGCGACAGCGATCGCCGCGGCCATCTACTACCTCATCTACATGCAGATCGAGGCGTACATCATATCCCCGAGGATCATGAGCCGCGCCGTATCAGTCCCGGGCGCGGTCGTCGTTGTCGCGGCCTTGGCAGGCGGCAGCCTGCTGGGCCTGCTCGGTGCGCTGATCGCGATCCCCGTGGCGGCCAGCATCCTGATCCTCTACCGACAGGTGCTGATCCCCCGGATGAACGAGCTCTAGACAGCAACCCACTCGGTCGGCAGCGGGAGAGCCTCCGGGTTCACCGCTGCGACGATCTCGGTGAGGACGCGCCGCGTCTGGCTCTCGCCCACCCAGAGGTGCTTGCCACCCTCGACGGCGATCAGCTTCGCGTGAGGGATCGCCGCGAAGCGCTCGCGTGCTTCTGCCGGGCGAAGGTAGTCGTCGAGCTCGGGAACGAGTACGACGACCTCGACGTCGGAGCCCGCCCACGCCGCGACCTCGGCATCCGTCGCCCGGTGGAGCGGCGGGGAGAGAAGGATGATGCCCTCGACGTCATGCTCCCGCCCGTATTTCAGGGCGAGTTCGGTGCCGAACGACCAGCCGAGCAGCCATGGGCGCGGAAGACCGCGCTCGCGCACGAACTCCATCGCCGCTGCGACGTCGAACTGCTCTGCCGCTCCCCCGTCGAAGGCGCCATCGCTGGTGCCACGCGGTGAGGTGGTGCCCCTGGTGTTGAAACGCAGCACAGCGAGATCAGCCAGCGCAGGCAGTCGCGCGGCGGCCTTGCGGATGATGTGAGAGTCCATGAACCCACCGGCCGTCGGAAGCGGGTGCAGCGTGACCAGGGTGGCCGCAGGTGCTGATGACTCGGGCATCGCCAGCTCGCCCACGAGAGTCAACTCATCAGCGGTCTCCAGCACGATGTCCTCGCGCAGCGCCGGCAGCTCGATCGGTCCACGGATCTCGATGCTCATGCAATCCTCCAACAGTGTGTGTGCCAATGCCGTCGCGCGGCAAGATCCGCGGCATCGCCGAGAACTCCGTCTGCGCGCCAGACCACGAGGTGCGCCGTGCCCGGCACGACGCTGCGCCCGCATCCGGGGCAGATGTACTCCTTCAGAGCTTGCACCGCAGACACCGGCTGCACGGTCCACTCCGAGCCGCGTCTTACCTCGGTGCGCTTCCATGACGCGAGGAGGCGGTCGAGCGAGTCATCGGTGTCAGGGCGCGCCGGACGGCGTTTGCGAGAGCGGGACATGACACCGGCTCACCACCAGTGGTTGTTCGTCCAGAAGGCGTGAGCGCCGGCCCAGCTGCCGTATCGACCGGTGGCGTATCCGGTCGCCCAGCGCAGGTTGTCGATCGGATCGTAGCCGTTGCCGGGAACCTTGCTGCAGGGCAGTGCCTGAACGAGACCGCATGCACCCGACGACTTGTTCGTCGCGTTCGGGTTCCACCCGCTCTCGCGGGAGACGATGTAGTCGACGTAGCCCCAATCGGACTCCGCGATGCCTGCAGCAGCCATCCACTCGGCGGGGGCTCCGCCGCCGGTGTAGTAGAGAGGACCGCTGGGGCCGGGTTTCGACGACCCTGAAGATCCGGAAGGGGCAGTCGTCGGTGTCGGTGTGGGCGTCGGCTTGGGCGTCACGTAGACCGAGAACGTGCCTCGCTGAACGGGTGCGATCGCGGCACCCTCTGCCGTGACAGTGAGGTTCTGCGTCTCGCTGAGCGCCGCCGAGTACGCCGACTCCGGGCCGACCGCGTCGGGCTGCTGGGCGAGTGCGACCCCGGTCGGTGCCACCATGGCCGCGGCGAAGCCGACGACCGCAAGGCCGCTGAAGAAGCCCGCGACGCCCCGTCGGCGACTGCCATTGCGCGCCGAAAGAGTCGCCGATGCGGGCACAGGCGTGACGTCGTTTCGATGAGGTGTCATGTCGTTTCGGGGGTTCACGATGTGTGGCAGTCTACCCGGTGAGGCGCGAGTCGGCCATCGGAACGCTCAGCGAACAGCCAGGATCACGTCGACGGTCGCGTCGAGCAATGCGTCGACCTGCTCTTCTCGGTATCCCCCGCGCTGCATGCGGAACGCCGCCGAGCGCAGCTGCTCGGCAGTCAGCGGCTCGCCATCCCGCAGATAACGGGCGATCCGGGTGCCGACGTGGTCGACCTCGTCGATCCGGTAGCCGAACGTGAGAACGCCCGTGCGTGCGAAACGCTGCCGCTTCGGACGCGCGAGGTGGTCGAGGATGACCTGGGCGTCATCTCGAGCCTGCTCCACCCACGCCCCGGCTCCCTGCGCTCGGACGACCCGGTCGCGCGCACGAGCCGCCAGCGCATCCTCCACCCGCCCGAGTGCGGCGTCGACCTCGGCCACGACATATCCGTTCTTGACGAGCGGGAAGGATGCCACACGGACGTCGGCTGCACTGAGGTCGCCGGCGTCTCCTTCGAATGCCGCCCTGGCGGCCGCAAGGAAGGTGTCGACCGCGGCGCGGTGATAGCCGCGCACCCGCCCCGTGGTCAATGAGAACGCGGGCGGCGCCTGCTCGGCAGCGTCCGCTGTCTGTACGTCGTCGGAGACCATCACAGCACCACCCAGGAGGAGAAGAGGAAATACAGGCACAGCGCGGGAATCGTCGACGGCAGGATGCTGTCGAGTCGGTCGAGAAGACCTCCGTGCCCAGGGAGCCAGGAGCTCATGTCCTTGATCCCGAGATCACGCTTGAGCATGGACTCGCCGAGATCGCCCAGCGTCGCGGACAGGAGGATCGCGATGCCGAAGATCACACCGGTCCACCACGGCAGCTCGAGCAGGAAGATCGCGAGGAGCACACCGGCCGTGATCGACCCCACCACAGCTCCGCCGAATCCCTCCCAGGTCTTCTTCGGGCTGATCTTCGGTGCCATGGGGTGCCGCCCGAACGCGAGCCCGGCAGCGTATGCACCGGTGTCGGCGACCACGGCGATCGCGATGAAGCTCAGTACCCACCACTGGCCGCCCTCCTGCTTGAGCAGGATCAGCGCGACAGCTGCGAGGAACGGCACGTAGATCTGAACGAACCCGCCGATGACCGCGTCCGTCAGCACATCGCCGTAGGTTCTGCCGTCTTTGGCGATCATCTGGGCGATGAGCCGCCAGACGATCACGAATGCGACGGCGAAGAACAGCATGACCCAGACGAACCACAGGTCGAGGAAGAACGCGGACAGCACGAGCAGAGTGGCAGCGATGAACTGAGGGATCACGTCGATCCGCCGACCCGATGCACGCAACGCCAGTGAGAGCTCGTAGACACCGAGCAGCGCCGCGGCCAGCGCGAACGGCACGAAGAGGACCTTGATGAACAACAGCGAGGCGAGCAGCGCAGCGCCGAACGCGAGCCCGATCAGGGTCGCCAGGATCAGGTCGCGCCCTGTGCGCTCCTTGATTCGCTCGTTCGCCTGGTCGAGCTGACCTCGAGCATGCGTGACATGCGTGCCGAACTCGTCGCGCTTCGCCCGCCACTGCTCTTTGATGGCATTGTGCTCACCCGTGTCCAGACGGGACTCCGTCATCGCACGCTCGTCGCCAGGGAGTGGCGGACGAAGCGGGATACTCGTCGCGTCGAACGCCGCGAAGGCGCCGTCGACCAGCGGGATGGCGCCGGTCGAGGTCGACGAGTCGCGCGCCTCGCGGCGCGTCTGCGGCTTGTCGCTGCCGTCGTCAGTGGGTTCGTCGGACATGCCGCCTATACCTCGAGGAGTTCAGCCTCTTTGCGCTTGAGTGCGTCGTCGATGAGATCGACGTGCTGGCGCGTGAGGGCGTCGAGTTCCTTCTCTGCACGGGCGATCTCGTCTTCGCCGAGGTCGCTCTTGAGGCCGTCGAGTTCGTCCTTCGCCTTGCGACGGATGCCGCGCACGTGCACCTTGGCGTCCTCGGCCTTGGTCTTGACGAGCTTGACATACTCCTTGCGACGCTCAGCCGTGAGCTCCGGCATGGTCACGCGAACGAGGTTGCCGTCGTTCGTGGGGTTCGCGCCGAGGTTCGGCATGTCCCGAATAGCCTGCTCGATACCCTTCAGAGCGGTCTTGTCGTAGGGCGTGATGATGAGCGTGCGCGCTTCCTGGTTCGCCAGCGAGGCGAGCTGAGCGAGCGGAGTGGGCGTGCCGTAGTAGTCGACGAGCACCTTCTGGAACAGCTGCGGGTTGGCGCGGCCGGTGCGCACCGTGGAGAAGTCCTCCTTGGCGGCCTCGACCGCTCGTGCCATACGGGAGGTGGTTTCAGCGAGGACATCCGCGATCACGGTGACTCCTATCGTCGGGGTGTTCTGAAATTCTATCGGGCAAGGCCCGTGAGCACCGGCAGGCGCTCAGGCGGTGACGAGAGTGCCGATCGGCTCTCCCAGGAGCGCACGCGTGACATTGCCGGCTGGTTCCATGCCGAACACGCGCATGTCCATGTTGTTGTCCATGCAGAGACTGAACGCGGTGGAATCGACCACCTTGAGCCCGCGCTGAAGCGCATCGCGATACGTGACGCGCTCGATGCGCTCCGCATCGGCATGCTTGTTCGGGTCGGCGGTATAGATCGCGTCTACGCCGTTCTTGGCGACGAGGACTTCCTGCGCGCCGATCTCGAGGGCGCGCTGTGCGGCGACCGTATCGGTGGAGAAGTACGGCAGGCCGGCACCTGCGCCGAAGATGACGACGCGGCCCTTCTCCATGTGCCGCTCGGCACGAAGCGGAATGTACGGCTCAGCGACCTGAGTCATCGAGATGGCCGACTGCACGCGTGTGGGCGCACCTGCCTGCTCGAGGAAGTCCTGCAGGGCGAGCGCGTTCATGACCGTGCCGAGCATTCCCATGTAGTCGGCTCGTCCGCGGTCCATCCCTCGCTGGCTGAGCTCCGCTCCGCGGAAGAAGTTGCCACCGCCGACGACGATGGCGACCTCGACCCGATCGACTGCCGCGGCGATGTCGCGCGCGATCTGACTGACGATGTCGGGGTTGACGCCGAGCTGGCCGGCGCCGAACGCCTCACCGGAGAGCTTCAGAAGGACGCGACGGCGTCCTGTGCGTTCGGTCATGGGTGTGATCCTCTCGTCCCGATTCAAGATAGTGCCTTCTGGGCATGAAGAAGGGGTTCGGATCGCGTTAATCCGAACCCCTTCGACGGTGTTACGCGCCGACCTTGAAGCGCGCGAAGTCCGTCACGGTGATACCGGCGTCCTTCGCCACCTGGGCGACGGACAGCTTGCTGTCCTTCGCGTAGTCCTGCTCGAGCAGGGCGACCTGCTTGATGAACGCGGAGACGCGGCCCTCGACGATCTTGGGCAGCGCCGCCTCCGGCTTGCCCTCGTTGCGAGAGATCTCGGTCACGATCTGGCGCTCCTTCTCCACGGCGTCGGACGGAACGTCTTCACGGGAGAGGTACGACGGGTTCGCGAACGAGATGTGCTGCGCGATGCTGCGAGCGGTCTCGGCGTCATCACCCGTGTAGGCGACGACGACACCGATCTGCGGCGGCAGGTCCTTGCTCGTGCGGTGCAGGTAGACCTCGACCTTGTCGCCCGAGATCGTGCGAACGCGACGCAGCTCGACCTTCTCGCCGATGATCGCGGCCTCTTCCGAGATGACCTGCTCGACGCTCTTGTCGCCCGCCTGGGCGGCGAGAGCAGCCTCGACCGAATCGGCCTTGACGGCTGCGACAGCGTCGGCGACCTTGTCGGCCAGCGCGATGAAGCGCTCGTTCTTCGCGACGAAGTCCGTCTCGCAGGCGAGCTCGATCAGCGTCACAGCGCCGTCCTGCTCGCGAGCGACGATGAGGCCCTCGCTGGTGGAGCGGTCAGCGCGCTTCGCGTTGCCCTTGGCACCCTTGAGACGCAGGATCTCGGTGGCCTTCTCGACGTTGCCGTCAGCCTCCTCGAGCGCCTTCTTGGTGTCGACCATTCCCGTGCCGAGCTGCTCACGGAGCGCCTTGAGATCGGCGATGGTGAAGTTGGCCATGTGTGGTGGCTCCTTGCTTCGTGATGTGTGTGGTGGTCGCGGAATTACTTGGCGTCTGCCTCAGCGGGGGCCTCGGTGGCCTCTGCTGCGGGAGCCTCGTCGGTCTCGGCCGGAGCCTCAGCAGCGGCGTCCTCGGCCGGAGCCTCGGCAGCGGCGTCCTCAGCCGGAGCCTCAGCAGCGGCGTCCTCGGCCGGAGCCTCAGCAGCGGCGTCAGCCGGAGTCTCGAGAAGCTCCTTCTCCCAATCGGCGAGCGGCTCAGCGTCGCCCGTCTCGGGGTTGTGCTTCTGCTGAAGGCCCTCGGCTGCTGCGTCCGCGATGATGCGGGTGAGCAGCGAGACCGAGCGGATCGCGTCGTCGTTGCCGGGGATCGGGTACTGGAAGTCGTCGGGGTCGGCGTTGGTGTCGAGGATTCCGATCACCGGGATGCCGAGCTTCTTCGCCTCATCGATGGCGAGGTGCTCACGCTTGGCGTCGACGACCCAGAGGGCGGACGGCGTCTTGGTGAGGTTGCGGATACCACCGAGCGACTTGTGCAGCTTGTCGAGCTCGCGCTTCTTGAGGAGGAGTTCCTTCTTCGTGAAGCCCGAAGCGGACGGGTTCTCGTAGTCGAGCTCCTCGAGCTCCTTCATGCGGGCGAGACGCTTCGCGATCGTCTGGAAGTTCGTGAGAAGCCCACCGAGCCAGCGCTGGTTGACGTAGGGCTGACCCACGCGGGTCGCCTGCTCGGCGAGGATCTCCTGCGCCTGCTTCTTGGTGCCGACGAAGAGGATGGTGCCGCCGTGCGCGACGGTCTCCTTGACGAAGTCGTAGGCCTTGTCGATGTACCCGAGCGACTGCTGCAGGTCGATGATGTGGATGCCGCTGCGCTCGGTGAGGATGAAGCGCTTGACCTTCGGGTTCCACCGACGGGTCTGGTGTCCGAAGTGCACGCCGCTGTCGAGCAGCTGGCGGATGGTGACCACAGCCATGGTCGTCTCCTTGTTCTGGCGCGGATCTGCGCCCTTGAGGTTGCCAAGTCGATCGGATGATCGGACTTCCTGGTGCCCGGCGCACTCCCGCCTGAGTGAAAACAGGACCTGTGGGAGTGGATGCCACGACTGAAGTCGCTTTGGGCACGCGTAGTCACCCCGAGATCGAGGTGCTCCCCCAGCATACAGGATGCCGGGGCTGCACTCACCCTGCACATGACACCCGTTTCGGGCATTCTGCACACGATCTGCGCAGGCGCCCGTCCATCGCTGCGCCATCACCAGACCCGATGGACCATTGCTCCATGAGCACCCGCACACGCGCGAAGATCACCCTCCGTCTGCTGGTCATCGTCGCTCTCGCACTGCCGATCCCGACGAGCGCGAGAGCGTCATCATCAGACGGCGCGACAGATCCGCTCTGGCGATGGTCGATCGATGCGCCCCGCGCGGTCGCGTCGCCGTATCGCGCCCCGGCGCACGAGTTCGGCGCCGGCCATCGAGGCATCGACCTCGCGACGGCGCAGGGCGTGATCGTCCGAGCACCGGCCGATGGGACGATCGCGTTCCGAGGCACAGTCGTCGACAGGCCTCTGATCACGATCGCGCACGCCGGCGGCTATGTGTCGACGTTCGAGCCCGTGTCCTCCGCACTCGCCCCGGGTGACACCGTCTCGGCCGGAGACGAGATCGGCACGGTCGCGGCGGGCGGTCATGCCCCGCTCGGCGCGCTGCATCTGGGGGTTCGGCTCAATGGGGCGTACATCAACCCGATGCTGCTCTTCGGCCCGGTGCCGCGAGCGGTGCTCCTCCCCTGCTGCGGTGGGCAGTGATGCGCGTGACGTCAACGCCTCATGCGCGGGGGTGCGCGAGACGATACGTCGCAGTGAGACGCTCAGCGGAGACGTGAGTGTAGATCTGGGTCGTGCCGAGGCTGGCATGACCGAGGATCTCCTGTACCGCGCGCAGGTCAGCTCCGCCGTCCAGAAGATGAGTCGCGGCGGTGTGCCTGAGCGCATGGGGGCCGACGGTGTCTGCGCCGACGAAGGGCGCGAGCACCTCGGCGACGAGTGAGTACACCGCGCGCGGTCCGATCCGTGCACCACGGCTGCCGAGGAACAGAGCGGGAGACGACCGCCCTGTACGGGCCGTGAGTGCGCCACGCCCTCGAGACAGGTACGCACCGGTGGCGTCGCGAGCAGGAACCCCATAAGGCACCACGCGCTCCTTCGATCCCTTTCCCAGCACGCGTGCAGTGCCCCGGTCGAGGTCGAGGTCGTCGACATCGAGTCCGCACAGCTCGGAGACACGGATGCCGGCGCCGTATAGCAGTTCGAGAATCGCGTGGTCGCGGAGCGCAACCGGATCACCGGCGGAGGCGGCCAGGCGTTGCGCGTCGAGCAAGGTCGTCATCGCATCCTGAGACGCGATGGTGGGGAGGGTTCTCCCCCGCTTGGGAGCTACCAAACGCAGGCTCGGATCGTGATCGACGAGTTGCTGCTCCTGAGCCCAGCTGAAGAACGACCGCGCCGCCGCCGCCCGCCGTGCGAGCGTCGACCGCGCGTCACCGCGCTGAGTCGCCCGCCAGAGCCAGTCGCGGAGTGTCTCCAGGGTGACCTGGTCGAGCTCGAGCTCTCCGACGCTCTCGGCGAGATCCCGCAGGTCTGATCGGTAGGCGCGCACGGTGGCCGAAGAGAGCCGACGCACCCGGGCGAGGTGGTCGGTGAAGGCATCTGCGGCCGCCGCGAACTCCATGGATCAAGTGTGCAGGAGCACGGATCACCGACGGGTCAGCCGCGCCGCTCGCCATCTCGTATCCGCTGCCATCCCCCGTCGACCCGCCGCACCGCTCCGTCGAGCTCGAGCAATCCGAGCAACGCGCTGATTCTCTCGGGTGCGAGTCCCGACCTTCGAGACACCTCGAGAACGGCTCGCGGGGCGCGACTGCTCATGGCATCGAGCACCCGAGACTGATCCGGATCCGCCCCTTGGCCGGGCAACTCCCCTGCCGGTCCGTCGCCCCAGAGCTCGCGTATCTCGGCCGTCGTGGTGACGCACCTCGCGTCGTACTCACGCAGGAGCCGATGACAGCCGGCCGACGATGCGGATGTCACCGGCCCGGGCACTGCGCCGAGCGGTCGACCGAGCGCGGCTGCGTGACCGGCCGTGTTCAGCGATCCGCTTCGCCACCCTGCCTCCACCACCACCGTCGCATCGCTCAGTGCAGCGATGAGCCTGTTGCGCGACAGGAATCGCCATTTCGTCGGCGCGGTGCCGCAGGGGACCTCACTCGCCACGGCGCCGGTCTCGACGATCCGTCGAAGCAGTTGCTGGTGCCCTTGGGGATACGCTCGATCCACCCCGCCGGCGAGGAAGGCGATCGTCTTTCCGCCGACGCCGAGTGCGGCGCGATGAGCCGCACCGTCGATACCATATGCTCCCCCGGACACGACGACCGCGCCGCCTGAGGCCAGCTCGCCCGCGAAGTCACCCGCGAGCATCTCGCCGTATCCGCTCGCCGCCCGGGCGCCGACGATCGCGACTCGGGGCACCGCGCTCAGCAGCCCCGGGTCTCCACGCACCCAGAGCACGGTCGGGGCGTGCACCCCGAGGTCGTCGAGCGCACTCGGCCAGAGGGCATCCCCAGGCAGCAGCAGTCGAGCTCCGACATCCCTGGCGCCACGAAGAGCATCGACCACGCTGCGCGCGTCGGCTCGGGTCTTCCACCGGGCCCGCCCGTCGGCGAGAGCCCGACTGCCGACTTCTGAGCTCGGGGCCCTCCCGGTGCCCAATGCGAACCTGAGTGCGCCCGATGCGCCGCACTCTTCGATGAGAGCCCCGGCCACGCCATCGCCCGGCTCGGCGAGGACCGACCATGACACTCGTGCGAGTGCCTCCTCTGCGTCTCCTGACGGCCTGATCTGTTCGAGCGCCGCTCGAACCGCAGCGTCACCGGTGAGCGATTCGATCATGATGCGTATCCCCTCTTGAGAAACAGCGCCTGGCCCACCTCATCGCGTCCTGGCTTGTCGGCCCCGGCGAGATCAGCCATGGTCCATGCCAGCCGCAGCACCCTGTCGTAGCCGCGTAAAGTGAGCGTCCCCCGCTCGAGAGCCCGGTCCAGCGGCGCTCTCGCATCACCGGGAATTCGCAGATCGAGCTGTCTCAGCCGGGCCCCGGGCACATCGCTGTTGCGACGCCATGGGGTTCCACGCCATCGAGCGACAGCTCGCTCCCGCGCCTCGACGACTTGCGCGCGAGCGACCTCGCTCGTCATCCCGGTGCGGTCTCCGACCATCGCCTGCGAGGCGGACACCCGAGAGACGTGCAGCTCCACATCTATGCGGTCTCGCAGCGGACCCGAAAGCCTCGTCGAGTACCTCCTGATCGCCAACGACGGGCACGCGCACTCCGCGCCGCGCACCCCGTAGTTGCCGCACGGACAAGGATTGAGCGCCACGAGCAGCTGGAACCTCGCCGGGAAGAGCGCTGTGATCCCCGATCGGCTCACTTCGATCACACCCGACTCGAGCGGCTGCCGCAGCGCGTCGAGCGCCACTCTCGAGAATTCTGCCGCTTCGTCGAGGAAGAGCACGCCCCTGTGCGCCCGCGAGATCGCGCCGGGGCGAACAGACCTCGTTCCGCCTCCGACGAGCGCCGCGACGGAAGCACTGTGGTGCGGCGACTCGAGCGGAGGCACGACGTCGAGAGACCGCACCGATTCCCCCGTGAGCGAGCGGATCGACGCGACCTCGAGCGCTTCGTCTTCGGTGAGACTCGGAAGGATGCCAGGCAGCCTTCGTGCGAGCATCGTCTTGCCTGCCCCCGGCGGGCCGCTGAGCAGCATGTGGTGGCCTCCCGCCGCGGCGACGATCAGCGCGCGCACGGCCTCCTCCTGCCCCACGACGTCGGCGAGATCCAGCTCCTCTGTGCGCTCGCGTGCGACCGCCGCCGGCGCGACCGGATCAGCATCGAGCACGTCGACCTCCGCGCCGTGCCAGACAGCCACCTGTGAGAGGCTCGCCGCGGCGCGGATCTCGATGCCCGGCACGAGTCTCGCCTCTGCCTCGTTGCCCCACGGAACGATCACGGTGTCGAACCCCGCTCGCGCGGCAGCGAACACGGACGGCAACACCCCGGGAACGGGCCGGAGTCGACCGTCGAGCCCGAGCTCACCGAGATGCACAACGCGCGCGATGGACCGACTCGACAGCGCTCCCCCGGCCGCCAGAGCAGCGACGGCGATGCTGAGGTCGAAACCGGCGCCCTGTTTGGGGAGGCTCGCGGGAGAGAGATTGACCGTCAGTCGGCGACGTGGCAGATCGAGCGCCGTGTTCTTGCACGCGTTGTGCACCCGCTGAACCGCTTCCCCGAGTGATTTGTCGGGCAGCCCGATGATCTTGAACTCGGGTGTCTGATTCGAGATGTCCGCTTCGACCTCGACCATGTGTCCATCGACCCCGGTGAGCGCGACCGCCCAGGTGCGGGCCGTCTTCACGACACGTCCACGAGATGTTCGAGGGTGCTGTGCTGCGGGTCCGCGCCGATGATCCCGATCGCGTCGATCCGGATGATGAGCCCGCCGGCCAGGTCTGGATGATCGGCGGCCCACGCATGGGCAAGCTGCCATAGACGGCGGACCTTGCGGGCGTCCACCGCTTCGAACGGGTGCCCGTGAGCGATCGTCCGTCTCGTCTTGACCTCTACGACTGCCAGATGGCGGCCGCGGATGGCGACGATGTCGATCTCGCCCTGTGCACATCGCCAGTTGCGGTCGAGTACCTCATATCCGATACCGGTCAGGTATCGAACCGCCTGTTCTTCACCGGATCTACCGAGCTCGTCTTTCGCTGCCATGGTGACAGCCTGTCGATCGACCTCGACGATAAGCGTTCCGGATGAGACGAAGCGCCGGGCCCTCGGGACAGCCCGTCAAGAACCCGAACCGTGCAGAAGAGGTCACTCCCCGTCGAGCGACAGCTCCTGTGGCAGTTCGAACTCGCGGCGCTGAAGCTCTTCGACATTGACGTCCTTGAACGTCAGGACCCGCACGGCCTTCACGAACCGGTCGGCACGATAGATGTCCCACACCCAGACGTCACTCATCGAGATCTCGAAGTAGAAGTCGTGCTCGGTGTCACGGCGTACGACGTTCACCTCATTGGCGAGGTAGAACCGCCGTTCGGTCTCGACCACATACTGGAACTGTGCGACGACGTCGCGGTATTCGCGGAACAGCGCGAGCTCGAGCTCGCGGTCGTAATCGTCGAAGGCTTCCTCATCCATGATCCCTCCATCCTAGAGTCGGCGACACTGCGATGCCGCACGCAGACTCAGAACAGAGTCGGGACATCTGCGATCGCCCAGGACGATCGATGGTGCGGGGAGAGCCCGTGGCTCTTGATCGCATCGCGATGCTCGAGGCTCGCGTATCCCTTGTTCCTGTCCCATTGATACGCGGGGTGACCTTGGTGGAGCTCGGCCATGTAGGTGTCTCTGGCCACCTTCGCGATCACCGATGCCGCCGAGACCGACGCGCAGTCACGGTCGCCCTTGACGACCGGCCGGACTCGTAGCGGAACCGGATGCACCGGCGAGACGTAGTCGTGATTGCCGTCGAGCAGCACGAGCGCTCCGTCGAGGGTCACTCCCGAATCCACCACGGTCTGCACGGCGCGAGACGCCGCGAGCCCGAGCGCCCGCATGATGCCCACCTCGTCGACCTCGGCCGCACTCGCCCAGCCGACTCCCGACGCCTGCACCCACGCCGCGGCCCTCGCGGCGACGTCCGGCCGACGCTTCTCGGTGACGAGCTTCGAATCCCGGAGTCCTTCGGGCACGCGGCGGCGCGCGCCAGCCGCATCCATCACCGCAGCTCCGACCGCCACCGGCCCGGCAAGAGCACCGCGTCCGACCTCATCGAGAGAAATGAGGAGATCGCACTCGCTCAGCAGCCTGCGCTCCAGAGTGAGCTTCGGAGCGACGACGGTCATTCCGGATCCGGGACGCCGTTGAAGCTGTCGTGGTGGCCGTCGATAGTGCCCATACGGTCGAAGGGCCACGTGGTGAAGAACGCCTTGCCGACGACGTTCTCGATCGGCACGAACCCGCCGCTCGGAAGATCCTGATGCGCCCGCGAGTCGCGCGAACTGTCGCGGTTATCTCCCAGCAGCCATAGCGAGCCCTCCGGCACCACCACGTCGAAGGGATCGTTAGACGCCGCAGTGTCGCCGTCCGGCAGATTCAGGTAGCTGAGCTCGTCGATGGGCGCGCCGTTGACCGTGATCTGGCCGAGCGCGTTGCAGCAGACGACGTGGTCGCCGGGCAGGCCGATCACCCGTTTGACGAGGTGATCCTGAGAGTCGGTGGCCGAGATGCCGATGACGTTGAGCATCCAGTCGAAAGCTTCGATGAGAGGCGGTCGAGCGGGAGTCTGCGGCTGTCCGTCGAGCCACCCGCCCGGATCCTTGAAGACCACGACATCGCCGCGTTCGTAGGCAGTCCACCGGGGCGTCAGCTCATCGACGAGGATGCGATCTTTGACCATGAGGGTGCGTTCCATCGAGGCCGACGGAATGTAGAAGGAGCGGACGACGAAAGTCTTGACGACGAAGGAGACGAGTGCGGCGATGACGACGATCACGAGGACGTCTCGCAGGAACACGAGGAAACCGCGACGCCGCTTCGTCGGTGGAGTGGACGCGGCGGCGGAGTCAGTCGTCATGAGGGTTCCTTCACAGTCTCGCACCGCACGGAGACGGCATCATCAAGGGTCGCACACCCCGGGGATAACACAGCACCCCGGGACATCGTGTCCCGGGGTGCTGTGGAGAACCTGCGCGTCAGTTGTCGCGCTTCTCCTTGATCTTCGCCTTCTTGCCCCGCAGCTGGCGGAGGTAGTAGAGCTTCGCGCGACGCACGTCACCACGGGTGACGACCTCGATGTGGTCGATCACCGGGGAATGCACCGGGAACGTACGCTCGACGCCCACCTGGAAGCTGATCTTGCGAACGGTGAAGGTCTCGCGCACGCCGTCGCCCTGGCGGCCGATTACGACGCCCTTGAAGACCTGGATACGCGAGCGGGTGCCCTCGGTGATGTTCACGTGTACGTTGACCGTGTCACCGGGGTTGAAGACGGGAACGTCTGAACGCAGCGATGCTGCGTCGACGGCGTCGAGGATCTGCATGATCGTCTCTCTCTGCACTCGCCTCAGGTCGGTTGCATGATGTAAGTAGGAACAAGAAGAAGTGTGTGCTGAACGGAGCCGAAGCGTCCGTGGATTCCCCTGAGGCAGAACCGGTCACGGCACAAACACCCATTCTGCCATGGATGCCGCACACGGCCAAAACGCGGTGCGCCGCGTCGTCAGTCCCGGGAGTCCGTCTCGCGGACGACGATGACCTCGTGCACGCGGGTCTCGGGTGTCGGCTCGTCGACGCCTGGCACGGAGGACCACGCGATGGTCTCGCGGATCCGCGCTCCGCTTCCCCTCACCTCGTTCCACAGCTGCCAGAGCTGCAGCCAGACCAGGCCGATGCCGACGACCACCGCTGCCGCGAGCAGCCAGCCGAATGCGCCGTCGATGAAGCATCCAACGGCGATGGTCAGCCCGTGCCAGAGCGTGAAGCCGCCGACGTCCCACCAGGAGACCGCCCGCTCGACGCGCACCGACGGACGGGATCGGGTCAGGAGCGTGAGGAGGAGCTGACCGACGAAGACCGAGGGCACGGCGATGAACAGCACCCACAGGATCGCCCACCCGCCCTGGAAGACGCCCCACCCCACGAGCAGCCAGAGCGGCAGCAGGAAAGCGGCCGGAATCAGCCACCGGAAGAACGCCTGACGCAACCACATGTCTCAAATCGTACGACGATGTGCTCGACATCGTCCCGGTGTTCGCTGTGAGCGCGAGGTCTCTACGCGAACGCCTGCGTCTGGGAGATCGGGGAGAATGGAGTGGACGAGAGGACACCCGATGATCGAACTGCGCACCCCTGCCGAGATCGACGAGATGCGCGCCGCCGGTCGCTTCGTGGCTGAGACCCTGGCAACTCTGCGCGACGAGACGAAGGTCGGCACGAATCTGCTGTCGATCGATCGTCGAGCGCACGACCTGATCCGCAAAGCCGGCGCGGAGTCGTGCTACATCGACTACCACCCGTCCTTCGGCGCCAGCCCGTTCGGCAAGGTGATCTGCACGTCGATCAACGACGCCGTGCTCCACGGGCTCCCCCATGACTACACGCTTCGCGACGGCGACCTGGTCTCACTGGACTTCGCGGTGTCTGTGGACGGTTGGGTGGCGGACTCGGCCCTCTCATTCGTGGTGGGCACCCCGCGCGAAGAAGACCTTCGCATCATCGACACGACGGAGCGCGCACTCGAGGCGGCGATCGCCGCAGCGGTCGTCGGCAATCGGATCGGCGACATCTCGGCGGCCATCGCTGCGGTGTCGCACGGCGAGGGGTACTCGATCAACACCGATTTCGGCGGACACGGCGTGGGGCGCATCATGCACGGTGACCCGCACGTTCCCAACGACGGTCGGGCCGGGCGCGGATTCCCGCTGCGCGAGGGCCTGGTGTTCGCCCTCGAGCCGTGGCTGCTCGAGACGACGGACGAGCTGGTCACCGACCCGGACGGCTGGACGCTTCGGAGCGTCGACGGTTCCAGGGGCGCACATTCGGAGCACACCGTCGCAGTGACGGCGGACGGGCCGATCGTGCTCACCGACAGGTCTTTCCTCGGCGTCCGCTGACTCTGGCCACGTCGCTCGGCGTTCTCACGCGCGGCGGTAGACGAACACGTCCGTGACGATCGGCAGGTCGAACTCGTCCTGGCCCCGCGTCTCGGGATCCGACTCCAACACCGCCTCGATGGCGGCGAACATCTCGGATCGCCCGAGCTCATCGGCGACGAGGAAGGTGCTCACTGTCGACCAGCGACCGAGGTAGGCGTCGCGTCGAATCCGCTCCGTCGAGTGGATCTGCTCGTAGCTCGCGAAGAGGAACCCCGGGAGCTGGTCTGCGGCACTGCGCGTCGTACCGTCCGACTCCGCCATCGCGGGGTGCGCGATCCGATGCGCCGCTCGATCCCACCCGCATGTCGGATCGGAGTGATTCCAGATCAGCCCGAGCGTTCCCCTAGGGACGAGCACCCGAGCGATCTCCGCGCAGGCCGATTCCCGGTCGAACCAGTGGAACGCCTGCGCGACGGCGACGACATCGACACTGCCGGACTCCAGCGGTATCTGCTCGGCGCTGCCGACATGCGCCTCGACGAGGGGAAGCTTCGCCCGCAGCACGGCGAGCATCGGCTCCGACGGCTCGACTGCCACCACGCGTTGCGCTCCGTCGACCAGCAGTTCGGTGAACTTCCCCGTACCGGCGCCGAGGTCGAGAGCCGTGCCCACCTGGGCGGGCATCAGAAGCTCGGCCGCACGACGCGGAAAGCCCGGCCGGTAGCGGTCATAGTCCGCACCGATTCGCTCGAACGATTTCGCCGGTGCTTCGTTGACCATGTTGCGACGCTACCAGTCGACCACAGCGACACCGGGTTGCCGAAGGATCAGGCTATGGCATCCTGAGTGCATGATTCCGCAGGATCGCCACGTGCCGGAGCACCTGTTCCTGGTTCGGCACGGGCAGACCGAGTGGAACCTCGAGCACCGGCTGCAGGGACAGCTGGACTCGCCGCTCACCGCCGACGGCATCCGGCAGGCGAAGAGCGTCGCCGAGCGCCTGGCCGGTCGCGGGATCACGACAGTATGCTCGAGCCCTCTCGGTCGCGCACTCCGGACCGCCGTCATCATCGCGGACCGCCTTGACGCCGAGCTCGTCGAAGTTCCTGAGCTCGCAGAGCTGCATCACGGCGAGGTGGCCGGGCTCACGTGGCAGGAGGTCGACGAGCGATTCCCCACCGCGCGCGAAGACCGTGCCTCGAATCGCTACGGATGGGCGTTCCCCGGTGGCGAGAGCTACGCACAGGCGAGAGCACGGGCGCGACGAGCGCTGTCATCGTGCGGATGGGCATCGGCAGGACCGCCGCTGCTGGTGAGTCATGAGATGCTCGGCCGGCTGCTGCGAGCAGACCTCCGCGGCCTGGACGCCGCCTCTGCGCTGTCGCTGAGGCACCCGCAAGACGTGGTGTTCGAGATCGACCGCGGAACGGAGCGGATGCTCTAGCTCTCGTCGTCCGGCAGCAGATCCGGGCGACGGCGATGTGTGCGCTCGATCTGCTGATCGCGGCGCCAGGCGGCGATGACGGCGTGATTGCCGCTCAACAGCACCTCGGGCACTGGCCGCTCTCGCCACATCGAGGGCTTCGTGTAGGACGGGTACTCCAGCAGCCCGTCTTCGTGGGACTCCTCGACCAGGCTCTCGGGGTTGCCGACGACGCCGGGGATCAGGCGACCGATCGCCTCGATCATCGCCATGGTCGCGACTTCTCCTCCGTTGAGGACGTAGTCGCCGAGACTGATGAGTCGCACCTCGCCGAGCGACGCCGCATATTCGAACACCCGCTCGTCGATGCCCTCGTAGCGACCGCATCCGAAGATGAGGTGGTCGCGGGTGCTGAGATCGCGAGCCGTGGCCTGGGTGAAGACCTCCCCCGCGGGAGAGGGGAAGATGATCGTCGGCGGCCGACCCTCGGCGGAAGGAGCCGACGACGCGAGCTCGTCGAGCGCGAGCCCCCAGGGCTCCGGCTTCATCACCATCCCGGCTCCACCCCCGTAGGGGGTGTCGTCCACGGTACGGTGACGGTCGGATGTCCAGTCCCGGAGGTCTCGGACACGCAGGTCGAGGATGCCGGCGCTCTGCGCCTTCCCGAGCAGCGAGAGCGTCAGGCCGTCGAAGTACGACGGGAAGATGGAGAGGACGTCGATGCGCACGGGCAGACCGTACCCGTGATCACTCGGGGGCGTCGGAGTCCGAGGACTCCCCCGCCTCCGTCGCCTCGGAAGCTTCGGGAAGCTCTTCGAAGAGTCCGGTGGGCGGCGTCACGATGACGCGCCCTGCACCGACGTCGACCGTCGGGACGATCGCTGCGACGAAGGGCACCATGATGTCCTGGTCGCCCGACCTGACGATGAGCAGATCCTGCGCCGGGAAGTGCTCTACTCGAGCGACCTTGCCCACCACGACTCCGTCGCGGACGACGTCGAGACCGACGAGCTGGTGGTCGAACCACGCGTTGTCCTCGACCTCGTCGTTGTCCTGATCGATCCAGAGGATCGCGCGGACGAGGGTCTCTGCACCCTCACGATCGTCGACGTCCTTGAAGAAGACGACGGGGTTGCCGTTCATCACCCGGTATTCGCGAACGACGACCGTCTTGCCGTGCCACGGAGATGCCTCAGGCACCTGCAACGTGAACTCGGCCCCCGGAGTGAAACGACGCTCGGGGTTGTCGGTGTAGAGCTCCAGCTTGAGAGCGCCCTTGAGACCATGGGCCTTGACGAGGCGCCCGACGCGCAGCTGATTCTTGCCCTGGTTGCGGTCTGTCGACACCACGTCAGTCATCCGCGACATCGACACGGACGCGACGCCCGTCTGCAAGAGCGGAGATGAGCGTACGCAGTGCTTTCGCGGTGCGGCCGCCGCGCCCGATCACGCGTCCACGGTCGTCGGGGTGCACGCGCACCTCGAGGAGATCGCCTCTCGGCGAGGTGGAAGCGTTGATGCGGACATCCTCGGGGTGATCGACGATCCCCTTGACGATGTGTTCGAGCGCGGCGGCGAGCACGACGAATTACTCGGCGTCGGCGGCGGGAGCCTCAGCGGCCTCCGCGTCGGCCTTGGCCGGAGCCTCGGTCTTCTTCTCGACCTTGGGCTTCACGACGGACTTCTTGGACGCGTCGATCTCGAAGGGAGCCTTGGGCTCCTTGACCCGGAGCGTGGACTTCGCGTCCTTGTCGCCCTTGAACTTGCCCCAGTCGCCCGTGATCTTGAGCAGCGCTGCGACCTGCTCGGTCGGCTGAGCGCCGACGGACAGCCAGTACTGCGCACGGTCGGAGTCGATCTCGATGAACGAGGGCTCTTCGGTGGGGTGGTACTTGCCGATCTCCTCGATCACGCGACCATCGCGCTTGGTCTTCGAGTCGGCGACGACGATGCGGTAATACGGCGCACGGATCTTGCCCAGGCGCTTGAGACGAATCTTGACAGCCACGATTCTCCTGAATTGTGTGGAAGGTAACGAACCGATCGCCTGGAGAGTGGGGTGCACACCCGGCGGAAGCTCAAATAGGGAGGACGAGTGCTGGATAGAGGGTCGAGCACGTCGTCCGACCTTCTATTCTGCCAGATCCGCGGCCCAGGAGCGAAACGGGGCGACACGGCGGTTGCCGTGTCGTCTGCACTGCATGTCAGACTGTGCTCGTGAAGCTCGATTTCGCGTCATCGGCCCGGTCCACAGTAGGCCTCGAATGGGAGATCATGCTCGCCGATCCGGTGAGCGGTGATCTCGTCGGCCGCGCCCCTGAGCTGCTGTCGGCACTCGAGCACGAGAGTGCCGAGGAACGGCACACGGTGACGGGTGAACTGCTCACCAACACCATCGAGGTCACCAGCGGCATCGGTGACTCGGTGGCACACGCGGTCGATGACATCGCCAACGCGATCTCGGCAGTGCGCTCGGCGACGGATCCGGCAGGCATCGAACTGCTCTCCGCAGGCAGTCACCCATTCGCGCAGTGGTATCAGCAGGAAGTGACCGACAAGACCCGCTACCACACCCTGATCGAGCGCACCCAATGGTGGGGCCGCAACATGATGATCTGGGGAATCCACGTCCACATCGGCGTCGAGGACCAGCGCAAGGTGATCCCCATCATCAATGCCCTCGCGGCCTATCTCCCGCATCTGCAGGCGCTTGCCGCGTCGAGTCCGTTCTGGGCGGGAGAGCGCACCGGGTACGCGTCCAACCGCGCCCTCGTCTTCCAGCAGCTGCCCACTGCCGGACTCCCCTGGCCCCTGAACGACTGGTCCGACTACGAGGCCTACCTCGACGACATGGTGCGCACCGGCGTGATGGCCGATGCCACCGAGGTGCGCTGGGACATTCGACCGGCTCCGCGGTGGGGAACGATCGAAGTGCGGGCTTGCGACGGTCTGTCGACCCTGCCGGAGCTCGCAGCGGTGGCCGCCCTCGTGCAGGTCCTGGTGGAACATCTGTCCCGGCAGCTCGACGAAGGTCGCACTCTGGCCCAGATGCCGGCCTGGTATCACCGCGAGAACAAGTGGCGCGCGGCGCGCTACGGTCTCGACGCTCAGGTGATCGTGGATTCCGCGGGGACCCAGCGGCCCGTGCGGGAGCACCTGTCCGAGGTGCTCGACGAGCTCGCGCCGGTCGCGGTCGAACTCGGCTGCGTGCGGGAGTTCGGCAGCATCGAGACGATTCTCACGAACGGCGCGAGCTACGAACGGCAGCTGACGATCGCGAATGCGACGGGCGGCGACCTCCAAGCGGTCGTGCAGCACCTGATCCGCGAGTTCCGTTCCGGCCCCGAATCCTCGACCGACGAGCCGTAGAGGTCAGTCCTCGACGAGGCGGCGCGCCAGCCCCTCATCGAGAACCACATCCGTGATGAGCTCGGCGGCGATCGCGGCCCGAAGGCTTGCGAGCTTCGGCACCCCCGAGACGACGCAGACGCGCCTCGGCACCCTTCGCAGTCTGTCGAGGCCCGGACCGGTGGCGCGCGCGTTCACGCGGATGTCCCTCCACGAACCGTCCGCGCGGAAGAAGACCGTCGCCACGTCGCCGATCGCGTGGTCTTCGCGGAGGCTCTGGTAGTCGTCGCGCCCGAGATACCCTCCGACGTACACACGGCTGGGCACCTCCGCGGCCGGAGAGCCGAGACTGAACACCGCGATGTCCATCTTCGACTGCAGATCGAGCACTCGCCGTGTGCTGCGCTCGCGCCACATCGCCTCTCGCGTCGAAGGGTCGTCGAAGAATGCCGGCACGGGGAACTGCTGCACCTGCGCCCCGAAGGCACTGCCGAAGCGCTGCAGGATGTCGCTCGAGTACTCGACGCCGCTCGTCTGCGTATTGCCTGCGCCGTTCAGCTGCACGAATGTCGTGTTGTGCGTCTCCTTCTGGGTGAGACCTCGGCTCACCGCGCTGATCGTCGATCCCCACGCGACTCCCACGATCATGTTGGAGTCGACGAACTGCGACAGCAGCCGACCCGCTGTCAGCGCCACGCGCTCGAGCCGCTCGACCTCGCTGACGATCTCGGGGATGGGTACGACGTGCGCGACCAGGCGGTACCTGTCTCTGATGCGCTGCTCGAGCATTCCCAATCGCTCCAGAGGAGAGTTGATCCGGATGTCGACGAGCCCGCTCTCCCGGGCGAAGCTGAGCAGACGGGACACGGACGATCGCGAGGTCTTCAACTCCTGCGCGATCACCTCCATCGTCTTGTCCTGCATGTAGTAGAGCTGCGCTGCTGTGAGCGCGGCGATCAGCTTCGAATCGCGGGATCCCGCGTCAGGCTGGGTCATGAGGGCCTCCTCGCCTCGATCTTTGCACATATGTGCAGCGGGCTTGCGCGCGCCGGCCACATGGGTCGAAGCTGGGGGCACGCACAGAGAAGGGTCGAAGATGATCGAGTCGACACACTCATCACCGGAACGCGCCGAAGTCCGCGCCGTCCGTGAGTCCGGACGCACGAGCGTCCTTGTCATCGGAGCCGGGATCAACGGGATCTCCGCGTTCCGTGACCTCGCATTGCAGGGCGTCGACGTCCTGCTGGTCGAGCGAGGAGACTTCGCGTCCGGCGCCTCCGCGGCATCGAGCCACATGATCCACGGCGGCATCCGCTACCTCGAGAACGGCGAGTTCCGACTCGTCCGTGAATCCGTCGAGGAGCGAAACGGCCTGCTCAAGATCGCGCCTCACTACGTGAAGCCGCTCGAGACCACGATCCCGATCTACTCGACGTTCTCGGGCATCCTGTCCGCTCCCCTGCGCTTCCTCACGCACAAGAGCGGCAAGCCCCAGGAGCGTGGAGCGTTCCTCATCAAGGTCGGGCTCACGATCTACGACACGTTCTCGCGCGACGGCGGCATGGTGCCCCGTCACCGCTTCCTCGGTCGCAAGCGCTCGCTCGCCGAGCTCCCCTCGCTCGACCCGAACATCAAGTACACGGCCACGTACTACGACGCCTCCATGCACGACCCGGAGCGTCTGGCGCTCGACGTGCTGCAGGACGGACGCGCGGCTCACCCCGGTGCCGTGGCACTGAACTATGTCGAGGCCATCGCCCGCGACGGCGAGAAGATCGTCCTCCGCGATCGTGAGAGCGGCATCGAGTTCTCCGTCACCGCAGACGTGGTCGTGAACGCATCCGGGCCCTGGACGGACCTCACCAACGACGCGCTCGGCAACGACACGCGCTTCATGGGCGGGACCAAGGGTTCGCACATCGTTCTCGATCACCCCGAGCTTCTCGAGGCGACGCGTGGCCGCGAGATCTTCTTCGAGCACTCGGACGGACGCATCGTTCTGATCTACCCGCTCAAGGGGCGCGTGCTCGTCGGAACGACGGACATCGACGCGGACCCGCGCGAGGCTGCGGTGTGCACGGAGGAGGAGATCGACTACTTCTTCGATCTGATCCACCACGTGTTCCCGACGATCGACGTGACGCGCGAGCAGATCGTCTTCAACTTCTCGGGCATCCGTCCGCTTCCTCGCCACGAGGACACGGCCCCCGGGTTCGTGTCCCGCGACTACCGCATCGAGGTCGACGACAAGGGCGCTGCGCCCCTCGTGAGCCTCGTGGGCGGCAAGTGGACGACGTTCCGCGCGCTCGGCGAGTCGCTGTCCGACGTGGTGCTCGATCTCATCGGCCGCACTCGCACGGTATCCACCGCCGGCCGAGCCATCGGCGGAGGCCGCGACTTCCCGCGAACCGAGAAGGCTCGCCGGATCTGGATTCAGGAGAACCTGCCTGGCGCCGGTGACCGTGCCGAGCGCCTCCTCGCCCGCTACGGAACGCGTGCGGCGCAGGTCTGGGAGTTCATCGAGCAGGGTGACGACGCTCCTCTCGCCGGCGACGACCTCTCCACTCGGGAGCTCGCCTGGATGGTGGAGAACGAGATGGTCGCGCGCCTGCAGGATGTCGTCATGCGACGCACGAGCATCGCATTCACCGGTCACGCCGACGCGGATGTGCTCGAAGAGCTTGCCGCAGCCCTGGCTCCTCTGCTCCACTGGGACCGTGCACGTCAGGATGCCGAGCTCGACCAGACGCGTACGATGCTGAACGATCGACATGGACTCCAGATCTCGTCCCGCGCACGCGGCTGACGAGAGATCCGAACGCCGCCCTCCACGCGGCGTAAATCCCAACAAGTGCCAGAGCTATGGGGCTCTGGCACTCAAGAAAGGTCAATGAAGACATGACTGAAGTGAATCTCGGTCTCTACTTCCTCTCGGAGTTCGTCGGCACCGCAATGCTGATCCTCCTCGGATGTGGTGTCGTCGCCAACGTCGCTCTTGCTAAGAACAAGGGCTTCGGCGGCGGCTTCCTGATGGTCAACTGGGGATGGGGTCTCGCGGTCTTCGTGGGTGTCCTCGTCTCGGCGTACTCCGGCGCCATCCTCAACCCGGCGGTGGGCATCGGCCTTCTCGTCGCGGGCAAGATCGACTTCTCGCAGTTCGCGGTGGCCACCGGCGCCGAGCTGCTGGGTGCGATCGTCGGTGCGATCCTCACCTGGCTCGCCTACAAGCAGCACTTCGACGAGGAACCCGACCCGGCCAACAAGCTCGGCGTCTTCTCGACCGGCCCCGCGATCCGCTCCTACGGCTGGAACCTCGTCACCGAGGTCATCGGCACCTTCGTCCTGGTGTTCGCGATCTTCGCTTTCGCCGACTACGGAGACATCGAGATCGGCGTCCCCGGAGGCCTCGGACCGCTCAGCGCCCTGCCCGTCGCGCTGGTCGTCGTCGGTATCGGCGCATCTCTCGGTGGACCCACCGGCTACGCGATCAACCCTGCGCGTGACCTCGGACCGCGTATCGCCCACGCCATCCTGCCGATCAAGGGCAAGGGCTCGAGCGACTGGTCGTACTCGTGGGTCCCGGTCGTCGGTCCGCTGATCGGTGGCGTCCTCGCCGCCGTCGCAGCGCCCGTTCTGCTCAACCTCGCCTGAACCCGAACCTGACTTCAAAGGAGAACACAATGGCCGACTACATCATCGCCATCGATCAGGGCACCACCTCCAGCCGCGCGATCATCTTCGACAAGAAGGGCAGCATCGTCGCGACCGGTCAGAAGGAGCACGAGCAGATCCTCCCCAAGGCAGGCTGGGTAGAGCACGACCCTGCCGAGATCTGGCGCAACGTGCAGGAGGTCATCGGCCTCGCACTGAGCCGCGGCGACCTGACACGTCACGACATCGCCGCCGTCGGAATCACCAACCAGCGCGAGACTGCAGTGGTCTGGGACAAGACGACCGGAAAGGCCGTCTACAACGCGATCGTCTGGCAGGACACCCGCACGCAGGAGATCGTCGACCGCCTCGCGGCCGACGGTGGCGTCGAGCGGTTCAAGCCCATCGTGGGCCTCCCTCTCGCCACCTACTTCTCGGGCACCAAGATCGCCTGGATCCTCGAGAACGTCGAGGGTGCGCGTGAGAAGGCAGAGGCCGGCGACCTGATCTTCGGCACCACCGACAGCTGGGTGCTCTGGAACCTCACCGGTGGCGTCGACGGCGGTGTGCACGTGACCGATGTCACCAACGCATCGCGCACGATGTTCATGGATCTCGAGACGCTCGAGTGGCGCGACGACATCCTCGAGGCGTTCGGCGTGCCGCGCTCGATGATGCCGGAGATCCGTTCCTCCTCCGAGGTGTATGGCGCGGCCGAGGACTCCTCGCTGCTGCGTGAGACGCCGATCGCCGGCATCCTGGGCGACCAGCAGGCCGCGACCTTCGGCCAGGCCGCCTTCAACCAGGGTGAGAGCAAGAACACGTACGGCACCGGCTGCTTCCTGATCTTCAACACGGGCGAGGAGATCGTCCACTCGAAGAACGGACTGCTGACCACGGTGGGATACAAGCTCGGCGACGGGCCGACCCACTACGCTCTCGAGGGCTCGATCGCCGTCACCGGTTCACTGATCCAGTGGCTCCGCGACCAGCTCGGGATCATCAGCTCCGCTCCCGAGGTCGAAGAGCTCGCCAAGCAGGTCGACGACAACGGCGGCGTGTACATCGTCCCCGCTTTCTCGGGCCTGTTCGCGCCGTACTGGCGTCCGGACGCCCGTGGTGCGATCGTCGGCCTCACCCGCTACGCGAACAAGAACCACATCGCTCGCGCAGCGCTCGAGGCAGTGGCGTTCCAGACGCGCGACGTTCTCGACGCGGTCAACGCGGATGCGGGCGTGGACCTCACCGAGCTGAAGGTCGATGGCGGCATGGTCGCCAACGATGCGCTCATGCAGTTCCAGGCCGACGTCCTGGGCGTGCCGGTCGTTCGCCCTGTCGTCGCCGAGACGACCGCTCTCGGTGCCGCCTACGCGGCAGGCCTTGCCGTCGGCTTCTGGAACGGTCTCGACGACCTCTCCGCCAACTGGCAGGAAGACCGTCGTTGGGAGCCGTCGATGGAAGACGGCGAGCGTGACCGCCAGCTGCGTCTGTGGCGCAAGGCCGTCAGCAAGTCGATGGACTGGGTCGACGAAGACGTGAAGTGACCTCAGGACACTGAGGAGGCGGGCTCGGAGGATTCCTCCGGGCCCGCTTCGTCGTCCCCCCGAGGCATCAGCCCGATGATGCGGAGGAAGGCAGTGGCGACGGCCCGCGGCGCACGTGCATCCCAGGCGACGTACTCGACGCGCACCGGTCCACCGACGATCTCCACGGCGACCGCATCGGCCGCTGCCGCGGAGACGACGCCCGGCGCCAGCAGCGTGATCGCGAGCCCGGCCGACACGAGTCCGAGAATCAGCTCGGCCGAATCCGCTTCGAACGACACATCGCGCGGGATGCCGGAGCCCGCGAACGCCGCATCACTCTGCGCGCGCCCCGACGTGCCCGCAGGGAAGTCCGCGAAGACCTCTCCGGCAAGGTCCTCCAACACGAGTTCCTGACGATCTGCGAGTCGATGAGTGGAGGGCACGACGGCGACCAGGCGCTCGCGCGCGAGCTCGCGCGAGGCGACACCACTGGGCGTGACGCCCTCGCGCAGACCCAGCATCGCGACATCGAGCTCTCCTCGGCGCACGGCGGCGGCCAGTGCGTCGCTGTTGCCCATGCCGAGCTGCACCCCGGCCTCCGGGTGCGCCTCCCTGAATCGGGCGATCGCGTGCGGAACCGAGACCGCGGTGACGGTCGGGATCACACCGAGACGAAGTGTGCCGACCACGCGTCCCGCAGCCGCAGCTGCGGCCTCGCGCGCGTGATCCGCTGCGGCCACCGCGGTCTTCGCGTGAGCGAGGAAGGCTTCTCCCGCCTCCGTCGTTCTGACGCTGCGGCTCGAACGCACGAACAGCCGCTGGCCGAGTTCGCGCTCCAGCGCCGCGATCTGATGGCTGAGGGCCGACTGCGTCACGAAACAGCGCTCGGCCGCGCGTGTGAAACTCGACGAAGACGCCACCTCGACGACGTACTTCAGCTGCTGCAGATCCATGCGTCCATGATCGTCGTTCATGAATGCTGTGACAACCATGCGTTGGACTCATCTGTCTATCGGGCAGAGGCTGAAGTCATGAAACGGCTGACTCTGCTGCTCCTCACATCGCTGGCCCCTATCTCGTGGGGCACGACCTACCTCGTGACGACCGAGCTGCTGCCCGCCGGTCATCCGCTGCTGGCCGGCCTCCTCCGGTCGCTGCCCGCTGGGCTCGTGGCTCTCGCTCTGGGCCGCACAATGCCGCCTCGCGGCTGGTGGCTGAAGTCGCTGGCTCTCGGCATCCTCAACATCGGTGCGTTCTTCCCGCTGCTGTTCCTGGCCGCAGAGCGGCTACCGGGCGGCGTCGCAGCGGCCGTCGCCGGAGTGCAGCCGCTGATCATCCTGGGCCTGGGGGCGCTGGTGCTCCGCGACCGGATCCGGCCTCTGACGGCAGCCGCTGCCGCAGTCGGTGCCGGCGGTGTCGCTCTCGTCGTGCTGGGCCCGGCCGCGGAGCTCGACACCGTCGGCATCGTCGCGGCGGTCGGCGGCGTCACCGCTACGGCTCTCGGAATGATCCTCACCAAGCGCTGGGGACGCCCGGCCGGTGTCGGCCCTGTCGCCTACGCGGGCTGGCAGCTGACGGCGGGCGGGCTGTTGCTGCTGCCACTGACATTCGCTTACGAAGGGTTCCCTCCGTCCATCGACGGCAGTGCGGTACTCGGCTACCTCTGGCTGGGCACGGTCGGCGGTCTGATCGCGTACACGCTCTGGTTCCGCGGCATCCAGGAGCTGCCCGTCATCGCGCCGGGCCTGCTCGCCCTGCTCTCCCCCGTCGTCGCGACGATACTGGGAACGCTCCTCGCCGGCGAGACGTTCACCCCGGTCCAGGCGCTCGGACTCTCGCTCGTGCTGGCCGCGCTCGTCACCGGGCAGGTTGTCGCACTGTGGAAGCCTCGCAGAGACCTCGCTCCGTCGACGCAGGGGCCGCTGACGACGACCCGGCAGTGAAGACCGGTCAGCTCTTGCCGAAGAGCTTCTGGATCTCGGCGAGGTCGGCTTCACTCGGCGCCTTGGCGCCGCCCAGACCGAAGCCTGAACCGGTCGGGGTCGAGGCCGAGGTGATGCCCGCGTTCTCCGCCGCGCGCTTGGCGGGGTTGCCCGAGCGGGATCCTCCCGACGACTTGCCCTTCTTGCCGCGCTTCGAAGACGCTCCGGGCTTGCCCATTCCGGGCATGGAGCCCATTCCGGGGATGTTCGGGGTGCCGCCGCGTGCGACGGTCTTCATCATCTTGGCGGCCTGATCGAAGCGCTGGACGAGCTGATTGACGTCCGTGACGGTCATTCCCGAACCACGCGCGATGCGCAGACGACGCGAACCGTTGAGCACCTTCGGGTTGCGTCGCTCACCCGGTGTCATCGACCGGATGATCGCCTCTGTGCGATCGATCTCACGCTCGTCGAAGTCCTCGAGCTGCTGCTTCATCTGCCCCATGCCGGGGAGCATCCCCAGCATCTTCTTCATCGACCCCATCTTCTTCATCTGCTGAAGCTGGTCGAGGAAGTCTTCGAGGGTGAACTGCTCGGTCGCGAGCTTCTCGGCCATCTTGACGGCCTCTTCCTCATCGAAGGCCTGCTGGGCCTGCTCGATGAGGGTGAGGATGTCGCCGAGGTCGAGGATGCGACTGGCCATGCGATCGGGGTAGAACGGCTCGAGGTCTTCGAGTCGTTCGCCGGTCGACGCGAAGATGATGGGGCGGCCGGTGACAGAGGCGACAGAGAGGGCTGCACCACCGCGGGCGTCGCCGTCGAGCTTCGTCAGGACGACACCGGTGAAGTCGACGCCCTCTTGGAATGCCTTCGCCGTGTTGACGGCGTCCTGGCCGATCATGGCATCGATGACGAACAGGACCTCATCCGGGTCGGTCGCCTTGCGAATGTCGGATGCCTGCTTCATCAGGTCGGCGTCGACGCCGAGACGACCGGCCGTGTCGATGATGACCACATCGTGCTGGTGGCGCCGCGCGTGCTCCACACCGTCGCGCGACACCTTGACGGGGTCGCCGACACCGTTGCCCGGCTCGGGCGCGTAGACGGTCGCTCCGGCCTGCTGCGCGACGACCTGGAGCTGGTTCACGGCGTTCGGACGCTGGAGGTCGGCCGCGACGAGAAGGGGCGTGTGCCCCTCTCCCTCGAGCTGCTTCGCGAGCTTGCCTGCGAACGTCGTCTTTCCCGACCCCTGGAGGCCGGCGAGCATGATGACGGTCGGCGCGGTCTTGGCGAACTGCAGACGACGCTGCTCCCCGCCGAGGATCTGCACGAGCTCCTCGTTGACGATCTGCACGACCTGCTGCGCAGGGTTCAGAGCCTTGCTGACCTCGTCGCCCAGGGCGCGCTCGCGCACCTTCGCGGTGAACTCCTTGACGACTGTCAGCGCGACGTCGGCGTCGAGCAGCGCGCGACGGATCTCGCGCACCGTGCCGTCGACGTCGGCCGCGGTGAGCTTTCCCTTCGTGCGAAGGTTGCGGAAGGTCTCGGTGAGCCGATCGGAGAGCGTGCCAAAGGTAGCCATGGTGACACCGAGTTTACGCGAATCCGGCACCGTTCTCCGCGTTCGGAGCTGCGCCGACCGCGAGCTCGGCTCTGAGCAGTTCTCTCGCACGGGCGTAGCGGCCACGCGCGGTCGACGAGGGGATGCCGAGAAGCTCCGCCGCGTGCACGAGCGGTGGCTGTGTCTCCGCGCGCGCTGCGAGGATCATGGCCCCGACATCCCTCGGTTCCGGGTTCGTCCGTGCCGGCGCGGAACGGTCGAGCATCTCGTCGAGCGGGTCGGTGGCCATGATGTCTCCTCGGTCGGGACCGGTGTCTCACTCCTGACCTGTCCGGCTCACGCGGTTTCGTCCGCAGGGAGATCAGGTCGCCGACACGACCCACGGCAATCGGCCGATCGCCCGCACGGCGTCGGCGAACCGGTCGCCCACCGAACCTCGTCCGGCGCCGCTCTCCGCCCACGCTCGCACGGCGGCGAGCACAGCCGCAGCCCAGGTGGCCGCGGCGATATCCGCGGTGAGCGCGGCGACGCCCGAGCGTCGCGCGAGGTCGGCCAGCGCCGCCGCGAGGCGAGCCTGGCGCAGCGCGGCATCCTGTTCGAGTTCGTCGTCGAGACCCATGGCTGACGAGTTCGTCATCGCGAGCGCGAGGCTGTCAGGCGCGAAGTCCTCGACGAGATCCGAGAGGATGCGCCTCACCTGGCTGCCGTCGCGATCTTCGGGCACTGCGACCAGGTCCTCGACCGCACGGGCGATACGGTCGTCGAGGCCGGACCAGAGCACATCGCTCTTCGAGGAGAAGTAATTGAAGAAGCTCGAGCGGCTCACTCCGGCGCGCTGGGTGATGTCAGCGACCGACGTGGCGTCGTACCCGCGCTCGAGGAAGAGCTCGCAGGCGGCTTCGGCGAGGGTCTCACGCGAAGACGCCTTCGGCCGCCCTGCTCGGCTCGCACTGCTCATGTCAACACGCTACCGCGCGCCGCTGCCTCGCGCCCTCGGCAGCGTGAAGGAGTATTCTTAGACGCAATCCATCAATTGACTGAGAGCGACGGCACATGCTCGACATCCTCACCCCAGGCTTCGCACCGAACTGCATCCCCTACAGCGAGGGCTGGGATCTGCAGCGCCGCACCCACGCCGACGTCGTCGACGGCACTCGCCCAGACACGCTCATCCTTCTCGAGCACGAGGCGGTGTACACCGCGGGCAAGCGGACCGAGCCGCAGGAACGCCCGACGGACGGCACGCCGGTCATCGACGTCGACCGCGGCGGCAAGATCACCTGGCACGGACCAGGGCAGTTGGTGGGCTATCCGATCGTCCGGCTGCCCGAGCCGATGGACGTCGTCGCGCACGTGCGGCGCCTGGAGCGCATCCTGATCGACGTGCTCCGGCCTCTCGGCGTCGACGGATACCAGGTGGAGGGGCGCAGCGGGGTGTGGGTTCGCCGCCCCCTCTCCGAAGACAAGGTCGCGGCGATCGGCGTGCGAGTGCAGCAGGGCGTGACCATGCACGGCTTCGCGATCAACTGCGACAACAGCCTCGCGGGATTCGGCGGCATCATCCCGTGCGGGATCACCGACGCCGGTGTCACCACGGTGAGCGAGGTCGTCGGAGCGGACGTCTCCCCCGTCGACATCGTCGACTCGGTGTCCGCCGCTTTCCTCGCCGACTACTCGACAGCCGAACACGCAGGAGCACACGCATGACCGCCGCACCCGAGGGACGCAAGCTCCTCCGCCTCGAGATCCGCAACGCCGAGACTCCCATCGAACGCAAACCCGAGTGGATCAAGACGAAGGCGAAGATGGGGCCCGAGTACACGGCGCTCCACTCGCTGGTCAAGAGCGAAGACCTGCACACCGTCTGCCAGGAAGCCGGCTGCCCCAACATCTACGAGTGCTGGGAAGACCGAGAGGCGACCTTCCTCATCGGCGGATCTCAATGCACCAGACGGTGCGATTTCTGCCAGATCGACACGGGCAAGCCCGACGCTTACGACACCGATGAGCCGCGTCGCGTCGCCGAGAGCGTCGTGCGGATGAACCTCCGCTATGCGACGGTCACCAGCGTCGCACGAGACGATCTGCCCGACACCGGAGCTTGGCTGAATGCCGAGACCGTGCGGAAGATCCATGAGCTCAACCCCAACACAGGCGTCGAGCTGCTCGCAAACGAGCACAACGCCGATCCCGCCTTCCTCGGCCAGATCTTCGATGCCCGCCCCGAGGTCTTCGCGCACAACGTGGAGACCGTGCCGCGGATCTTCAAGCGCATCCGCCCGGCGTTCCGGTACGAGCGCTCGCTCGATGTGATCACCCAGGCGCGAAATGCCGGCCTCATCACCAAGTCCAACCTGATACTGGGCATGGGCGAGGAGCCAGAAGAGGTCGTACAGGCACTGAACGACCTGCACGACGCCGGCTGCGACATCATCACCATCACCCAGTATCTGCGCCCCTCCCCTCGTCACCTGCCCGTGGCACGCTGGGTGAAGCCCGCGGAGTTCGTCGAGTTCAAGGAGGAGGCGGAGCGGATCGGCTTCCTCGGCGTTCTCGCCGGACCACTCGTTCGTTCGTCCTACCGCGCGGGCCGGCTGTGGGCGCAGTCGATGGTGTGGAAGGGGCGCGAGATCCCCCCGCACCTGGCCCACATCGCCGAGAGCGCGGATCTCGGCTTCGCTCAGGCGGTCTGAGCGATGCCGAGGTGATGAGCGTCAGTCGGCGCTCATCACCGACTGAACGCTGCCGTCCGAGCCGAGGTTCACCAGCAGGACGTCGTCGGTGGTGGTGGCGTCGAGCGCGTACTCCAGCACGGCGAACGGCTCCGACCCGCCGTGCTCGTCGGCGAGGATCGTCATGCTCATCAGCCGCAGCGAGCGGATGATGTCGACGGCGGCGTCACCGCTGACGTCGACGAGGACCTCTTCGAGTTCGTCGCCGTAGGCCTCCTGCTGCTGCAGGATGTACTCGGTGACCTCGCTGGTGCGATCATCGACCTCCGCGAGCATGCCGCGCCGGGAGACGTCATCGACGTTCTCGATCCCCGCGATGAGCGAGGCGGCGATGTCGAGCGCGTCGGCAGAGACATCGTCCTGGTCAGGAGCCGTGAGATCGACGGTGACACTCTGGTCACCGAGCTCCACCGTCTCAGACCAGAAGATCGAGCCGTCGGGCCCTGAGGACAGGAGTCCGAAGTAGTCGTGTTCGATCGCCATAACGCTATGAAACCAGCCTCGTGCTCGCGGCGGTAGTCCCGTCGTCAGCCGACGAGCGACTTGACGAAGACATGTGGGGTGAATCCGGTCAGATCATCGATGCCCTCGCCCTGGCCGAGGAGCTTGACGGGGATGCCGGTGCGCTCCTGCACAGCGAGGACGAAGCCGCCCTTCGCCGAACCGTCGAGCTTGGTCAGGACCAGTCCGGTAACACCTGCATGCTCGAGGAACGCCTCCGCCTGCATCACGCCGTTCTGCCCCGTGGTGGCGTCGAGGACGAGCAGGACCTCGCTGATGGGAGCCTGCTTCTCGATCACCCTGCGGATCTTCGAGAGCTCGTCCATCAACCCGCCCTTGGTGTGCAGTCGGCCGGCCGTGTCGATGATCGCGATCTCGATGCCCTCGCGCTGAGCGAACTCGACGGTCTGGTAGGCGACGGATGCCGGATCCTGCCCCTCTTGCTGGGGGCGGACGATCGCCGCACCCCCGCGCTGGGCCCAGGTGGCGAGCTGATCGACGGCCGCCGCACGGAACGTGTCGGCCGCACCGACGACCACGCTGCGCTGGAATCCGCGAAGGAACTTGGTGAACTTGCCGATCGTCGTGGTCTTGCCGACGCCGTTGACGCCGACGACCAGCACCACCGCCGGCCGCTCGGTGAGCTTGAGGGTCGTGTCGAACTTGGCGAAGTGCTCTTCGAGCGTCTCTCGCAGCATCCGCTGGAGATCCTGCGGATCGGTCGTGCGGTAGCGCTCGACCTTCTCGCGGAGCTCTTCGACGACGCGCTCACTGATGTCGGGGCCGAAGTCGGCCGTGATGAGGGCGGTCTCGAGGTCCTCCCATGTCGTCTCGTCGATAGTGGGCTTGACGAACATCCCGCGCAGCGCGCGAGTGAGGGACCACGACTTCTCCGCCATGACTCCAGCCTACGGGTAGCGCCGTCAGCCGGCCGCCGCTCGATCCCCTACGCGCTGACCGACGACCGCCGACACGCCGTCCTGACGCATCGATACGCCGTAGAGCGCGTCGGCGATCTCCATCGTGCGCTTCTGATGCGTGATGACGAGCAGCTGCGAGCTCTCACGGAGCTGCTCGAACACGGTGAGCAGACGGCCGAGGTTCGCGTCGTCGAGCGCCGCCTCGACCTCGTCGAGGATGTAGAACGGGCTCGGGCGGGCCTTGAAGATCGCGACCAGGAGGGCGACCGCGGCAAGGGAGCGTTCGCCTCCCGAGAGCAGTGACAGCCTCTCGATCTTCTTTCCCACCGGGCGCACCGACACCTCGATGCCCGTCGTGAGCATGTTCTCGGGATCCGTGAGCGAGATGCTTCCGGTTCCGCCGGGGAACAGCAGGGGGAAGACCTCACCGAACGCGACCCTCGTGTCTTCGAACGCGCTCGCGAAGATCGTCTGCATGCGCTCGTCGAGGTCGGCGATGATCGTCAGCAGGTCCTGGCGCGTCTGCGTCAGGTCGGCGAGCTGCTCGGTGAGGAACGCGTGGCGCTGCTCGAGAGCTGCGAACTCCTCGAGTGCGAGCGGATTGACTCGTCCGAGCTGCGCGAGCTTGCGTTCGGCCTCCGCGAGCCGGCGCTGCTGGATCCGCCGATCGAACGGAATAGCCGTATCGTCGAGCACCTCGTCTCCAGAGAGCGCGACCCCCGGGTCACGGGGAACGAGCTGGTCGGGGCCATATTCCGCTATGAGAATATCATCGTCGAGCGCGAGCTCGGACGCCACCCGCTCGAGCAGGCTGTTGAGATGCAGCTTCTTCTCGTGGATCTGCAGCTCGAGGCCGTGCACGCTCTCGGTGAGCCCTGCGAGCCTCTCCCGCAGAGAGGTCTCCTGGGCGCGAAGCGCCGTGAGCTCCTGATTCTGGGCCGATCGTGCGGCCTCGGCCTCGGCCAGTGCGACCCGAGCCTCGGTGACCGACCGGTCGATCGAGTCCATAATGCGGGGAAGCTCCTGCACGACTCCGGATGCCGCTTCGCGCTGTGCGCGTCGGATGACCGCCCGGCGTGCGGCCTCGGCCGCGGCATCCCGCTCCTGCTCGCGTTGCCGCTCGAGCCCGGCGACGCGAGCCTGCGCAGCACGAACGCGCTCGCGAAGCGTCTCGATCTCCAGACGCGCTCGGACTTCACCCTCGCGCGCCATCTCGAGCGCTTCGAGCAGACCGTCACGCGCCGAGGCATCGAGCACTGGCCGGGGGGCGGCGATGGCCGCGTCCAACTCGGCCTTCGCCGCTTCGGCCTTCGCCTCCGCATCATGCACCGCGCTCTGCGCCTGGGCGAGTCCCGCCTCGAGCCGCTCGCACTCTGCGACCGCCGACTCGTGGGTGACCGTGATGCGGTTCACCTGCTCAGCGTGGGTGGCCAGCGCGGCATCGTGCTCGCGCAGCGCCCGGAGCGCATCCTTCGCCTGGCGACGGGATGTCTCGACGGCCTCGTTCGCGTCTGCGCGAGCCTCACGCAGCGAATCGACGATGACCTGCACCTCTGCCAGTCGCTCGTTCGCCGAATCGCGTTCGGCGGCGAGCTCGAGACGGGAGCGCTCGCCTCCGGATCCGGTGCGAAGCGTCTGCGCGGTGACGACATCGCCGGCCGTCGTGACGATCGTCGTGGTCGTGTCGCCTGCGACGTCGAGCGCGACTCTCGCGTTGCGCGCCGCGTCGAGGCTGGCGGCGATGACGACGTGAGAGAGGATCCCGAGGACTCCATCCGGAGCCGTGACCGTATCGACCGCCGGCGTCACACCCTCGAGAGCGGGCAGCGCGATCGACGGACGCGGGGCGTCGGCGACGACGAAATCCACCACTCCCCTGCGCTGGTCCGATGCGTCACGTGCCAGCTCGAACGCATCGGCGGCCTTCTCGACGAGAACCCCCTCGGCCAGCGGACCCAGCACGGCGGCGATCGCGGCTTCGAACCCGTTCCTGACCTGCACGGAGTCGCCCACGAGGCCGCGAACGCCCTCGCCGCCTGCCTTCACGATCTCGGCGGCGCCTCCTGAGATCGCGAGCGCGCTTCCGAGTGCCGCCGACTTGGCCGTGAGCGCGTCGACCTCGCGCTCCGCCGCATGAAGGCGCTCCCGAAGAGTCTCTCGCTCGGCCTCGGCCGCCGTCGCGGCACGCTGCGCGCTCTCGTATGCGGCAGAGTGCTCTGCCGCCGTGCCTTCCGGCGCTTCCGCGTCGTCGATCGCCTCGAGGGCTTCGGCTGCGTCGCGGCGACGCGCGTTCGCCGCTTCGAGCGCGTTCTCCTGTCGCAGGACCGCACCGCGCACCGCAGCGAGGGCAGACGCGGCCGCATCGGCCGTTCCTCGCAACGAGCTGAGCCGCATGTCGTACTCCGAGACGAGCGCGCTCTGCTCCGCGATGTCGACGTCGAGGGTGTCGAGCTCGGCCCGCGCATTCACCACCTCGCGGCTCGCGACAGTCGCCGCGTCCTGAGCGTCGCCGAGGCCGGCGGAGATCTCGATGATCTCGTCCTTCGCCTCGTCGATCGTGCTCTGCGTCACAGTGACGGCCGTCACCGCCGCATCGTCCTCGTCCGAGCCGAGCAGCGCGAGCCGCTGATTGGCGAGGGTGTACAAACCGCGCATCCGCTCCTGCACCTGCTCGAGGCCGAACGCCACGCCTCTCGCCTGATCCACCGCGACCGAGTTCTGATCCTGCTCGAGGCGCGCGATGCTCGCCCGCACCGCCTCGGCCTGATCCGACAGCACGAGTCGTTCGGTGTGCCGCTCGTGCTCGGTGCGTGTGTGATCTGCCAGCGCCGTGCGCAGCGCCACGACGTCATCCGCGAAGATCCGGGCCTTGGCATCACGCACGACGGCGGCGATCGTCTGTGCCTCGCGCGCGATCTCGGCCTGCCTGCCCAGGGGTTTCAGCTGGCGCCGGATCTCGCCGGCGAGATCGCTCAGGCGCGTGAGATTGGTCTCCATCGCATCGAGCTTGCGGAGAGTCTTCTCCTTGCGACGCCGATGCTTGAGGATTCCGGCGGCTTCTTCGATGAAGCCGCGACGATCCTCCGGCGACGCCTGGAGCACCGTGTCCAGGCGCCCCTGGCCCACGATGACGTGCATCTCGCGTCCGAGACCGGAGTCGCTGAGGAGTTCCTGCAGATCGAGCAGGCGGCAGTTCTCCCCGTTGATGGCGTATTCGCTGGCGCCGTTGCGGAACAGCGTGCGACTGATCGTGACCTCGGCGAATTCGATCGGCAGGGCGCCGTCGCTGTTGTCGATCGTGAGCTGCACCTCGGCGCGACCGAGCGGCCCTCTCGTCGAGGTGCCGGCGAAGATGACGTCCTCCATCTTGCCGCCGCGGAGAGTCTTCGCTCCCTGTTCGCCCATCACCCAGGCAAGGGCGTCGACGACGTTGGACTTGCCCGATCCGTTGGGTCCGACGATGCAGGTGACGCCCGGTTCGAACACGAAACTGGTCGGCTGCGCGAAGGACTTGAACCCCTTGAGGGTCAGGCTCTTCAGATGCATGCGCGTACCGTGCTTTCCGGGTGATTCACGCCCACACGCTACCGGAATGACGGCTCAGAACCGGCATCCCGCGCGGGAGCGGAGCGAACCGGAATCGGCCGCGACACGCCGGGCCACGCCGGACATGCTTGACGGACACGCCCGGGTTTCGCTACCGTAACCTCCGGATCGCCACACGAAAAGGAGGTTACCGATGATCACTCAGCTCAACGCTCAGGCCACTGGCCTCGCCGCGCCATTCGCGCCGCGCCTTGCGCACTCGGTAACCACCGGCGTCCGCCTCGGCGCTCTCTCGTAGAACCGCAGCCCGAGAACTCTGCCCCGAATCACCCTCCGGTCTCCGATCGGTGACGGGGTCTCTCGCTCGCGTGTCTCCGCGCCCCACCCTCTGATCCTTCTCGGATCACGGATCACCGCCGACCCCGGCGATCGCCTTCCGGCGCGCCGGGCTCTCGACTCTCACCGCGCTCTGCCGGCCGTCTTCTCGGCGCCCGGCGACAGCGCTCACCTCACTGATCATCACCACTCATCTCGAAGGAATCATCGTGAACACCACGCTGTATCGCAGCATCCCCCACCCTCCGGATACCGAGGACCAGCAGGTCCTTCACATCCCCGCACCCGATGAGCTGCGGCGCCTCGCGCTGGCAGATCGTCTCTCGCTCAGGATCGGCCTCTGGCTGCTCCAGCGGGCTCAGCGCCCCCGTCCGGCGCGCCGCGTCTCCGCCCTCGAGGCGGACGTGCTGCACCTCGATCGGCGCAACCGCACCGTCGGCGAGACGTACGCTCTGCTCACCTACGACCTGCAGCGTCAGCTGCGCTGACCTGGAGATCACCATGAGCATTCCGCTCACCGCAGATGCGTCGCTGCATCCGCTCGTGCTGCCTGCACGGGCGGATGCAGCCGACGCGGCCGAGTTCCGCGAGCTCGCCCGTGTGCGCAACGCCGTCTATCGCGAACTCACCGGACGCACCGAACAGGACCTCACGCCAGAGGCGCTGCTTCCGATCCTGCGCTCCCGCAAGGAGCGCACGACCGCGGTGTGGACGGTGCGCGTCGCAGGAGAGATCGTCGGACGAACGGTCATCGACATCCCGCACGAGGAGGGGTCGCGTGTGGCCATCGCCTCGATCGAGATCCACCCGCGCGTCTGGGGTCGGGGAATCGGAACCGCGATCCTTCCGCACGTCGAAGCCTTCGCGCGCCTGCACGATCGCACAGTCATCCAGAACTGGACGGAACAGCAGGCGAGCGAGGGTCCGAGGCTCCAGGCCAAGACCGGCTTCGGCAGCGTGCCGGATGATCACGTCGCGCGATTCCTCGTGCGCCACGGATTCAGTCTCGAGCAGGTCTACCGGGTGAGCCGCCTGAAGGTTGGTCCCGAGGCTGTTCGGCGCGCCGAGGAGCTGCGCGAAGACGCACGCGCGTTCTCGCAGGACTACCGCGTGCTCCGGTGGATGCTGCCGACACCCCCTGAGCATGTCGAGGGTTACGCGTGGCTCAAGTCGCGCATGTCGACCGATGCGCCGTCGGCCGACCTCGAGGCCGACGAGGAGGTCTGGGATGCCGAGCGTCTGATCGCTTCGGAGAAGCGAGTGGAGGAGATGGGGCAGATCATCCAGGTCACCGTCGCGCAGCACATCGGAACCGGCGAGCTCTCTGCGTTCACCGAGCTCCGCATCGGACCGAATCTGGCCGCGACCACCCATCAGCACGACACTCTGGTGCTCAAGGAGCATCGTGGCCACCGATTGGGACAGCTCGTGAAGTGCGACGCCTTCCTGTCGTGGACGGGCGTCGCTCCCGAGTCCCGCGACGTGATCACCTACAACGCCGAGGAGAACCGACCGATGCTGTCGATCAACGAGGCGATGGGCTTCACGGCCATCGCTTATGAGGGCGCATGGAAGAAGGAACTGTCATGACGACGACCACACTGACGGTCACACCCCTGATCATCCCCGCTGCACTGGACGCCGCGGACGGCGCGGACTTCCGCGCCTACGGGGAGCTCAACCGGCAGATCTGCGATGAGTTGGTGGGTCTGCCCGACATCGCCCCGGATGCCGCGCAGATGCTCGCCTCATGGCAGGACTCCAGCGACACTCTGCAGACCGGATTCGTGGCCCGGCAGGGCGACGAGATCGTCGGCATGATCACGATCGCCTATGCCCAGGAGGCGGATGCGAAGGCGGCAGAAGCAGACCTCCTCGTGCCCGAGAAGCACTGGGGAATCGGCGTCGAGGACGCCCTCCTGTCGCTCGCAGAGTCGGAGGCTCGGGCCCACGGTCGGTCATTGGTGCAGATCTGGACGCTGCACCGGCCGATCGAGTCCGAGCGGATGATCTCACCGAGGACGGGCTGGGGTCGCATCCCGGCGATCCCGCTGTCGGACGCGCTCGAAGCCCGTGGGTATGACTTCGAACAGGTCGAACGCAACAGCGAGTTCGATCTGCGATCACACCCGTCCCCGCTCCTGGACGCTCTGGAATCTGCGCAGGCGGCCGCGGGAGACGACTATCGGGTGCTCCAGTGGATGGCTCCGACGCCGCCCGAGTTCCGAGACGGCTACGCGGCGATCCTCGCTCGCCTGTCGAAAGACGCCCCGAGCGGTGAGATGGACTTCGTCGCCGAGGAGTGGGACGCGGAACGCGTCGTGCGCCGCGAGAGACGGCTCACCGGAGCCGGTCAAGCCCTGTCGATCGTCGCGGTGCAGCACGTGCCGAGTGGCGACATCGTGGCATACAACGAACTGCTCATCGGAGCGGACCGCTCAGGTGTCACCCACCAGCTCGGCACCCTGGTGTCTCGCGAGCACCGCGGGCATCGGCTGGGCACCGTCGTCAAGTGCGCGAACCTCGTGCGCTGGCGAGAGCTCATGCCTCTCTCCCCCACCGTCTCCACCTTCAACGCCGAGGAGAACCGACCGATGCTGAGCATCAACGAGGCGGTCGGGTTCGTGCCGGTCTCGTATGCCGGGGCATGGCAGAAGCGGATCTGACCGAGATCATCCGATCGGTGTATGCGGAGGCGGGCGGATCATCCGCCTGGCCGATGCAGCGCTCCTGGCAGGATCGCGAGGCTGGAAGCATGAACCACTCCGTCCTCGACGCACGCTCCCTGACCAAGTCCTACGGCACCACACGCGCACTCGCCGGGGTGGATCTCACGATTCACCGCGGCGAGTCGGTGGCGATCATGGGTGCCTCCGGATCGGGCAAGACCACCCTCCTCCATGTGCTCGCCGGCATCGTCACGCCGGACTCCGGCACGGTGACGTTCCAGCCCTCGGCCGGGCACGCCGTGGAACTCGCCGGGCTCGGTGAATCTGCACGCTCCAGGCTGCGCAGGGAGAAGTTCGGGTTCGTCTTCCAGCAGGGGCTCCTCATCCCTGAGCTCACCGCCGTCGAGAACGTGGCGCTCGCATCGATGATCAACGGCGTGAAGAGAGCTGACGCCACGGCTCACGCAGCATCCTGGCTCGCCGCCCTGGGGCTCGCCGGGATGGAGGATCGCCGCATCGGCGAGCTCTCCGGCGGGCAGGCGCAGCGCGTCGCGATCGCGCGGGCCCAAGCCACCGGCGCGGACCTCGTCTTCGCCGATGAGCCGACCGGAGCGCTCGACTCGCACACCTCGCAGGACGTGATGAACGCACTCCTCTGGTCGACGACCGGGCAGGGGCGAACGCTCCTCGTCGTCACCCACGACGCCGACGTCGCCGCTCGATGCTCGCGCGTCGTGGCGGTTCGTGACGGACAGATCGTCTCATCGGCGGTGTCCGCATGAACGCCCGCATTCTTGCCCTCCTTCTCCGACCGACGAAGGGAGAGAACGCCGTCCTGGCGCTTCCTGTGGTCGCCTTCGGCATCGTCACCGCTCTGGTGCTGACCGTCGTGGGCGGAGCGCAGTCGTTCTGGACCTGGACCGACGACTACGCGCCGGTCTACCAGGCACTGGCGGCGATCGCTCTCGTGCTCCTGGTCGTGCCGCTGACGAATCTCGGAGGAGCGGCTGCTCGTCTCTCGGCCCGCCGCCGCGACGAGCGACTCTCGACCCTGCGCCTTCTCGGCGTGACTCCGATGGGCGTCAGCATCGCCACCGTGGTCGAATCCGTGCTGGTCGCGGCTGCAGGTGCCGTGGCCGGAGTGGTTGCGCATCTCGCGACCGCTCCCCTCGTCGGGCTCATCCCGTTCCGTGGCACGGCTCTCGGCGCCGACGCTGTGATGCTGTCTCCCCTCAGCATCCTGGCGGTCGTGGGAGGGGTCCTTCTGGTGGCGGCAGGCAGCGCCGTGCTGGGTCTCCGACGCGTGATCGTCTCACCGCTCGGAGTGCGACTGCGGACGACGGTATCGACGGTGCACTGGTTCCGTGCGATCATCGGCATCTCGGTGCTCGCTCTGGTCTTCGTCCTCGTCAAGATCTTCCCGTCCGTCGCGGGGCTCGCGGTGACGATCACCGTTCTGGCAGCGCTGTTCGCTGTGGCGCTCGCCGTGCTCAACGTGATCGGCCCGTGGATCCTCAAGGTCAGCGCATCACGTCAGCTGCGCAAGGCCGAGCGGGCCGACCGGCTGCTCGCAGCCCGCCTGGTGTTGGACTCGCCCAAAGCCGCATGGCGTCAGGTGAGCGGCATCGCGATGGCGAGCTTCATGGCCGTGTTCGCCGGCACCGGCGTCTCACTGATGAACGTGATGAACAGCGGCGACGCGACGGATGCCGATGCGGCACTCGCCATCGACATGCGCACCGGTCTCGTCATCACGCTGGTCGCCTCGTTCCTGATGGTCGCAGCATCCGTAGGGGTCAATCAGGCGGCCTCCGTGCTCGATCAGCGCGATCTGCACCGAAGTCTGCACCACCTCGGGATGCCCGTCGACACTGTTGACAGCGCGCGTCGCCGCGCGATCATGTCGCCGTTGCTCGTCACCGCGATCGGATCGGCGACCTGCGCCGCGGTGCTCGTGTTCCCCCTGCTCGGGATCGCCCTGATCACCGCTCCCGAGTCGCTGCTGACGATCGGCGCCGTGCTCGCGGTGGGAATCGGCATCGTGTGGGTGAGCACACGTGCGACCAGGCCTCTGCTCGCCCGGTCGTTCGAGATGGCCTGAGCCTCAGCGTCGGCGCTGGCAGCGCGGGCAGAAGTGGCTCGACCGGTTCATGAAAGCCTGTCGGCGGATCAGAGTGCCGCACCGAGGGCACGGCTGGCCGCCTCGACCGTAGGCGTTGAGGGAGTGCGCGAAGTATCCGGCCTGGCCGTTCACGTTGACGTACTGGGAATCGAAGCTCGTGCCTCCCTCGGCCAGCGCCTTGGCGAGCACCACACGGATCTCGGCGAGAAGCCGTCCGATCGCGGATGTCGACAGCGCGCTCGAGAGCGTCTCGGGGTGGATGCGCGCCGCCCAGAGCGCCTCGTCGGCGTAGATGTTGCCCACCCCGCTGATCACCTGCTGATCGAGCAGCACTCGCTTGATCGCGCTGCCCCGTCTGCCGAGCGTGCGCACGAGGACGCCGTCGTCGAAGAGAGGGTCGAGGGGGTCGCGCGCGATGTGCACGACCTGAGTGGGGATCATCGTCGGCCCGTCCGGCACGAGACGGTCGACCGCGAGCGACCCGAACGTCCTCTGATCGGCGAACACGATCGCGAGCTCTCCGTGCTGCGGGTGCTCGATGCCGATGCGAATGCGTTCGTGGCGTTCCGCTTCGGCATCCGGGGCGCGCAGCAGCATCTGTCCGCTCATCCCGAGGTGCGCGATCAATGCGCAGTCGTCGGTGTCGAACGGAAGCCAGAGGAACTTGCCTCGTCGCTCTGCGGCGGTGAACGTGCGTCCCTCAAGACGCGAGACGAAGTCGGATGCCCCCGCGGCGTGACGTGTCAGAGCGCGTTCATCGAACACGCTCACCCCCGTGATGACGGAACCGACCGCCGCAGGAGCGAGACCGGCTCGCACCACTTCGACTTCGGGAAGCTCAGGCACGCTCGTTGAGGAAGCGCCACGCGCCGAGCGCAGCCGCCATCTCTGCGGTCTTCTTGCTGCTTCCCTTGCCGGTCATCGCCAGATCACCGACACTCACGGTCGCCAGGAAGCGACGATCGTGATCGGGGCCACTCGCCTCCACCGAATACTGCGGTGGGTTGGCACCGATGCGCGCCGCCAGCTCCTGAAGACTGGTCTTCGGATCCATGGCAGCACCATAGCGCTCGGGGTCGGCGAGCAGCGGTTCGGTCAGACGGAGCACGAGCTCGGTGGCCGCCTCAGGACCGGCTGACAGATACGTCGCGCCGATGACCGCTTCCATCGTGTCTGCGAGGATCGAATCCTTGTCGCGTCCGCCGGTCTGCTCTTCGCCTCGACCGAGCAGCAGGTGGCTGCCCAGATCGATGCCTCTCGCCACCTCGGCGAGAGCGACCGTCGAGACGACGCTCGCGCGCCGCTTGGCGAGTTCGCCCTCATCGAGCCCTGGATGGGTCGTGAAGAGCATCACCGTCACGGCTTGACCGAGAACGGAGTCGCCGAGGAACTCGAGACGTTCGTTGTGAGGGATTCCGCCATGCTCATACGCATATGAACGATGGGTGAGTGCCAACTCCAGAAGCTCCGCGTCGATATCGACGCGGAGCTTCTCTGGGAGTGGTCTCGTCCCCCCAGGGACCTCAGTCACAGAAGTGAAGTCGCGACTCAGACGTCGGCGACCTTGCGGCCCTTGTACTCGAGGAACAGCTCGGTGCCCTGCGAGTCGGTGACGACCTTCGCCTGGTGGGGGCGGCTGTAGACGGTCTTGCCGTTCTCGATGGTCTTGACGAGAGCGATGGGCGCCGCCTTCCACTGCGCACGGCGCGAGCGGGTGTTCGAACGGGATACCTTGCGCTTCGGGGGGTTACCAGCCATGACTAGCTCTCTTCTTTCTCGGCGGCACGAGATTCTTCCGTGCCGTCTTGGTCTGTGATGTTCTGGAGCGCGCTCCACCGAGGATCGATGGGAGCTGCCTGCTCCGTGACGGTGCTCGCTGTCAACTTCTCGCCCGTCTCCGGGTCGAGCCCGGGGCAATCCGGCTGACACACCGGCTGAAATGGAAGCGACAATACGGCCGCATCCCTGACTAGAGTTTCAAGATCCACGTGGTCGTCTTGAACCTCGAAGTCAGTTTCTTCCTCACCAGGATACGCGAAAAGCTCCTGGAACTCGACTTCGACGGGCCGAGTGATGTCGATGAGGCATCTACCGCACACGCCGGAGTACTCCGCATCGACCATTCCTGACACCAGAATGCCCTCGTGGACCGACTCCAGGCGGACATCCAGATCGAGTTCGGAACCTGCCTCATACGACACGATCCCCTCTCCCCAGGCATCCTTCAGGGTCACGGAGAACTCATGTTCGCGCATCTCTCCCGGCTTGCGGACGATGTCGCGGACGGGGAGGACAAAAGGACCACTCATTCGAGAACGCACCCAGCAATGGTACCGGCTACATGCGGCGGGAGGCTGGCTTCGCGCTGAGCGCGGTGCTCAGGAGCGCGGCTTCAGATGCCGCGAGACCCCGTGTCGAGGAACGCGGCGACCGCTCGAGGAACGAAAGGCGACACATCGCCGCCGAGCCCTGCGACCTGTCGCACGAGAGAGCTCGACACGAGAGCATGTGCCGGGTCAGGCAGCAGGAAGACGGTCTCGATGTCCGCGAGGTGCCGGTTGACGATCGCCATCGGCGATTCGTAGGCGACGTCGATCTGCGAGCGAATCCCCTTGACCAGCACGCCGGCGCCCACGTCGCGCGCATAGTCGACCAGAAGACCCATGCTCCACGATCCGACGATGACGTTGCCGCCCATGCCCTCTTCGGCGATGGACTGCTCGATGAGCGAGAGCCGCGCCGCGATCGGCAGCATCGCCTCCTTGCCCGGGTTGTGCACGACGAGCACATGCAGCTCGTCGTACAGCTTGGCGGCCCGACGGATGACATCGAGGTGGCCCAGGGTCGGCGGGTCGAAGGAACCCGGGACGACGGCGATCCGGCTGCTCATGCCCCCAGCCTAGGGCACGCCGTGCTCGGGTCAGTTCTTCGCCAGAGCCGCGCGATCGTCGTCGCTCACGCGTCGCTCGATGGCCGATCTGAGCCCCGGGTTCGCATCGAGACCCGGGTCGGCGGCGAGGATCACCTCGGCGAGCTCGCGCGCCCTGACGATCAGACCGGAGTCCTTGACCACGCGCAGCAGCTTCAACGACGACCGCACGCCCGCCTGTGCTGCGCCCAGCACGTCTCCTTCGCCTCGCAGCTCGAGATCGACCTCGGCGAGGGCGAAACCGTCGAGAGTCGCCGCGACAGCGTCGACCCGATCGCGCGCCACCGAGCCGGCTTCGGCCTCGGTCACGAGCAGACACAGCCCCGGCACGCCGCCTCGACCCACCCGACCCCGCAGCTGATGCAGCTGGGAGACACCGAAGCGGTCGGCGTCGAGGACAATCATGGTCGAGGCGTTGGGCACGTCGACGCCGACCTCGATGACGGTCGTCGCCAGCAGCAGGTCGATCTCGCCCCGAGCGAAGGCCTGCATGACCGCATCCTTCTCGTCCGAGGGCATACGTCCGTGCAGCACCGCTCGACGGAGACCGCCGAGCTTCGGGTGCGTCGCCAGCGCTTCGTCGAGCTGCACCACACCCCAGCGCGGACCGGATGCGCCCTCGGGCTGCAGGAGGGCGGGCTCACCCGCCTCAGCCGTCTTCTTGGTGGTATCGATCGCAGCGCACACCGCGAAGACCTGACGCCCCTGAGCGATCTCCTCGGCGGCGCGCTCCCAGACGCGGTTGAACCACCCGGGGTGCTCGGCGAGCGGGGCGACGAACGACTCGATTCCCGCCCGCCCCTTCGGCATCGTGCGGATCACCGAGGTGTCGAGGTCTCCGAACACCGTCATGGCGACGGTGCGAGGGATGGGGGTGGCGGTGAGGACGAGAGCGTGCGGACTGGAGCCCTTGGCGCGGAGAGCCTCACGCTGCTCGACGCCGAACCGGTGCTGCTCGTCGACCACGACGAGGCCGAGATCTGCGAAGGTCGTCTTCTCGCCGAGCAGCGCGTGGGTGCCGACGACGATCAGCGCCTGCCCGGAGGCGACGCGCAGGGCGGCCTTGCGCCGCGCTGCAGCCGGCATCTGCCCGGTGAGCAGCGTGGGCATCACGAGCGGAGCCAGCTCAGGCCCGAGCATCTTCGATATCGACCGCAGATGCTGGCCCGCCAGGACCTCGGTCGGCGCGATGAGCGCGGCCTGGCCGCCGGACTCGGCGACCTGGAGCATCGCACGCAGTGCGACGAGCGTCTTGCCGGATCCGACCTCTCCCTGCACGAGCCGGTTCATCGGCCACGAGCCGACGAGGTCCTTCGCGACCTGCGCGCCGACTGTCTGCTGATCGGGCGTGAGGTCGTACGGCAGCGAGGCGTCGAAACGCTCGAGCAGGCCACCGGGCTTCGCCGCACGCGCCGTGGCCGAGAGCGATCGCACCGCATCGCGCTGCTGCAGGAGTGCGGTCTGCAGCGTGAGCGCCTCATGCATCCGCAGCGTGCGGACGGCAGGATCGATGTCGTTGCGGGTCTTCGGTCGATGGATCTGCTCGAGTGCCTCTCTCGCGGTCAGCAGCTCCTCCCGCGCGCGGACATCCGCGGCGAGAGGCTCGGGCACGTCACCGAGACCGTCGAGCACTCGAGTGATGAACTTGGCGATCTGCCAGGTCTGCAGCGTCGACGTAGCGGGGTAGATCGGGATCAGCACGGCGGCGCGGGCATCGGCGCGCCGCCTGGCCGCATCCTCGTCGTCGAAGAGCTCGTACTCGGGGTGCGCGAACTGCGTCATGCCGTTGAACTCGCCGACCTTGCCGGAGAAGACGCCTCGACGGCCGACCGCGAGATCCTCGGAGCGCCACTTGGCCGCCCCGAGGTTCTTCGCGAAGAACGTCAGGGACATCTTGCCGATGCCGTCGCCGATCACGACATCGACCATCGCGCCCCGCCGATTGCGCATCGCCCTGGCACTCGACGACAGCACCTCGGCGACGATCGTCACGGTCTCACCGAGCGGAAGCGCGCGGATCGGGGTCAGCTCGCCCGGGTCGGCATACCGCCGGGGATAGTGCGACACGAGATCGCCGACCGTCTTCATGCTGAACGCCCGATCGAGGGACTTCGCCGGCGTGGAGCCCAACGCCTCCTCCAGCGACGAATCCAGCGTGAGCGACATGATCCGAGTCTAGAAGGCCGCACGGACACGACGTGCGCCGTAGCTGTCGTATCGTGAACGGGTGACGAGGATCATCGCCGGAAAGGCACGCGGCGCGCGGCTCGACGTGCCCCACGCGGGAACGCGACCCACCAGCGACCGCGTGCGGGAGTCGCTCTTCGGAGCGCTGGAGTCAGCCGACGCGATCGTCGGGGCCCGCGTGCTCGATCTCTACGCCGGCTCGGGTGCGCTGGGATTGGAGACGCTCAGCCGCGGCGCGGTCAGCGCCGATCTCGTCGAGCACGGCCGAGAGGCGGCCGCAGTCGTCCGTCGCAACGCCGCCACCGTCGCGAAGGCCGGCGCGTCCGGCGCGAGGGTGCACCAGAGCGCGGTCCGGTCGTTCCTGCTGCGAGCCTCCGGTCCGTACGACCTCGTCTTCTCGGACCCGCCCTATGACCTCGACGACGACGCGATGACCACCGATCTCATCGCACTCGCGCCGTGTCTCGCACCCGACGCCCTCGTGATCATCGAGCGCGCGCGGCGCTCCACGCCTCCTGATCTCCGGGCAGCCGGCCTGGAGCTGATCCGTGAGAAGGCCTACGGAGACACCGCTCTCTGGTGGGCCGAGCCCGCTCCCGCCTCTGAGACGCCTCAGCCCGAGGCCGAATCCCAGTCGCGATAGGGATCCCAGCCGCTGACGTCTGCGGGTGCGTCGTCTACCAGCAGCTCGTGCTCGCCCTGCGGGGCCACAGTCCCGATAATGCGGAAGCCCGACGGCAGCATCCCCGGAGGGAATGTGGCGAGCAGCGCGTGATCCTCGCCGCCGGCGAGAGCCCGTTGCGGGGAGTCTCCGAGGGCTGCACCGTCGAGGGCGATCGTGACGGCCGAGGCCGCCGCCATCCGCCGCGCGTCGAGCGCGAGACCATCCGAGATGTCCATCATCGCGGTGGCTCCGGCTGTGGCGGCGAAGGGTCCGAGGCCGATCGGCGGCGACGGGCGGAGCTGAGCCGTCAGCGCCGCGCTCTCACCCCGCCCGAGCACCGACGGATCGACAGCGACCGGGGTCTCACCGTCGCGGAACCTGCCGAAGAGCACGGCGAGTCCGCGGGCGGCATGCCCGAGTTCCCCCGCCACTGCGACCACATCGCCGACCCGCGCACCTGAGCGCAACACCGGCGCCCGGCCCTCGAGATCGCCGAGAGCCGTGACGGCCACGGTGAGCACGTCGGAGACGGTGAGATCGCCGCCGACCACGGCGCAGCCGGGTGCCAGGGCCGCGCACGCCTCACGGAGTCCGTCGGCGAGGCGTTCGACGAAAGAGAGCCTCAGATCGCGCGGCACCGCCAGCGCGACGAGCAGTGCGGTCGGGCGCGCACCCATGGCGGCCACGTCGGCGAGGTTCACCGCCGCGGCCTTCCACCCGAGGTCGTAGCCCGACGACCAGGCGAGTCGGAAGTCAGGACCGTGAACGAGCGTGTCGGTCGTGGCGACCACGGATCCCGACGGAGCCGCGATCACCGCCGCATCGTCGCCGGGTCCGATTATCGTGTGACTGGCCCGCGCTGTCCTCGCCAGGATGGCCCGCAGGATCTCCCCCTCCGAAAGATCGCCGAGGGTCGGATCATCGTCGCGAGGTCGGGAGGGCATGCAGTCAAAGGTAGCCTGGATGCATGCCCCGCTCTCGTCGTCTCGCCGTCATCGCGGGGTCGCTGGCCCTCGTCGCAGCGCTCTCCGGATGCTCGACCACGATCCATCTGGACCCGGCCGACGATGCGAACAATCCGGCGTGCGCAGAGGTCTCCGTGCTGCTCCCCGATGCCGTCGGCGATCTCGACCGCGTGTGGACCGATGCGCAGGCCACCGGCGCCTGGGGCGACCCGACGGTCGTGCTGCGCTGCGGCGTCGAACCGCCCGCACCGTCGACGGAAGTCTGCACCACGATCGGCAGCGTCGACTGGCTCGTGCTCGACCAGGAAGACGAACGCCAGCGCCTGGTGACCTACGGTCGCGATCCCGCCGTCGAGGTGATCATCCGCCGGGGCGAGGAGATCGACTTCCGCACGGTGGTCGAGAGTCTCTCGACGAGCATCCAGTCCGGCCTCGAACCGGCGACGGCTCGGTGCACGGACCGAGTGCCCACCGAGGAATCCCCTGACGCGGGATCGACCGAAGGCTGAGCGGACGCCGCCCGATCAGCGGCGCAGGCCCGCTTCGATCAGCTCGGAGATCAGGTCGCCGTAGCTGAGTCCGGATGCCACCCAGCACTTCGGGAACATCGAGATCGGCGTGAATCCAGGCATAGTGTTGAGCTCGTTGACGACGAGCTCGCCGGAGGGCGTGAGGAACATGTCGACACGGGCGAGGCCACGGCCGTCGACCGCCTCGAATGCTCGGATCGCGGCATCCTGGATCGCCTCGATCTCGGAATCCTCGAGCTCCGCGGGGCATACGACGTCGACGCCGTCTCCACCGAGGTACTTGCCCTCGAAGTCGTAGAACCCACGGGACGTCAGCACGATCTCACCGGGCAGCGATGCACGCACACCGTCGGCGCTCTCGAGAACCGCGACCTCGATCTCGCGACCGACCACCCCGCTCTCGATGAGGACCTTGTCGTCCTCTGCGAAGGCGACGGCCAGGGCCGCGTCGAGCTCGTCGGGCCGTTCGACCTTCGAGACGCCGACGCTCGAACCCGCGCGAGCCGGCTTGACGAACAGCGGCATCCCGAGTTCGACCGCAGATGCGCGAACCGACGCGGCATCCCGCTCCCACTCCCGTGAGCGGACCGTGATGCCCGGTGCCACGGAGATGCCGGCGGCGCGCAGTGCGATCTTCATGAAGTGCTTGTCCATGCACAGCGCCGAGTCGAGAACTCCCCCACCAGCGTAGGGAACCTCGAGGGTGTCGAAGTAGCCCTGGATCGTCCCGTCCTCGCCGTGCGTTCCGTGCAGGATCGGCAGCACGATGTCGATCTCGCCGAAGCGTTCGGTGGTCCCGTCCGGACGCACGACGCGCAGCGTGCGGTCGCCTCCGGGCTCGGGCCACAGCACCCTGGTGCCGTTGTCGGCGACCTCCGGCAGATGCGCGGCATCCAACGGGAACTTCGACGGGTCGTCGTCCTCGAGAACGAAAGCCCCCTCGCGGGTGATCCCGACCGGGATCACCGCATAGCGGTCGCGATCAATCGCGCCCAGCACTCCGCCCGCCGTTGCGGAACTGATCGAATGCTCGCTGGAGCGCCCTCCGAAGAGCACCACCACCGTCTGCTTGTCCATGGTTGGTCCTCTCACCCTGCGGGGTGTCGTCGTCCGTCGTCAGGTGGGGTGCGATGTCGCGCGGGTTCATCTTGCCGTCGAGCACCATCTTCACCTGCTCGACGATGGGCATGTGCACCTCGGACTCGCGAGCGAGCTGCAGCACCGGCGCGACGGACGCGAGGCCCTCGGCTGTCTGCTGCATCTGCTTGACGACGTCCTGGAAGCTGTATCCCTGGCCGAGCAGGCGCCCGGCCGTGTTGTTGCGGCTCAATGGAGACTGGCACGTCGCGATGAGGTCTCCGAGGCCCGCGAGCCCCTGCAGCGTCTCGGGGTGGGCGCCGTTCGCCACCGCGAAGTCGGTCATCTCGACGAGTCCGCGCGTGATGATCGACGCCTTGGTGTTCTCGCCGTACCCGACACCGTCGACGATGCCGATCGCCACGGCGATGAGGTTCTTCAGCACTCCCCCGAACTCCGTGCCGATCACATCGGTGTTCACGAACGTCCGGAAGTACGAGTTGCGTGCGGCGCGAGCGACCTCCTCGGCCGTCTCCTGGCTGCGTGACGAGATCACGGCGGCCGTCGGCTGCTCACGGGCGATCTCGAGAGCGAGGTTCGGCCCCGAGGCGACAGCGATGCGATCGGGATCGCACCGCAGCTCCTGCTCGATGACCTGGCTCATCCGCAGCCCTGTGGTGCGCTCGACGCCCTTCATCAGGCTGACGATCTTCGCGTCGTTGTCGGACAGCAGCGGACGCAGCGCCTTGAGGTTCTCGCGCAAAGACTGGCTCGGCACCGAGAGATAGACCTGGTCGACATCACGCAGTGCGATAGCCAGCTCATGCGTCGCCGCCATCGTGCGCGGCAGGTTGATGCCTGGCAGATAGCGCGAGTTGCGTTTGGCCTCGTCGATCTCGTGCGCGAGTTCGGCTCGGCGGGCCCACATCGTGACCTGCGCACCGCCGTCGGCGAGGATCTTCCCGAACGTGGTGCCCCAGCTGCCCGCGCCGATGACGGCGACCCTGGGACCCTGGGGCGTGTTGCGCTTAGGAGTCAAGGCGACCCGTCTCCTTCTGTCCGTGCGAGGCGGGGTTCCAGCGCACGGCCGGCGCCTTCTCGTCGCGCAGCTCCTCGAGCAACGCAGTGATCGCCTTCATCAAGCGGTCGGTGGCCTCGTTCAGCGCCGCTGTCTCGCCCGCGCGCCCGCGCAGGTCGGACACGTCGACCGGGTCGCCGATGATGACGTCCACACGCTTGCGCAGCGGCCACAGGCTCAGACCCTTCTGGTAGCGCCCCATGATCTCCTGGGTGCCCCACTGGGCCATCGGGATCAGCGGGATGCCGTCGGTCAGAGCCAGCCGCACGGCGCCTGACTTGCCGCGCATCGGCCACATGTCGGGGTCCCGCGTCAGCGTCCCCTCGGGATACACGATCACTCCGCGGCCGTGCTCGACCAGCTCGGCCGACTGCTTCAGCGTCTGCTTCGCGGCCGATGCCGACGACGAACGAGCCACCGGGATCATTCCGGTGCGACGCAGGATCCAACCGAGCACAGGGACCTTGAACAGGCTCTCCTTGGCCATGAATCGGGGCGCGCGTCCGATCCGCCAGACCGCGAGAGCCACGATGAGCGGATCGAACTCCGAATAGTGGTTGGGAGCCAGAACGTAGGCACCCTCGCGCGGGAGCTTCTCACCACCGGTGATGCGCACCTTGGCGAGCAGGGAGATCAACGGCACGGCGATCGCCGCGAGCGGCCAGAACACACTGGGCCGCGTCGTCTCACGCGATCGGGAACCCATCCGGGTCACCGGATGACGTCGAAGTCGGCGCCCACGGCATCGAGCTTGGCGAGGAACTTCTCGTAGCCACGGCTGAGGATGTCGACTCCGGAGACCTGGGACTCGCCTTCGGCCGTCAGCGCCGCGATCACGTGGCTGTACCCGCCGCGCAGATCGGGCACGACGATGTCTGCGGCGTGCAGCGGGGTGGGCCCGGTGATGACGGCCGCCTGCTCGAGGTCACGACGCGGCACGCGCCGCGGCCCGTCCTGCAGTCCGCGGGGGTGCACGACGATGTCGGCGCCCATCTTGACGAGTGCGTCGGTGAAGCCGAGACGGTTCTCGTAGACCGTCTCGTGCACGACCGAGCGGCCGTTCGCCTGCGTCAGCGCCACGACGAGCGGCTGCTGCCAGTCGGTCATGAACCCGGGGTGCACGTCGGTCTCGACGACGACAGGCTTGAGCTCGCCTTCGCGGCGGAAGAGGATGCCGTCCTCCTGGATGTCGAACCAGCCGCCCGCCTTGCGGAAGATGTTGAGGAAGGTGAGCATCTCCTGCTGCTTGGCCCCGCCGACGAAGATCTCGCCGTCGGTGGCCAGCGCTGCGGATGCCCACGAGGCCGCTTCGTTGCGGTCGAAGATCGACCGGTGATCGTAACCGCGCAGAGTCTCGACGCCCTCGATGAGGATGACGCGGTTCGGCTCGTACGAGATGATCGCGCCCATCTTCTGCAGCACGGCGATCAGGTCCATGATCTCGGGCTCGATGGCGGCGTTGCGCAGCTCGGTCGTTCCCTCGGCCCTGACCGCGGTCAGCAGCACCTGCTCGGTGGCGCCGACGCTCGGGTACGGCAGGTGGATGTTGGCACCGTGCAGGCGGGCTCCACCCCTGGAGAGACGGATGCCGCTCGGCAGCTTCTCGACGATCGCGCCGAACTTGCGCAGTGCGTCGAGGTGGAAGTCGATCGGGCGGTCGCCGATGCGGCATCCGCCGAGGTCGGGGATGAAAGCCTGACCGAGACGGTGCAGGAGCGGTCCGCAGAACAGGATCGGGATGCGGGAGGCACCGGCGTGGGCGTCGATCTCCTCGAAGTGGGCCGACTCGACATCGCTCGGGTCGAAGACGAGAGCACCCGGCTCATCGCCGTCGGAGACCCGGACGCCGTGCACCTCGAGCAGCGAGCGCACGACGGCGACATCGCTGATGGCTGGGACGTCGCGCAGCACGCTGACGGTCTCGCCGAGCAGCGAGGCGACCATCGCCTTGGTCGCGAGGTTCTTCGCGCCCTTGACATCGACACGGCCGCGCAGGGGGCGGCCGCCACGAATGGCGAGGACGTCACCGGTGAGTGGGGGGACTCCGTCCGGAAGAGCGTCGCGCACAGGTGTCGTCATTCGGAGCCTCACTTCATTCAACGGAATTCGGGGCGGGGTCGCCCTCGGCTCCCCCGCCCCGCCGTTCACTGAACGGGAAGGGTCCGGGGCCGCCACGACTCGCGACGGGCCTCGAACTGCGCGATCTTGTCTTCGTTGCGCAGCGTGAGCCCGATGTCATCGAGCCCTTCAAGGAGCCGCCATCTAGTGTAATCGTCGATCCCGAGGTCAGCCTGGATCTCACCGATCGACGCGACCCGCGCCTCGAGGTCCACGGTGATGGATGCCCCGGGATTCCGGTCGATCTCGGCCCAGATCCGCTCGAGATCCTCTTCTGAGATGGTCGCCGCGACAAGCCCCTGCTTGCCCGAGTTGCCTCGGAAGATGTCGGCGAAGCGCGGGCTCAGGACGACCGCGAACCCGAAGTCGCGCAGTGCCCAGACGGCATGCTCTCTGCTCGATCCGGTGCCGAAGTCGGGTCCGGCGACGAGCACCGACGCCCCCTGGAAGGCGGGCTGGTTGAGCACGAACTCGGGGTCCTGGCGCCAGCCGTGGAACAGCGCGTCCTCGAAGCCGGTCTTGGTGACCCGCTTGAGGAAGACGGCGGGGATGATCTGGTCGGTGTCGACGTTCGAGCGCTTCAGCGGAGCGGCGATGCCTGTGTGGGTGATGAACTTCTCCATGGTCAGACCTCCGCCATCTCGTTCAGGTCACTGGGACTCGACAGCGTGCCGCGGATCGCGGTCGCCGCGGCGACCAGCGGCGACACCAGGTGCGTGCGACCGCCCTTGCCCTGCCGACCCTCGAAGTTGCGATTCGACGTCGACGCACAGCGCTCACCGGGAGCGAGCTGATCGGGGTTCATGCCGAGGCACATCGAGCAGCCGGCGAATCGCCACTCCGCGCCGAAGTCCTTGATGATCTTGTCGAGGCCCTCAGCCTCGGCCTCCAGCCGAACCCGGGCCGAACCGGGCACGACCATGACGCGGACGCCGTCCGCCTTCTTCTTGCCTTCGATGATCGAGGCGAACGCACGGAGGTCCTCGATGCGGCTGTTCGTGCACGACCCCATGAAGACGGCGTCGACCGGCACATCCTTGAGCGGCGTGCCAGGCGTCAGATCCATGTACTCGAGGGCGCGCTCTGCGGCTGCGCGCTCGTTGGCATCGGCGATCTGAGCGGGGTCCGGAACCGCTGCCGACAGCGAGATGCCCTGCCCGGGGTTGGTGCCCCAGGTCACGAACGGCTCGAGCTCGTCGGCGTCGATGAAGACCTCGGCGTCGAACGCCGCACCCTCGTCGGTCGGGAGTGTGCGCCAATAGGCGACGGCGTCGTCCCAATCCTTACCCTTGGGCGCGTGGGGGCGACCTTTCAGGTATTCGAAGGTCGTCTCGTCGGGGGCGACCATGCCCGCGCGGGCGCCGGCCTCGATCGACATGTTGCAGATGGTCATCCGCCCCTCCATCGACAGCGCACGGATCGCGCTGCCGCGGAACTCCAGGACATAGCCCTGACCGCCGCCGGTCGTGATCTTCGCGATCACAGCGAGGATGATGTCCTTCGCGGTGACTCCCGGGCGCAGAGTGCCCTCGACGGTGATCGCCATCGTCTTGAAGGGCTTGAGCGGAAGCGTCTGGGTCGCCATGACGTGCTCGACCTCGCTCGTGCCGATGCCGAATGCCATGGCTCCGAAAGCACCGTGAGTCGAGGTGTGCGAGTCGCCGCAGACCACGGTGATGCCCGGCATGGTCAACCCGAGCTGCGGGCCCACGACGTGCACGATGCCCTGTTCGGCATCGCCCAGCGAGTGCAGGCGCACGCCGAACTCGGCGGCGTTGCGGCGCAGCGTCTCGATCTGGGTGCGGCTCGTGAGGTCGGCGATGGGCTTGTCGATGTCCCACGTCGGCGTGTTGTGGTCTTCGGTGGCGATCGTCAGGTCGACGCGACGCAGCGGACGACCCTCTGATCGCAGGCCGTCGAACGCCTGAGGACTCGTGACCTCGTGCACCAGGTGCAGGTCGATGTAGATCAGGTCGGGCTCACCGTCCTCGCCCTTGACGACGAGGTGGTCGTCCCAGACCTTCTCAGCGAGGGTCCTGGGACGTGCGGGAGCTGTGTCTGCTGCGGGGATGTTCATTGCGTCTCTCCTGAAGCTGGCGGTTCGGCCCACGATGGACTCCGCGACGAGGAGGGGCTCAGAACGAGTTCTCGTCGCGGCCGCTAAGGAGGAGCACGATCCGCATGACGTCAGATTACCACCGCTTCCGCGACCGGAGTCGCCGCGTGACACGCTACTGTCACCCGCACCTTCGAGAGGCATCCGCATGACCGATGACACGACCGGCTTCGCCACCAGAGCGGTTCACGCCGCCCGGAATCAAGGCGCTGCGTCTTCGAGGGCGACGCCGATCTATCTGACAGCGGGGTTCGAGTTCGACGACTTCGATCACGCCGCAGATCACTTCGGCACCGGCGCCGGCTTCGGCTATACCCGCACGGGCAACCCGACGGTGAGCGCCGTCGAACGACAGCTCGCGTCTCTCGAATCGGCCGCGGAGGCGGTGCTGGTCGCGAGCGGTCAGGCCGCGGTCGTCACGGCCCTGCTGACGGTGGCCGGAGCCGGAGACCACATCGTGTCCTCGACCCACATCTACGAGGGCACCCGGGGACTCCTTCTCGACAACCTCGCGCGCCTCGGCATCGAGACGACCTTCATCGACGAGATCGCCGACCCCGAAGCGTGGCGGGAGGCCATCCGCCCCACCACGCGCGCGCTGTTCGCCGAGTCGATCGCGAATGCGCGGAATGACATCCTCGACATCGCCGCTGTGAGCGCGGTCGCGGATGAGTTCGCGATCCCGCTCATCGTCGACAACACGCTCGCGACGCCGTTCCTGCTGCGTCCGATCGAGCACGGTGCAGCCATGGTCGTGCACTCCGCATCGAAGTTCCTCGCGGGTCACGGGTCGGTGCTCGGCGGTGTGATCCTCGACGACGGTCGTTTCGATGCGGAGAAGGCCGGTCACAATGCACCGCACCTGGTGCTCCCGGGCCGCGGGGGCTTCCCGAGCGTCTACGCTCGCCACGGCGGCAACGCGCGGATCGCCTACGCCCGCGAATCGGTGGCTCCGCGCTTCGGCGCCTCCCCGTCTCCTCTCAACGCGTTCCTGATCGGACAGGGCGCCGAGACCCTCGGCCTGCGGGTCGAGCGCCAGTCGCGGAACGCTCTCGAAGTCGCCCGCTGGCTGGCCGCGCAGGACGCGGTCGAGAGCGTCGATCACGTGGGCCTCGAGACTCACCCCGATCACGCGCTCGCGCAGCGGTATCTGCATGGCGGGTACGGCTCGATCTTCACGTTCACCCTCCGCGGAGGGATCGACGCCGCACGCGATTTCGTCGAGAGCGTCGAGGTCTTCACGCACATGACCCACATCGGCGACGTGCGCTCGCTGGTGCTGCATCCGGCGACCACCAGCCACTCGCACCGCACACCCGAAGAGCGCGACATCCTCGGTGTGCAGCCGGGAACCCTGCGACTTTCGGTCGGCATCGAAGACGTCTCCGACCTCATCGCCGACCTCGCCCGGGTGCTCGAGCCTGCGCGAGAGGCCGTCGCGTGACCAGGCCCCAGCACTTCGGCTGGTTCCTCGCCCGCGGCTTCGGTCCCCAGGGGTGGGGATATCCGTCTCTTGACTGGGACTACGACTGGACACGTCCCGAGATCTATCAGGAGGCCGCCCGGACGCTCGAGCAGGCAGGCTTCGACCTCGTCATCATCGAAGACGCGCCTTCTCTCGGCTCGCCGGACACGATCGACCTCCGCGTACGTCATGCCTTCGGCGGGCCCAAGCACGACCCGCTGCTTCTCGCCCCGTATCTGTTCCAGGCGACCCGGCACCTCGGAGTCGTGCCCACCGTGAATCCGGCGGCGTACCTTCCCTACACGGCGGCGCGGCAGTTCTCGACACTTCAGCACCTCAGCGGCCACCGTCTCGGGCTCAACGTGGTCACCGACACCGGCAGCGCTCGTCACTTCTCAGCGGCGGCGCAGCTCGGACACGATGCCGCCTACGACCGGGCCGAGGAATGGCTCTCCGGCATCCGCTCGCTCTGGCGCAGCTGGGAAGACGGCGCGCTGATCGGAGACCGAGAGAGCGATGTCTTCGCGGACGGGTCGAAGCTGCGCACCGTGCGGCACCGCGGAGAGCACTTCGCGTTCGACGGCCCTCTGAACGCAGTGCCGTTCACCGACGGGGAGCCTGCGATCGTCTCCCCCGGCGGATCGGGTCGCGGCCTCGGATTCGCCGGCGCCAACTCCGATGTCCAGCTCGCCCTCGCCCCACTGGACGAGGCATCCGTGCGCGCCTACCGCACGAAGATCCACGACGCGGCGATCGCGGCCGGGCGTTCAGCCGCCGACATCAAGATCCTCTTCGCGATCCAGCCGGTGATCACGTCGTCCGCCGAGGAGGCCGACCGGATCGTCGCTGCATCCGCGCACCCCGATGACGCGGCACTCGTGCAGATCGCCCGCAAGCAGTCGAGCGATCTCGAGACCGACCTCACCACGCTCGACCTCGACCGGCCGCTCGACGTGTCGATCTTCGGGGACCACGTCTCACGCGGCAGCATCCAGCGTCTGATCGGCGACCGCGGAGACGATGCCCCGTTGCGCGCCCACCTCACCGCCCTCGCCCGCGCCGGGCGCATCGCCGACCGCTCCGGCTTCGTCGGGACCGCCGAGGAGTTCGCCGACCTGATCGAGGAACTCGGCGAGTGGGGCAACGACGGCGTGCTGCTGTGGGGCGACTTCCACCCCGTCACGCTGCACCGCACGCTCGACGAGCTCGTGCCGGTCCTGCGGCGCCGTGGCATACTCCGCCGTGACCACGTCGACGGAGGACTGCAGGCCAACCTGCGCGCGTTCTGACCCGGTGGGGCGCAGCGGGCTCTACCAGCCCATGGAGCCGGGCACGCCCTTGAACGGCCCGACGACGGACGACGTGACCCAGCCGCCGTAGAAGCCGCCCGGCTGCGGAACCACGACCTCGTCACCGACAATGCACTCATCCATCGGTGCCGCATACACGGCCACCCGGTCGCGCAGCATCTCGAAACCGGGCGAAGGATGCGGGTAGTTCCATGCCGCACCGGCCGCTACCAGGTCTCCACCGCGCACATCGAGATAGCGCGCAGCGCCTTTGAACTCGCAGAACGATGAGCCAGGGGCATCCGAGAGCGCACCCTCGACGAAGTCGGCGATCGGAAGGTAGTACACGGGAGGGTGACTCGTCTCGAGCACCCGCACGGCATCCCGCGTATCGGCGACGAGATCGCCGCCGAGGCGGATGGTGACGCGCTCGGACACCTTCTCGACCCTGGGTGGCCGCGGATAGTCCCACACGGATTCCTGGCCGGGCGATGGGGCGATGGGCTGAGGTCTGCGCATCTGTTCACTGTACGTTGCGCGGTGTTGACTGGGGTCATGGCTGAACTACCGATGTTCCCGCTCGGCTCGGTGCTGTTTCCCTACACTCCGCTGCCGCTCCGCGTCTTCGAGCCGCGGTACCTGACGATGATCGGGCACCTGCTCGACGACGACGACCCGCAGTTCGGCGTCGTGCTCATCGAGCGCGGTCACGAGGTCGGGGGCGGTGATCGACGCAGCAGGATCGGCACGATGGCCAGGCTGGTGAGCGTGGCGGCGGACGCCCAGGTGCTGCACACCCTCGCGGTCGGAACAGCCCGCTTCAGGGTCGATCAGTGGCTCGACGATGCGCCCTTTCCCCGCGCAGAGGTCACACAGCTGCCCGAGCTGACATGGAACGACGCCCTCACGCCATTGCGCACCGAAGCAGAGGCGATCGTACGGCGGGTCCTCGCGCGCGTGGACTCGCCGTGGGATGCCGACACCGAACTGTCAGATGACCCGCTCGCCGCGGCCTGGCAGCTCGCCGCGATCGCACCGCTGGGCGAGTACGACCAGTACGCCCTGCTGCAGTCCAACTCACTCGGCGCCCTGCTCGGCCAGGTCATCGACCTCACCCTCGAAGCGGAGCTTCTCTGGTCAGCCGAGTGAGCGGGCTGCACTCACTCGACGATCGCTGCCTTCTTCGCCGCTGACTTCTCGCGCGACGACGCGATGAGACTGGCGACCGTCGCGACGGTCATCGACACGACGATGACCCCCAGCGACACCATGTTGTCGATGTCGGGCACCCACTCGACGTGCTCGCCGCCGTTGATGAAGGGCAGCTCGTTCTCGTGCAGAGCGTGCAGGATCAGCTTGATGCCGATGAAGCCGAGGATCACGGCGATGCCGTAATGCAGGTAGCGCAGGCGATCGAGCAGGTCGCCGAGCAGGAAGTAGAGCTGACGCAGCCCCATGAGCGCGAAGATGTTCGCGGCGAAGACGAGGAACCCGTTGGTGGTGATCTCGAAGATCGCGGGGATCGAGTCGATCGCGAAGATCAGGTCGGTCACACCGATCGTGATGAACACGATGACCATCGGCGTCCACATGCGCTTGCCGTCGACGGTCGTGCGCAGCTTCGATCCGTCGTACTCCTCGCTGATGTCGATCCGGCGCCGCAGCAGCCGAACGATGAAGTTCTCCTTCTTCACATCGTCTTCGTGCTCGCCTTCAGGCATCGCCTGCTTGATCGCGGTGTAGATCAGGAACGCACCGAAGATGTAGAAGATCGGCGAGAAGTTCTCGACGATCGCCACACCGACGAGGATGAACGCACCGCGCAGGACGAGCGCGATGATGATGCCGACCATCAGCACCTGCTGCTGCAGGCGTCGCGGGACGGCGAACTGCGCCATGATCAGCACGAAGACGAACAGGTTGTCGATCGACAGGCTGTATTCGAGTGCCCAGCCGGTGATGAAGTCGCCCGCGTTGCGCCAACCGGACACGCTTCCGAGGAGCACCGCGAAGAGCAGTGCGAGGCCGACGTAGAACACGACCCACAGCGTCGACTCCTTGGTCGAGGGGATGTGGGGACGGAGACGGATCAGAAGCAGGTCGCCGATCAGGATGATCGTGAGGACGATCATCGAGGTGATCTCGAACCAGACGGGAATGTCCAAGGGCGTACAGCACCTTTCGGGAGGGTCGGAGGAAGGCCGAAAGTCTCTCCCACGCACAGAGTGCGTCGCACGACCGGAGCAGCGATGTCGGTACTCGTGATGACGGTGGATGCGCTTGCGGGATACTCCCTCTCGCGTCACCAATGTTAGCGGAGCGAAAGGGCCGCGGTGGAATAGTCGACGTGACCTCGACTTCGCACCCAGACACCGCCCCGAACGGCATCCCTCCCCTCGCCCCCAGGCCACAGAATTCGTGGGCTCGGGCGATCGGATCCCTCATCTTCGTCAGCCGCTGGCTGCAGGCCCCGCTGTATCTGGGGCTGATCGTCGCGCAGCTCGTCTACGTGATCGTCTTCATGGTCGAGCTGTGGCACCTCATCGAGGGCGTCATCCACGACATCTCGCACCTCGACGAAGCGGTGATCATGCTGGCCGTGCTCGGTCTGATCGACGTCGTGATGATCGCCAACCTGCTCATCATGGTGATCATCGGCGGCTACGAGACGTTCGTCTCGCGCATCAACGTCGACGGCCACCCGGACCAGCCCGAGTGGCTCTCGCACGTCAACGCCAACGTTCTCAAGGTGAAGCTGGCGATGGCGATCATCGGAATCTCATCGATCCACCTGCTCAAGACCTTCATCGAGGTCGGTGGCATGAGCGAGAACGGGATCAGCACGGACGGCGAGAAGTACACCCCCATCGGCGTGCTCTGGCAGGTCGTCATCCACATGGTGTTCATCGTGTCGGCAGTGGCACTCGCCTGGATCGACCGCATGTCTCAGCAGACGCTCGCGAAGGCGCACGCGCAGCCCGCACACTGATCTGAGACGATGGGGCACCCTCCGACACTTCCAGGTGAGAGACACCGAACGGAATCGGGATGCCAGTGCAGACGAGTGATCAGAAATGGGCGGCTCAGGCCGCGGCAGGTGACGAGAGCGCCTTCCGCGAGCTGTACCGCTCGTATGTCCGCCCGGTCTACTGGATCGCGCACGGCATGCTCGGCTCCCCCGCGGATGCCGAGGATGTGACGCAGGAGACCTTCGTCACGGCATGGCGCAAGCTGCCGGGGTTCGAGCTGCAGGGAGACTCGATCCTCCCGTGGCTCGCGACGATCTGCCGCTTCCAGGCTGCGAATCGCCTTCGCCAGCGCAGGCGCGACCAAGCCCACACGACGGATGCGGTGGACGATGCCCTGCCCTCGACGATCAGCGTCGAGGAGCAGGTGATCACCGCAGACCTCGCGGAGCGCATCGCCGCCGAGATCGGCACGCTGAGCGACCTCGACCGAGCGATCTTCCGACTCTGCGCCGCCGAAGGCTATGCCTACCAGGCCGCGGCTGAAGAGCTCGGCGTGAGCCACGCCATCGTTCGGAACCGTCTCTCCCGAGTCCGCACCCGACTACGCGGTGCCGTGAAGGAAGCGAGCGACGCATGAACGCCACACCCAGCACCGAGCAACTGCCCGAGCTCACCGATGCCGCGGTGGCCCGCATCGAATCAGCCGTGTTCGACGACATCGCCGCCGAGCGGCCACGGCAGGCCCCAGCCGCGGCAGGGGCTCGGCACCGCCGGCGTCGATGGATGACCGGCGCGGGGATCGCGGCTGCGTTCGTCGTCGGCGTCCTCGTCACTCCCCCGATCCTCACCGCGGTCGGCGGTTCGGCGACGAGCACGGCCGAGGGCGGAGACATGATCGTCACGGAGGAGTCACGCTCGGGCTCTGCCGACCAGGGCGCACCCGCCGGCGCGGACTCGGCCGAGTCTGCGCCGGCGGCCGGAGATGTCGCAGTGACTGATCGCGAGATCATCGCGACCGCCAACGCGACAGTGGAGGTGAAGGACATCGCGGACGCCGCCGACACGATCGGCGCACTGGCCGAATCGCGTGGCGGCTATGTCGAAAGCACCGAGATCGGCAGAAGCGTCGCCGTCGACGACACCTCCGCGCCCGTGCCGACGGACTCGGGCTACGGCTGGATCAGCATCCGAGTGCCTTCGGCCGACCTTCCCGCGGTCATCGACGAACTGGCCGAATCGGGAGAAGTGCTCTCCTCCTCGATCTCGCAGCAGGATGTGACCTCGACGGCGATCGACCTGCGCGCCCGCATCGATGCGACCAGGGCATCTGTTCAGCGACTCAGCGAGCTGATGTCCCAGACGGGCACCGTCGCGGAACTCATCGAGGCCGAGGTCGCGCTCACAGAGCGCCAGGGGCAGCTCGAGTCGTACGAGCAGCAGCTCGCATCGCTCGAGGACCAGGTCGCGATGTCGAGTCTCACGGTTCAGCTGACTCGCACCGCAGCCCCGACCACCGCCGACCCCGCCGGGTTCTCGGACGGGCTCCTCGCCGGGTGGAACGGCCTCGTTGTCTCGTTGAACGCGCTGGTGGTCGCCGTCGGATTCATCCTGCCGTGGCTCGCCCTGGCCGGAGTGGTGGTGCTGATCGTGTGGATCGTCCGTCGGTCGCGCCGCTCCCGTCGCGCCGCCGCCACGAGTGCGAGCTCGAACGCGGACTGAGCTCGGTCTGGCTGTCGCTGATCGCGGCAGCCAGACCGAGGATTCACTCGGGAACGACGAAAGCCCTCGGAGAACCGAGGGCTTTCGCTTGTTGTGACCCCAGCGGGATTCGAACCCGCGTTACCGCCGTGAGAGGGCAGCGTACTAGGCCGCTATACGATGGGGCCGTCTGGCAGAACGTTTCCGTGCCGCGACAACTGTACAAGTATGCCACGACGATTCTCGCGCCGCCAAATCGAGCCGAGCCGTCGTCGATTCCCGGGCGTGGCGCACTGGCTCGGCGGTTTGCCAGGGAGGCTGCGAAGGAGTTGACTCGCCTCATGCGCATCACGAAATTCGAACATGCCGCTCTTCGCATCCAGCAGGGCGATGACATCCTCCTGATCGACCCGGGTTCGTTCACCGCCCCCCTGAGCGATCTCTCGGGTCTCGTCGCCGTCGTGATCACCCACGAGCACCCCGACCACTGGACGCCCGAGCACCTGGATCGGATACTCCGCGCCGCACCCGGCACTCCGATCTACGCACCGGCGGCCGTCGCCCGTGCGGCTGACGGCTACGACATCTCAGAGGTCGCTCCCGGAGAGACCGTCACGGTGGGCGCGTTCACGCTCCGATTCTTCGGTGGCACGCACGAAGTGATCCACTCGTCGCTGCCCACAGTCGAGAACGTGGGCGTGCTGGTCAACGACACCTTCTACTACCCCGGCGATTCCTACGCGGTTCCCGAGGGTGTCGAGGTCGGCACCCTCGCCGCTCCGCTCGGAGCGCCCTGGCTGAAGATCGGCGAGGCCATGGACTACGTCCTCGCGGTGAACCCGCGTCGGGCGTTCGGCACTCACGATATGACCCTGTCGGTCGCAGGCAAGACTATGCACCGCCAGCGGCTGCAGTGGGCGACCGAGCAGGGCGGCGGAGAGTTCTCGGTTCTCGAACCGGGCGACTCGCTCGACATCTGACCGTGGCGGACTCCCCCTCCGCCGAGTACTCCCTCGATGAGAACGGCGTACGAGACCTCCTCCGGCGAACCAGCCCTGATCTCGCCGCGCTGCCGCTGAGGCTGTTCGCCGATGGCTGGGACAACTCGATGTGGAGGCTCGGTTCGGAGCTCGTCGTACGACTGCCTCGACGCGAGCTCGCCGTATCCCTCATCACGAACGAGCAACGCGCGCTCCCCGCGATCGGCCCGGCGCTGGCGGCCGTGGGCATCCGCACCCCCGTGCCGCTGATCTCCGGCGAACCGAGCGAGCTGTTTCCGCGACCCTGGTCGGTCGTCCCCTGGATCTCCGGAACGACAGCGCTCGCCTCTTCCCGATCGGACAACACGGCGTGGGCACCACGACTCGCCGACGCCCTGAGGGCACTGCACGCCCCGGCCCCGGCGGACGCTCCCCGCAACCCGGTGCGAGGACGCGCCCTGAGCACCCGAGACGATGCGATACGGCCTCGACTCGACGCGTTCAGGCACCGCACGTCGCTCCGCGACGCCTGGGTCGCAGGTCTCGCCGCACCGGTCGGCTCAGAGCAGGTCTGGATCCACGGTGACCTGCACCCGGGCAACCTGCTGGTGGAGGACAGCACGCTCGCTGCGCTCATCGACTTCGGCGACGTCACGGTCGGCGACCCCGCCTACGATCTCGCCTCGTCGTGGATGCTCTTCGACGCCCAAGGTCGCGAGGTGTTCCGCAGAGCGACCGGATCTCGGTATGACGATGCCACCTGGGTTCGCGCGCGAGCGTGGGCGGCGTACATCGCCCTGATTCTCCTGACCCAGAGCGACGACCAACCCGAGTACTTCGCCGTGGGGGCGAGCACCGCCGACGAGCTCGACGCGGGCTACTCTCAGCTATGGGACGGGCGCTGAGAGATCTCACCAGGTCCAGATCCCATATACATCGAGCCTCGCGAGTAGGCCCCGCGATGAGCCCGCTCAGCTCTCCGGTGGCTTGCGATAGTGGTCGATGAAGTTGCTTCGCGTCGTCGCGTGTCGCCTGTATCTCTGGTGGAGGCTGGCGGGGCCGCCCCCTCTGCTTGGGGTGCTTGAGAAACGGCCAAGGAGGTCCGGTTCAGGTGGTCGTCTTCGCGAGCATGCGCAGGATGCGCACGAGTCCGGCCTCGGTGTCCGTGGTGTATCGGAAGCCGTCCGGCGTCTCGACGATCGAGCCGTTCTCGACCGACTGATCCCACCAGTCGGCGACAAAGTCGCGCGCCCACCCGCCTGTCGTGAAGCCGAAGCGATCCGCGACAAAAGAGACCGGGAGCATCAGGCGATAGCACGGCACGGAGTATTCCACGGCATCCGGATCCCCGTCGATGAACTCGTCGCGCGACCGAGCGGTCGTCAGCGTCGAGTACAAGAGGAACATCGCCGCGTACATCAGGTGGGAGTTCGCGTCCGCGTGCAGAGAGAAGAATCCCTTGTCCGCCACGATCCGGCGACCGACCTCGCGTACGGCGGCGCCCGCACCTGGGAGGGTTTCGGCAATGGCGTCGATGCCGCGCTGCACGATCGGCGAGAAGGATCCCTCGTTCACGATCGCGAGGTACTCGGCCCGCTCCTCCTCCGGATCGGGCTGGAACTCCTCCTCGGACACGAGACCGCGGATGAAGGTCGCGAAGTCCTTCGCGATAGAGGAGACCCGGTATTCGTCCTCCTGGTCGACGACGACCACCGCGGGTTCACCCTGCGGACCGCACTCCCGGTAGTCGAGGGCGAACTCGGAGTGGCCGGCCGTTGGCGTGTCGGCGAAGTAGACCCCGATGGCGGGGTACTCCCACTCTTGTTCCATGAACCTCGATCCCATAGAGCCGAGGAGCGAGTAGTGCGATGTTCGTCCGATCGCGTACAGCCCGGTGACGGCGACGTGGTCCTCCGCCCAGACGTGCACGCCGGTAGTCGGGAAGCAGCTGCGGTCCAGCGTGCCGCCGTTGCGGACCGTGCGGCAGAGCTCGATGTATGCCGCGGGGAGGCGGTAGCCGAGCTCCGTCTCGACTTCGGCGATCAACTCGTCAGACGGTGCCGCCTCGGTATAGCTCTCGAACCCGTAAGCGTGGTCATCGAACAGCCCCGCCAGGTCGTCATCGCTGAAGATGCGATCCATCTCTCCCCCTCGCTCAAGCAGTGTCCTGTCTCACAGGCTAAGCGCTCACAGCCGCAAGAAGATGAACCATCCGGTCCGGGGCGGTCCTGAATCAGAGTGACAGACTGGTCCCGGATCAGGTTGACAATCTCACGCGACGCCCTGCCATCGCTTGATCCCTCGCGAAGAGCAGTTTGAGCACTCCCGGCGCATGAACGCGGAGATGAGAGTCGCGGTCCTCAGGTGAAAGCAGCTGAGGCAGCCGCAGCGTTCCAGGTCGAAGCGGGCTAGCTCTGCGCAGCTCGGACGCGCAGCGCTCGGGCCAGGTGATCGCGCTGCTCGATGACGATCCGGCGCAGCGCCGCAGGTGCCGCACTGTTGTCGGCAAGCCACGCATCCACGAGATCGAGCGTCGATGAGGCCGGGAACAGCCCCACGACCAGGCGCTGAGCCAGCTCGATGCTCCGCGCACCCCAGGCGTCGCCGATCCTCTCGAAGTACTCCGCGTCGAACCCCGCGATGATATCACCTCGTCCACCTGCTCGGAAGCCCGCGATCACGGCATCCAGATGGTCGTTGCTGAGTGACCCGTCGTTCCAGGCCGCGTCCCAGGCTGCGGCCCGCACCGCGGGATCGGGTTGCGAGGCGAGTGCCCTGCGGGCGGCCGTGCGACCGCTTCCGGTGTCGTCGGACTCCAGCTGGGCTGCGACGTCATCGGCCCCCGCGTGTCCTGTCGTGACGAGAGCCGTCAGCAGCTGCCACCGCAGATCAGGGTCGATGGTGAGCCCCGCGGGGGCATCGCCGCCCAGGAGCGCGCGGACCTCGGCGGCGTGCACGTCGTCGAACGCCGACGCCGACGCGAGAGCGCGCGCCCACGAGAGTTGGGCATCACTGCCGGCATCGGAGTCCTGCAGCGCAGCCCACGCGGTCTCCACCCACGCCCGCTGCTCGCTCTGTCGCTCATGGTCGTTCGCGTAGTGCCGGATCGCGAAGAGGGCATTCGCGAGAATCCCTGCGAGCAGACCGATGTTCGACTCGTGCGGCGCATGTGCGCGCACGATCGAGGTGTATCGCGCCACCGTCAGCTCGCCGTCACGCGTGGCGTTCCACAGCGACGACCAGACGACGGCCCTCGCGAGGGGATCGTCGATGGAAGACAGCGATTCCTGCACCGTCGTCAGCGATGCGTCGTCGAGCCGCACTTTGGCATAGGTCAGGTCGTCGTCGTTGAGCAGCACGAGGTCGGCGACCGGGACGTCGATCGGTGTCCGCTCGTCGCGGATGTCGAGCGCGATCTGGTCGCGACGGACCACCCGCCCGTCGACGCGGTGATAGAGCCCGACCCGCAGGCGATGCGGCCGAGGATCGCTCTGCACGAGCGTGGCGCTGCCGTCGGCCTCTCGATCGAGCCGCAGCGTGGAGACCCCTGTCGTCTGCAGCCATGCCTGCGACCACTCGGTCATATCGCGGCCGGAGACCGCGCTCAGCTGCACGAGGAAGTCGTCGAGAGTCGTATTGCCGAAGGCGTTCGCGGCGAAGTACCTGCGGGCACCCTCGAAGAACGCGTCGTCGCCGACGAAGGCCACGAGCTGCTTCAGCACCGCGGCACCCTTGGCATAGGTGATGCCGTCGAAGTTGAGCTTCGCCGCCTCGAGGTCGGTGATGTCGGCGACGATCGGGTGGGTGGTCGGCAGCTGATCCTGCTGATACGCCCACGCCTTGCGGTTGGCGGCGAACTTGACCCACGCGTCATGGAAGCGGGTCGCCACCGCCGACGCGTGCGAGCCCATGTAGTCCGCGAAGGACTCTTTGAGCCACAGGTCGTCCCACCATTTCATGGTCACGAGGTCGCCGAACCACATGTGCGCCATCTCGTGCAGGATCGTGTTCGCGCGGGCCGCGCGCTGGGCGTCGGTGGCGGCGCCCCGCGACAGGTAGGACTCGGTGAACGTCACGAGTCCAGGGTTCTCCATCGCGCCGAGGTTGTACTCGGGCACGAAGATCTGGTCGTACTTGCCCCAGGGATAGGGGTAGGCGAAGGCATCGGTGAAGAAGTCGAGACCCTGGCGCGTGATCTCGAGGATCTCGTCGGACTCGAGGTACTGCGCGAGCGACTGTCGTGCGAACACGCCGAGCGCGATGCGCTGGTCGTCACGCTCCCACTCGCCGTCGATTCGGGCGTACGGCCCCGCCGCGACGGCGGTGATGTAGCTCGAGATCGGGAGCGTCGGGGCGAACTCCACGCGCTGCACCCCGACTCCGGCGTCGACGGTCGCCGCGACCTGGTTAGAGAGCACTTCCCAGCCCGCGGGAGCATCGATCACGAAGGTGTATGGCGCTTTGATGTCGGGCTGCTCGAAACACGCCATCACTCGTCGAGAGTCGGCCGGTTCGTACTGCGTGTAGAGATAAGTCCGGTCGTCGACGGGATCGTGGAACCGGTGCAGCCCCTCGCCGGACCGGCTGTAGCTTGCGACCGCCTCGACACGCACCACGTTGGTGTCGACAAGGTCTTGCAGCTCGATGCGCGCGCCGTCGTAGACCACGTCGCGCTCGACGCCGTTCACGACCACTCTCGCGACGCTCTCTCCGATGAAGTCCAACCAGGTCGAGTGCGCCGTCGAGGTGAACTCCAGCGTCGTGATCGTGGAGAACCCGTTGCGCGCCCGCTCGGGTGCACCCGTGAGGTCGAGTTCGACGCGGATGCTGCGCACGGAGACGGCAGCGGATCGCGCCGCGGTCTCCTCTCGCGAGAGGTTGGCTGTGTCCATGCCTCCATCCTTCCATCTGAGACCGATGCACCAGCACGTACCTTGCGTTGCATTGCGCAACAGAAAGGCGTAGAGTTGCGTCATGCAACAGAACCGGGAGTCACACGGACGCCTCAGCGACAGCGCCGCCGTCCTGCGGTCTCTCGTCGCCATCACGCGCCGCGGCCTCGTCGACGCCCGCGCGGAAGAACCGAGGCTGTCGATCACCGACCAGTCCATCGTCATGGCGATCGCCGACGAACCAGGGATCCGCTCGACCGACATTGCCCGCATGTTCCGTCTCAACCGGTCCACCGTGTCGCGTCAGCTTTCGGCACTCGTCTCTCTCGGCCTCGTACAGGAGATGCCTTCAGCCCCCGGGCGCGGCCGTCCGCTCGAGCTGACCGCCGAGGGCGAGGAGGCCTTCCGCAACACACTGCGATCACTGCAGGGCGTCATCGACTCGCACCTCGCGCAGTGGACGGATGCCGAGGTGCAGCGCTTCGCGCACGACCTCCAGCGCTTCGACAGAGGCGACGACCCCGCATGACCACGGCCCACAAGGCCATCAGAGGAAGAAGAGAAATGAAGAACATCACTGTTCTCGGCACCGGCGTACTCGGATCGCAGATCGCGTTCCAGACCGCCTTCCACGGTTTCGACGTCGTCGCCTACGACATCGATCAGCCTGCGCTCGACCGCGCGGCCGAGCGGTTCGAGCGTCTTGCCGTGCGCTACGTCGCCGATGGTGTCGAGAACGCCGCAGACGGCGGCGCGCAGGCGGCGATCGGCCGCATCCGGCTCACTTCCGACCTCGCGGAGGCTGCAGCCTCGGCCGACCTCATCATCGAAGCCGTGCCGGAGAACCTCGAGCTCAAGCAGGGCATCTACCGGACTCTCGCCGACGCCGCACCGGCCACGACGATCTTCGCGACGAACTCCTCGACTCTGCTCCCCAGCGCGCTCGCAGAGTCGACGGGGCGCCCCGACCGCTTCCTCGCCCTGCACTTCGCGAACGAGATCTGGTCGCACAACACCGCGGAGATCATGGCGACGCCCGCCACCGACCCCGCCGTCTACGAGAAGATCGTCGAGTTCGCGACCCGCATCGGCATGGTCCCGATCCAGATCAAGAAGGAGAAGGCCGGGTACCTGCTGAACTCGCTGCTCGTGCCTTTCCTGCAGGCCGGAGCCGAGCTGGTCGTCGACGGCATCGCGGAACCGGAGGCCATCGATGCGACGTGGCGGATCGGCACGGGCTCCCCGGCCGGCCCGTTCGAGATCTACGACATCGTCGGGCTGACGACGGCATACAACATCTCCCGCATGGGAGGCGAGAAGCAGCAGCGCTTCGCCGAGCTGCTCAAGGAGCAGTACATCGACAAGGGCAAGCTGGGCGTGGCGACGGGCGAGGGCTTCTACACCTACCCCCGAGAAAGCTGAATCCCCTCAGCGCCCGAGGAGCTTGCGGATCGCCGTCTCGGGCGACACCGTGAGATCGAGGGTGCGACCGCGCGCGTAGAGGCGGAACACACGCGGATCGATGTAACTCCCTCTGGCCACCGCGAGGGTGTTGCCGAGCGCTGACGCCGTGGCCTGCACGGCGAGGCGCTCGGCACGCCGCCGCTCGTTCTTCGTCTCGAGTCGACCGATCCTTGCGAGGGCGTCAGCCGCGAGGATCGTGCCGTGCAGCGTGCGGAAGTCCTTGGCGGTGAATGACGCCCCGGCGACCTGCCGAAGGTAGTCGTTGACCTCGCTCGATGTCAGGCGCACGCGGCGGCGGCCCTTGCGGTACGCCAGCAGCGGTGCCTTGGGCGAGCCGACGGCGAACTCAGACAGCGCCTCGGCGAGGGCGGCGTCGGTGATCTCGATCGCGGCGAGCTGCTTGCTCTTCGCCGGAAAGCTCAGGGCCACATCGATGCCGTCGATGCGCACGTCCCGTCGCCGGAGAGTGCTCAGCCCTCGACTGCCGTGCTTCACGAGGTAGCGCTCGGAGCCGATGCGCAGGGCCGCGTCGTCGAGCAGTCGGAAGGAGACAGCGAGTGCCCGCTCTCGGGTCAGTCCCGGTTCGCCGATGGCGCGCGTGACCTTGGCCCTGGCCGCAGGCAGCGCCGCTGCGAGCTTGAGCGCTCGGGCGAACTTGCGCTGGTCCCTCCCCGTGCGCCAGAGCGGGTGGTAGAGATACTGGCGTCGTCCGGCATCGTCGGTGCCGACCGCCTGGATGTGCGCGAGCGGATCCGCGGCGATCCACACGTCCTTCCACGCCGGGGGTATCGCGAGGTCGCGGATGCGCTCCCTGTCGGGCTCGGCGACCGGGGTGTTGCCGGCGTCGACGTATCGGAACCCCGACCCGGATCGTATGCGGCGGATTCCTGGCGTCTCGCCCGGAACGACTCTCGTGAGCGCCATTTCTCGTCCTCTCCGTCACGCCGCGTCCGGCACGGGGTGCTTTTCGATCACGATGGCCGACGAGAAGCGAGGCGTGAAGGGCATGGCGCGACGCCGGGGCGAGGTGCTAGGCGACGCCGACTGCCTCCTCGACGCCAACCCCTCGGACCCCTGCCCAAGAATCGGATTGTCGGGGCGCACCGCGGTCTGTCATCCTCTTCACTATGGCCATGTCATTCGAGGAGTTCCGCACGTCCCTCACCAGTGCAGATCAGCGGGCCGCTTTGGGGGTGCAGCTCACCGACCTCGAAGCGCAGCAGGTGGCCGACGATCCGGCCTCCGCTCAGAGCTGGTACGCGTACTGGCTTTCGACGCAGCCGACGACTCCCCCACCGCCCGCAGGCCCGGCCTACGATGCACCGCCGCCGGCCTACGCCGCGCCGCCGCCCGCCTACGACGCACCGCCGCCCGCCTACGCCGCGGCTCCGGCCGCCTACGACGCACCGCCGCCGGCATACGCCGCGGCTCCGGCCTACGCCGCGGCTCCCGGCTATCCCGCGCAGGACGGCGCCCCTGTCGGTTCTCCCGCCTATCCGGGGTACGAGCCCGCGCCCGACGGCCGACCCGGCAAGAAGAAGCGGGTCGGACTGTGGGTGACTCTGTCGATCCTCGGGGCCCTGCTGCTGATCGCGGCCATCGTCGTGATCTTCGCCTTCGCCACAGCACGCCATTGGACCAAGACCGATGTGCCTGAGCAGCCCGAGACCTTCCGCAGCGAAGAGTACGAGACCGGTCGCGTCGACGTCACGATGGATGACGTGAATCCGTGCACGGTGAACCAGGACTGGACCGACTGCACGAACCTCATGGTCGCGACCTATACGGCCGCGTGCGTCGATGTCGAGCTCACCGAGACCGCGACCCTCCTGTGCACGGAGTACAGCTCGGCGATAGACGAGATGAAGGCGCAGGACGGCGACGGCTATTACGTCGCAACGCTCGGCAGCTATGGGAGCCTGCATCAGACGCCCGAAATCGACACCCGCCAGGTCTCGAACGACGACTACGAGCCCGCTGTCACCCACGAAGCGGTGTGCTACCTCGGCTTCATCGGAGAGTGCGAGTAGACACTCGACCGGAAACGACAAAACCCCCGCCTGAGCGGGGTTTTTTGTCTTGCTGGGGTACCTGGACTCGAACCAAGAACAACGGAACCAGAAACCGCCGTGTTGCCAATTACACCATACCCCAAGGGCGAAACCGGAGTCTCGCACCGAGAGTCAAGCTTACCCGAGCCGCGGCCCTAATGCCAAAACGCCACGGTCCGTCCGGGCGAGTCGCCCGCTGACCGCTGCGGGCGCGTGACCACGGCGACGGGCAGGAGAGCACCGAAGCGGTGCTCCCCCGCCCGACTGTCTCGTCAGTTCGCGAGGAAAGCCGACAGCGACCGCAGCCGCCGCAGCGACTCGTCCTTGCCCAGGAGTTCCATGGACTCGAACAGCGGCGGCGAGATCCGACGGCCGGTGATCGCGACGCGCGGAGGGCCGTAGGCGATGCGGGGCTTGAGCTCGAGCTTCTCGACGAGCGCCTCTGCCAGAGCCTCCTGGATCTTCTCGGGCGTGAAGTCGGTCACCGGCTCGAGCGCGACGACGCAGGCGTCGAGGACCTCAGCGGCGTTCGCGGGAAGACCCTTGAGCGCGTCGGCGTCGTACGAGACATCGTCGGTGAAGAGGAACCCGACCATGCCAGGCACGTCACCGAGCAGCTGCACGCGCTCCTGCACGAGAGGCGCGACGCGGAAAGCGAGCACGAGCTGGTCGTGCGTCGGCTCATCGAAGAGCCCGGCAGCAGCGAGGTACGGGATCGTCCTCTCGGCGAAGTCCTTCTCGTCGAGCTTGCGGATGTGGTCGCCGTTGATCGACTCGGCCTTCTTCTGGTCGAAGCGTGCCGGGTTCGGATTCACGTCGACGATGTCGAATGCCTCGGTGAACTCGTCGAGTGTGAACACGTCACGGTCATGGCCGATCGACCAGCCGAGGAGGGCGAGATAGTTCAGCAGCCCCTCGTGGATGAAGCCGCGATCCCGGTGCAGGAACAGATCGGCCTGCGGGTCGCGCTTGGAGAGCTTCTTGTTCCCGGTCTCGCCGAGCACCAGGGGCATGTGGGCGAAGCGGGGCACGAACGTGGTGACCTCCGCCTCGATCAGAGCAGCGTAGAGCGCGAGCTGGCGAGCCGTGGACGGCATCAGGTCTTCGCCGCGCAGGACGTGCGTGATGCCCATCAGTGCGTCGTCGACCGGGTTCACGAAGGTGTACAGCGGGATGCCGTTCGGACGCACCACCACGAAGTCCGGGAAGGACCCTGCGGGGAAGGTCACCTCGCCCCGGATCAGGTCTACATAGGTGAGGTCCTCGTCCGGCACGCGCAGACGGAGTGCGGGCTGACGCCCTTCGGCACGGAAGGCATCCTTCTGCTCCGCCGTGAGGTCGCGGTCATGGTTGTCGTACCCGAGCTGCTTCGCTCGCCCGGCGGCCTCGTTGCGAGCGTCGATCTCCTCCGCCGTGGAGAAGCTCTCGTACAGAGCTCCGGAGGCGAGGAGCTTCTCGATCACGCCGCGATAGATGTCGTGGCGCTCGGACTGACGGTAGGGGGCGTGCGGGCCACCGACCTCGACACCCTCATCCCAGTCGATCTTGAGCCAGGTCAGGGCATCGACGAGCTGGCGGAAGCTCTCCTCGCTGTCTCGGGCAGCGTCGGTGTCCTCGATTCGGAACACCATCTTCCCGCCGTTGTGCCGGGCGTACGCCCAGTTGAAGAGAGCTGTGCGGACCATGCCGACGTGCGGCAGTCCGGTGGGCGAGGGGCAGAAGCGGACGCGGACGTCGGCGCCACTGGCGGTCGTGGTGAGGGGGTGCGGGGTAGCCATATCCCCTCGATTCTAGTTGCCGGGTGGCGTCTCGACCTCCCCGATCCGCCAGCGATCGCGGGCTGGTGAGAAGGGGTCACCGTGGGTAACAGTCCCTCACCCTGGGTAACAACCCGCATACGACGCCGACGCGCTCCTATCGTTGCCGCATCGACCAACCGGAAGGGTGACAACATGACAATCACGGATGCAGTGACGACAGGCCTGAGCGATCGCTGGCGAGGCGCACCAAGACCTCAGACGAGCCACGAATGGATCGACCGCGCCGAGGAGGTGGCCGACATCCTCGCGGCGGATGCCGTCGAGAGGGACCGCGCGAATGCGACCCCTCGGGCCGAGGTGCAGCTGCTCAAGGACTCGGGCCTGGTCACCCTGCTCGGCCCTCGCGCCCACGGCGGCGGCGGTGAGAGCTGGGACACCGCCTACCGGGTGATCAGGGCGGTGGCCCGCGGCGACGGATCGATCGGACAGGTCCTCGGGTATCACTACCTCTGGGCGTGGGCGGCCCGTCTCGTCGGAACCGAGGAGCAGATCGCCGCGGTCGAGGAGCTGTACACCGCGAACGACTTCGTCTTCGGCGGCGCGGTCAACCCCCGCGACTCCGACCTGGTGATCCGCGAGGACGGCGATGATCTCGTGTTCTCCGGGCACAAGTCCTTCTCGACAGGTGGCCGGATCTCGGACCTGACCGTCCTCGAGGGCGTCCTCGAAGGCACCGAGACGCACATCTTCGCGATCGTCCCCACGGCGCAGGAGGGAATCGTCTTCGGAAACGACTGGGACAACCTGGGGCAGCGACTCACCGAATCGGGCTCGGTAGAGATCCGCGATGTACGCGTCCCCTGGGCAGCGGCAGCCGGCTTCGTCGACCGGGTGTTCCGGCCCCTCACGTACAACACCCTGAACGTGCCGACCATCCAGCTCGTGTTCGCGAACTTCTACCTCGGCATCGCACAGGGCGCCCTCGAGACGGCATCCGCTTACACCCGATCTAAGACCCGCCCGTGGCCGTACGGCGGCGACGACAAGCAGCACGCGACAGACGAGTGGTATCTGCTCGAGGGCTATGGCGAACTGGCGTCGAAGCTGTGGGCCGACGAAGCGCTGCTGAATGCCGTGGGATCAGAGATCAGTGCGGTGCTGCATGCCCCACGCGAAGACCTCACGGCACGTCGACGCGGCGAGATCGCCGTGCGGATCGCGGCGGGGAAGCTGCGCATCGTCGACGACGGCCTGGAGGTCGCCACGAAGATCTACGAGCTCACCGGCGCCCGAGCCTCGGCCAACTCGGTCGGTCTCGACATCTTCTGGCGCAACCTGCGCACGCACAGCCTGCACGACCCGATCGCGTACAAGAAGCGGGAGGTCGGCGACTACGTGCTGCGCAACGAGGTGCCTGAGCCGACCTGGTACACCTGATCGACGCGATGCCGATGTTCCTCGGTGCCGCGCCGACGCAGGCGGTCGCGGCACCGAGGAACCACGGAGCGCTCGGGCCCAGGCAGGTATCAGCCGCGCGACGCGACGGCGACCGCGGCAGAATGCACCAGCGGCAGGCGTCCGGCGATCGACCGCTCGGCGCACACGAGTTCGAAAGCCGCGCGGAATGACCGCTGACCGGTGTCGTCGAGCGCACGATAGAACTGACCGGGTCCCCCGACGCCGCCTTCAGCAGACGCCCACAGCGCAGTCGCATCCGCCGGCCACGTCCAGGTGATCTCCGAGATCTGCGGGCGCGTCCAGCCCGCGTCGTCGAGCATCCGCGCAAAGCCGTCGACGGTGCGCTCGAAGTCCTTCTCCGGCGCAAGCCGCTCGCCCTCCGTCGGGGTGAGCGCCGCACGATCGCACACCTCCCGCCAGAGCCAGGTCGGCGAGTTCGTCCAGATCGTCGCCGCCACGAGGTCGGCAGAGACGCGGAGGAGCTCGCCTGCCGACGCAAGGGGATCGGCGACGTGGTTCAGCACGAAGTTCGCCACGACCGAATCGAACTCCGCATCCGCGAACGGCAACGACGGCAGGGCCCCGTCACGCACCCGGATCGCCGGATGCTCCCGCAGGGCGACCTCCCGCATCGTCGGCTCGGGCTCGCACCCTGTCGCACCCCAACCGGCATCGCTGAACGACGCTGTGAGGAGACCTGTTCCGGAACCCACGTCGAGCAGCGAGCGACCCGCCGGGGCTCCGAGCATCCCGAGCAGTGTGCCTGCTGTCCCGACGCACAGCGAGGCATAGGAGTCGGCGTAGGCGCGACCCGTGCCCGCCCAGTCCTTCATCGCCTCGGACGCCCGAGAGGAGAGAGCGCGACGATGGCGACGACGATGACGGACGCGGCCACGCCCAGTCCGGCGTAGTCGAAGTTCGAGAGCACCAGGCCCGCGAGCACCGCGCCCGCGGCCGCAGAGAGACTCATCAGCGAGTCGCTGCGGCCCTGCCTGCGCGTGCGGATCTCGGGGGCGCTCGACTCGGTCAGCAGCGCGGCCCCCGCGACGGTCGCCGCGCTCCATCCGAGCCCCAGCAGGATCAGGGCGACGATCACGCCCCACTCCTGATCGTTCGCGAACACGGCGAACGCGAGCGCCGCCCCGAGGAGCACCTGCCCCAGCAGGACCACACGCAGCCGTCCCCACCGGTCGGCGAGGATGCCAAAGAGCGGCGACAGCGCATACATGCCGCCGACATGCAGGGCGATCGTGATGCCGACGAGGGCCGAGACGTCGGCCGCAGTCGGCTCCATCCCGTGGGCGCCGTGCGCCATGTGCGCGAGATGCACCGGAGTCATCGCCATGACAGACGCCATCACCACGTGCGAACCGGCGACCGCGAACATCGCGTATCGAGCCACGACGGGTCTGTCTGCGAACGCCGCGCCCGTGGCCCCCGCGGCAGCCGCTGAGGCGAGCTTCTGCGCGGCCAGAAGAGGATCGGGTCTCAGCGCCACGAGATAGAGGATGAGAGCGAGGCACTGGGCGACGAACGAGAACGCGTACGAGCCGGTCTGCGGCGGCATGCCGATCGCCGCGCCGACGATCTCGCCCGGCCCCAGCAGCAGGGGGCCCGCGACTCCGCCGATGGTCGTCGCCCAGACGACGATCGAGAGGTCCCGCCCTCGATGCTCGGCGGCGGCGAGGTCGGTCGCAGCGAATCGCGACTGCAGATTGCCGGCGTTGCCGGCGCCGATCATGAGGATCCCCACCAGCAGCAGCGGGAACACCCGCAGCGACGCCGCCAGGATCACGACCGCGATCCCCACGAGCGCGAACAGATTGCCCAATGTCAGAGCACGGCGACGCCCCACCCTGGCGGCGAGGCGAGCGAGAGGGATCGCGCACAGCGCGGCACCCAGCGTGACGGATGCCGTCGCGAGCCCCGACAACGCGTCGCTGCCCGAGATGTCGGCGGCGAGCAGCGCGCCGAGAGACACTGTCGCCCCGAACGCGATGCCGCCGAGCACCTGGCCCGACGAGAGAACCAGCACGGTTCTCCGTTGCACCGCTGCCTGCTGAGCCGCCGTGAGGGCGACGACGGTCATGATGCGCGCACGGCGTCACGCACGGTGTTGCGCAGAATACCCAGACCGGTGATCTCGACCTCGACGGTGTCGCCGGCGACGAACTCCCCCACACCCGCCGGCGTGCCGGTCAGGATGACGTCACCCGGCAGCAGTGTGAAGGCCGCGGATGCGTGCTCGATGATCGCCTCGACGGAGTGGATCATGTCGGTCAGCGGCGCCTTCTGACGGACTTCGCCATTGACGCGGGTCTCGATCGTCGCGACCGACGGATCGAACTCGGTGCTGATGGTCGGGCCGAGAGGGCAGAAGGTGTCGAAGCCCTTCGCGCGAGCCCACTGGCCGTCCTTGCGCTGCAGGTCGCGCGCGGTGACGTCGTTGGCGATCGTGTAGCCGAGCACGTGGTCGAGAGCATCCGCAGCCTTCACGTTCTTCGCGACCCGACCGATCACGACCGCCAGCTCGCCCTCGTATTCGGTCTGCTCAGAGATCGAAGGGCGCACGATCGCGTCACCGGGGCCGATGACGGCGGTGTTGGGCTTGAGGAACAGCAACGGCTCCTCCGGGGCAACTCCCCCCATCTCGGCGGCATGGTCGTGGTAGTTCTTGCCGACGCACACGATCTTGGATCGAGGGATGACCGGCGCGAGGATCACCGCGTCGGCGATCGGGACCCGGTCTCCGGTGGGCTCGTATCCGGCGAAGAGCGGATCGCCCGCGAGGACGACCAGGTCGGTGTCGTCGACGATCCCGAAGAGGATGGCGTCGTCATGGCTGAATCGGGCGATCTTCATGCCACCAGCCTAGCCAGAGTGCCGGACGACGAGACCCCGCTGTGCAGGTCGCGCAGCGGGGTCTCGGGGAGTTCTTGCGACGATCAGGCGTCGAGGCGCAGGAGCCAGCCGTGCTTGTCTTCACGTCGGCCGTACTGGATGTCGGTGAGCTCTTCGCGCAGAGACAGGGCGAGCTCGCCGAGCGGCTGCGGCTCGTCGAAGCCTTCTCCGACGAGAGCGCCGATCGGCGTCACGACCGCCGCCGTACCGCACGCGAAGACCTCGACGATGTCACCGGACGCCACGCCCTCACGCCACTCGTCGATCGAGATCGGTCGCTTCTCGACCGTGTAGCCGCGGTCCTCGGCGAGCTGGAGCAGGGAGTCGCGGGTGATGCCCTCGAGGATGCTGTCGGACTCGGGAGTGACGACGCGGCCGTCCTTGAAGACGAAGACGATGTTCATTCCGCCGAGCTCTTCGACGTTGCGCTGCTCGTTGAGGAACACGACCTGGTCGCAGCCCTTCGACGATGCCTCGCTCTGCGCGAGCAGGCTCGACGCGTAGTTGCCGCCCGTCTTGGCCTTGCCCGTGCCGCCCTTGCCGGCTCGTGCGTAGTCCTCGGAGAGCCAGATGCGCACGGGCTTCACGCCGCCGCTGAAGTAGGCGCCGGCGGGGCTCGCGATCACGTAGTAGGCGACCTTCTGCGCTGCGCGGACACCGAGGAACGCCTCCTTGGCGAACATGAACGGGCGCAGGTAGAGGCTCTGGTCGGCGCCGGACGGCACCCAGCGGCCGTCGACCGCGATGATCTCACGCAGCGACTGGATGAAGTACTCGGTCGGAAGCTCGGGCAGCGCGAGTCGACGCGCGCTGGCCTGCAGACGGGCGGCGTTGCGATCGGGGCGGAAGGTGTGGATCGAGCCGTCGGCGTGACGGTAGGCCTTGATGCCCTCGAAGATCTCCTGCGCGTAGTGCAGCACGGACGCCGCTGGGTCGAGCGGGATCGGTCCGTACGGCTGCACCCGCGGACGGTGCCATCCGCCCTTGACCGACCAGCAGATGTCGACCATGTGGTCGGTGAAGACCACGCCGAAGCCGGGGTTCTCGTGAACCTCGGCGACACGACCGGGCGTCGCAGCGGCCAGGTTCTTGGTCACAGCGAACTCCAGTGGAGCCACGGTGGTCTCGGCATCGATGGTCGTCATCTCGTCATCCATTCCTCGTGCGGCGCGCATCCTCGCGCCGTCTCAGCCTACGCCTGTCGTTCAGAGCAGAGCAGTGATTGCGGAGCCGATCTCCGCCGTGGTGCGCGCACCCGTGCGGGTGGCGATGTCGGACTCGACGGCGGCACTCACGCGAGCGGCCTCCTCGGCGAGCCCGAGGTGGTCGAGCAGCAGCGCCACCGACAGGATCGCCGCGGTCGGGTCGGCCTTCTGCTGGCCCGCGATGTCAGGAGCGGATCCGTGCACCGGCTCGAACATCGACGGAAACACACCATCGGGGTTGATGTTCCCCGAGGCGGCCAGCCCGATGCCTCCGGTGACCGCGCCGGCGAGGTCGGTGAGGATGTCGCCGAACAGGTTGTCGGTGACGATCACGTCGAAGCGCGAGGGGTCGGTCACTAGGAAGATCGTCGCCGCGTCGACGTGCAGGTAGTCGACCGCCACTTCGGGATGCTCGGCGGCGACCTCGTTCACGATGCGCTGCCAGATGGCGCCGGCGTGCACGAGCACGTTGGTCTTGTGAACGAGCGTGACCTTCTTGCTGCGCCTCTCGGCGAGGTCGAAGGCATACCTGACGACGCGCTCCACGCCGAACGCCGTGTTCACCGAGGTCTCGTTGGCGACCTCGTGAGGCGTGCCCTTGCGGATCGCGCCGCCGTTGCCGACGTACGGCCCCTCGGTGCCCTCACGGACGACGACGAAGTCGATCGTGCCCGGGTTCGCGAGCGGACCCGGAGCACCCGCGAACAGCTTCGACGGACGCAGGTTGACGTAGTGGTCGAGCGTGAACCGCAGCTTCAGCAGCAGGCCGCGCTCGATGTTCGCATCCTTGAGCCGGGGGTCGCCCGGCGTGCCGCCGACGGCACCCAGCAGGATCGCGTCGTGACCCGCGATGGCCTGCAGGTCGTCGTCCGTGAGCGTGTCACCGGTCTCGAGGAATCGGGCTGCGCCGAGAGAGAAGCGGGTCTTGTCGAACGTCACATCGCTGGAGGCGGTGACCACATCGAGGACCTTCTCAGCCTCGGCGACGACCTCTGGGCCGATTCCGTCACCGGGGATGACGGCCAGCTTCACGACACGCGACATGACACTCCTTGCATCGGGATGAACCGGCCAGCACTCGCGCGGATGCCGAGCGGGCCGGTTCTCCCAGCGTACTGGTCAGTGCGTGGGGGCCTTGCGCAGTGTGACGGCCGCGATCACTCCGGCCAGGACCACCAACCCTGCTCCGATCAGCGAGGTCACCATGACGCCAGAGCCGAACGCCGCGGATGCTGCGTCCCACAGCGCATCTCCGAGCTGTGCCGGAAGTTCCTGCGCGGCTGTGTAGGCACCGGCAAGCGTCTCCGTCGCCGCATGTGCGGCCTCGGCGGGAATGCCCTCCGGGACCACGAGCGCTCCGCGGTAGAACGCGGTGATGAGGCCACCGAGCACTGCCGTGCCGAGAACCGCACCGAGTTCGTAAGCCGTCTCGGACACGGCGCTCGCGGCACCGGCCTTCTCGGCAGGCGCGCTCGAGAGGATGAGCTCGTTGGAGATCGTCTCGGCACCGCCGATACCGATCCCGAGCACCACGAAAGCGACGACGAGGGGGGCGACGCCATGGCCGGCCGTCGTGAACGCCACGAGCAGATACCCGGCGACCGAGAAGACGAGTCCCGCCGGCACCAGGATGTGGGGCGGCACGCGCCGAGAGATCGGCACCACCGAGAGTCCGGCCACAATCATCGCGAGCATGCCAGGCACGAGCGCCGCACCCGCTGCCATCGGGGATAGACCGAGGACGAGCTGCAGGTGCTGCGACACGAAGTAGAGGAAGCCCACGAGCGCGACGACGCTGAGGAGATTGACCAGGATCGCCCCCGAGAAGGAGCCCCGGCGGAAGAGCGCCATGTCGAGCATCGGCACATCGGCGGAGAGCTGGCGACGAACGAAGAGGTAGCCCATGGCGACGCCGAGCAGTGCCCAGGCTCCGGCGGTGAGACTCGGGCCGTCGACGGCGAGCGACTTGATCGCGTAGACGACGGGGATCATCGCGGCCATCGAGAGCGCGATGCTGACCAGGTCGATGCGCCCTGGATTCGGGTCGCGGCTCTCGGGCACCAGCATCGGCGCGGCGATGAGCAGCGGGATGAGCACCGGCACGGCGATCAGGAAGACAGAGCCCCAGTCGAAATGCTCGAGCAGGAATCCACCCACGATCGGACCGAGCGCTGAACCGGCGGAGAACGCCGACGCCCACACCGCGATGGCGAGGCGACGTTGGTCGCGGTTCTGGAAGATCGACCGCAGGAGCGACAGCGTCGACGGCATCAGCATGGCTCCGAAGAAGCCGAGCAGCGCTCGTGCGGCGATGAGAAGGCCCGCCGTCGGCGCGAAGGCTGCGAGCACCGACACTGCGGCGAAGCCGGTCGCACCGATCAGCAGCATCCGGCGGCGTCCGAAGCGGTCGCCGAGGGTTCCCATGGTCACCAGGAGTCCGGCGAGCACGAGCGGATACACGTCGATGATCCACAGCTGCTCGGCCCCCGTGGGTGCGAGCGCGATGGAGATCTCGGGGAGCGCGAAGCTCAGCACCGTGTTGTCCACCGACACCAGGAGCACCGGCAGCATGAGGACGACGAGTGCCGCCCAGCCACGGGCTCCGACGCGGGGAGCATCCGTCTCTGTCGTCGGGATCGACGCAGTACGGGTCATGGAACACCTCTCAGGATCACGACGGAATCGTAACTAAACCGTCCAGCTGGTATAGTAACAGAATCGTCATCTATCAGCGTTACGGTGATGAGAGACGAACAGAGGAATCCCGATGCCCCGACCTCCCCTGGCCCGCGAACGAGTGCTCGACGCGTTCGAGTCGATCGTCATCAACGACGGCGAGCGGGCGGCGACGCTCGACGCGACGGCGAAGGCCGCCGGCGTCTCGAAGGGCGGACTGCTCTACCACTTCGGCTCGAAGGAAGATCTCGCGACAGGACTCCTCGATCGTCTCGACGCACTCACCACGGCAGACCTCGAGCGCATGGCCGCGGCAGACGAGGGTCCGGTGGCGTACTACGTGCGCACGTCCGTCATGGAGGACGATGCGCTGGACCGCGCGCTCATCGCCGCGTCACGTCTGGCACAGGGTGGCTCTCTGCCCGCCGGCGAGGCGCTGCGCACCGTGCGGCGCCGTTGGGAGGACATGATCCGTCCGCACGTGCGCGATCGGGCGAGCCTCAACCTCGTGATGCTGCTCAGCGACGGGCTCTATTTCAACAATTCCCTCGATGTGAACGGCGAAGAGCATCTCGTCCCCCACCGCGCCGAGCTCGACGACCTGATCGCCCTCGTGCTCCGGACCACGGCACCCTGAGACCGAGGAAAGACAGAGCGGGAGGGGCGACCGCTCGGCCGCCCCTCCCGCTCTCTTCGTGCGTCTGGATCAGATGTCGGTGATCTCGATCTGACGGAACAGGTCGGCATCGATCTCGGTGCGCAGGGCGTCGAGCAGGTCGTCCGACACCGGCGAGTCCAGCGTGAGCACGCTGAGCGCCTGGTCCCCCGCGCCGAGACGCGAGATCTGCATGCCGGCGATGTTGATGCCTGCCTCGCCGAACTTCTGACCGTAGACCGCGACGATGCCGGGGCGGTCGGTGTAGAGCATCACGACGTGGTGCTTCTCGATCGGCAGCTCGAGCGCGTGGTCGTTGATGGCGACCAGCTTCTCGGACTGCTTCGGACCGGTGAGGGTGCCAGACACCGAGAGCTGCGAGCCGTCGGAGAGTGCGCCGCTCAGGGTGATCACGTTGCGGTATTCGTCGCTCACGTCATCCTTGAGCAGGCGGACCGCGATGCCGCGCTGATCGGCCAGCAGCGGTGCGTTGACGTAAGAGACCGTCTCGCTGACGATGTTCGTGAAGACGCCCTTGAGCGCCGCGAGCTTCAGCACGCTGACGTCGTAATCGTTCAGCTCGCCGTGCACCTCGACGTCGAGGCTCGTGAGCGGCGACGTGGCGAGGGCAGCGAAGATCTGACCGAGCTTCTCGACGAGCGAGATGCCTGGGCGCACATACGGGTCGATGACTCCCCCGGCGACGTTGACCGCGTCTGGAACGAGGTCGCCGCCGAGCGCGAGGCGCACGGAACGCGCGACCGACACGCCAGCCTTCTCCTGCGCCTCCTCGGTGCTGGCACCGAGGTGCGGCGTCACGACGACGTTGGGGAGGTCGAGCAGCGGACGAGCGGTTCCGCCCTCGGCGGGCGGCTCGGAGGTGAAGACATCGAGACCCGCACCGGCGATCTCGCCCGCGACGAGGGCCGTGTGAAGTGCCTCCTCGTCGATGAGGCCACCGCGAGCGACGTTCACGACGAACGCGGTCGGCTTCATGGCCTTGAACTGCTCGGCGCCGATCATGCCGGTCGTCTCGGGAGTCTTGGGCATGTGGATCGTGAGGAAGTCGGCTTCGGCGACGAGATCGTCGAGCGAGAGGAGCTGCACGCCGAGCTGCTGCGCGCGTGCCGAGGTGACGTAGGGGTCGTACGCGACCACGCGCATGTCGAACGCCGCGAGGCGGGCAGCGACGAGAGCGCCGATGCGGCCGAGGCCGACGATGCCCACGGTCTTCTCGAAGAGCTCCGCACCCGTGAACGAGCTGCGCTTCCACTGGCCGGCAGCGAGTGAGGCGTGTGCCGCGGGGATGCGACGGGCGAGGCTGAGGATGTGTCCGACCGTGAGTTCGGCGGCCGAGACGATGTTCGACGTCGGTGCGTTGACGACCATGACGCCGGCCGCGGTGGCCGCCTTGATGTCGACGTTGTCGAGTCCGACGCCGGCGCGGGCGACGACCTTCAGCTTCGGCGCGTGCGTCAGCGCCTCTTCGTCGATGTGCGTCGCCGAGCGGATCAGCACCGCGTCGGCATCCGCCAGCGAGGCGAAGAGCGCCTCGCGATCGGTGCCGTCGACGTTGCGGACGTCGAAGTCGGGGCCGAGGGCCTCGATCGTGGCGGGAGAGAGAACTTCGGCGATGAGCACGACGGGCTTCGGCACAGGGATCCTTCGGGGCAGCGCGACAGGGGGCCGATGCGCCGCACACCATGGGGGCGCGATCACCTCAACTGTACCCGAGCGCTCCTGCTGCTCCGTGCCGTATGACGCCGTGGATCAGACCACGGCCGTCACGAGATCCGACATGTTGAGGATGCTGTAGCCGATCAAGCTCAGCCAGAAGACCGCCACGACACCGAGACCTGCCAGCAGCACCAGCGCGAGTTCTCCGGCACGACGCCGTCGACCGATCGCATACGCGAAGACGAACACGATCGCAGGGAAGACCACTCCGAAGAGGAGGGTCACCCAGCCGATGCCGGTGAGGCCGTCCTGCGCCATCGCGATCAGGTGGGCGACGGCGTTCCAGATGGCGTACGCGTAGAAGAGCCCTGCGAGGCCGAGCACGACCGCGCTGAGCCACCGCGGAGATGCAGTGGTCGCGGACTGCGCTGACTGCTGCTCGGTCATGATCCGATCACCCCCACCGTCACGAAGGGCCACGGCACGAGCAGCACCACTCCGAGCAGGAGCAGCCCGATGCGGATCCAGGCCGCCTTGGCTCGGGTGAGGACCCACACCGCGAGGAACCACAGCGCGGGCGCCACCACCGCGAGCACGAACCACGGCACGTACATGGCATCCGCGACGATCAGATTGGCGAGAGGCTTGAGCCGCAGGCCCCCGACGACCCAGCCGATGCTGTACAGAAGGTAGATGCCCCCGACGATCCCGAGGGTCAGCAGCATCGCCGTGCTCAGATGGGGCGCTTCGTGCTCATCGGGCATCGTGACCGTGCCGTCGCTGTCGACGTGCCCGACGGCATCGCTCCCCCGGCCGACGGCGTTCCATCCGTCCGGCAGGGCTGCATCATCCGAGGCGCCGCCGCGGGGCACGGACGCCCCTCTGGCAGAGCCCTTCGGTGCGGGTGCCTTCGGCGCCGCGCCGTCGTCACCGTCCCAGCTCAGGGCGTCGTCGGAGTCGGAAGTCATGTCCCCAGCGTAGGACACGGCGTCCACTATGCTCGGGGCATTCGGGCCGCAGGGGCCCGCGCCGGGAAGGATCACCGTGGCAGAGCAGAACAAGAAGGTCGAGCCGAGCGCGACCAACGGCACCATCGGCGAGCCGCCGGCAGGATGGAAGCCGACGGCCGCCGCGAAGTCGAAGGCGACCACCTTCCGCTGGATCGCCGCCGTGCTCTGGGCCATCGCGATCGCTGCGGAGGCCGTGGGCATCTTCTGGCTGCTCCGCCAGCGCGAGTACGTGGGTGAGGACGGCACCCTGGTGCGCGATCCGGATACGGGCCTCCTCGAAGAACAAGGCGTCACCGCCCAGTTCCCGCAGTGGGCCTTCATTACGCTCCTCGTGCTGCTCGTCGTCATCGCCGCACTCGCGATCACCGGCTCCATCCTCTGGAAGAAGGCCAATCGGCTGGATCCAGCACGCAAGTCGGAGACGCTGCGGTTCTTCGTGCAGAACCAGCTCGGAGCGATCATCGCGATCGTGGCCTTCCTGCCGCTGATCATCCTCATCTTCCTGAACAAGGACATGGACAAGGGGCAGAAGGCGACGGCAGGCATCGTCGGGATCGTGCTCGCCGTGATCGCGACGGTGGTCGGCGTCGACTTCAACCCGCCGTCCGTGGAGCAGTACACAGCCGATCAGTCGGCAGTGATCCAGCTGCTGGGCAAAGATGAGGTCGTGTGGGTCGACGGCGGCGCGGTCTATCACGTGTGCGATGAGGTCTCGGACATCCAGACCGGCAGCGAGAAGCGCACCGGGACCACCGCGGAGGCCGTCGAAGCCGGCAAGTCGCGTCTGACGCTCAAGTTCGCATCCGAGCTGAACACCTGCGGTCTGGCGGTTCCCGAGAACGCCGACGAGATCGAGGCCGCGCTGCGTGAGATCCAGGGCGGAGCAGTCGACACGCTCCTGCCCGCTCCGGTGTGGGCCGACCCCGCGGACGCGCCGATCGAGGTCGAGGACGCGCCGACTGAGTGATCGGCAAGTGAACGAGAAGGGGCCCGGTGCTGTTCGCACCGGGCCCCTTCTCGTCTGCTGGATGTCAGCGAGCAGCGCTGCCGTCGACGTAGTCCTCGTCCTGCTGCTTCCACGCGAAGAGCGAGCGCAGCTCCTTGCCGGTGGCCTCGATGGGGTGCGTCTCCTCCTTGGCCCGCAGCGCGAGGAACTCCTCGCCGCCGTTGTCCTGGTCGTCGATGAAGCGCTTCGCGAACGCGCCGCTCTGGATGTCGGCGAGGATCGCCTTCATCGACTCCTTGACCTCGGGGGTCACGACGCGGGGGCCCGAGACGTAGTCGCCGTACTCTGCAGTGTCGGAGACCGACCAGCGCTGCTTGGCGATGCCACCCTCCCACATGAGGTCGACGATGAGCTTCAGCTCGTGAAGCACCTCGAAGTACGCGATCTGCGGCTGGTAGCCCGCCTCGGTGAGCGTCTCGAAGCCGGCCTGCACGAGGTGGCTGACGCCACCGCAGAGCACGGCCTGCTCACCGAACAGGTCGGTCTCGGTCTCTTCGGTGAAGGTCGTCTTGATGACGCCGGCACGGGTGCCGCCGATGGCCTTCGCGTAAGACAGCGCGGTCGCCCAGGCGTTGCCCGATGCGTCGCGCTCGACGGCGATGATGTCGGGGATGCCCCGACCGGCGACGAACTCGCGACGGACGGTGTGACCCGGCGCCTTCGGGGCGACGAGGATCACGTCGACGCCCTCAGGAGCGTCGATGTAGCCGAAGCGGATGTTGAAGCCGTGCGCGAAGGCGAGCGTCTTGCCCTCGGTGAGGTTCGGGGCGATCGACTCGCTGTAGATCGTGCGCTGGTGCTGGTCCGGAGCCAGGATCATGATGAGGTCGGCCCACTGAGTGGCTTCGGCGACGGTCTTGACCGCGAATCCGGCCTCCTCCGCCTTCGGCGCCGACTTCGAGCCCTCCTTGAGAGCGATCGCGACCTCGACACCCGAGTCGCGAAGGTTCTGCGCGTGCGCGTGACCCTGCGAGCCGTAGCCGACGATGGCGACCTTCTTGCCCTGGATGATCGACAGATCGGCGTCTGCGTCGTAGAAGATCTCGGTGCTCACTGGTTTTCTCCTTGATTGGTGTTCGTGTACGTGTGTGGAAGTCTGGTCAGCCGCGCAGGACGCGCTCGGTGATGCTCTTGCCGCCGCGGCCGATGGCGAGGAGACCCGACTGCGCGATCTCCTTGATGCCGAACGGCTCGAGGGCGCGGAGCATGGCGTCGACCTTGCCCCTATCGCCGGTGACCTCGATCACCAGCGCGTCTGACGCGTAGTCCACGACCGAGGCGCGGAACAGGTTGGCGACCTCGATGACGTTCGACCTGTTCGCATTGTCGGTGCGCACCTTGACGAGCATGTGCTCGCGCTGCACCGAGGTCGGGAAGTCGAGCTCCACGATCTTGATGACGTTGATCAGCTTGTTGAGCTGCTTGGTCACCTGTTCGAGAGGCAGGTCCTCGAGGTCGACGACCACGGTGATGCGCGAGATGCCAGGCACCTCGGTCACGCCCACCGCGAGCGAGTCGATGTTGAAGCCACGGCGTGCGAACAGACCTGCGACACGGGTCAGCAGACCGGGGGTGTTCTCCACGAGGAGGCTCAGCACGTGAGTCGACATGGTCAGTCCTCCTCGTCGAATGCGGGCGCGTGCTCGCGGGCGTACTGGACGTAGCTGTTGCTCACGCCCTGGGGAACCATCGGCCACACCATCGAGTCGGCGCTGACGACGAAGTCGATGACGACGGGGCGGTCGTTCGTCTCGAGAGCGAGCTTGATCGCCGCATCCACCTCCTCCTCCTTCTCGACGCGGATCGCGAGGCAGCCGTAGGCCTCGGCGAGCTTCACGAAGTCAGGGATGCGCACCGTGCCGTGGCCGGTGTTCAGGTCGGTGTTCGAGTGGCGGCCGTCGTAGAACAGCGTCTGCCACTGGCGCACCATGCCCAGTGAGGAGTTGTTGATGATCGCGACCTTGATCGGGATGTTGTTGATGGTGCAGGTCGCGAGCTCCTGATTGGTCATCTGGAAGCAGCCGTCACCGTCGATCGCCCACACCACGCGGTCGGGCTCGGCGACCTTGGCGCCCATGGCGGCGGGGACGGAGTAGCCCATCGTTCCCGCTCCCCCGGAGTTCAGCCAGGCGTTGGGCCGCTCGTACTTGATGAACTGCGCAGCCCACATCTGGTGCTGTCCCACGCCTGCGGCATAGATGCCCTCGGGGCCGGTCAGCTCACCGATCCGCTGGATCACATACTGCGGCGCGAGCAGCCCGTCGGTCGTCGGCGCGTATCCGAGGGGGAACTCGGTACGCAGCCCGTCGAGGTACGACCACCACTCCTCGATGTCGGGAGTCGTCGTGCTGATGGCCGTGCGGAACGCGGACTCGAGATCGACCAGCACGTCGCGGACGTCACCGACGATCGGCACATCGGCGATGCGGATCTTCGAGATCTCGGCTGGATCGATGTCGACGTGCACGACCTTGGCGTTCGGTGCGAAGAGTGCGGCCTTGCCGGTCACACGGTCGTCGAACCTCGCGCCGAGCGACACGATCAGGTCGGCCTCCTGCAGCGCCAGCACCGCCGGGACGGTGCCGTGCATGCCCGGCATGCCCAGGTGCTGCTGGTGCGAGTCGGGGAACGCGCCGCGAGCCATGAGCGTCGTCACGACCGGTGTGTTCGTCGTCTCGGCCAGAGCGAGCAGCTCTGCCGACGCACGACCGCGGATCACACCGCCGCCGACGTAGAGCACGGGCTTCTTGGCCTCGGCCAGGAGCGCAGCGGCCGCCTGGATCTGCTTGCCGTGGGCCTTCGTCACGGGGCGGTACCCCGGCAGGTCGTACTTGGGCGGCCAGACGAACGGCGCCATCGCCTGCTGGGCGTCCTTGGTGATGTCGACGAGCACCGGGCCAGGTCGGCCGGTGGAAGCGATCTCGTACGCCGCCGCGAGGGCACCGGGGATCTCGGATGCGTCCTTCACGAGGAACGAGTGCTTCGTCACCGGCATCGTGATGCCGACGATGTCGGCCTCCTGGAACGCGTCAGTGCCCATCAGCGTCGAGAACACCTGCCCGGTGATCGCGAGCAGCGGCACGGAGTCCATGTAGGCGTCAGCGATGGCGGTCACGAGGTTGGTCGCACCGGGGCCGGAGGTCGCGATGCAGACGCCGACCTTTCCCGACGACGACGCATACCCCTCGGCGGCGTGGCCTGCTCCCTGCTCGTGACGCACCAGGATGTGCCGAAGGTCGGCCGCATCCATGAGCGGGTCGTAGACGGGCAGAATGGCGCCACCGGGGAGACCGAAGACGTCCCTGACGCCGAGAAGCTCGAGCGTGCGGACGACGGCCTCTGCTCCGGAGATCTCCGGTGCGGCGGATTTGGGTGCGGGCGGCCTCGGCACAGCCGAGACGGTGTCAGCAGTCATGACACTCCTTCTGATGGTCTGTAGGCGACGTCGGAGGCTGGATGCCGGATTCGACGCGGATCAGCCGGTCGTCGCGCCCTCGGCGGCGGACCGCACGAGACGCGAGTACTTGGCCAGAACGCCACGGGTATAGCGCGGGGGTAGCGGCTCCCAGCCAGAACGGCGGGAGGCGAGCTCCGCCTCGTCGACGAGTAGGTCGAGAGAGCGAGCTGCGATATCGACCCGTATCAGATCACCATCGCGCACGAAGGCGATAGGACCTGCGTCCACCGCTTCGGGTGCTATGTGGCCGATGCACAGGCCGGTTGTGCCGCCTGAGAATCGTCCGTCAGTCAAGAGTAGTACATCTTTTCCGAGCCCAGCGCCCTTGATGGCCGCGGTGATCGCGAGCATCTCGCGCATGCCCGGTCCACCCTTGGGGCCCTCGTAACGGATCACGATGACGGTGCCCGCCTCGATCTCGCCGTTCGCCACGGCATCCATCGCCGCACGCTCACGCTCGAACACGCGGGCAGAGCCCTCGAACACCGCGGCGTCGAAGCCGGCCGTCTTCACGACAGCACCCTCGGGAGCCAGCGACCCGTGCAGGATCGTCAGGCCGCCGGTCGCGTGGATCGGGTTGTCGAACGTGTGGATGACCTCGCCGTCGATCGGCTGCGGGTCGAGATCCGCGAGGTTCTCGGCGAGCGTCTTGCCCGTCACGGTGAGTGCGTCTCCGTGCAGCAGCCCCTCGTCGAGCATCGCCTTCATGATCACCGGGATGCCGCCGTGGCGGTCGACGTCGTTCATGACGTACTTGCCGAACGGCTTCATGTCTGCGACGTGCGGGACCTTGTCGCCGATGCGGTTGAAGTCGTGCAGGCTCAGTTCGACCTCGGCCTCTCGCGCGATGGCGAGCAGGTGCAGCACGACGTTCGTCGAGCCGCCGAGAGCCATCGCGAGCGCGATCGCGTTCTCGAACGCCTCCTTGGTGAGGATGTCACGGGTGGTGATGCCCTGACGGAGCAGGTTCACGACGGCCTCGCCCGAGCGGTGCGCGAAGTAGTCGCGGCGGCGATCCGCGGCGGGCGGGGCGGCCGAGCCGGGAAGGCTCAGGCCGAGGGCCTCGGCCACCGACGCCATGGTGTTCGCCGTGTACATGCCGCCGCAGGCGCCTTCACCGGGGGCGATCGCGCATTCGATGCGCTTGAGGTCCTCTTCGCTCATGAGACCCGCACGGCATGCGCCGACGGCCTCGAAGGAGTCGATGATCGTGACGTCCTTCTCGGTGCCGTCGGAGAGCTTGACCCACCCGGGTGCGATCGAGCCGGCGTAGAGGAAGACGCTGGAGAGGTCGAGACGAGCGCTGGCCATGAGCATGCCGGGGATCGACTTGTCGCAGCCGGCGAGCAGCACCGATCCGTCGAGTCGCTCGGCCATCATCACGGTCTCGACCGAGTCGGCGATGACCTCGCGTGACACGAGAGAGAAGTGCATGCCCTCGTGGCCCATCGAGATTCCGTCGGACACCGAGATCGTGCCGAACTGCAGCGGGTAGCCGCCGCCCGAGTGCACGCCCTCTTTCGCGCCCTGCGCGAGACGGTCGAGGCTCAGGTTGCAGGGCGTGATCTCGTTCCAGCTGGACGCGATGCCGATCTGGGGTTTGTCCCAGTCGGCGTCGCCCATTCCGACGGCACGGAGCATGCCGCGGGAGGTCGTCGCCTCGATGCCGTCGGTGACGACGCGGCTGCGGGGCTTGATGTCGATGGGCGCGCTGCTGGAAGGATCATGCGAGGACATGACGGAAGTCTATTCCCGCCGAGAGGTTCGCTCGTCCGCGAGCGTCTTCAGAAGCAGAGCGATCTCTTGTGGGTTCTCCACACGAAGCTCTGCGGCGCTCTCCCCCGGGCCCACGCGCACGCCCAGATCGTCGCCGGTGAGCACGCGCATCGCGTCCTCGTCCGTGACGTCGTCGCCGGCGAAGAGGATCGCGGTCGCATCGAAATGCTGGCGGAGCGCGCCCATCGCGGCGTCCTTCCCCTCGTTCCGAGACGAGAACTCCAGGACTCGATGACCTGCTCGCCGACGCCAATGCGGGAACCGCTCGGCGACGAGGCCATCGATCTCGGCGAACACCGCCTTCTCGACCTCGGGCGTGGCGGTGCGCGTGTGCACGCCCATCCCGAAGGTCTTCGGTTCGAGCTCGGCGCCCTCGTAGCGAGCGATGATCGGTCGCGCAGCCTCCCACAGCTCCTCACGGGAGCCCTCAGCGGTCTCGGCGCCGTCGGTTGCGGCCTCGCCGACACCCGGGTACCAGTACTGGGCTCCGTGCGAACCGGCCAGAGCGATCAGCGAATCATCCGTGTGCTCGGTGATGACCCTCAGGTCGTGCATGCTGCGCCCCGATACGTAGGCGACCACCGTGTCGGGAAGCGCAGCGAGTCGAGCGACCTGCGTAGCGACCTCGGGCAGCGCCCGGGCGGCCATCGGGTCGGGCACGAGCGGAGACGCCGTGCCGTCGAAGTCCAGGGCCACGACCAGCCGGGGCGTGGCGGCGATGGCGCTCAGCGCCGGGTCTGCGTCTCCGGGGGTCCAGCTACGGGTCACAGGGTCTCCAATCGAGGCGGTGTCCTCCCAGTATGACCCGGCGGATCAGCGCCGGCGGACCTCCGCGAGCGCGCGGAGGAACGACGACGACCAGGCGTTCACGTCGTTCTCCAGCACACGGCGCCGCAGCGACCGCATCCGCTTGCCCTGCTCGGCGGGGCTCATGGCGACCGCCGTCATGATCGCGTCCTTCAACCCGGCGATGTCGTGCGGGTTCACCCGCACCGCCTGTCGCAGCTCGTCGGCGGCACCCGTGAACTCGCTCAGCACGAGCACGCCGCGGTTGTCGGCGCGGGTCGCCACGTACTCCTTGGCCACGAGGTTCATGCCGTCGCGCAGGGCGGTCACGAGCATGACGTCGGCAGCGAGGTACAGCGCGACCATCTCCTCACGCGGGTAGCCCTGGTGCAGATACCGGATCGCCGTGTGGCCCATCGTGTCGTGATCGCCGTTGATGCGCCCCACCGCGAGCTCGATCTCGTCTCGAAGGTGCACGTAGGCATCGACGCGCTCACGGCTCGGACTCGCCACCTGCACGAAGGTGACGTCGTCGACACTCAGCTGGCCGTCTTCGAGAAGCTCGCCGTACGCCTTGATGCGGTGCCGGATGCCCTTGGTGTAGTCGAGCCGGTCGACGCCGAGCAGGATCTTCTTGGGGTTGCCGAGGCTCGCTCTGATCTCGGCCGCCCGTGCGCGCACCTCGGGGCGGGCCGCGAGCTCGAGATACGGAGCCGTGTCGATGGAGATCGGGAAGGCCCTGGCGACCGCGGTGCGGGTGCGGCCGTCGTCCGTCGGGATCGCCACTGCCGACCCCTTGACCTCGTAGCGCAGACGACGGCGCACCGCGGTCAGGAAGTACGTGGCGTCCTGCGCGCGCTGGAATCCGATGACATCGGCGCCGAGCAGGCCCTTGAGCACCTGATCGCGCCAGGGCAGCTGCGCGTAGAGCCCGTGCGCCGGGAACGGGATGTGGTGGAAGTAACCGATCGTGACGTCGGGTCTCAGCTCCCGGATCATCTGCGGCACCAGCTGCAGCTGGTAGTCGTGCACCCAGACCGTGCCGTCTGGGGCGACGACGTCGGCAGCGGCCTCTGCGAACCGGCGGTTGACCTTGACGTAGGCCTCCCACCACTCGCGGTGGTACTGCGGCGGCGCGATGACGTCGTGGTACAGCGGCCAGATCGTGTCGTTGGCGAAGCCCTCGTAGTAATCGGCGACCTCTTCGGCACTGAGCGGAACGGGGATCAGGTCGATGCCGTTGATCTCGAATCGGTCCAGCTCGAGGTCGGGCTGTCCCGGCCACCCCACCCAGGCCCCGCGCGCACTGCGCATCATCGGCTCGAGAGCTGCGACCAGACCGCCAGGCGAGGTCCGCCACTCCTCGTCTCCGTCAGGACCCACGACCCGGTCGACGGGAAGTCGGTTGGCGACGACGACGAAATCTGCGACTGACATTGGTGATGCTCCTGACGATGCAGTGGGGGGTGCTCCTCAGGCTACAGAAGCTCAGACCGAGGCTACGCGAGGTCGGGTCGCACTGAGGCGCCAATTGACAAGGCCGGCTGTGAAGGCTACGCCGGCGGCGACGATCGGGAGCACGAGAGCGCTGTCCGTCCCCACGTTCTCCGCGAGCTCTCCCGCCACTGCCGCGCCGAGCGACTGACCGACGACGATGCCCGAACCGAGCATCGTCATCACCGTGGCCGAGCGTCCGAGCGGGCTGCGAGCGGCACCGAAGCTGTACTGGGTCACCAGAGTCGGTCCGATTCCGATGCCCATGATGGCCAGCGCGACCATCATCATCGCGGGCGAGTCGACGAGGAGCAGCAGCAGGCTGCCGGCGAGCAGGATGCCCGAGAACAGCAGCCAGCGCGCCCGCAGCGAGAACCGCACCGGAAGCCAGGCGACGCCGAGCGCGAGGATCGCCGAGCCGACGCCCATGACGCCGTAGAGGAGTCCGGCCTGCTCAGGGGCGCCGCGATCGGCCATGAACGACGTGAGCGCCGTGAGCATCGTGCCGAAGAACATCCCCACCCCGAGGATTCCGATGACGACGATCAGCAGGCGCGGGCTGAAGAGCTCCGACACCGCCGACGGGGCCTTGCCGTCTTCGTCTCGGTGCACGGATACGACGCGCGCACTCGGATGCAGGGCGAATGCGCCGACGAACACCACCGTCAGCACAGCCGCACCGATGAGCGGAGCCCAGGGCGCGATCGCCGACGCGAGGATGCCGACGATGAAAGGCCCGAACACGAACACGGTCTCATCGGCAGCGGACTCATACGCCATGGTGCCCGAGACGGTGCGGGTGCGGAGTGCCTCCGGCATGCGATCGGCGATCATCGTGACGAGCCTGGATCGAGACATGGGGGCGACCTGCGGGGCCGTCGCGCCGATGCCGAAGGCGGAGATCAGCACGAGGGCATCCGCCCCACCGGTGTAGACGACGACGGTGAACAGCACCAGCATCGCCCCGTTGGCGATCGCGAGGATGAGCAGCACCATGCGCTGGCCGAAGCGGTCGGCCGCGGCGCCCAGCAGAGGCCCGAAGCACGCTGTGCCGAGGCCCACCGCGGCGGAGGTGAGTCCGCCGAGAGAGAGCGAGCCGCGCGCCGACACGACGACGGTCAGGACTCCGACCACCATCATCGCGAACGGCAGTCTGGCGATGAACGCGATGATGAAGTACGGCAGGCCCGCGATGCGGAGCAGTCCAGGTGCCTCCGGCGTCGGCGTCGGGGCGTGGTGCTGAGGGGTTGGCGTTGCGTGTGTCATGGGCTCTCGCGCGTCCGCAGACGCGGGGTCGGGTGCCGCCGCTGTCCGCCGGAAAGCCGGCGGCCGGTAGATACACGGATTGCGGCCGCGGGCGAGCCGCGACTCCCCGATTGTACCGCGCGCACCGGAACGGCGTCTGGATGCCCGCTATTCAGCGCACGTGCCCTGACAGAATCCGCGTCCGATTGTCAAGGCTGAGCGCTGCGCGGCCGTCGGAAGGTAGCGTGAGGGCATGAATTACCTCTCGGGAACCGGACTGCTCGGCGCGATCATGACGGGAACCACCCTGCTCCGAGGCTCTCGCGACACGCGGCTCACGTGGCGATCCGCGCTCGCATGGGTGAGCTGGGGCATCAGCCTGGCCCTCGCGATCGGCGCAGTCATCGACACGCGCCGCGCGAAGCAGGGACGACCGGTCTCGCCGGACTCCCCCGTCTACGCGAAGCAGCAGAGGGAGCACGAGAAGGAAGCCAAGAAGGAGTCGAAGGGCATCAAGCCCCTCAAGCGCTGACTCCTCAGCGTGTGAGGATCAGCGCCTCACCCTGACCACCGCCGCCGCACAGTCCGACGGCCGCGGTACCCGCACCGCGGCGCGCGAGTTCGTGAGCGACGTGCACGACTAGCCGTGTGCCCGATGCTCCGATCGGATGGCCGATCGCGATGCCACCTCCGTGGATGTTGACGATGTCGCTGTTCAGACCCAGCTCGACCTGTGATCGTGCGACCACGGCTCCGAAAGCCTCATTGATCTCAACGAGGTCGAGATCAGCCGGTGCGATCCCCTGCTTCTGGCAGGCCCGCTCGATGGCGCGGGCGGGCTGTGCCTGCAGCGAGTTGTCCGGGCCGGCTGTCTGGCCGCTCGCACCGACCGTGACGAGCACCGGCCATCCCTTGGCCTCCGCGATACCGCGGGTGGTCACGATGACCGCCGAGGCCCCGTCGGAGATCTGAGACGAGTTGCCCGCCGTGATCGAGCCGCCTTCGGCGAAGGCCGCCCGAAGACCTGCGAGCGACTCGACGGTCGTGTCGGGTCTGATTCCCTCATCGGCGGTGACGAGCACCGGTTCTCCTCGGCGCTGCGGCACCGCCACCGGCACGATCTCGTCGTCGAACACTGCGGCGGCGTGAGCCGCCGCGGCCCGTTGGTGCGACAGTGCCGCGACCTGGTCCTGCGCCTCTCTGGTCAGGTCGTAGCGGGCGTTGTGCCGCTCTGTCGACGCGCCCATGCTCTCCCTGTCGTAGGCGTCGGTGAGACCGTCGTAGGCCATGTGGTCGATCACCTCGACGCTGCCGTACGTCCATCCGTCGCGCGATCCCATGAGCAGGTGGGGAGCCCTGGTCATGGATTCCATCCCGGCTGCGACGACGACCGCCGCGTCCCCCGTGCGGATCATCCGGGACGCGTCGATGATCGCGGTGAGACCGGACAGGCAGACCTTGTTCACGGAGTGAGCCGGAACGTCCCAGCCGATACCTGCGCCGATCGCCGCCTGTCGAGCGGCATTCTGGCCGGATCCGGCAGCCAGCACCTGGCCCACGATCACGGCGTCCACCTCCGAGGGATCGATGGATCCCTGTTCGAGCGCGCCCTTGATCGCGAACGCACCGAGCTGCGGAGCGGTGAAGCTCGCCAGCTGCCCCTTGAGCCTTCCCTGCGGGGTGCGCGCGGCGGCGACGATGACGACATCCTGGTCGTTCGGGTGGTCGTGGGCGATCATCTCAGCCCCTCCGTTCTCTGGGTTCATCGGTCGAGCAGCTCTGCGGGAATGGTGAGCGGCGGCTCGGTCGCGTCAACGACCTGTTCCACCGTCACGCCCGGTGCGAGCTCGACGAGGGCGAGGCCGTCGGGTGTGACGTCGATGACCGCCAGGTCAGTGATGATCCTGTCGACCACGCCGCGTCCGGTGAGGGGAAGCGAGCAGTCGTGCACGATCTTCGCCGATCCGTCTTTCGCGACATGCTCCATCAGGACGATGACGCGCGCGGCGCCGTGCACGAGATCCATCGCGCCACCGGGGCCCTTCACCATCTTTCCAGGGATCATCCAGTTCGCGAGATCTCCGGTCGCGGACACCTGCATGGCGCCGAGGATCGCCGCGTCGATTTTTCCGCCTCGGATCATGCCGAAGCTCGTCGCCGAATCGAAGTACGCCGCACCGGCGAGAACCGTGACCGTCTCCTTGCCCGCGTTGATCAGATCGGGGTCCACCGCATCCTCGGACGGATACGGCCCGACCCCCAGGATGCCGTTCTCCGACTGCAGCACGACGGTCACCCCCTGCGGCACGTGGTTCGGCACGAGCGTCGGCAGGCCGATGCCGAGATTGACGTACGACCCGTCCCGCAGCTCTGCTGCCGCGCGTGCTGCCATCTCATCGCGTGTGAGTGCCATGTCAGGCTCCTTCCGCGGCGACGGTGCGGCGCTCGATGCGTTTCGGGATGTCGGTGCCGACCTCGACGACGCGGTGCACGAAGACACCGGGCAGATGGACGCGGTCCGGGTCGAGCTCGCCAGGTTCGACGAGCTGCTCGACCTGTGCGATGCAGACTCGTCCGGCCATGGCCGCGAGCGGGTTGAAGTTGCGTGCGGCCTTGTTGAAGATCAGGTTCCCGTGTCTGTCCCCCGCCAGAGCGTGCACCAGTGCGAAATCGGTGGTGATCGCCTCTTCCAGCACGTGGTCACGTGGACCCGCCGGGGTGTCGAAAGCGCGCACGTCCTTGGGCGGGGACCCCACCGCGACGCTGCCATCGGGGTTGTAACGCCGCGGAAGCCCGCCCTCGGCGACCTGCGTGCCGACACCCGTCTGAGTGAAGAATGCCGCGATACCTGCCCCTCCGGCACGGAGCTTCTCTGCCAGCGTCCCCTGCGGCGTCAACTCGAGTTCGAGCTCACCCGAGAGGAACTGCCGCTCGAACTCCTTGTTCTCGCCGACGTACGACGACGTCATCTTGCGGATGCGCCTGGCCGCGAGCAGGATGCCGAGCCCCCAGTCGTCGACTCCGCAGTTGTTGCTCACGATGCTGAGCCCGGTCGTGCCCTGGGCGAGCAGCGCCTCGATCAGCGCGATCGGGTTGCCGGAGAGTCCGAACCCTCCGACGGCGAGGGAAGCCCCGTCTTCGATGTCTGCGACCGCCTCCGCGGCATTCGCCCACTGCTTGTCGATCACGCATGCTCCTTCGAAAGACGTACGTACTCAGCATCCGCTTCTCCGACCCCTGGAGGAAGGCGTCTCTTGCGATGTGGACGCATCAGGGCCTAGCGTCCACATTATGGAATCCACCGCTGTCGTTCCGGGCGCACAGGCGATCGCCCGTGCCGCGAAGCTCCTCCGACTGGTCACCTCCAGTGGGCAGGACGGCGCGTCACTGCAGGACCTCGCACGCTCGGCCGAGCTGTCTCGCTCCACTGCCCACCGGCTCCTGTCCGCGCTGCGTGCGGAAGGTCTCGTCGACCGCGATGAGTCCAGCTCTCGCTGGATGCCGGGCCCAGAGCTCTTCCTCATGGGATCCGTCGCCGCCGCCCGCTATGACGTCACGGCCCTTGCGCGGGACATCGTCCGCTCGCTCGCGGTTAAGACGGAGGAGAGCGCCTTCCTCTCGGTACGCAGGGCCGACGAGACGGTGTGCCTGCTCCGCGAGGAAGGATCCTTCCCGATCCGGTCGTTCGTGCTGAGCGAGGGCGTCCGATTCCCGCTCGGCGTGGCCAGCGCCGGCCTCGCCATCCTGGCCTTCCTGCCTGACCACGATGTGGACGCCTATCTCGAACGGCATCCCGACCTGGAGACCGCGTGGGGACGATCGCACGGTGCTCGCCCCCTGCGCACGCGCCTAGCGGAGACGAAGGAGCGGGGCTACGCGGTGAACCCCGGGCTCATCGTCGAGGGCAGCTGGGGCATCGGCGCAGCGGTCTTCGATCGGTCAGGGCGGCCGGAATGGGCGCTCAGTCTGACCGGCGTCGGGTTCCGTTTCGGCCCCGATCGGATCGGCGACCTCGGCAGGACGCTCCTCGCTCACGCGCACCAGCTCTCTGCGCGGATCGCCGGGGCACGGCGCTGATCCGAATCGAGTACATACCACCAGGTATATACTTGGTGGTATGAATCGTCAGGATGTCATCCCCTCACTCGTGCTCTCCGGGTACGCGCTCGGCCGCATCGCCGCGCAGGACGCCGGCAACGACGCACCTGCCGCACAGTGGCGAGTGCTGAGCCTGCTCGAGCAGGCGGGGCCGAAAAGGGTCGGAGAGCTCGCGGCCGCAGCACGCACGACGCAACCCGGGATGACGCGGCTGATCGGGAACCTGGAGCGCGAAGGACTCGTGCTCCGCTCCCCCGACGCAGAGGACTCCCGCGCGATCGCCGTCGCCATCACGGGCCCGGGCTCTCATGCGCTGCAGTCGTGGCGCGAAGAGTTCCGCGACACTCTCGCTCCGCGCTTCGCCGACCTCGATGCCGACCAATGGGGCATCCTGACGCGCGCCGCCGAGATCCTCGCAGCGCACACCACCACCGACTCGACAGGAGCTACAGAGTGAACACCCCCGCCACCTCAGTGTGGAAGCAGCCGGCCCAGGTCTGGGCCGTCGCATTCGCATGCGTCGTCGCCTTCATGGGCATCGGCCTGGTCGATCCGATCCTGCCGGCCATCGCGGAGTCGCTTCAGGCGAGCCCGTTCCAGACCGAGCTGCTGTTCACGAGCTACCTCGCGGTCACCGGACTAGCCATGCTCGTCACCAGCTGGATATCGAGCCGCATCGGCGCGAAGAAGACGTTGCTGATCGGTCTGGCTCTGATCGTCGTGTTCGCGCTCTTCTGCGCGCTCAGCGGCAGCGTCGACGCGGTCATCGGCTTCCGCGCAGGGTGGGGCCTCGGCAACGCCCTGTTCATCTCCACCGCATTGGCGACCATCGTCGGATCAGCGGCCGGCGGCAGCTCTGCGGCCATCATCCTGTATGAGGCGGCTCTCGGCCTCGGCATCGCGATCGGGCCGCTCCTGGGCGGCCTCTTGGGCGAGCAGAGCTGGCGCGCACCGTTCTTCGGCGTCGTGGTGCTGATGGCGATCGCGTTCCTCGCCGTCCTCGTGCTGCTGCGCGGCCCTGGCGAGAAGCGCACCCCGGTGCCGTTCTCCGCGCCTTTCAGGGCCCTCGGCAACCCCGCCCTCGCGGTGCTCGCCACAGCGGCGTTCTTCTACAACATCGGGTTCTTCATCCTGCTCGCCTTCTCGCCGTTCCCCCTCGGCTTCGGAGCGATGGGCATCGGCTTCACGTTCTTCGGCTGGGGCATCGCCCTCGCGGTCACGAGCGTGTGGGTCGCACCGATGCTCATGCGCCGGATGTCGCGCACACGTGTGATCCTCACAGTGCTGCCTCTTCTCGCCGTCGATCTGATCGCCGCCGGACTCCTGGTCGAGTCGGCAGCGGCGCTCGTCGTCTGCATCGTGATCGGCGGACTGCTGCTCGGTGTGATGAACACCGTGCTCACGGAGGCCGTCATGGAGGCGACGGATCTGCCTCGCTCGGTGGCCTCATCGGCTTACTCCTCGGTGCGATTCCTCGGTGGAGCGATCGCCCCGCCGCTCGCGGCAGCCCTGTGGCACGCGTTCGATGCGACGGTCCCCTACCTCATCGCAGCTATGGCAGTGCTGATCGCCGCCCTGACGATCTTCCTCGGGCGGAAGATCCTCGCGCACATCGACGACGAGCCGGATGACGCCGCCGTCGAAGATGCCGAGGCGATCCTGCTGGGCGACGCCGCGTGAGACTCGAGCCTGCTGCGTTCGCTAGCGTGGGGTCATGAACGACCTTCCCGAGCGCAGCAGGCTCGTGCAGCAGCACCTCAGCGAGGCCGGTGTCACGGCAGAGATCCTTGTCCTGCCGGATTCGGCACGGACGGCGCCCGAGGCTGCCGCCGCGATCGGCTGCGATGTCGCCGCGATCGCGAACAGTCTCGTGTTCGTCGCCGACGGAACTCCGGTTCTCGTGATGACGAGCGGTGGGCACCGGGTCGATCTCGACGTGCTGGCACGCAGCACCGGCTCAGCCGCGATCGCGATGGCACCGGCATCGGTCGTTCGCGATGCCACGGGTCAGGCGATCGGCGGAGTCGCCCCGGTCGGGCATCCGACGCGGCTGCGCACCTACATCGACGAGGATCTTCGCGCGCACGGAGAGATCTGGGCCGCAGCCGGGCACCCGCACACGGTGATGCCGCTGACCTTCGAGACCCTTCAGCACCTCACCGACGGAGAGGTCATAGCGGTCGACTGAGCGAGCGCTATTTCACGGTCACCGTGATCTCGGCCGTCTGCTGATCGTCCGCCGCTTCGGGAACCGTGCCACGGAACAGGTACTCGAACTGGATCACCGTGGTGCCGTCGCCGACCGGTGCGAAACGATACGAGACCTCGCTCGGAGCGCCGGTCTCGCCATCTTCACCGAGGTAACGGGATCGTTCATCGCCAGGACCGAGCACGGCAGGGTCTGGCTCTCTAGTGATCACCCATTCGTCGCCGACTGTGGGATTTATCTCACCGAAGTCGACCACGAGGGCTTCTCCGGGAGCGAGTGTGACGGACGAGGTCGTGTAGTCGACCGTCTTCTCGGCCGCAGAACAGCCCGTCAGTCCCAGGCCAAGAGATGCCGCGACCGCCACGACGGCGCAGGCCTTCACCAGTCTCGACATGGCCATCCCCCTAGCGTTTGCATCACGCTAGCGCACCGCGAGCCTGATCCTCGGCATCTCCGTGGGTGCAGAAAAGCCCCGATGACTGGCGAGAGTCATCGAGGCTGATCCGTGCACCCCCTCGGACTTGAACCGAGAACCCACTGATTAAGAGTCAGTTGCTCTGCCGATTGAGCTAGAGGTGCGTGGCCCGGGAATTCCCCGGCCGAGGAATTACATTACCAGCGGATCGCCGCCGGACGAAATCGAGCCGGGTCCTCCACGTCCGCCGCGCGTGTCGCCTCATGTCAAGCCCTCTCAGACTCCCGTGTCCGGGCGGTTATCCTGGAGTCGTGACCGCCTCCCCCCGCGTCGACGATTTCTCTCGCGACCTCGCACTCGCCCTCCGACTCGCCGATGCCGCCGACGCGCAATCCCTCCCCCGGTTCGACAGTCCCGACCTCGAGGTCTCGACCAAGGCCGACAACTCGCATGTCACAGACGCCGACCTCGCGACCGAGCGGGCGATCCGCTCGCTCCTGGCGACCGAGCGGCCCGACGACGGCATCTTCGGCGAGGAGTTCGGCGCCGAGGGCAGCACCCACCGGCAATGGATCATCGACCCGATCGACGGCACCGCCAACTTCCTCCGCGGGGTGCCGCTCTGGGGCACCATGATCGCCCTTGCGGTCGACGGAGTCCCGCAGGTCGGCGTCGTCAGCATGCCCGCCCTCGGACGCCGCTGGTGGGCCGCTGCAGGCACGGGAGCCTGGACCGCGACGGATGCCGAGCCGCGTCGCATCCGAGCGTCGTCCGTGTCGTCTCTCGACGACGCCAGCGTCAGCTTCCAGAGCATCACCCAGTGGGCTGAGTCAGGGCACATCGATCAACTGCTGAAACTCGCCGACCGCGTGTGGCGCGATCGCGCGTACGGCGACATCTACGCCTACATGCTCCTCGCCGAAGGGCGACTCGACATGGTCGCCGAGTTCGGCGTCAAAGAGTACGACGTCGCCGCGGCCGTTCCGATCGTGCGCGAGGCTGGCGGCCGGATGACCGGTTTCGATGGAGCTGAGACGATCTCGGACCTGTCGACGCTCGCCACCAACGGCGTCCTCCACGAGGCCTTCCTCGATCTCCTGCACGACTGATCCCCGATGAAGGCTCGCGCGATGAACCGCTTCACCTCCGCCGCACTGGGCGTTCTGCTGCTCAGTGTCGCGCTCACCTCCTGTGCAGGGACACCGGAGGGATCCGCCTCGCCCACTCCGGACGCGCCGAAGCCCTCCCCCGCGGCCACAGCTCAGCCCGCGGCCACTCAGACCCCCACGCCTGCAGCGGACCCCGCCTGCGACACGATCGTGTCGGCCGGCACAGTGAAGGTGCTCACCGATCAGGGATGGTCCTTCGAGGAGAAGGAGTTCGTGGTGGGGGGCGTGACGCTGACCGATGGTCTCCTCTGCTTCTGGGCCGACTACAGCGTCGCCTCCGACCATGGGCAGCTCTACGGATGGTCGACGATCAGCGCTGAGGATGCCGCCACGGCGCAGTCTTCCTTGTTGGGCGAGGGTTGGACCCGGGAAGACGGCCCCGACGGCATCTACATCACCGAGAACCCGCAGTTCGCCATGGGCACCGACGAAGACGGCTATGGCATGACCTACCTGTTCGGCGACGGATGGGTCAAGTTCGCTGATACGCGCCAGGGTCTGATCCTGATCGAATGGGCGGGCTGACCGCGCTCCATCCGGCCGTGCCCTGGGCGCTCACGGCACCGGCGCGTCGATCACCTCGTCGACCAGGAGAATTCCGCCGGTCGAGTTCACCGACTGCATGAGATCGTCGATCCACCGCGGGTTCAGCTGGCGCTGCTCGGGTTCGTCGAAGGTGAAGCGCAGCGGGATCGACGGATGTATCCAGATGGTGGAGCGCCCGCCGGGCTCTCCCTCTGGGTGACGCCACGACAGAGTGAAGCTCTCCTGTCGACGGAGCTTGGTCGCGATGACGATCTTCAGATGCGCGAGCGCTCGATCCTCGATGTGGATCGGAACGTCGGACGCACCATAGAACAGCGTTGCCATGCCAACCAGAATACTGATCAAGGCGTCGGTCCACGTGCAGGTGTCGCAGCCCCCGGGAGCAGGTCTTGCGCGGTGTATCGTCGCTCGCATGGACTCCGAGCTCGCTGACATCGCAGTGAAGCTCTATACCGGATCGCCGACGGACTTCGTGACCGCACGCAATGCTCGGGCCGCCGACGCCGATGACCCCGATCTCGCGGCTCGGATCCGTGGTCTGAAGAAGCCGTCGGTCGCCGCTTGGGTGGTCAACGTCTTCGCACACGAGCGCGGCTCGCAACTCGGCGAGGCGCTGCAGCTCGCCGAGGAGCTGCGCGAAGCGCAGGCCGATCTCGATGCTCGGGCTCTCGCACAGCTCGGACGCGACCGGCGTGCCCTCACCAACAGACTCGCCGCAGACGCCGCCGAACTCGCCGAAGCACGCGGACAGCGCATCACGGCTTCGACGAGAGAAGCGGTTCAGCAGACCATCAGCGCCGCCTTCTTCGATCCGACCGCCGCCGCCGCCGTCGCCTCCGCTCGACTGGTGCGGGAGCTGGAACCCGCCGGCACGTTCGCAGACATCGCCGACAGCATCGTCGGCGGCGGTGCACCGGTCGCGCCTACGGTCGCCGCCAAGCCTCTCGATGAGGTCAAGGCGCGCAGAGAGCGGCGGGATGCGGAACGTGCCGTCAGAGAAGCGGAGAAGGCGCACGACCGCGTGGCGCGCGAGGCGGCCACAACGGACCGTGCGCTCCGCGATGCCTCCGTGCGTGTCGACGAGCTCACACGTCGCGAGCAGGAGCTCGAGGCAGAACTGGCAAAGGTGCGGGGCGATGCGAAACGTGCGCGACGCGACGCCGACCAGGCGGAGGCCGACCAGGAGGCGCTAGCGCAGCGTGTGCGAGAGTCGGAAGACGATCTCCGCGCCGCACAGGAAGCCCTCGACCGGCTCGCCGGTGACTGAAAAGGCCCGCCGCCCCAGTGATCACCGGGGAGGCGGGCCTTCTTGCTTGTGACAGCGACGTGGTGGAGCTGGGGGGAATCGAACCCCCGTCCAACGCTGAGTCTCCACGCCTTCTCCGGGCGCAGTCTGTGAAGACGTTCTGCTCGGCTCCGACCTTTGTCACAGACACCTAAGTCGACGAGCCCAGCCTGGGAAGAGTCCCACGTGACGTCCAGACGCCATCACGCAGCAAGATTCCTAAATGACGCCAGGATCCGTATCGGAATCACATACGGCCTGACGGACTATCGGGCTCGCTTATGCAGCGAGGGCGAAGTCGTTGCGCTTGGTTTCGGCAACTATTTTTTTGCAGAGAGCGTTTACGAGATAACTCTGCATCCTCGGCCCGCTTCTCGTGGATTCACAGGCGCTGTCGAAACCGATCAGCCCCGTGGTCCTTCTCTCGAAGGAGCCGCTGTCACACTGTTGATTTTTCACCTCGGGAACCGGAGTCCCCGAGCCTCACAGACTACAACGTTCGCAGCGGCTGCGCCATTCCTGACCTCGTCAGCGCGCTGGCGTAGAGTCGCGACATGACCGAAGTCACCGTCACCGTCCGCGGCGAGCACGAGGCGCGGCTCGCGCCCGAGCGCGCCACCATCCGCGTCAGCATCCGTGCCGAAGGCGCCGAACGAGCATCGGTGGTCGACCGCGTCATGCATCTCGCTGAGCCCGTGCGCGAGAGCATCACGACGCGGCGCGACATGGGCACCGTCGTCGACTGGTCGAGCAAGCGCCTCTCCGTGCGCGCCGAACGTCCGTGGAACAACGAAGGCAAGCGTCTCGCACCCGTGTACTACGCCAGCATCGATCTGACTGCGACCTTCGCCGAGGCATCCGAGCTCTCGCTCTGGGTGTCGGACGTCTCGCCATGGGACGGAGTCGAGGTCGGGTGGGTCAACTGGCATCTCACGACCGAGACGAGCTCGCGGATCGAACGCGAGGTCGCGGCGGCTGCGGTCGGAGTAGCCGTCACGCGTGCGCAGGCGTACGCGACAGCGCTCGGGCTCGGCACCGTCGTGCCTGTGGAGATCGCCGATGTCGGGCTGATCGCCCCGACACCCGTTCAGCCGTTCTCCGGCATGGCGAAGGTGCGCGGGGCGATGATCCAGGAGTCCGACGCAGGCGGCGCATCGATGGAGTACGAGCCTGACGAGATCATCATCTCGGCCACCGTCGAAGCGCGGTTCCTCGCTCGCTGAGCCCGGCCCGTCAGGCGCTCACGGCGAAGGGTGCGAGATCGGCGGCGAGCCGCTCCCCCACACGCGCGTGCACGACAGTGCCCTGCTCGCCGTGATCCACCGACAACAGCATCCCCGTCTCGTGGATCGCTGCGACCAGATCACCGCGGTCATACGGAATCACCGCGTGCACTTCGACCGCGGGCTTCGGAAGCGCCTCTTCGATCGCCGCTCGAAGCTCCTCGATGCCCTCACCAGACCGCGACGAGACGAAATGCGCCTTGGGCTCGAGGCCCTGCAGCACAAGGCGCTCATCGTCGGCGATCAGATCCGCCTTGTTGAAGACGACGAGCTCAGGCATGTCGCGCACGCCGACGTCGCCCATCACGTCACGCACGGTCTGCAGCTGACCGGCGGGATCGGGGTGCGATCCGTCGACCACGTGCAGCACGACATCCGCCTCGCCGACCTCTTCGAGCGTCGAACGGAACGCCTCCACGAGCTGGTGCGGAAGGTTGCGAACGAACCCGACGGTGTCGGTCAGCGTGTAGACGCGCCCGTCCGAGGTCTCCGACCGGCGCACCGTCGCGTCCAGCGTCGCGAACAGGGCGTTCTCCACGAGCACCCCGGCGCTCGTCAGAGCGTTGAGCAGGCTCGACTTGCCGGCGTTGGTGTAGCCGGCGATGGCGACGGATGGGATCGTGTTGCGCTTGCGCTCGGCTCGCTTCGCCTCTCGGGCCGGGCCGTAGTCGCGGATCTGTCGCCGCAGCAGCGCCATCTTGGTGCGGATGCGGCGACGATCGAGTTCGATCTTCGTCTCTCCGGGGCCACGTGAGCCCATACCGGCCCCGCCGGCACCGACCTGGCCACCCGCCTGGCGGCTCATCGAGTCACCCCAGCCGCGCAGACGCGGCAGCAGGTATTCGAGCTGCGCCAGTTCGACCTGCGCCTTGCCCTCCCGGCTCTTGGCATGCTGACTGAAGATGTCGAGGATCACGGTGGTGCGATCGATGACCTTGACCTTGACGACATCCTCGAGAGCGCGCCGCTGGCTGGGCGCGAGTTCGGTGTCGGCGATCACGGTGTCGGCGCCGGTGGCCGCGACGATGCCCTTCAGCTCCTGAGCCTTGCCTCGGCCGATGTAGGTCGCGGCATCCGGGTGCGGGCGTCGCTGCAGAACGCCGTCGAGCACGACCGCGCCTGCGGTCTCTGCGAGGGCTGCCAGCTCGCGAAGCGAGTTCTCGGCATCGTCCTGGGCACCCTGCGGGTACACGCCGACCAGCACCACGTTCTCGAGGCGCAGCTGGCGGTACTCGACCTCCGTGACGTCTTCGAGCTCGGTGGAGAGACCGCCCACGCGCCGCAGCGCATGACGATCCTCGAGGTCCCACTGGTCGCCGTCCGAAGAGGCGTGCGAGGCGGTGGACTGGTCCTGCAGCGCCTGTGCGGCGCCGAAGACGCGTGCCTCCGTTCGCTTCTCCGCATTCGCGAGTACGCGATCGACTGCTTCGTCACCTGTGGAGTGTGTGGTGGTCTCCGTCATCCGTCCCTGATCTCTGGGTTTTGTTGCGAGCCTTAACCTTAGCCCGCGCTGTCCGCTACGCTCACGGTATGGGGTCCGACCATTACTTCACCGCGGCCCCGGCAAGCCCCGAGAACCTGCGATCGATCCGTGTGACGCTCGCAGGCCGAGAGCTGGACGTCACCACTGCTGGCGGCGTCTTCAGCCCGGATCGGCTGGATGCCGGTACTGCCGTCCTTCTCGCAAACATGCCTCCGGTTCCGCCGGGAGGCCATCTTCTCGACCTCGGAAGCGGGTGGGGGCCCATCACGCTGTCGATGGCGCTCGCCGCACCTCATGCGACTGTGTGGGCCGTCGACGTGAATGAGCGAGCCCTCGATCTCGTGCGGCGCAACGCCGCGGCTCATGGTCTGAAGAACATCAACGCGTCCCTGCCCGAGGATGTTCCCGCCGACGTGACATTCCGCTCGATCCGGTCGAATCCGCCGATCAGAGTCGGCAAGAACGAACTCCACGGATTGCTTGAGAAGTGGATCCCCCGGCTCGATGAGCGCAGCGACGCCTGGCTGGTCGTGCAGCGCAACCTCGGCGCGGATTCGCTGCAGCGGTGGATCGGCTCGACGTTCCACCCTGGTTTCAGCGTCCATCGCACCGCGACATCGAAGGGATACCGCATCCTGAAGGTGCGCAAGCACGGCACGCCGCCCACCGAGCCGATCACCCTCGTCTGAGTCTTCGCACCGAGCTGATCACCGACTCACCAGACCTGGCAGTTCGCGCATGTCCGTGAACACGATGGCACCTTCGCGTTCCAGCCAGTCAGCCGGGGTGAGTCCGCCGGCGTAACCGAGAACGCGCATGCCCGCAGCGCGTGCGGCCCGGACTCCGAATCGGCTGTCCTCGACCACCACGCAGCGTTCAGGGCTGACGCCGAGCCGCTCAGCCGCGTGGAGGAAGAGATCGGGAGCAGGCTTGCCGTTCGCGACGTCGTCTGCGCTGAAGATCCGTCCGTCGAATCGCGGAAGCAGTCCGGTCTGGCCGAGCGTTCTCCGGATCTTCGCATGGGCGCCACTCGAGGCGACACACGTCGTTGTCGTGATGTCGTCCAGCGCTGTCTCCACCCCGGCTACGGCGGTCAGCTCACGCGCGAACATGTCGAGGTACCACGGCTGATAGGGCGTCTCCCAGTCGTCGGGAAGCCGTCGTCCGAGATGTGCTTCGATCTCAGCGCGGAAATGCGCCGAGGAGCGTCCGACGAACCGGTGCAGGATCTCGTCATGTGAGAGAGACCACCCGAGATCCGCGAGAACCCTGCGATCCACCTCGATCGACAGCTTCTCGCTGTCGACGAGCACTCCGTCGCAGTCGAAGATGACCAGGTCGACCCGGTCGGTCGCCCGCATCAGATCAGGTCGACCTCGCCGCTGAAGACGAGCTGAGCTGGCCCGGAGAGGGCGACGTGCTCACCGTCCTCTGCGGGGAACATGCGCACGCCGAGCGTGCCGCCCGGCACCTCCACGCGCCAGTTGTCCGGTGCCTTCGCGCCGGCCCAGTGGCGCACAGCCAGAGCGGTGGCCGCGACACCTGTGCCGCAGCTGAGGGTCTCCCCCACGCCGCGCTCGGAGACGCGCATCGAGACGTGTCCGATTCCGTCTCTCACGAGAGGCTCCCCAGGGACGACGAACTCGATGTTCGCGCCTGCGGGAGGTGTGGGATCGAGAACGGGAGCCCGGTGCAGCTCGAGAGACGACAGCTCTGCCTCAGAGGCGAGAGCGACCACGACATGCGGGTTTCCGACGTCGATGCCCAGTCCGGGTCTCGTGACGGCAAGACCGTCTGCGGTGACGAGCGGGTCATCGCCGGAGAGCTTCCACAGGCCGAGATCCACCTGGTAACCCGTCTCGCTGCGTGTCACGTCGCGCACGCCCGCACGCGTCCCGATCGGGAGCGTGGAACCGGGCTCGATCGTGGCGAGGCCCGAGCGCACGAGGTAATGCGCGAAGACGCGGATGCCGTTGCCGCACATCTCGGCGATCGATCCGTCTGCGTTGCGGTAGTCCATGAACCACTCGGCGGCCGGCTCTTCCGCGAGTGCCTCCTGCCCGTCTGCGATCGCCGCAGACCGGACCACGCGAAGGATGCCGTCGGCACCGATGCCCCGGTGCCGATCACAGAGGACGGCGACCTGCTCGGAGCTCAGTTCGAGAGCGCCGTCGGGGTCGGCGATGATGACGAAGTCGTTGCCGGTGCCGTGTCCTTTGGTGAATGCGACCATCCACCCAGTCTAGAGATCGTGGCTATGCGTCGACGATCAGACGTCTGCCCGTGTTCGACACGGAGAATCGCTCGTACCCGAGGTCGTCGTAGAAGCCCAGCGCGCCCTCGTTGCCCTCTCTGACCATGAGCTGCACCTTCGGGCAGCCCATGTCGAGAAGAAGTCGCTCGGCCTCTCGAACGAGAGAGCGCGCGATCCCCTGATGGCGGTGCGACCGTGCGGTCGCCACGTAGTAGAGCCATCCCCTGTGCCCGTCGTAGCCAGCCATCACCGTGCCGATGATCCGCTCTGAGGTCGATCGCGCCTCGTCGTCCTCGACGACCAGGAACAGCTCGGGCTGCACCGTGAGCTTGCGCTCTATGTCGAGCTTCGGGTCGTTCCACGGGCGCACGAGACCAGCCTCGGTCCAGAGCGCGACCACAGACTCCGTGTCTGCCCGATCGAACGCGCGGACCGCCCACTTCTCCCCCGAGCGGCCAGCAGACGACGGCTCAACCACGCCGCACACGGTAACGACCGCACATGAAGTTGCGGTTGCGCGCGACCTCAAGAAGCTCGAGATCCAGTGCCCTCGGCAGCAACGGAGCTCCTGAACCGAGTGTCACCGGCGCGTACTGAACCCACACCTCGTCGAGAAGACCGGCGTCGGCGAACTGCCCGGCCAGGTCACCGCCGCCGACGATCCACAGATCCTTGCCGCCAGCGGCGGCGACCATCTCGGAGTGCACGGCGGTCACATCGCCCTCGGCGATGCGAATGTCAGCGCCGACCGGAAGCTCGAGGGATCGGTGCGCGAAGACCCAGGTGGGCTGCTCGTACCCCCAGCGCCCTTCCTCGTGGCGCATGACCCACTCGTAGGTGGATGCCCCCATCGCCAGCGCGCCGATCGTCTTCTCGAAGGCGCCGTAGGACATGGGGCCGTCTTCGTCGATCTCCTGCTTCAGGAGCCAATCGAGGGAGTGCTGGTCAGTCGCGATGAAACCGTCGATGCTGCTCGCGGTGTAGAAGTGGGTGGCCATGGTTCAACCCTCTCACCAGGCACTGACATCAGCCATCAGGACCGGCGAGTCGGCGTCTCAGAGGATGCGAGTGAAGCCGCGTCGACGGGTGGTTCGTGCCAGGTGAGTCCGGGGTACCGCTTGAACCAGGAGACCTGACGGCGGGCGTAGCGGCGAGTGAGCGCCTGTGTCTCGGCGATGGCCTCGGCCTCGGTGAGGCGGCCATCGATCTGCGCCAGGGCCTGGGTGTAGCCGATGGCGCGCTGCGCTGTCACGCCGTTCTCGAGCCCCTGCGGTCGGAGGCCTCGCACCTCGTCGACCAGGCCCGCCTGCCACATGCGCTCGACGCGGGCGTCCAGCCGCTCGACCAGGACTCCGCGTTCGACATGCAGACCGATGAGACGCGTGTCAGCCTGCCATAGCGCCGGCTGTTCAGGCAGGGCGGCGCCGTGCGTGGCGCTGCCCTGTTCGAGGACTTCGAGCGCGCGGATCACGCGTCTGCCGTTCTTGGGATCGACGCGCGACGCCGTCGCAGGGTCGAGCGTCCGCAGCCGGTCGAGCATGCCCCCCACGCCCTCGCTGTCGAGCTCGCGTTCGAGCCGCTCACGGATCACCGGATCACGCGGCGGGAAGGCGAAGTCGAACACGACGCTGGAGACGTACAGACCCGACCCGCCCACGAGGATGGCGTCTGCGCCGCGCTGCTGGATGTCGGTGATCACGGAGCGCGCCAGCGGCTGATACCAGGCGACGGCTGCTTCCTCCTGCACCTCCCGCACGTCGAACAGGTGGTGCGGAATCCCGCGGCGGTCAGCCGGGGCGAGTTTCGCCGTGCCGATGTCCATTCCGCGGTAGAGCTGCATGGCATCGGCATTCACGATCTCGGCAGCGCTGCCTCGACTGCGCAGCAACTCGGCGAGATCGAGGGCGAGATCGCTCTTGCCCGTTCCCGTCGCGCCGACGATCGCCCAGAGCCGCGGGGCCCTGTCTGGGCCGCTCGACGCCGGATCGGTCATGCCGCGAGCAGCGGTCACCTGCCGACGCGGAGTGTCGGGAGGCCGAGAGAGACGGCACGGGTGCCGTCGCCGGAGATCGGCGCGGGCACGGCGCACGACTCCGCCTGCCCTCGGTCCCAGGCATCCCCACCGCGTGTGCGGCGGATCCGCAGAGGGAAGCCCGTCGGGTCATCCGCCAGGAGGTGGAACGGCGCCGCATGGGTGATCGTCACCGAGACGACATCGCCGGGCCGCGGAACAGCCGATCCGGGAGTGACCTCGAAGTGCACGAGGCGGTTGTCCTCAGCGCGTCCGGTGAGCCTGTGGGTCTCGGCGTCCTTCTTGCCTTCGCCCGTCGAGACGAGGACCTCGACCTCGCGTCCGACCTGCTTCTGGTTCTCCTCGAGGGAGATGCGCTCCTGCAGTGCCATGAGCCGGTTGTAACGCTCCTGCACGACCGCCTTCGGAACCTGGTCTTCCATGGTCGCGGCGGGTGTGCCCTCACGGATCGAGTATTGGAAGGTGAACGCACTCGAGAAGCGGGCCTGTTCGACAACTCGCATCGTGTCTTCGAAGTCCTCCTCCGTCTCACCCGGGAATCCGACGATGATGTCGGTGGTGATCGCGGCGTGCGGAATACGATCACGGACGCGATCGAGGATCCCGAGGAACTTCTCGCTGCGGTACGAACGGCGCATGGCCTTGAGGATGCGGTCGCTGCCCGACTGCAGCGGCATGTGCAGCTGCGGCATCACGTTCGGAGTCTCTGCCATCGCGTCGATCACGTCGTCGGTGAACGCGGCGGGGTGAGGACTCGTGAAGCGGATCCGCTCGAGCCCGTCGATCTCACCCGCGGCGCGGAGCATCTTGCCGAACGCTTGTCGATCGCCGAACTCCACGCCGTAGGAGTTGACGTTCTGTCCGAGCAGGGTGACCTCGATGGCGCCATCCTCGACGAGCAGGCGGATCTCGTTCAGGATGTCACCCGGGCGACGGTCCTTCTCCTTGCCACGAAGACTCGGAACGATGCAGAAGGTGCACGTGTTGTTGCAGCCGACGGAGATCGACACCCAGCCGCTGTGCGCCGAATCGCGTTTGGTCGGAAGCGTCGAGGGGAACACCTCGAGCGACTCCAGGATCTCGAGCTCGGCGTCACCGTTGTGGCGCGCGCGCTCGAGAAGGCCGGGAAGCGAACCCATGTTGTGCGTGCCGAAGACGACGTCGACCCAGGGCGCCTTGTCGAGCACGGCCTGCTTGTCCATCTGCGCCAGGCAGCCGCCGACGGCGATCTGCATCCCGTCTTTGCGTCGCTTCACCGAGGCGAGCTGCCCCAGGGTGCCGTAGAGCTTGCCTGCCGCATTGTCGCGAACCGCGCAGGTGTTGATGATCACCACGTCGGCCTCAGCACCGCCAGTCGCGCGGACATATCCTGCGCTCTCGAGCGAGCCCGAAAGCCGTTCGGAATCGTGGACATTCATCTGGCAGCCGAAAGTGCGGACCTCGTAGGAACGCTGGCGTCCGTCAAGATCGATTGCTGCCGACGACGACGCGATGATCGTCGGCTCACTGCGAGGGATAGTCATGATCCCCCCATTCTACGAGCGGTTGCCCGACGCTGCCGCGGGGGCTCGAGGCCCTCGCCTGCGTCAGTCCGAGTCGACGAATCGGACCCCTGATGACGACGAGCCGAAAGAGGCCTCTGCAAGGGCCGACTTCGCAGCTGTCATCGCGATCGATCCGTTGTATCCGCGGCGAGACAGCTGACCGACCAGGCGCCGCAGCGCTGTATCGCCGTCGAGGCGAGACATCGCTCGTGCTTTCGAGCGGGCGTACTCGAGGGCACGCTCGGCGTCATCGTCGGGAACGTCGTCAAGAGCCGCATCGATCACATCGCGAGGAATGCCGCGCTGCGAGAGCGCCCTCGACAGCGCAACCCGACCCTGTCCCTTACGGTCGATTCCGGACATCACCAGCTGGCCGGCGAGGAGTGCGTCGTCGAGGTAGCCCCGTCGACAGAAATCATCGATCACGTCGTCGATCGAACCCGCATCGAGCCGCTCGGCGTTCTTCTCATAGCCCCTCAGCACCATCCGCGCCTCTGACAGAGAGAGCGATTTGGTCCGCAGTTTGCGGACGAGGAGCTCCTCTGCGTCGGCGCGCAATTGAGAGGGATCGACGCCCACGACATCGGCGGACTCCGCATCCTGCGACTGCAACGCGCGCAACCGCGGTACGGACCGAGCCGCTGCACCCCGAGCAGGATGTCGTTCGCTGGGCCCACGGGAGTCGGTGGATACGACCGGCTTCGAATCGCGGGTCGAATCTCCCTCAGTCGACTTCCACACCCCGGTGCGGGCCGCCGAACGAGTCGTCACGTCATCGGCCTCGGGGGCTTCCCGGTCGACCGACTTCGCACTTGTGTCGTCACGACCGAAGAGAGGGATGATGGGGGCGAGCTGCTCAGGCCCGCCCCCGCCATCACTCATGGTTCACTCCGGTTGCTCCGCAACCGCGAACCATCACGCTCATGCCGGACGGCGCTCGGCAAGCTCGTCGGCAGGCGCCTCGGTGGCTCCTCCGATGCCGAGCTTCTGCTTGATCTGCGTCTCGATCGCAAGCGCGACATCGGGGTTCTTGAGCAGGAACGATCGCGCGTTCTCCTTGCCCTGGCCCAGCTGATCGCCGTCGTAGGTGTACCACGATCCGGACTTCTTCACGATGCCGTGCTCGACACCGAAGTCGATCAGGCTGCCCTCTCGCGAAATGCCGATGCCATACAGGATGTCGAACTCCGCCTGCTTGAAGGGCGGAGCCATCTTGTTCTTCACCACCTTGACCCTGGTGCGGTTTCCGACTGCGTCGGTGCCGTCCTTCAGCGTCTCGATGCGACGGATGTCCATGCGGACCGACGCGTAGAACTTCAGCGCCTTTCCACCCGCGGTGGTCTCAGGCGATCCGAAGAAGACACCGATCTTCTCGCGCAGCTGGTTGATGAAGATCATCGTGGTGTTCGTCTGGTTGAGTCCACCCGTGAGCTTTCGCAGCGCCTGTGACATCAGTCGAGCCTGCAGACCCACGTGCGAGTCGCCCATCTCGCCCTCGATCTCGGCACGAGGCACGAGAGCCGCGACGGAGTCGATGACGATCAGATCGATGGCGCCGGAGCGGACGAGCATGTCCGCGATCTCGAGAGCCTGCTCACCCGTGTCGGGCTGCGAGACGAGAAGCGCGTCGATGTCGACACCGAGCTTCGCGGCGTAGTCGGGGTCGAGCGCGTGCTCGGCATCGATGAATGCGGCGATCCCGCCGGCGCGCTGTGCGTTCGCGATCGCGTGCAGCGTGAGTGTCGTCTTACCCGAGGATTCGGGACCGTAGATCTCGACGATTCGTCCACGCGGGAGGCCTCCGACGCCGAGGGCGACGTCGAGAGCGATGGAGCCGGTCGGGATGACGGCGACAGGTGCGCGTTCGTCACTGCCCAGTCTCATGACCGAGCCCTTTCCGAACTGACGGTCGATCTGGGCGAGGGCTGTCTCGAGGGACTTCTCGCGGTCAGCGGGTGATGGCATGACGGGCTCCTTATGCTCGCGTGGTGCCGCCTGTAGGCTGTCGCGGTCCTCCCGGCTGGGCGGAACTCTCCGACAAGGCGTATGGCTCTTCGGCTTGCTGTTCACCGTACGAGGCACCTCGGACATTGCGTCGTCAGCTCCGCGAAACAGGGAGAACACCGTCTCTGAACCACTTGTGCAGAAGACTACGCCCGTTTCGAACACATATTCGACGACACGCCGTCACGGCGTGTCGTTAGTCGAACGCGCGTCGAACGCCTCAGTCGGTCAACGCTTGCGCGGCTCGAGGCGCCCAGCGCCGTGCCGTCGCTCGTGGGGCACATCGGTCTCGGCGCACAGCGCCAACCAGATGTCGCGCGGCGGAACGCCGGCATCCAGCGCCTGGTCCGCAGTACGGCCGGCGAGCTGGGTCAGAATCAGGTCGCTGATGAGAGACGACCCTCGACCGCCGAATTCCGCGTCGACCGCGCGGAGGAACTCACTGCGACGCATCAGAGGCTGAAGTGGATCCGAAGCTCAGTGGAGCGAGAGCTCTGGCTCGATGGAAGCCACGAGGTCGTCGGGAACGACATCGGGGAAGACCTGGATGCCCTCGAGGACGGAGATGCGATCGCCGACCTCTCGCATGATGATCGAGATGGGAACGTCCAGAGCATCGGCCACCGAGGCGAGGATCTCGCTCGAGGCCTCCTTCTGGCCCCGCTCGACCTCGCTGAGATAGCCGAGTGCCACAGATGCCTTGCTCGCAACCTGCCGGAGCGTACGCCCCTTCTGCAGGCGGAAGTCCCTCAGCACATCGCCGATTTCCTGTCGTACAAGAATCATCGGAACCTCCTCCCAGATCGCCTTCTCGAGGTCTCCCTCGAGAAGACCGCCAGTCTAGTCCTACCGACCTTCACAAAATCTACCTTCGCACGCTGTGCTTTCGGTGTGAGCACATAGGAGATAACGGGACGCACGCGTCGACTATTCCCGGACGACCCGTGCGAGCATCTCGACGGCCGCATCGACCGCCTGAGCCCGCACCCGTGCGCGATCGCCGTCGAACCTGAAGACCTCGCTCACGGAGCGATCAGGGGTCACGACGGCGATGTGCACCGTGCCGACCGGCTGACCGTCGGGGGAATCCGGTCCGGCGATCCCCGTGGTCGAGACGCCCACGTCGGCAGGCACTCCCGAGATCTCCATGGCTCGGCGCGCCCCCGCCGCCATCTGCAGCGCGACGCCGCGGTGCACCGGCCCGTGCGCATCGAGCAGGCCGTCGTCGACGCCCAGCAGCGTGTGTTTCACCGGGGTGGCGTAGGCCACGATCGCTCCCCGCAGCGATGCCGACGCGCCAGGCACGGAGACGAACTCGGCGGCGAGGGCACCGCCCGTCAGCGACTCCGCTATTGCGAAAGTCCAGCCGCGCTCGATCAGCGCGGCGAGCACCTCCGACGCCGACGTCACGACCGCTGCCGCGACCCTCGCACCTGCGCCACGATGTAGTCGATGCCGCTCGCCACCGTGAGGATCAGCGCCAGGATCATCAGGATCGCGGTCCCGACCACCCACAGCTGAGGTCCTATCACCACGTGCAGCGGGAGCAGCGCCCAGGAAAGAGCCACGGCCTGAACCGCGGTCTTGACCTTGCCCATCCACGCGGCCGCCACGACGTGCTCCTTCGCGACCATGAGGCGGTGGATCGTGATGCCCCACTCGCGGATCAGGATCACGATCACGACCCACCAGTTGAGCTCGCCGAGCACGGCCAGGCCGATGAAGCCCGCCCCCGTGAGCAGCTTGTCGGCGATCGGGTCCCACAGCTTGCCGAAGTCCGTGACGATGTCGTAGCGACGCGCCAGATAGCCGTCGACCCAGTCGGTGGAGATGCCCACGACGAAGAGGATCGCTGCAACCCATCGGATGACGATGTCGTCGAGCCCGTACGTTCCGCCCATCAGAAGCAGGACGAAGAAGATCACCGCGAGCGGGATGCGCGCGACGGTGATCGCGTTGGGAAGCTGCCGTGGAATGGTCATCAGTCTCGTCCTGTCAGTCCCCAGGCGTCTTCGTCGCCGTCGTCATCAGCCTCTACCACCGGCAGCCCCTGGAACTGGGCTTCGACCGGGTCATGCGGGGTTCCGGCCGCGGTCGCAGCCGCAGTGGGAGCAGCCGGCTTCGGCGGAGCATCGTCGCCTCGAAGCTTCGCCATGACCTGGGGCAGCTGCTCGGCCGTCGCCAGCACGTCGCGGGCCTTGGAGCCTTCGGACGGGCCGACGATCTCTCGCGACTCGAGGAGGTCCATCAGGCGACCCGCCTTGGCGAAGCCGACGCGCAGCTTGCGCTGCAGCATCGACGTCGAACCGAACTGCGACGACACGATGAGTTCGGCGGCCGCGAGAAGGAGCTCGAGATCATCACCGATGTCCTCATCGACCTCCTTCTTCTTCGCAGGCTCGAGCGCCTCCTGCACATCGGCGCGGTAGTCGGGGCGAGCCTGACGCGTGACGTGCTTGACGACCGCGTCGATCTCCTTCTCGTCGACCCATGCACCCTGCAGACGGAACGGCTTGGAGGATCCCATCGGGGAGAACAGCGCGTCACCCTGGCCGATCAGCTTGTCGGCGCCGGGGCTGTCGAGGATCACGCGGCTGTCGGTGACGCTCGTCACGGCGAACGCGAGGCGCGACGGGACGTTGGCCTTGATCAGACCGGTCACGACGTCGACGCTGGGTCGCTGGGTGGCGAGCACCAGGTGGATTCCGGATGCTCGCGCGAGCTGGGTGATGCGGACGATCGAGTCTTCGACATCTCGCGGGGCGACCATCATCAGGTCGGCGAGCTCATCGACGACCACGAGAAGGTACGGGTACGGCTTGAGAACGCGTTCGCTGCCGACGGGGAGCTCGACCTCGCCCGCGCGGACCGCCCTATTGAAGTCGTCGATGTGGCGGAACCCGAACGACGCGAGGTCGTCGTACCGCATGTCCATCTCCTTCACGACCCACTGGAGCGCCTCGGCGGCCTTCTTGGGATTCGTGATGATGGGGGTGATCAGGTGCGGCACGCCCGCGTAGCTGGTCAGCTCGACGCGCTTCGGGTCGATCAGGACCATTCGCACATCGGTGGGCCGGGCCCGCATGAGCAGGCTCGTGATCATCGAGTTGACGAAGCTGGACTTACCCGACCCCGTGGATCCCGCGACCAGCAGGTGGGGCATCTTCGCGAGGTTGGCGATGACGATGTTCCCGCCGACATCTTTTCCGACGCCGATCGTCATCGGGTGCGTGCTCTTGTGCGCCGCCGGCGACCGCAGCACGTCGCCGAGCGCGACCATCTCCTTGTCGGCGTTGGGTATCTCGATGCCGATCGCGCTCTTGCCGGGGATCGGCGAGAGTATCCGCACATCGTTGGACGCCACCGCGTAGGCGAAGTTGTTGCTCAGCTGGAGGATCTTCTCGACCTTGACACCGTGACCGACCTCCACCTCGTACTGGGTGACCGTCGGACCACGCGAGAAGCCTGTGACCTTCGCATCGACCTTGAACTGCGTCAGCACGCTCGTGATCTGCTCGATCACCTTGTCGGTCGCCTCGGACCGCACGACCGGCGGCGGTCCTTCGACCAGGAGCCCCGGCGACGGAAGCACGTATGGGGTCACCGGCGCCTGCGGGCCCCGCTCCCCCGGCCCAGGTGTTCCGAAGCCGTCGAGTCCCGGCAGCTCGGGCATCTCGCCCGTGTCGGACTCGTCATCGAGAAGCGCAGTGGTCTGCTGCCCGGCCAATGACTCGGTGACCGAGCGCACGTCTGACAACACCTCCGTCGCGGCGTCTGAGGGGTTCTCCACGACGACGGCCTGGTCGTACGCAGGAGTCGGCTCCGAGGTGGTGAGAAGCGCGGTGATGTCGTCGGAGCCGAGGGTCCCCTCGTCGGGGTCCTCCTCGCGGCCGGTCTTGTTACGCCGCCACCACGGCAGTACATCCGGGTCGTCGACCTTGTCAGCCTCGTCGACCTCCGCGGCATCCTTCGCCGACTTCTCCGGGCGCTCGGCGTCGAACATCCACGCGTAGAGATCCCCGAGGCGCTGACCGATGCGGTTCGGCGGGGTCTTGGTCAGGATCAGGATGCTGAGAGCGGCGAGGACCGACAGCACGATGTACGCGCCGACCGGGGTGAGATACGACAGTGGCTCCCCGAGCATCCAGCCGAACAGTCCGCCCGCCTCGCTGAGCGCAGGCATGCCGTCCTTGGGCTGTGGTCGCACGAGCAGACCTGCGGAATCGGCTCGGCCGGCCGCGGTGTGACAGAAGCCCGCGAGGGCGAGGACGAACAGCCCGAACCCGATGCCGATGCGCCCGTTGTCATGCACGGACGACGGATGACGGAACAGCCAGCCGGCGAGCAGCAGGAGCAGGACCGGCATGACGAAGGCCACGCGTCCGACGAGAAGACCCACCGAGTAGGCGCTGATGTTCGAGGCGACCTCGTTGCCGATGAAGAACCATTCGTTGACGGCGCCGGCGATCGCCAACAGCACGAGCAGGAACGGGAAGCCATCGCGCCGATCGTCCTTCTCGAGAGTCTCGGGCCCGAAAGCTCGGAACAGTCCGCCGACACCGTGGGCGAGGCCGTTCCAGGCCCGCACCGCCACCGGGGGCTTGTCGACCTCGTCGATGTACTTCTTGGGGGCTGCCTGAGCCTTCGGAGCAGCCTGCCTCTTCGGGCGAGGCGTGGCGCTCTCGGACGCGCGCGCTGACTTCGTGGTACTCCTGGCCATGCTCTCACGTTACGTCCAGAGGCCGACATAGGCCCGTAATGACGCGGCATTCCGCCGTTTTCCACCGGCGGAGCGGCGATGGATCAGGACCCGCGATGCACCATCGTGACGCGGGCGCTTCCTGCGTCGATGGCCACGAAACCCTCCGATCGATACAGGGTCCGCGCGAAGTTGTCCCGTTCCACGCTGAGGCTGAGTCGGGGGTGTCCCTGCTCGCGGGCGTGGTCCACGAGTCGTCGGAGCAGAGTGCGCCCGACGCCGTGGGCACGCCAGATCGGCTGCACGCCGATGATGAGCTCCGGCACCGCGGTTCCGACGAATCCGAAACCCGCGTCATCCGGTGCGAGCATGCGGTACCACGCCGCGCCGATCGGCCGCCCGTCCGCATCGATGGCGAGGAAGCCCGCATCCGCGGGTCGCATCCATCCGGAGACGTAGCGCCGATGCTCGACGGCCGTGAGGATCTCGTGGCGCGGGCGTGCTCCGCCCGAGCGCCAGTTCGCCGCCTCGACGACCATGTCGCCGAGGAAGCTCCCGTCCGCCTGTGCGGCGGGTCGGATCGAGAAGTCGTCCGGCATGAGGAGAGCGTATGCCGCTCGCGTTACAGCCGAATGTCGGTCGACTGTGAACCCGCGCGCGGCGCTGCTCCGATCACGCCTCGATGACGAGGGGAACGATCATCGGACGACGACGGAGCTTCTGGTTGACCCAGCGCCCGATCGTCCGGCGGATCACCTGCGAGAGCGCGTGGGTGTCACGCACGCCGTTGCCGGATGCTTCCTTCAGCGCGGCGATGATCTTCGGTGTGACGTCATCGAAGACGGAATCGTCTTCGGCGATGCCGCGCGCGTGGATCTCGGGTCCCGAGATGATGCGACCCGTCGCGGCATCCACCACGACGATCACCGAGACGAAGCCTTCTTCGGCCAGAATCCGGCGGTCCTTGAGATCTGCGTCGGTGATCGCGCCGACAGTCGAGCCGTCGACGTAGACGAACCCGAGGTCGAGCTGACCGACCACGCGCGCGTCGCCGTCCTTCAGATCGATCACGGTGCCGTTCGACGCGATGATCGTGCGCTCGGCCGCGACTCCCGTGTCCTGAGCCAGCTTGGCGTTGGCGATCAGGTGACGGTACTCGCCGTGCACGGGAAGCACGTTCTTGGGCTTGAGGATGTTGTAGCAGTAGATCAGCTCGCCTGCCGCGGCGTGCCCCGAGACGTGCACCTTGGCGTTCGCCTTGTGCACGACGTTCGCGCCGAGCTTGGTGAGTCCGTCGATCACGCGGTAGACGGCGTTCTCGTTTCCGGGGATCAGGCTGGAGGCCAGGATCACGGTGTCGCCCTCGCCGGGCTCGATCGCGTGATCGAGGTTCGCCATGCGGCTCAGGACGGCCATGGGCTCGCCCTGCGAGCCGGTCGACATGTAGACGATCTTGTCGTCGGGAAGATCTCGCGCCTTCTTGTAGTCGATCAGCAGGCCGCTCGGCACCTTCAGGTAGCCCAGGTCCTCGGCGATCGTCATGTTGCGCAGCATGCTGCGCCCGAGCAGCGCCACCCGGCGACCGTGCGCCGCCGCGGCGTCGAGGACCTGCTGCACCCGGTGCACGTGGCTGGAGAAGCTCGCGACGATGACTCGCCTCGGAGCCTTGCCGATGACCTGATCGAGCACAGGCCCGATCGAGCGCTCGGTGGGTGTGAACCCCGGCACGTCGGCGTTGGTCGAGTCGACGAGGAAGAGGTCGACTCCCTCCTCACCCAGGCGGGCGAAGGCACGAAGGTCGGTGATGCGTCCGTCGAGCGGCAGCTGGTCCATCTTGAAGTCGCCGGTCGCCAGCACGAGGCCGGCGGGAGTGCGGATCGCGACGGCGAGGGCGTCGGGGATCGAGTGGTTCACAGCGACGAACTCGAGGTCGAAGGGTCCGACCTTCTCGCGCTGCCCCTCTTTCACAGTGAGCGTGTACGCCTTGATGCGGTGTTCCTTCAGCTTCGCCTCGACCAGCGCGAGCGTGAGGCCGGAACCGATCACGGGGATGTCGCTCTTCAGACGCAGCAGATACGGAACCGCACCGATGTGGTCCTCGTGACCGTGGGTGAGGACGACACCGACGATGTCGTCGAGGCGGCCCTTGATCGGCTCGAAGTCGGGCAGGATCAGGTCGACTCCCGGCTGGTGCTCCTCGGGGAAGAGAACTCCGCAGTCGACGATCAGGATCTTCCCGTCGAACTCGAAGATGGTCATGTTGCGACCGATCTCGCCGAGGCCGCCGAGCGGGGTGACCCGGAGCGTCCCTTCTTCGAGTGCTGCGGGGTCTGCGATCGGGATGGACATGCTGTCTCCTCAGTCGGACGCTCGACGCGTCCGTTCGTTCGTTGTGACGCGGCTCACCGCGTTCGGTCTCAGCGTGTTGTGCCGTGCACCTTCGGCAGGGCACCGCCAGCGGCCGCGTTGCGGTCGGGGCGGAAGTTGGAGAAGTCTGCCCCGGGGACGTCCCTCACGAGATCGAGCTCGTCCTCGATGAGGGCGGCCTCCCACTCTTCTGGGCCGACGAGCGGCAGACGCACGCGCGGGCTCGAGATGCGGCCGAGCCCGTGCAGGATGTACTTCGCCGCGACAGTGCCCGGCACGTGCGTCATGACGGCGCGCACCAGCGGCTCGAGGCGTTTGTGCTCAGCAGTCGCTGTCGCGAGATCGCCTCGGTTGACGGCGTCGATGATGGTTCGGTACGGCGCCGCCGCGACGTTCGCGGTCACGCCGATCAGGCCGGTCGCGCCTATCGCGAGATGCGGCAGCACGTTGGCGTCGTCGCCCGAGAAGTACATGAGGTCGGTCTGGTTCAAGACGCGGCTCACCTCGGAGAAGTCGCCCTTGGCGTCCTTCACGGCGAGGATGTTCGGGTGCTTCGCGAGCCGGAGGATGGTCTCGTACTTGATCGGCACACCCGTGCGTCCAGGGATGTCGTACAGGATCACCGGGAGGTCCGTGGCGTCAGCGACGAGACGGAAGTGGGTCAGGATGCCGGCCTGTGTCGGCTTGTTGTAGTACGGCGTGACGATCATGATGCCGTCTGCGCCGGCCTTCTCGCTGGCCTTGTACAGCTCTATCGCGTGCGCGGTCTCGTTCGATCCGCCGCCCGTGATGATCTTCGCGCGGCCGGCGGAGACCGACTTCCCGACCTCGACGAGCTTGAGCTTCTCGGGGTCCGTCAGGGTCGAGGTCTCGCCGGTCGTTCCCGTCACGACGATTCCGTCAGCACCGGCGGTGATGACGTCATCGATGTGCTTCTCGACGGCGGGCCAATCGACTTCACCGTCGGCCGTCATCGGAGTGACGAGCGCGACGAGAACCTGTCCGAAAGGGTTGCCCGAGTGCGTCATGCCCCCAGCGTATCGGTTCGCGTGCCGCTCACCCAGACGGCGTCAGGCTGATGACATCTCCGCGGGCGATCGCTATCTTCTCCCGGAGCACCAGACCAGACAGCTCTCCCACCGTCGCCTCGTTCACGCGCTTCCGGAACATCTCGATGCCGCTGATCCGCGTCTGCGCCTGCAGAGCTCCGTCGCGCAGCACCACTATGTCGTCATCCACCCGCAGCACGCCCGACGTGACCCTGCCTGTCGCGACCGTTCCGCGCCCGGTGATGGTGAAGACGTCCTCGACCAGGAACTCGGCCGAACTCGAGGGCACCGACAGCGAAGCCGACGCCGGAACGCGAGTGCCGTCACCCGTCGCAGTCTCCCCCGCGACGCCGGAAGTCATCGCAGCGAGTCGCGCGGCTTCCGTTTCGTTGTATCGGCGCAGCATCTCGTTGGCATCCTCAGGGTCGCGCTTCCTGTCGAACAGCCATCCCATGCAGTCGATACTAGGGATCCGCATAGGCTCGACTCCATGGCATGGGTCACACGCGAGTCATCGACGGTGTACGAGAACCGGTGGATCGAGGTGAGGGAGGACCAGGTGACGGGCCCCGGGGGCGACGGGATCTACGGCGTGGTGACCATGCGGCATCCGGCGGTCTTCGTGGTCGCGCTCGATGACGAGGACCGCGTCTGCCTCATCTCGCTCGAGCGCTACACGACAGGCGTCTCGATCGAGGTGCCTGCCGGGGGAAGCGACGGTGAGGATCCGCTCGTGGCCGCGCAGCGCGAGCTGCTCGAGGAGACGGGATTCGTCGCCGAGGACTGGACGTCGCTCGGAACCATGAACGCCCTGAACGGGATCGCCCACGCGCCAGAGCATGTGTTCCTCGCCCGCGTCATGACTCCCGCGGACGACTCGACGCACACCCGGGCGGAGGAGGGCATCGACGCCGTCACCTGGGTGCCGTTCTCCGAGGCGCTCAGCATGATCGCCGACGGGCGGATCACCGATGGAGAGACCGTGGCAGCGATCGCCTACGCCGGCATCCGCCTGGGTAGATTCCGCTGATCGCGCAGCACCCGCTCGTGGCGGAGTGCCGTCGGCGTCAGGTCAGACGCGACCTCGTCGGGCGACACCGGCGGTCAGCGCGCTCGGCAGCAGACTAGCGATCGCCACGATCGACTTGTAGCGCAGCGAGGGAATCGAGACCGCCTTGCCCCGTGCCGCATCACGGAGTCCCTCACGCACGACGTCACGTGCGTCGAGCCACATGAACGCCGGAACGCCCTCGTGCCCGGGTGCGAGCCCCATCCGCTCGTGGAAGGTCGTATGCGTGAAACCGGGGCAGACCGCGGTGACCGTGACACGGTCACGGGAGTACTCCGCATTCGCCCAGCGACTGAAGCTGATGAGCCAGCTCTTGCAGGCCGAGTAGGTCGAGCGGGAGATGAAGCCGGCGACGGAGGCGACGTTGATGATGCGGCCGCCGCGGCCGCGCATCGACCCGAGCGCCGCATGCATGAGGCGCATCGACGCCTCGACGTGGACGCGGAGATGCCGCACCTCGTCGTCGATGTCGTTGTCGGCGAACTGCAGCGGCAACCCGAAGCCGGCGTTGTTGATCAACAGATCCACCGGGTCGGAGGCGTCGCGGAGACGATCGGCGACGCGGTCCACATCGGCAGACACGGAGAGATCCGCGACGAGGATCTCGACCGCGATGCCGTATTCGCCACGCAGCTCGGCAGCGACACTCTCGAGAGCATCCGCCGACCGGGCGACGAGCACGAGATCGGCGCGACGACGCGCGAGCTGGCGCGCGAACTCGGCGCCGAGTCCGGCGCTGGCACCTGTGATCAGCGCGGTGGGCATCAGCGCTCGTATCCGAGGAAGCGATAGCGGATGCCGGAGCGCGACGTCTGCCACTCCCCCTCGTCGACGAGGCGCCACCCGGCCTTCGACGGCGCGTAGGCGTCACCGGTGACATCGATGTCGAGCTCTGTGACCTCGAGTCGATCAGCATCGGCGATCACGAGGCGGAAGATCTCGGCTCCGCCGATGATCCAGACCCTGTCGTGGCCTCGCACCGCATCCGTCACCGCCGCCGCGCGACGAGCCCCGTCTGCGGACCAGTCCTGCTGGCGGGTGATGACGATGTTCTCGCGTCCGGGGAGCGGACGGAATCGCTCGGGGAGCGAGTCCCACGTCTTGCGTCCCATGATCACGGGAGCACCGAGTGTGACCTCTTTGAAATGCGCGAGGTCCTCGGGGACGTTCCAGGGCATGCCGCCCTCTGCTCCGATGACGCCGCCGTGGGCTTCTGCCCAGATCAGCCCGACCCAGGTCATACCGCGACCGCCGCCCGGATCGGAGCGTGGTGCTGGTAGTCCTCGACGATGAAGTCGTCGTAGCTGTAGTCGAGGATCGACTCCGGCTTCCGAGCGAACCGCAGCGTCGGGTACGGGTAGGGGTCGCGAGTCAGCTGTTCGTTCACCTGCTCGAGATGGTTGTCGTAGATGTGGCAGTCGCCCCCCGTCCAGACGAAGTCGCCGGGCTCGAGTCCGACCTGCTGCGCGACCATCAGGGTGAGCAGCGCGTAGGACGCGATGTTGAACGGGACCCCGAGGAAGAGATCGGCGCTGCGCTGGTAGAGCTGGCAGGAGAGCTTGCCGTCTGCGACGTAGAACTGGAAGAGCGCGTGGCAGGGAGCGAGCGCCATGTCGGGGATGTCGGCCGGGTTCCAGGCAGACACGATGAGTCGGCGGGAGTCGGGAGTCTGACGGATCTGCTCGATCACCTGCGCGAGCTGATCGATGCTCCCGCCGTCGGGGGTCGGCCAGCTCCGCCACTGGACGCCGTAGACGGGGCCCAGATCTCCGGAGGCATCCGCCCACTCGTCCCAGATCGTGACGCCGTGGTCCTGCAGCCACTTCACGTTCGAGTCGCCCCGGAGGAACCACAGGAGTTCGTACGCGATCGACTTGAAGTGCACGCGCTTCGTCGTGATCAGCGGGAAGCCCTGCGAGAGGTCGAAGCGGATCTGCCTGCCGAAGACGCTGGTGGTACCGGTGCCGGTGCGATCCGACTTGTGGGTGCCCGACTCCAGCACGTCTCGGAGAAGGTCTTCATACGGCGTCGGGACGGCTGCGCTCATGTGTGCCAGACTACCCGCCCCGAGGACGCAGGAGCCGGTTCGTCACGATGCGACATATCGGCCTCGACGCTCTCAGAGCACCGTATTCTCGAGCCATGTCGCCCACGCTCGCCTTCGGTATCACCGCGGCGCTGCTCGTGTTCGCCGCCGCCATCGGCATCGTGCTGCGTCTGCTCGACGGACGGCGCCGCAGGGGCGGCCACCTGAGATTCGATCCGGCGGACGCCGGTGGGGCGCAGCTGGGCGCCCGCGCGACCTTCGTGCAGTTCAGCACGGAGATGTGCACCCGCTGCCCGCAGGTGCGACGGATGCTGAGCGGATACGCCGCCGAGTCGGACGGCCTGAACCATGTCGAGGTCGACCTGACGCATCGTCCCGATCTTTCAGCCCGCTACAGAGTCCTGCAGACGCCGACGACTTTCGTCATCGACGGATCAGGCGCCGTCCGCGCACGATTCCACGGCGTGCCGCACCGTCACGCCCTGACGGAAGCGCTGGCCGCCGTATGAGACGGACGAGGATGGAACACAGATGACCACACCCGCAGGCATCGACCCCCGGGGGCCGCGCTTCGCAGCGACGATCACGACGGTGCTGCTGCTCGTCGCGACGTTCCTCGGGCTGATCGGCATCTCGACCGCCCGGACGTTCGGCTGGTTCGCCTACCAACCGCTGGCGTCAGCCGACCTGGGTTCGGACACCTGGGCTGTCAGCTCGGCGACGCTCGCACAGCGCGCGCTGGACCCGGGGTTCCTTCTCACCGTCGTGATCGCGCTGCTGTTCCTGTGGAGTGTCCTGTCGCCGACGACCGCCCCCTGGGGCGTCCTGTTCCGCCGGCTGGTCCGTCCGAGGCTGGCGCCTCCGACCGAGCTCGAGGACCCGAGACCTCCTCGCTTCGCTCAGGGAGTCGGTCTCTTCGTCGTCACGATCGGTCTCCTGCTGCACCTCGCCGGTGTGCCCTGGGCGTTGCCCATCGCGACTGCGGCCGCATTCATCGCGGCCTTCCTCAACGCCGCATTCTCGTTCTGCCTCGGCTGCCAGATCTATCTGCTGCTGCAGCGGGCCGGCGTCATCGGCCGTGCCGCGTCCACCGCCTGAGGCTGCTGTTCCGCCGCGGGCGACCGGTCGATAGGCTGGCCGAACACGCGATCCGCACATCGAGCAGCGCGTGAGACAACGGAGGAATCATGCCCGTCACCAGCGAAGCCACCACCACCTGGACCGGATCCCTCGCAGAGGGCTCGGGCACAGTCGCGTTCTCCTCGTCGAAGCTCGGCACCTTCCCGATCAACTGGAAGGCTCGCAGCGAGGGCAGCGACACCACCACCACCCCCGAGGAGCTGATCGCCGCGGCTCACGCCTCGTGCTTCAGCATGGCGCTGTCCCACGCGCTCTCGGAGAACGGCACTCCGCCGGAGCGCGTCAACACGAGCGCGTCGGTCACCTTCAAACCCGGCGTCGGAATCAGCGGAAGCCACCTGAACGTCAACGCCGTCGTTCCCGGGCTCTCTCCCGAGGACTTCCAGCGAATCGCCGCTGAGGCGAAGGTCGGCTGCCCGGTCTCGCAGGCTCTGGCCGGCATCGAGATCACGCTCGAGGCCACGCTCGCCTGAGTCCGGTCAGCCGCGAGCGACGCGAATAGCCTCACGGATGCTGGCGCGGGCGTCCTTTCGACGCCCCGCCGCATCCTGAACCACGCCGAGGCGGTACCGCGCGCGCCAGTCCGACGGCGCGGCGTCCGCCTCTCCCGCGTACCGAGCGATCAGCGGGTCGGCGTCGGCTCGGGCGATACGCCCGCTGGGAGTGAGCTCGGACTCCGCCTCTGGCATGCCTCCTTCAGCATCGAGCTCACGACCCAGCCGATCGGCAGCGAACCCGAACTGCATCTCGCGGATGAGCGCCCAGGCGCCGATCGGCGTGAGCACGATCAACGCGACGCCCATGCCGATCGACACCGGCGTCCCGACGGCGAAGAACATCACAGCCAACCACACGGAGACCGCGAGATAGACCAGAAGCGCCGCGGCCATGAGGCCGACGCCGATCCGCGACATCACGAGCGGATGCCGATGTCGATCATGCTCTCCAGCCCTACGAAGACCCCGTTCGCCTGGGCCGCGAACGGCACGGCCAGACGGATTCCCGGAGCGTACGCGAGCGCCGGCTCGACCGTGTCATGAGTGAACGTCAGGGATTCGCCTGGACCCGAGAGGATGACCTCCTGCTTCGCGATGACGCCAGGACGTCGCAGCGAATGGATCGGCACGCTGCCCACCTGCTGCCCCCTCGCGCGCTGATCGGCGTGCGGAGCGCTGACGGGCCCCTGCTCGGCTCGAGCAGCGGCGATGAGCTCGGCGGTGCGCACCGCGGTGCCGCTCGGAGAGTCGACCTTCGCCTCGTGATGCGCCTCGACGATCTCGGCCGATCCGAAGAACGGCGCGGCTGCGGCGGCCAGAGCTGAGCCGAGCACCGATCCCAGCGAGAAGTTCGGGATGAAGACGACCCCGGTGCCGGCGTTCTCGACCAGCGGACGCACCAGAGCGATGCGCTCCGTGGACCATCCCGAGGTCGCCACCAGGACGTTGATCTGACGCTCCACCGCAGCGCGCACGACGTCGACGCTCACCTGAGGCGTGGTGGCGTCGATCACGAGATCCGCTCCGTCGAGTTCGGCGAGGTCGCTTCGAGAGGTGAGCACGCGACTCACCTCGAAGCCCTCGAGCTCATCGATCACCGCACCGATGATCGATCCGAGCTTCCCGGTTCCGCCGACGAGTGCTACCTGGGTGGTCATGCGTTCAGTCTATTTCTCGACGGTACCCCGACCGCCGCGGCGGGCCGGGGTATCGGGAATCAGACCGGCATCGCGTCGGGGATGCCCGTGCGCAGCTCGACCGGAAGATGCCCGGTGTCGTTGTGCGTGAGCAGCGTCCACGGACGCCCCTGCTTCTGCGCGATCACGGTCAGCCCGCAGTGCGCTTGATTCAGAGTCATCCATCGCCACTCCGGGGCGCCGAGGACCTCTCGCACGAACCACGAGATCACGAAGTTGTGGGTGATGAGCACCTCGTGCACATCACCCGGCTTGCGCACCAGGAACTCGTTGACCGCGTCGAACATCTGGGCACGTCCCGCGTCGAGTTCGGCCTCGGTGATCGAGCCGAAGAACGGCTCGTAGGCTGCGGGCGTCTCGTCGGTCATCCCCGTGGGCACGCAGTCGAAGAGCAGTGCGGTCGGTTCGGGGTCGACCGACGGAAGTCGTTGCGCGATCGCCCGAGCCGTCTCGTTCGCACGCAGCAGAGGCGAGTGCCAGACGGCATCGAGCGGCAGTCCGGAGAGCCGGTCGGCGATGAGCTCGGCCTGACGCTGGCCGCGAGGCGAGAGGGGGCCGTCAGCGAGACCGTGTTCGGCGTCCTGATGTTCGCCGTGTCTGACCAGATATATGTAATGCGTCACAAACTCGCTCGCTCCATCGACAGCGTTTGCCGGATTCACTCCACCCTATGCCAGGTCTGTGACAGAGGCGTTACGACGCTCAGTTGCCGGCGCGCGTGAGTTCGGCGACCTGCGCGCGCGAGAGTGTGACGCCGGCGCCCTGCATCAGCTCGTCGACATGGTCTGTCGCGAAGGTGTTGACGATCGGTGCCGCGATGGTGCGCTGCGCGAGGAGCCAGGCGATCGACACCGCCGCCACCGGAACCTCGAGTTCGGTCGCCACCTGGTCGAGAGCGCGCAGGATCTTCGTGCCACGACGGTTCAGGTGACCGCGGAGCTGCTCTCCGCGCACACCCTGCGAGGTCATCGCCTTGCTGCGGTGTCTGCCGGACAGGAAGCCGTGCTCGAGGGCGTGCGACGGCGTGACGGCGAGGCTCTGCGCGCCGGCGACGAGACGAAGATCGCCTTCGAACGGCTGACGACGGATGAGGTTGTACGGAGAATCGATCACCTGGATGCGGGGGTACCCGGCGGAAGCGAGGATGCGCGCCTCCACGAGCCGCTCGGGTGCGAATCCGTATGCGCCGAGGGCGCCGATCTTGCCCGCGTCGACCATCCACTCGACGGTCGCGAGCGTGTCTTCGAGGTTCGTCGTGCGGTCGAGGGTCGCGTCGAGATACAGCACGTCGATGCGGTCGACACCCAGACGCGTGAGCGAGCCTTCGACCGCGCGAACGAGGTTCACCGAGCCGAGACCCGGGTTGTCTGCGTGGGCTCCGATCCGCACGCTCAACAGGGCACGATCACGCCGCCCTCTGGACTGCAGCCACTGGCCGATGATGTGCTCGCTGCGGCCGCCGGAGAAGCCGTCTGCCGTGTGGATCGCGTTGCCGCCGAACTCCACATAGCGGTCGAGGATCCCGTGGCTCGTCTCGAGATCGACGTTCCAGCCGAACTCGGCCGCACCGAGCATCAGCGGAAATGTCTCGAGACCGGTCTCGCCGAGAGGTACGCGGATGCTCTCTCCTATTCCGGGGCCGACGATGGGTATGGGTGCGGACGGGTGCTCTGCCGTGCCCTGCTGCGCACGCTCAGCCGACGCTCCTGCGCCTACACTGAACAACCGCATATCCTCACCCCCGTCGATCGGTGCGTACCGACCTGCGTCACTGCCTCGAATGCACCCCCCGGTGCGTACTTCGAGAGTAAGCGAGATCCGCGAACACGCCGACCAATCCAGGGAACGGCGCGAGAACTTCCGATAACGGTTTGGTCACGTCGGATACGACGAAACCCGGGCCGTCCGCGAGGACGACCCGGGCTCCGTCTGGAAGCGCCGCCGATTACTCGGCTGCGGCCTCTTCAGCAGAAGCTGCGTCCGCTGCAGGAGCGTCGTCGAGCACGGGCTCGAGCGAGAGCTTGCCACGGTCATCGATCTTCGTGATCTTCACGAGGATCTTCTGACCGACCGACAGCACGTCGTCGACGTTCTCGACACGCTTGCCACCGGCGAGCTTGCGCACCTCGGTGACGTGCAGCAGGCCGTCCTTGCCAGGAAGCAGCGAGACGAACGCACCGAACGTCGCGATCTTGACGACGGTTCCGAGGAACTGCTCGCCCACCTCGGGGTTGGTCGGGTTGGCGATCGCGTTGACCTGGGCACGGGCGGCCTCGGCCGAGGGGCCGTCGGTCGCGCCGATGTAGACGGTGCCGTCCTCCTCGATGGAGATCTGCGCACCGGTCTCATCCTGGATCGCGTTGATCGTCTTGCCCTTCGGGCCGATCAGCTCGCCGATCTTGTCGACCGGGATCTGCACGCTGATGACGCGAGGCGCGGTCGGCGCCATCTCGTCGGGAGCGTCGATCGCGGCGTTCAGGACATTGAGGATCGTCAGACGAGCATCGCGGGCCTGCGTGAGCGCACCTGCGAGAACCGACGTCGGGATGCCGTCGAGCTTCGTGTCGAGCTGGATGGCGGTGATGAACTCACCGGTACCCGCGACCTTGAAGTCCATGTCACCCAGAGCGTCTTCCGCGCCGAGGATGTCGGTCAGCGCCGCGTAGCGGGTCTCACCGTCGACCTCATCGGAGACGAGACCCATGGCGATGCCGGCGACGGCTGCGCGCAGCGGCACACCCGCGTTCAGCAGCGACAGGGTCGACGCGCAGACAGAGCCCATCGACGTGGAGCCGTTGGAGCTCAGCGCCTCGGAGACCTGACGGATCGCGTAGGGGAACTCCTCGCGGCTCGGCAGAACCGGCACGAGGGCGCGCTCGGCGAGGAAGCCGTGCCCGATCTCGCGACGCTTCGGCGAACCGACACGGCCGGTCTCACCGGTCGAGTACGGCGGGAAGTTGTAGTGGTGCATGTAGCGCTTGCTCGTGACGGGCGACAGCGAGTCGATCTGCTGCTCCATCTTGAGCATGTTCAAGGTGGTGACACCCAGGATCTGGGTCTCGCCGCGCTGGAAGATCGCGGAACCGTGCACGCGCGGGATGACCTGCACCTCGGCGTCGAGCGGACGGATGTCAGCCAGGCCACGACCGTCGATGCGCGCGCCCTCGGTGAGGATGCGGCCGCGGACGATCTTCTTCGTGACGGACTTGTACGCCGCGGAGAACTCGAGCGGCGCGGCGGCAGGAAGGTCGCCCGCCTCGGTCGCCTCGATGAGCTGCGCCTTGACGCGATCCTTGATCGCGTCGTCGGACGTCTGACGCTCGACCTTGTCGGCGATCTGGTAGACGCCGACGAGGTCGTCGTAGGAACGGCCGGCGACGAAGTCGTAGACCTCCTGGCTGTATGCCGGGAAGACCGGGTAGACGCCCGGCTCCTTCGACGAGGTCGCTGCCAGCTCTGCCTGAGCCTTGACGAGCTGAGCGATGAACGGCTTCGATGCCTCGAGGCCCTGCGCGACGATGGTCTCGTCGGGCTTGGTGGCGCCGGCCTTGATCAGGTTCCAGCTGCCCTCGGTGGCCTCAGCCTCGACCATCATGATCGCGACGTCTTCGGTGCCATCGGACTTGGTGACGACGCGGCCGGCGACGATCAGGTCGAACACGGCCTCAGAGACCTGCTCGGCGTTCGGGAACGCGACCCACTGGTCGGCGTGCTCGCCGTGACCGGGGATGAACGCGAGGCGCACACCGGCGACGGGGCCCGAGAACGGAAGACCCGAGATCTGCGTCGACGCGGATGCGGCGTTGATGGCGAGAGCATCGTAGAACTCGCCCGGAGCGATCGACATCACGGTGATGACGACCTGGACCTCGTTGCGCAGACCGTCGACGAACGACGGACGCAGCGGACGGTCGATCAGACGGCAGACGAGGATCGCCTCGGTGGAGGGGCGACCCTCACGACGGAAGAACGAGCCGGGGATCTTGCCTGCGGCGTACGAGCGCTCTTCGACATCGACCGTGAGCGGGAAGAAGTCGAAGCCCTCGCGAGGGTGCTTGCCCGCGCTCGTGGCCGAGAGGAGCATGGTCTCGCCGTCGAGGTACGCGGCGACTGCGCCCTGAGCCTGCTGCGCGAGGCGGCCGGTCTCGAAGCGGATGGTGCGGGTGCCGAAGCGGCCGTTGTCGAGAACGGCCTCGGTGGCGGTGATTTCAGGACCTTCCAAGAGGTCTCTCCTTCTTTGTTTAGACTCGCGAATCCGTATGACGCGCGAGCGTATTCATGAAGGAGCGGATGCTGACGGATATGGGCGCGCGGGCATTCCCGCGAATCTCACCTGCGCTGGCCACCAGTAGAAAGCCACCCGACGTCGCGCCGAGGAACCCACCACAGGGGACCAGCTCTCCGCCGATCGCTCCATGAGTCGATATGAAATTGTCCGGTCGACATACGCCGACCGCATCCAGCCTATCAGCGGGGCATTGAAAGTCCTCGATATCGCAGGGCCGCGCGTTCGAAATCGCCCCGAAAGCGGAGCGGTGATCAGCTGACGGTGACGTCGCGCAGAGCGCTCGATCGCCCGAGATAGACGTAGTCGTCGTGCTTCGCGGCCCGTCCGTCTCCCGCCGCGCGTCCGTGCAGTCGTCGCCAGACCCACGGCAGCGCGTGCCGACGCCACCAGAGCCCCGCGCCGATCGGCTCGTTCTCGTGCAGGGCCGCGTCGAGGGCGCCGAGTGCGTCAGCGTGCGGCACGGCGAGCACCTCCCCCGCCCGGTACGCGAGGAATCTGTGGCCTCGACTGCTCAGGTGCACGAGGTCCTCACCCCAGTTCGGGCGGTCGGGGAGCGACGGGTGCAGGTCCGTGTCGATCAGGATCGCGCCGGTGCGGGCCGCGATGCCCGTGAGCGCCGTGGCGAAGGCAGCGAACCGTTTCGTGTACATCGCCGCCGCGCGCCGACGAGGAAGGAACGGAGTGACGAGGAGGACATCCGCTCCGGTGCTCCGGAGCCGCGCGACCGCACCCTCGAGCTCTGCGGCGAGCGCCGGTATGTCGACGTTGGGCTTCACGAGGTCGTTGGCCCCGATGAGGATCGACACGAGGTCCGGTTCGAGTTCGAGTGCTCGCGGAAGCTGCGTGACGCACACGTCGCGCACCCGCTTCGACCTGATGGCGAGGTTGGCGTAGTGGAGCCCCCCTCGAGCGGCGAGCAGGAGCGCGAGTCGATCAGCCCATCCGCGCAGCGCGCCATCGGATGCCGGGTCGCACAGCCCCTCGGTGAGCGAGTCTCCCAGTGCCACGTAGCGCCGCCAGCGGCGTGCGTCGACGGGGACGCTCGGCTCCGGACGCGTCAGGCGGCGAGCGCGCATTCCGGCGTCCACAGCCCGGAGCTCTCGCGCCTCCTCGAAGTGTCCCAGCAGCTGATCGCAGATGCTCGCCCAGCTGCGCCCCTGCACCGCCTCGCGTCCGGCTTCGCCGAAGGCCCGGCGTTTGCGCGCGTCTCCGGTGAGGTCGGCGACGCGCATGCGCAGATCGTCGAGATCGCCCGGCCGGTAGAGCCATCCGTCGATCCCCATGCGCACGAGGCCGAGGGGCCCACCACGTCCGGTGGCGATGACGGGCACGCCGCTCGCGTGCGCCTCCTGCAGGGTCTGGCCGAAGGTCTCGCTCTCCCCCGGGTGCACGAACACGTCGAACGATGCCATCGCCGCCGAGAGAGCATCGCCCTCGAGGTGCCCGAGAAAGAGAGCGCCGGGCATCAGGGCTTCGAGCCTGGGCCTGCTCGGTCCGTCGCCCACGATCACGAGACGCGTCCCCGGGATCGTCTGCAGCACAGCCAGGTCCTCGACCTGCTTCTCGGGGGCGAGTCGGCCCACATAGCCGATCACGACCTCAGAGCCCCACTCCGCGCGCAGCGTCGTGCTGCGTCGGGCCGGCTGGAAGCGTTCGGCATCCACGCCTCTGCCCCACCGGCGCACGCGATCGACGCCCAGTGCGGCGAGCTGCTGCGCCGAGTCAGCCGAGGGTGCGAGCGTCAAAGTCGCCCGCCGGTGGAGCCGTGCGATGTGCGACTGCGCGATCCCCGTGGCCGCCGGGACGCGATACCTGTGCGTGTATGCCGCGACATCGGTCTGGTACGCGGCGACCGAGGCCACGCCGAGGTGCTCTGCGGCGAGCGCGCCTCGCCACCCGAGGGCGAAGGGCGAGGCCAGGTGCACGACATCCGGACCGAAGCGGCGCAGTGATGCCGCGACCTGGCGCGCCGGCGAGGTTCCCACTCGCACGTTGCGGTAGCCGGGGAGCGCGAGGCTGGGCATGGGTTCGACAGCGGCGCCATGGACCTGTGCGGGCATGCCGACCGCATCGGGTGCGATCACGTGCGCGTCATGGCCTGCGCGTTCGAGGTGACCGAGGATCTGCAGTACCGATCCGGTGACACCGTTCATGTGCGGAAGGAAGGACTCTGTCACGATCGCGACTCTCACAACCCCAGGATGCTGCCACCGGCACACGCGAGACGCGGGAAACGACCCCCGGCACCAGAAGTTCACCGGATGCTGGAGCGCTGGTCACCGGCTATCCGGACGTTGGTTCCCGTTCACCTGCGCCGAGCACTGTGGATGCGTGCCGACCGACCTGCTCAGCGGCCCGTGGGCCCTCGTGATCATGAGCCTCCTCGTGCTCGGCGACGCGTTCTTCGTCGTCATCCCCGGGGAGATCGCGGTCACCGCGCTCGGTGCCATCGCGTCGACCACCGGCGCTCCCCCGCTCTGGGCGGTGATCGTGTGCGCGGCAGCGGCTGCTGCGGCCGGAGACGCCGCCTGCTATCTCATCGGGCGCACCGTCGGCACCGAACGGTGGAGGTGGATGCGTGCGCCGCGTGTGCGTCAGGCCCTCGACTGGGCGCGACGCCGCCTCGATGGCGGGACAGCCACAGTGCTCTTCACGGCACGCTTCGTGCCGTTCGCTCGCCTGGCGATCAATCTCGTCGCCGGTGCCTCGCGCATCCACCCCGGCCGATACCTGTTGCTCGTCTCACTCGCGGCTCTCGGATGGGCTGCCTACCAGGCGTCCGTCGGTGCCGTCGTCGCCGCACTCGTGCCGGGTGGCCCCGTGGTCGCTGTCGCGGTGTCCGTCGCCATCGCGGTCGGTCTCGGTGCTGTGATCGACGTCGTGTCACGCCGGGCACGGAAGTGATCCACCCACCAGTCAGGAGCGTGCCCTAGGCTGGCGAGCATGAGCACCGAAGAAGGCGCCTCCTCCAGCGAGGAGATGAAGCGCAAGTTCAAGGAAGCGCTCGAGAAGAAGAACGCGCACCACCGGCAGGGCGAAGCCCACCTGGATGGCGACTCCGCCGTCCACGGCGCGCCCGCCCCGCAGACGCGGCGCGAGTTCCGACGCAAGAGCGGTTGACCACACGGATGCGGGAGCCGACCACCGTCGACTCCCGCATCCCTCTTCTCCGCCTGCTGCTCAGTTCTGCGCTGCTCGAGCCCGCGCCCGCTGCTCCTTCGCTGCCATCTCCTCGAGCGCCGACTCCTTGAGCCCCTGGATGTCGACAGCCTTGCTCTCGTCCACCATGCCATGGTCGTCCACGCCGTCGAGCGACGACTCCTCGAACGGCAGCGCGCCGCTCAGCACCTGCTGCACCCGCTCACGATCGATCTCGCGCGTCCAGGTGCCGATGAGCAGGGTCGCGACCGCATTGCCGGTGAAGTTCGTCAGCGCGCGCCCCTCCGACATGAACCGGTCGATGCCCACGATCACACCGACACCGTCGACGAGGTCGGGACGGTAGGCCTGCAGACCACCGGCGAGCGTGGCGAGTCCGGCGCCCGTGACACCGGCGGCTCCCTTGCTCGCGATGATCATGAACACCAGCAACCCGATCTGCTCGCCGATCGTCATCGGCTGACCCATGCCGGTCGCGATGAAGAGCGAGGCCATGGTCAGGTAGATCGCCGTGCCGTCGAGGTTGAACGAGTATCCGGTGGGCACCGTGATCCCGACGACCGGCTTCGAGACGCCGATGTGCTCCATCTTCGCGATGAGGCGCGGAAGAGCGGACTCCGACGACGAGGTGCCGACGATCAGCAGGTACTCGCGGGCGAGGTACTTCACCAGGCTGAAGATGTTCACCCGGGTCACTGCGTAGAGCAGGGTCCCCAGTACGACCACGATGAACAGGATGCAGGTGATGTAGAACGCCACCATCAGCACCCCGAGACTCCAGATGGCGGCGATGCCCGTCTTCCCGACGACCGCCGCGATCGCTCCGAACGCGCCGAGCGGCGCGAGCCACAGGATCATGCCGAGGATGCGGAACACCAGCTTCTGCAGGTTCTTGACCGCGTCCATGATCGGGGCGCCCTTGTCGCCCAGCCCCTGGAGGGCGAAGCCGACCAGCAAGGCGATGAAGAGGACCTGCAGCACGCTCTCGCCCGTGAAGGCGGAGAAGAAGGTCGTCGGGATGATCCCGAGGATGAACTCCGTGGTGGTCTTCGCCTCGGTCTCGGTCGCGTCGTAGCTCGAGTTCGCCATGTCGAGACCCGCACCGGGGTGGATGATGTTGCCGACCACGAGGCCGATCGCCAGCGCGAACGTCGACATCACCATGAAGTAGAGCAGCGCGAGTCCGCCGATCTTGCCCACGGTCGCGGCCTTCGCGATCGAGCCGACACCCACCACGATCGTGCAGAAGATGATCGGCGCGATCATCATCTTGATCAGCGACACGAAACCCTTGCCGATCGGTTCGAGACTCTGACCGACCTCGGGCCAGATGAGGCCGACCGCCGCTCCGAGCACGACCGCGATGATCACCGAGACATACAGCCACGTGTGCCTGTCCCACGCCTGCTTGCCGCGTCGCCAGTGGAATCCGGGAAGCGAGAACCCTGTCGTGATGGCCATGTTTTCCTCCTTGATCATGAACGTCTTCGTCTCATGCCCTCGGGCGCCCTCGCCTTCGGTAAGCTCACCGTCGCGGACTTCACACGGCAACACCATTTGTGGTCGTATTGGTCACCACCGATATGCCGGCTCCGCGATCACCGACGATCGGAAGGACGCGATGAGACCCGCCCGCAGTGTCGCCTCACGGGTGTTCGTCGTGCTCCTGATCGCTGCACTCATCGTCGGCGGCCTGGTCGCCGTCTTCCTGGTCATCGACGCGCAGCGCACCACTCACGCGGAGGCTGAGCGGGTCACCGCGGCGACTGCCGTGACCCTCGCCGCGTCACCACTGGTGACCGAGGCGTTGGACGCCGGCGACGTCGACGCGGCCACGGGGACCCTCGAGCCGTACGCACTCGACGTGATCGCCGCCGCGGATCTCGACTTCGTGACGATCATGACGCCGGACGGCACCAGGGTGACGCACCCCGACGTGGAGCAGATCGGCGAGAAGTACCTCGGCACGATCCCCGAGACTCCTCGGACCTTCACCGAAGTCTTCACCGGCACCCTGGGCCCCTCGGTGCGAACCATCGTTCCGGTCGACTCAGCCGACGGCGACCTGGTCGGCTGGGTGTCAGCCGGCGTGACGACGGAATCGATCTCCGACACCCTGATCCGTAGGCTCCCCCTGTCGCTCGGAATCACCGTGGGCCTGGTCGCCCTCGGCACTCTCGGAGCCTGGGCCGCCCGACGGTTCACGCGGCGCATCGCGGGCGATCTTCCGCCAGGCCAGGTGCGCGATGCCGTGTCCTCGTATGAATCGCTGCGGACGCTCGGCGATGCCCTGCGAGCGCAGACGCACGAGCACGGGAACCGCATGCACACCGCCGTCGCTCTGCTCGAGCTGGGGCGCGCGGAGGAGGCGATCGAGATCCTGACCGAGACGTCGAGACAGAGCCAATCACTCGTCGATCAGGTCACCGCCCGGCAGGCAGGCGACCCGACGGTGGGTGCGCTTCTGCTCGGCAAGGCGTCGCAGGCGAAGGAGCGCGGAATCGACTGGCGGCTGCAGATCGATCCCGATACTCCCGAATCGCCCCTGTCTCCGGTCGACAGCGTGGCTGTGCTCGGAAACCTGATCGACAACGCCATGGACGCCGCATCCGCCGGCACTGAACGATGGGTCGAGGTCACGCTCGCACCCTCGATCGACGGCGGCATCGTGCTCGCCGTCTCAGACAGCGGGCCCGGGATCGCCCCCGATCTGCGGACGCGGATCTTCATGCACGGGTTCTCGACGAAGCCCGCAGGCTCGCAGGGGCGCGGAGTCGGACTCGCACTCGTGCGATCCGTGGTTCTCGGGGTCGGTGGCACGGTCGACCTCGAGGCCGACCCCACGACGTTCCGGGTGGTCCTGCCTCCGACGAGACGAAGGCGAGCCCCGTGATCCGCACACTGATTGTCGACGACGACGCTCTGACGCTGGAGCTCCACCGCTCTTACCTCGAGAGACTCGATGGCTTCATCGTCGCGGGCGAATGCACCAGAGCACGGGCGGCGGTGAGCGCCGTGCTCGACCAGCCGCGTGAACGGCCCTTCGATCTCATCCTTCTCGACATCACGATGCCCGACGGATCGGGCATCGAAGTGCTGCGCGCACTTCGTGCCCGCGCGGCGTCGGTCGATGTGATCGCCATCACCGGGGTCCGCGACGCCGAGAGCGTGCGACAGATGGTCGCTCTCGGCGTGTACCAGTATCTCGTCAAGCCGTTCTCCTTCGCGGTGTTCGACGAGCGTCTCACCGCGTATCGAGCGCACCGCGAGAAGGCGAGATCCACCGACGGCGAAGCGACCCAGGCAGAGATCGATGCGCTGCTCGGCCGCACGACGAGAGCGATCCCGGTTCCGAAGGGGCTCTCAGGGGCGACTCTGCAGAAGGTGACAGTCGAGCTCCGCACAGCCGGCGCTCTCTCGGCGAGCGAGGCAGCCCAGCGACTCGGAATGTCGCGGGTGTCCGTGCGTAGATACCTCGAACATCTCGCTGCATCGGGCATCGTCCTCCGCAGCGCGCGCTATGGCGCTCGCGGACGTCCCGAAACCGAGTACGAGTGGAATCGACGCACCGACTAATCCGGCTGACCCCGCACTGTCGGATGCCGTTCCCGGCTCTCGTCTCGGTGCACGTGTCTGCGCCCGGCCGTCCGCTCCGAGTCAGCGCGGGAGACGCCCCTCGTGGAGCAGCGCCTCGGGGTCGGCGATCGCGCGAGCACGACGAAGGCGGTCGATCGATGCCGCCCGGCCGCAGCGCTCGAGAGTCTGCCCGGGGCCGAGGAAGGTCGGTACGGTGTGCGGTGCCGTCGCTCGCGCCAGCAGGTCGCTGAACCCCGCCATGCTCGCGTCTCCTGGTTCGCCGGGGACTCCCGGAAACACCGGAACCAGAGCGTGGAGCAGCCAGTCGACTCCCTGCAGAGTCGCGAATCCCGCTCGTCTCGGGTTCTCCAGCGCTCCCCCGAGCATGCGGATGTCGATGCCCATGATCGGCCACTGGTCGGGCTGCTCGCGGAACCGCACCAGCTCATCGATCATGTCGTCGTCGAGCGATGAGAGCGCGGCCGAGACGCCCCGTCCGGGCGTGGGATCGGTGGGCTCGCCGCTCGATTGCGCGATGAGCCGGGGGGACGTAGGCCCAGAGACCTCACGCTGCGCGGTGGCCGCCCGACCCAATCGGCTCATCAGCAGCTCGGCCGGGCCGTTCGTCGACAGCGCCTGCACCGAGAGGAAGCTGCGACCGCGGATCTCTTCCGGAAGCTGCGGGACATCGGGCATCCGCATCGAGTTCATGAACACGTTCAGCGACGCGGGGGCGTCGACAGCGAGGTCTCGGACCGCACGCATCACGGCCGCGGCATCGCCCGCGTCGAAGGTGAGCTCGGTCCCCCACACGGCGGGCGCAGGCACCAGGTCGATCTCGAGGGCAGTGACGATGCCCACGACCCCGCCCGCGCCGCGCAGCGCCCACATGAGATCGGGGTCACTGTCGTCGTCGACGCGCTCATGCGCGCCGTCGGTGCGCAGCATCCACACGGCACGGAGATTGTCGGACCCCAGCCCGGCGGTACGACTGAACCACGAGTGGCCACCGCCGAGGGTGTAGCCCGCGACACTGACGACCGGACTCGTTCCGGCCGGGGCGACCCAGCCGGTGCCTTCGAGCGCCTCGACCACAGCACCCCACCGGACACCGCTGCCGACGCGCACTGTTCCGGCTTCGAGATCGACCTCGAGTTCGTCGAATGCCGCCATCCGCACGATCACGGCACCCGAGAGGTCGCCGGACGCACCGTGCCCGGAGGGCTGCACCGCGATCGTGACGCCCGCGTCGCGCGCTGCGCCGACGAGCGTGCGCAGATCGCTGAGATCGGCGGGGACGGCCACGCCGATCGGATGCTGCTCGATCGCGAGGTTCCACGGTCGACGGGCGTCGTCGAACGAATCATCTCCCGGCAGAAGGAGGGTTCCGCGCAGCGCGCGTCGCGCGGCGTCCAACACAGACAGGTGGGCCATGACGTCACCGTACGATGCCCCACGGACATTGTCGATGACCTCATGGCCCACCGCCCGGCCGGCCTTGCGGGCCCGCCTGTTCTATTCGCCGGCGAGACCGCCCAGCATGTGACCGAACGAACGACCTTCTCCGAGATACGTCGCGGGGTCGTAAGGGTCGGCGGCCGCGGCCACCTGGCGCTTCGCGATCGCCTCGGCCAGCTCGCGCGCGCCCTTCTCGACGCGCTTCGCGAGAGGAGCGACGTCGTCGCCGGATCCGCCCCAGTCGCTGGATGCAGCGAAGACGCCGGTCGAGACCGCATCCGCATGCAGGTATGCGAAGAGCGGTCGGATCGCGTAGTCGATCGCGAGCGAGTGCCGAGCTGTGCCGGCGTTCGCTCCGATCAGCACCGGCTTGCCCGTGAGCGCGTCCGGATCGAGCACGTCGATGAACGACTTGAAGAGTCCGTTGTAGCTCGTCGAGAAGATCGGCGTGACGGCGATGAGCGCGTCCGCCGAGACCACGGTGTTGATCGCGGTCTCGAGTGCGGGCGGCGCGAAACCGGTGAGCAGGTTGTTCGTGATGTCGTGCGCGTAGTCGCGCAGCTCTATCACGTCGACGCTCGCCTGGATGTCGTGCCCCGCAAGCGCCTTCACGGTCTCAGCCGCGAGACGATCCGCCAGCATCCGCGTGGACGACGGATTCGAGAGCCCCGCAGACACGACGGCGATTCGACGAGTGGTCATCTCAGGCCTCCTTCCGGCTGAGTCCGAACGCTGCCCCCGCCGGAGCGGGAGAGTCCTGATAAGGCGAGTCGCCCGTCAGGTTGTCGCCGCGATTGGCGCCCGGCCGAGCCTGACGCGTCGGGCCGTCGCCGAACTCGGCCTTCACCCGCGCAGCGTGCGTCGGAGCATCCGGCACGCCGGCCGGGCGGTCCTTCGCCAGCTCCTTGCGAAGGACGGGCACGACCTCGGAGCCGAGGATGTCGAGCTGCTCGAGCACCGTCTTCAGCGGAAGGCCCGCGTGGTCGATCAAGAACAGCTGGCGCTGGTAGTCGCCGTAGTGCTCGCGCATCGCGGCATAGCGGTCGATTACCTGCTGAGGCGAACCCACCGTGAGGGGGGTCATCTCCGTGAAGTCCTCCATGCTCGGTCCGTGACCGTACACGGGGGCGTTGTCGAAGTACGGGCGGAACTGGTTCACCGCATCCTGCGACTTCGCGGCCATGAAGACCTGTCCGCCGAGTCCGACGATCGCCTGCTCGGGCGTGCCGTGACCGTAGTGCGCGTAGCGCTGACGGTAGAGCTCGATCAGACGCTGGTAGTGCTCCTTGGGCCAGAAGATGTTGTTCGCGAAGAAGCCGTCTCCGTAGTAAGCCGCCTGCTCGGCGATCTCCGGCGTGCGGATGGATCCGTGCCAGACGAACGGCGCGACTCCGTCGAGGGGGCGCGGCGTCGAGGTGAAGCCCTGCAGCGGAGTGCGGAACTTGCCCTCCCAGTTCACGACGTCCTCACGCCACAGCTTGTGCAGCAGAGCGTAGTTCTCGATCGCGAGCGGCAGGCCCTGCCTGATGTCCTGACCGAACCAGGGGTAGACCGGCCCGGTGTTGCCTCGGCCGAGCATGAGATCCATGCGGCCGTCGGAGACGTGCTGCAGCATCGCGTACTCCTCGGCGATGCGCACGGGGTCGTTGGTCGTGATGAGAGTGGTCGACGTCGAGACGATCAGACGCTCCGTCTGCGCCGCGAGTGCGGCGAGGAAGGTCGTGGGACTCGACGACCAGAACGGAGGGTTGTGGTGCTCGCCGATCGCGAAGACGTCGAGACCGACCTCTTCGCTGTGCTTGGCGATCGCGAGGGTCGCCTTGATCCGCTCCTGCTCACTCGGCGTCTCACCGGTGGTCGGGTCGCGGGTGATGTCGCTGACCGACATGATGCCGAACTGCACCGGGACGCCTGCCTGCTCGCTCATGATTGCTCCGTCTTCTCCGAATCGGGTGCCCTGCATCCGGTTCTATTCATTTGAATGTATATGAGTCAACGCGATGCCAGCAACTTTATTCCCCGAGTAGCCTCGGAGGATGCACAGCGACGGAGCCGCCACGACGAACCCCGCCACCGGATCCGTCCAGAAGCCCCGCAAGCGCGTCCCGTTCTGGGACAACGCCCGCTACGCCTGTATCGTCCTGGTCGTCCTCGGGCACGCGATCCAGCGTCTCACGTACGATTCCGATATCGCGCTCGCGGCGTATCTCGCGCTCTACGCCTTCCACATGCCGGCGTTCGCGATCATCTCCGGCTACTTCTCGAAGTCCGGGTCACCGACGCGAGTCCAGATGGCGCGCGTGATCACCGACATCCTCCTCCCCTACGTCATCTTCGAACTCCTGTGGACTCTGACGAAGTGGCTGGTCGAGGGGCAGGCCGACCCGAACCTCACCAAGCCGTCGTGGACGCTGTGGTTCCTGCTCGCGCTCGGCATCTTCCGCCTCGTGCTCCCCTACCTCGCGCTGCTCCGCTGGCCGCTGCTGTGGACGGTGATCATCTCGGTCGGGGTCGGCTACCTTCCCAACGTCGACAGCACGTTCTCGCTGTCGCGCACGCTCGGCCTGCTGCCCTTCTTCGCTTTCGGATGGTGGCTGCGCGAGCGTGACGTGGTCGCCCGCCTCCGTCTGCTCGAGACGCGCCCCTGGTGGATCCGCGTCGCCAGTGTCGCCCTGCTCGGCTCGGCAGGCTTCGCCGCATGGCACTGGATCGACCTCTGGAAGGAGATCGACCTGCGACACTGGCTGTTCTACGAGGATGCGTATGCGGACCTCGGCGGAGAGCAGTGGTGGGCCGGCGGCGTGCGCATGGCGCTGATGCTGCTGGCGGTGGCGCTGAGCGCCGCGTTCTTCGCCCTGATCCCCCGACGCACATACTGGTGGACGAGATTCGGCCAGTACACGATGTACGTGTTCCTGCTGCACTCGTTCGTGCTCTACCCGTTCCGCGAGTCCGGTGTGCTGCGCGATCTCGATCCGACCTGGCTGTGGCTGCCGCTCGTGACCCTGTTGTCGGTGGTGCTGGCCCTCGCGCTCGCGACGAAGCCCGTGCGCTGGCTCTTCCGTCCCCTGGTCGAGCCCCGCCCGCAATGGCTCTTCCGAGACCCTGAGCTCGCTCGCCGCGAAGGCCACCGCAGCGACCCGACCGGGTCTCGTCGACCGCGCCACGGGGCAGCGGCTAGCCTGAAGGAGTGACCAGAGCCGAGATGATCCGCGACCGCCTGGTGGACCACGCGGATGCCTCGGGGTTCGGTGCCCACGGGCTTCACGTGCTGCTGGGAGCCGACGTCGCAGAGCACCGGTGGACCGCTGACATCCGCGAGGAGATCCACTCTGTGGCGAAGGGCGTATGCGTCCTCGCGGCCGGAATCGCCGCCGATGAGGGCCTCGTGTCGCTCGATGCTCCGGTCGCCGAGTACGCCCCGGATCTCGCGCTCGGAGACGGCGTCGATCGGATCACGCTCCGACGCCTGCTCTCGATGTCGAGCGGCATCGACCTCGCCTGGTCGGAGACCATGATGACCGACTGGCCAGACCTGGCGCGCGAGTTCCTCTCGCGCGCGTCGCGCGGAACCGTCTTCCAGTACTCGAACGCCAGCACCTACACGGCCATGGCCGTGCTCGCGACACGAGTCGGCGACATCATCGACTACCTGCGACCGAGGCTGCTCGCCCCTCTCGGCATCGACGACATCGAGTGGGAGCGCTGCCCGCAGGGACGCATCGTCGCCGGCAGCGGCATCGAGTTGCGTACCGAGGAGATGGCACGCCTGGGCCGACTGATCCGAGACCGCGGCGAATGGGAGGGGCGGCGTCTCGTCTCCGCCGCAGTCATCGACGCGATGCACTCCGACTGGGTGACGGCGGGCCAGAACCCCGGCTACGAACGCTACGCACTGTCGGGATGGGATGGCCCCGGTCCGGTCTGGCGACTGCACGGCGCGTACGGACAGCTGCTCATCTTCCGCGACGATGCCGTCGTGACGATCACCGCTGACGACCACTTCGGTGCAGACGCGATGTCGGCTTTCGTGGCCGAGACGCTGGGCGCCTGACCGCGCTCTGCGTTCGTCAGGCGAAGAGCCCGGCGCCGACGTACGATCCGGGCTTCGCACCGGCCGGGATCGCCCAGATGCCCGAGCCGACGTGCTTGATGTACTCGTTCATCCGGTCGGTCGACAGCCGCCGCTGCAGAGAGATGAACTGCGACGGATCTCGTTGATACGACAGGAAGAAGAGTCCCGCGTCGAGGCGGCCGAGATCATTGTTGCCGTTGACGTAGTTGAACCCGCGGCGAAGGATCCGGATGCCGTCGTTCTGGTCGGGGTGCGCGAGCCGCACGTGCGCGTTCTGGTCTATCGCCGACGAACCGAAGTCCGGTGCGGTGAACTCGTCGCCGCCCGACAGCGGCGCCCCCTCGCCCTTGTCGCGCCCCACGATCGTGTTCTGCTCCGAGAGCCGCACACGATCCCAGGTCTCGATCAGCATCGCGATCTTCCGAGCGACGAGGTACGAGCCTCCCGCCATCCATTCGGGCTGATCCGACGCGCCGACCCAGACATTCGCGTCGAGGGCGTCTGCGTCATCGGCGAGGATGTTCGCCGTGCCGTCCTTGAATCCGAACAGGTTGCGCGGGGTCGCCTGGGCGGAGGTCGTGCGCGAGGTCTTGCCGAACCCGAGCTGCGACCAGCGCAGCCGAGCACGTCCGAAGGCGATGCGACTGAGGTTGCGGATCGCGTGCACCGCGACCTGCGGGTCATCGGCGCACGCCTGGATGCAGAGATCGCCGTGCGACGCCTGCGGGTCGAGGTCGTCGCCCAGGAAAGCGGGAAGTCTCTCGAGCTTCTGCGGGCGGCGCGCGGCGATTCCGTAGCGATCGCCTTCGTCGTTCTCGAACAGGCTCGGCCCGAAGCCGAACGTGATCGTGAGACCGGCGGCTGGGAGGCCGAGAGCTTCACCGGTGTCATCGGGCGGCACCTCGGCGTCACCTCCGACTGCGCCCGTCGCGCTCACCTCGAGCCCCTTGGTCATTCGTGACGCCGCATAGGTCCAGTCCTGCAGCAACGTGATCAGGTCGTCGCGATCGGTCCGCGGCATCATGTCGAACGACGCGAAGTGCAGATGCTCCTGCACCGGAGTGGTGATCCCCGCCTGATGCGCGCCGAAGAACTCGTACGCGATCTGCGAGTCCGCCTCGGCCCTGGCGCGGCCGAGGGCCACACCGCCGGCCAGTCCGCCGCCCACCCCCACCGCGAGAGAGGCGACTCCCCCGCCGATCGCGAGGCCGAGAAGACCACGTCGGCTGAGGCCTGTGGAAGGGGATGCTGCGGCTGCCGAATCCCAAGTGGAGTCGGCAGCCGCAGCATCGTTCGAGCGTTCGTTCACCTGCGAGATCGTACCCTTCGAATCAGTCGAGGACTGTGCCCGTGAGCTGCGACAGCGGCTCGGCGAGAGCGTTGATGAGGTCGGTGAACTCGCGCTTGTCAGCGTCGGTCAGCTCCGCGTAACCGACGAAGCCCGCCTCGAGCGAGCCGTGCGCTGCCAGCGACTCTTCGAGAGCCGCGTATCCGTCCTCGATCTCGGTCACGAGCGCGGCGCCGTCATCGCCCTGCGCGGTGGCGAAGTCCTGCACGAGCGAGAAGGCCATCTTGGAGCCCTCGACGTTGGCCGCGAAGTCGTAGAGGTCGGTTCCCGACCACCAGTCCTCTTCTCCCGAGATCTTGCCGGTCGCGACCTCGTCGAGCAGCGCGATCGCACCGTTCGAGATCCCGCCGATCCCCTGGTCGTCCAGAGCGGTCGTGAAGTCGTCGGAGTGCACGTAGTCGTAGAGCTCCTGCACGTCTGCGAGCAGCTGGTCGCCGTAACCGGCGCGCTCTTCGGTCGTCGAGGGAGCCCAGTCCTGCCAGGCGGGCGTCTCGCCGTCGGCGTTGAGGGCATCCTGCGCCGGCACCCAGAGGTCCTTCTCGATGCGGTGGAAGCCGGTCCAGTCGAGCCCCTCGGCCACGGCATCGACCTCTCGGTAGTCGATTCGGGGGTCGAGGGTGCCGAGTGCCTCCGCCACGGGCTCGATGCGCTCGTAGAACGCGCGGGTCTGGGGGAAGAGCGCGCGAGCGGCCTCGTCGTCGCCCGACTCGTAGGCGGCGACGAATTCGTCGACGGAGGGAACCAGCTGACCCACCTGGTCTTTCACGAACGCCGCGTACAGGTCGACCGCCTGCTGCTTCTGCTCCGAGTCCTCTCCTTCGACCTCGACGCGGTCGCCCGTCACCGTGAACTCCGACTTGCCGACGCCCTCGCCGATCATTCCGGGCTTGCACAGAGTGAAGTACTTGCCGGGCTGCGCCACCACGGTGAGCGTGCGGGAGGCGGCCGGCGCGATGTTCTCGACCTCGCCCACGATGCGCAGTCCGTCATCGGCGAGCAGGTAGAACTCCGAGGTCTGTCCGCTGTCGTTCGTCACGTCGAACGTGAGCGTGCCGCTCTCGGCGGTCGTCGCGGAGACGGCGCACTCGGAGTCGGTCGATGAGACATCGAATGCGGCGCCTGCTGCGACGTCGCTCTTGGCGACGCAGCCGCTGAGGACGAGTGCTGCCGCGCCGGCGGCGGCGACAGCACCGAGGATTCGGCGAGAGGTGGTCATGCTGCTCCTTGCTGGGTGAGAGTGGGGGTCGAGACGTCGCGGTCTGCGGACGTAGACGAACGAGGCGTGCTCGGCCGACGGGAACGCAGCCCGCGGACGAAGAAGAATCCGACGACGACGAGGTAGACAGCCCATGCCGTCACCTGGAGCCACGTCATCCGCGGCATGAAGCCGACGGTCGCCTGCAGGATGGTGGCCCATGCTCCGTCCGGGGCGATCACGTTCGTCACGTCGAACGCCCACCCGAACGGGAACGCCGCCCAGCCGAGCGCGACGGCACCGGTGACGGCGTCGATGGGGGCCGCGGAGGTGAAGGGTCCAGGCAGGGCACCGGCCTCCTGCAGATCCATGATCGCGTAGGCGAGGACGCCGGCGGCGACGATCACGAGGAAGCCGCTCGTCCAGGTGAAGAACCGGCGGAGGTCGAGTCGGACGGCACCGCGGGCGAGCAGCCATCCGATCACGACGGCGGTGAGGAGACCGAGCATCGCCCCGAGCAATGCAGTGGGGGCGTCTCCGAAGGACTGGACCATCGACCACAGGAGCAGGGTCGTCTCGATCCCCTCTCTGGCGACGGAGACGAAGCCGATCGCGATCAGCGCCCAGAGGCCGCCGTGCGTCAGAGCACGGTCGAGTCCCCCTTCGAGCGTCGCCTTCATGGTGCGCCCGGCCTTCTGCATCCAGAAGATCATCCAGGTGACCATGCCGACGGCGAGCAGAGAGAGCAGGCCGCCGATCAGCTCCTGCGCTTCGAACGTCAGCGAGTAGGCGCCGAAGGTGAGGATTGCACCGATTCCCAGGGCGAGGGCGATCGCCAGCCCCACACCCGCCCACAGTCTCGGCAGAGCGTCGCTTCTGCCCAGACGACGGAGGTAGGCGACGAGGATGCCGACGACGAGAGCGGCTTCGAGGCCTTCGCGAAGACCGATCAGGAACGTTGCGAGCACGGAATGGAGACTCTCTGAGGTGAAGACTGAGGTAAGGCATCCCTTACCTCAGAGAGATTATCACCAGATCGCCGTCGCCTCGTGCACGTGCACGAGGCGACGAGAGTAATGCGACGCAACACTCGACCGTCCGCCTCGCGACCGATTTACGCTCGATGCATGGCTGATCTCTCGCTCCCCATCCTCGACCTGTCCCAGCTCGATGCCGGCCCCGAGGCCGCGGCACGGTTCCGAGACGACCTGCGTGCAGCGACGCACGATGTGGGCTTCTTCTACCTGACGGGCACGGGGGTCTCCCCCGAGCTCGAAGCGCGCCTGCACCGGGCCGCGCTCGATTTCTTCGCGCTGCCCGAAGACGAGAAGCTCGCGATCGAGAACGTCAACAGCCCCCACTTCCGCGGATACACCCGTGTCGGCGGCGAACGGACCCAGGGCAAGGTCGACTGGCGCGAGCAGATCGACATCGGCCCCGAGCGCGAACCCATCGAGGGCGGACCGGCCTTCAACCGCCTCACCGGCCCCAACCTGTGGCCGGCGGCCCAGCCCGAGCTCAAAGCGGTCGTCACCGAGTGGCACGACACGCTGACCGAGGTCGCACACAAGCTGCTGCGCGCCTGGGCCGTCACGCTCGGAGCCGAGGAGTCGTACTTCGACGAGCCCTTCCGCGACCCGTCGACCCTCATCAAGATCGTCCGCTACCCGGGCAGCAATGAGCCGGAGCCCCAGCAGGGTGTCGGCGCGCACAAGGACTCCGGCGTGCTCACCCTGCTCTGGGTCGAGCCGGGCAAGGGCGGGCTGCAGGTGGAACGGAACGGCGAGTGGGTGTCGGCTCCGCCCGTGCCCGGCGCGTTCGTCGTCAACATCGGTGAGCTGCTGGAGTACGCGACCGGGGGCTATCTCAAGGCGACCAATCACCGGGTGATCTCGCCCAAGGCGCCGGAGGAGCGGATCTCGATCCCGTTCTTCTTCAACCCCGCCCTCGATCAGCAGCTGCCGCTTCTCGAGCTCCCGGCCGACCTGGCCGCAGAGGCGACCGGCATCACCGAGGATCCGAGCAACCCCATCCACGCCACCTACGGCGAGAACGCCATGAAGTCCCGGCTGCGCGCGCATCCTGATGTCGCGGCCATCCATCACCCCGACCTGGTCGGCACGAAGGCCTGATCTCGATCACAGCGCCGGGCCACCCCCGAGCGCGACGATCTCGCGCAGCGCCTGGAGGTGGCCGGCAAAAGCCGCACGGCCGGCCGCGGTCGAGTACACCCAGGTGCGAGGACGACTGCCGAGGCTTCCCTTTCGCGCAATGACGTACCCCGCCGCCTGCAGGTGCGTGATGGCTTTGCTCAGCGGCGAGTCGCCGCACTGGAGTATCTCGCGCAGGGTTGCGAAGTCGAGCTCGATGCCGTCCCCGAGCGAAGCCAGAAGCGAGAAGCGGATCGGGGACGCGAAGTTGTCGTCGAGCCGGGTGCGAGGGTGCGGCGCCGCGGGCCTGTCAGTCACGCAGATCACGCCCCGGCATGAAGGAGACGGCGACGAACAGGGCGATCATCGCGGCTCCCGCCAGCACTCCCCCGCCGACGGGAATGGGGAGCAGGACGACCGCAGCGAGCGCCGAGATCGAGACAGCGAAAGCGGCCAGCTGCGGCCAACGCCAGGAGGCACCGATCGCGGGAAGCCCGATGTCGGTGCTGAACGCGAACATCCATACGAACAGCATCAGCAAGACGAGCATGACCAGAGTGCTCGTGAGGACTCCGCCCGGCGCCGACGCGAGCATGATCAGCACCCCGAGTGCGACACCGACGAGGATCGTTCCCCACCGAACGACGCGCGAAAGAGCCCGTGACTGCGAGAGCGGTGGGCGGACATCGTCGGAAGCCCGAGCGAGCTGCACCGCACCATAGCCACCCAATCCCAACAGGACGAGCGCGGAGGGGATCAGCACCCCGATGGCCGGGAAGCCCGGCGCCCAGACCGCGAAGCCGAACACGACGAGCGCCACGGCCATGAGCAGCCCGCCGGCGAGCAGCATCGGCCACCTCGACCACGAGAACCGCCTCTTCATGCCACTGCGCTGCGCCATTCCGCTCGCAAGCTGAACCCACACGAGGAAGCTGAAGACGAAGGTCTGAGACGCGAGCACGTTGTCTCCCCGGAGTGCGAGCGCCAACACCGCCAGATACGCCGCCGTGGCCACGGCATCGACGATCTGCAGCCAGGCGAGAGCTCGACGGTCCACCGCGCGTTCACGGCGCGTGGCGACCGCTGCCGCCTCCTCGAGATACCTCTGGGCGATGTTCGCGCTCGGAGGCGCGAGCACCTCGTAGCCGTCGACAGGTTTCTGCTCCATGACGCCCCCCTCGCGCTTTCCACTTGGAAAGCTCCTTACTTTCCTAATGGAAAGTCAGCACGAGGTCAACCCCTGGAACATGACGAAGGCCGCCCCACACCTGGGGCGGCCTTCTCAAGAATGTTCTGCGCGATTGTACGCTGGTTCGCTTCGCGTTATCGGCGAAGGCCCAGGCGCTCGATCAGCGAGCGGTAACGCGCGATGTCGATGTCCTGGAGGTAGCCGAGCAGACGACGGCGCTGACCGACGAGCAGGAACAGCCCACGACGCGAGTGGTGGTCGTGCTTGTGCTCCTTGAGGTGCTCGGTGAGGTCCTTGATGCGCTGCGTCAGCATCGCGACCTGCACCTCGGGGGATCCGGTGTCACCGGGGTGCGTCGCGTACTCTTCGATGATCGCCTTCTTGACGTCTGATTCCAGTGCCATAGATTCGATCCCCTCTCTGCTTGTTGCGCGGTGCCCGGCGCCTGATGCGCGAGCTCTCTTTATCCGCGGCCGATCAAACGGCAACCTGAAGAGTCTACCAGGCATGAACGCGCTCGAGTGACGCAGAGAACCCCGAGCCCTGAGGGCCCGGGGTTCTCGTTGACTGCGGAAGATCAGTCCTGCTGCAGAGCGCCCTGCAGGTCGAGGCTGATCGTGACATCCTTGCCGACCAGCACGCCACCGGTCTCGAGGGCTGCGTTCCACGTCAGGCCGAAGTCCTCGCGGTTGATGACCGTCTTGGCCGAAGCGCCGGCCTTGTAGTTGCCCCACGGGTCGGAGCCGAAGCCGCCGAAGTCGAGCTCGAAGCTGACGGGCTTGGTGATGCCGCGGATCGTGAGGTCGCCGTCGACGAAGAGCTCGCCGCCCTCGGCGCGCGCACCGGTCGACACGAACTCCATGGTCGGGAAGTTCTCGGTGTCGAAGAAGTCGCCTGAGCGAAGGTGCGTGTCGCGCCCTTCGTCCTTGGTGTCGATCGACGTGACGTCGACACTGGCCTCGACGCGAGCCTCGAGGGGGTTCTCGGGGGCGATCAGGGTCGCGCTCTTGACGCCGAAGGTGCCGCGCACCTTCGAGATCATCATGTGGCGCACGCTGAAGGTGACCTCGCTGTGCGACGGGTCGAGCACCCAGGTGCCGGGACGGTAACCGGGAATGTCGATGCTGGTCATGGTTTCTCCTCGGGAGACATCAGCCGCTTAGCGCGGCAACGGATGAGGGGCCGTGTTCACGGCGTCACGCGTTACAACTTACATGCACATGCATGTATTCCCTGAACGCCCAGATTCTCGTCCCGCAACGAAGAAGGCGCCGTGCCCACGAGGGGCTCGGCGCCTTCCGGCGTTGATCGGGTCAGCCTACGGCGACGAGATCGATGATGAAGATGAGGGTCTTGCCCGAGAGGAAGTGACCTCCGCCGACAGGGCCGTACGCGAGGTGCGGCGGGATGACGAGCTCACGGCGTCCGCCCTCCTTCATCCCGGGGATGCCGTCCTGCCAGCCCTGGATCAGGCCGCGAAGCGGGAACTGGATGGTCTCGCCACGACCCCAGGACGAGTCGAACTCCTCGCCCGATTCGAACTCGACACCGGCGTAGTGCACGGTCACGGTGTCGCCGGGCTTGGCCTCGGCGCCGTCTCCCTCGATGAGGTCGCGGATGACGAGCTCCGCGGGGGCGGGTCCGGTGGGGGCGTCGAACTCAGGCTTTGTGCGATCAGTCATGCTCTCCATCAAACCCGAGCCGTGGGGCGCGGGTCAACGGGATCGCTCCGCTGAGGGCGAAACGGCGATGCGCACTCGCTCGCGCGCTCCAAGCCCTTGACACCCGCGCACACCGGGTGCACCCTGTTTACAGATCAACTCAGCGCCCGGTAGACATGCAGGCATCGCCGCAGCACCGGGCGCTGAGTCTTGGCGCAGGGTGCTCTTCGCGAACCTTCAGCGTCAGGAGCGACGCACCTCGGCCGAGTACTCGACGAGCATCGCCGCGAGCTCGTCCGGTCGGCTGAGCGCGACGCAATGGCCGGCCCGGATCTCGTCAGCGACGACGCCGAGGCGATCGCGAGCGAGTTCTCGGAGGAACGCATCCGGAAAGAATCTGTCCTCCGTGCAGACGATGACCTTCGTCGGCACACTCGGCCAAGCAGTGAGCGGCCACGGCGCAGCCATCGAGGCCTCGGACGGATGCGCTCTCTCGCGGCCCATCGCCTCCTCTGCCAGGGCTCGCGGTACGTCGTGATAGAAGGCGACGAGCGGATCATCGTTTCCCGTGAGACCACCATCGCGAGCCGCCTGCGCCTCCACCGAGGCGAGGAAGCCGGTGTTCGACCACCACTCACCCGGTGACTCCCCCGGCAGGGGGATCATCGCCGCGAGCATCACGAGCGCGTCGGCTGCCAGCTTCTCGGCGACGATCGGCGCAGTGAACCCGCCGAACGAGTGACCGACCACGATTCCGCCGGGTCGTCCGCCGACCGCATCCACCACCGCATCCGCGTAGTCGAGCAGGGTGAGCGACTCGTCATCACCCGGCAGGTCGGGTGCGATCACCTCGTGTCCGTGCTCCCGCAGGACAGCAGCGAGCCGATGCCAAGACCATCCTGTGTCTCCCGCTCCGTGAACGAGGATGAAGGTGGCCATCACGGGGCTTCTTCCCTCAGTACGCCAGGAGGGCGGCCCGCGTGGCGCGCGTGCGTGCGAGCAGGGCCTGCTCATCTGCCGGAGCCATCGGGTCGCGACCCGTGATGGCCCGCTGACGGACCGATGCCAGCATCGTGGCGTCCTTGATGAACTCGCGCATCAGCGGACGTCGATCACCGCGCAGCTGCGATGCCCAGGCAAGACCGGTCTTGCGCCCTGCCGGGGTCGCCAGCATCGTGACTTCTTCCGGGGTGAACCATCCGGCAGCCGCGTAGTCGCCGAGCCGAGCCTTCGTCAAGCGCGATTCCTCTCGCCGCAGGGCGATGATGCCGAAGATGAACCCGACGAACAGCGGCACCTGGAGGACGAAGTAGAGGAGGAAGAAGTTCGCGAAGGACGATCCGTTCCACAGCCCATGCAGCACCATCGCGCCCAGCATCCCGAGAAGGCCGAAACCGAGCGCGGCACCCGTGGAGGCATGCCGTCGAGCGGCCAGCCCGATCGCGAGGCCGGTGAGCGACGTGAACATGGCGTGCGCGAACGGCGACATGATCGCACGCAGGATGAACGTCACGGTCAGCTGCTCGCCGCCGCCCTCGATGAGGCTGATCGCGAAGTACTGGATGTTCTCGGTGAACGCGAAGCCTGCGCCGACCAGTGCTCCGTACACGACTCCGTCGACAGGTCCGTCGAACGACCGACGCGCGATGAGGAAGATCAGGAAGACTCCGAAGCCCTTCCAGAACTCCTCGACGATGGGAGCCTGGATGACAGCGCCCGCGACCTCACCCCGGAGTCCGAGGACGGCAGTGAGCCCCAGGTCGACGAGAAGCGTGAGCCCCACGGCGGCGATGGCGCCCCAGGCGATCGCGAAGAACACGAGCGACTTGGGCTCGGGCTCCCAACGGTCGATCATGCGCACGACGAAGAAGACGATCGCGAGCGGGACGAGCGCGAGCACGAGACCGATGATCGATGCGAGCGGGCCGAGGAACAACCCGAAGTAGGCGATCAGGCCGAGCATCAGCAGACCGAGGAAGCCGAACAGCGAGAAGAGGGCGACGCGGCCGCCTCGTCGTGCGGCGGGCAGCGCAGGAAGACCGGGGGCAGGCGAAGGCGCGGCAGGGGCCGGAGGGGAATAGGGGGTCGGCTGGGCCAGCACCGACGCGTATTCCGGACGCTGGGAGAACTGCGCCGGCGCGTAGCTCGACTGCGCGTACTGCTGAGCGGAGTACTGCTGCGGATACGCCTGCGGCTGCTGCGGATGTGTCGGGGGTTGCTGAGGATACGTCGGCGGCTGCTGCTGCGCGGGGGGCGGCGTATATGGCGATGGCTGGGACGGTCCTCCGGAACTCATAGCCAAAGCATATGGCGAACAATCAACTTCCCCCGGGTCTGGTGACTTCCTCCAGCCAATCGAGCCGAGCAGCGGATAGCGTAGGAGCATGCGGTTCGCTCATCTGCGTCGTGCCGACTCCCCTGCTGCGCATCTCGCAGTGGTGGAGGGTGCCGATGCCATCCTCGTCTCCGATCTCCTTCCCGACCCCCCTGCGACGCTTCAGCAGCTGATCGAGGGTGGAGAGCAGACGCTCGCCGCGCTTCGCGCCGCTGTCGAGAGCGGCACCGCCACCCGGCATCCGCTCGAGGGCTGGGCGTTCGCGTCAGCGGTGATCGCTCCTCCCGCGGTGCTCGCAGTCGGCCTCAACTACGCCGCGCACTCGAGCGAGCTCGGCCTGAAGACCGATGCGGCTCCGACCGTCTTCACCCTGTGGCCCAACTCGCTCACGGGTCACGAGCAGACGACGTCGTGGCCGCGAGCGCTGAGCGAAGCCGTGGACTACGAGGCGGAGCTCGGCGTGCTGATCGGCACGCCGGCGAAGGACGTCGCAGAGGCCGACGCCCTGTCGCACGTCTGGGGCTACACCGTCGTCAACGACATCACCGCTCGAAACGTGCAGTTCTCCGAGGCGCAGTGGTCCCGGTGCAAGTCCTTCGACGGCTTCACCCCGACCGGTCCATTCGCCGTCACGGCCGATGAGGTCGCCGACCCGCAGGATCTGCACATCTGGGCCGTCGTGGATGGCCAGACCGTGCAGGACGCGAGCACCGACCAGATGGTCCGATCGGTCGCGAAGCTCATCGCGCACCTCTCGCAGTCGCTGACTCTGCTGCCTGGGACGCTGATCTCCACGGGCAGCCCCGGAGGAGCCGGCTACTCGCGCGACCCGCAGATCTTCCTTCGCGATCGTTCGACCGTGACCGTCGGAATCGACGGGATCGGCGAGCTCACCACCCACTGTCGAGTGCTCGACTGAATCGGATTCCGCGCACGCGGACATGAGAAGGGGCCCCGGCGTCGTGCGCCGGGGCCCCTTCTGCACTTTCAGATCTCGATGAGGTCCTCGGCCGCGATGATCGGAATCGCAGCGGTGATCGCCTCGAGACCGGACAGACGTGCGGGCGACAGCTGCTTGATGACCTCGTCGCGGGACATCAGGCCGGCCTCGACGACCAGGTCGGCCACATTCCGGTTGGTCAGCAGAGCCGTCTTCGCCAGAGCGGCCGCGGCAGCGTATCCGATGAACGGCGTCAGAGCCGTGATGACGCCGACCGAGGCGCCGACCATGGCGCCGAGACGATCGCGGTTCGCGGTGATTCCGTCGACGCAGTTGACGCGCAGGGTCCACATCGCCTGACGCATCCAGGTGATCGACTGGAAGATCGAGTGGGCGATCACGGGCTCGAAGGCGTTGAGCTGCAGCTGCCCCGCCTCGGCTGCCATCGTGACCGTCATGTCGGCACCGGCGACAGCGAACGCGACCTGGTTGACGACCTCCGGGATCACCGGGTTCACCTTGCCGGGCATGATGCTGGAGCCCGCCTGCATGGCCGGCAGGTTGATCTCGCCGAAGCCCGCCTGCGGACCCGACGACAGCAGTCGCAGGTCGTTGCAGATCTTCGACAGCTTCATCGCATTGCGCTTCAGCGTCGACGAGAAGGACATGAACGAGCCGGTGTCGCTGGTCGCCTCGACGAGGTCGCGCGCCGTGACCAGGTCGAGCTCGGTGATCTCGCGCAGGTGCTTCAGCACGGCAGGCGCGTAGTCGACGTGGGTCGTGATGCCGGTGCCGATGGCCGTGGCCCCCATGTTGATCTCGAACATCAGCGACGCGTTCTCGGTGAGGCGCGTGTGATCGTAGCCGAGGGTCGAGGCGAAGCCGTGGAACTCCTGGCCCAGGGTCATCGGCACGGCGTCCTGCAGCTGCGTGCGTCCGACCTTGAGCACGTCGTGGAACTCGTGGGACTTGTGGAGGAACGAGATGCGCAGCAGATCGAGCTCTTCGAGCAGCGAGCGGAGCGTCAGCGACAGACCGATCTTGACGGCAGTCGGGTAGACGTCGTTGGTCGACTGGCTGCGGTTCGTGTGATCGATCGGCGAGAGGAACGCGTAGTCGCCCTTCTCGCGCCCGGCGAGCTCAAGGGCGATGTTGGTGATGACCTCGTTGGCGTTCATGTTCGTCGAGGTGCCGGCGCCGCCCTGGATCACGCCGACGGTGAACTGGTCGTGGAACTCTCCGTCGATGACCCGCTGAGCTGCCCGGTCGATCAGGTCGGCGCGCTCGGGGTCGAGGACCCCGATCTCGCGATTGGCCCTGGCGCTGGCCTGCTTGACCATCGCGAGGGCGACGACGAGGTCGGGATAGACCGAGATCGGACGCTTCGTGATCGGGAAGTTCGCGTCGGCGCGGGCAGTGTGGATCCCCCAGTACGCGTCGGCGGGAATCTCCATGCTCCCGAGCGAGTCGGTCTCGATGCGGGTGGGGGCAGGCGCGGCAGAAGCCATGTCACATCCTTGTGGGTAGTGGCGAGTGTGTGGTGCGGGGGATGCATCCAGTCTACGCCTGCGTGCATGCGCCGCCGGGGATACGACGGCGGGTCAGCGTTTGCGCGAGAAGGCTTCGAGGCGTTCGTCGGGGCTGAGCAGTGCCATCTTCTCGAGCCATGCCATCGAGAAGTGATCGCCGGTCGGCGCGTCCGTCACCGGAACCACGGTGTGCGTGATCGTCTCAGGACGCACATGCACGATCTGGAAGGCCTGCGCGGCATCCATGCCGTTCACGTCGGCTGCCGGGCGCGCGACGTTCATCGTGTAGCAGGTCGCCGAAGACACGCTGACCGGAACGCCCGCGAAGGTGCCGTGCGAGGAGTAGTGCAGGTGGCCGGCGAGGATGCCGCGCACGTCGGTGTCGCGGATGACCGCCGCCAGTTCGTGCTGGTGCCTCAGCTCGAGGATGTCGAAGAGCGGCAGATGGCTCGGCAGCGGAGGGTGGTGCATCGCGAGCAGAGTGCCGTGCGGCGCCGGTTCGCGCAGGACCTCTGCCAACCACGACAGCTGGCCGGCGTCCAGGTCGCCGTGATGCCACCCCGGCACGCTCGTGTCTAGCGCGATCAGCCGCAGCCCGTCGAGGTCCCACACTCCCGTCACCGGCTCCTGCGTCGGGGGCAGGTCGAGCAGCCCCTCTCGCAGCGCCGGGCGCTCGTCGTGGTTGCCCGCCACCCACACGATGGGCGCCCCCAGCTCCTGTGCGACGGGCTCCACTGCGAGACGGAGCCGCCGGTAGGCGTCCGGCTCCCCCAGATCCGTCAGGTCACCGGTGATGACGATCGCCGCGGGATGCGGGTGCACGGCCCTGATCGCCTCGATAGTGCGGGCGAAGTTCGACTCGACGTCATAGCGTCCGCCGAGCCGCACACCGTTCGCCAGGAAGTGCGGGTCGCTCACGTGGATGATGACGTGAGTCGCGGGCTCGTGGCGACCGAAGACGAACTCGCTGTTGGATGGCGCTGGCATGGTCTCAGCCTAGGCCGCACGGCGACATCGGACCATGACGGCTCCACGGCAGCTGTAGTAGTCACGGTAGGGTGCTCGGATGGCGAAGAACGAGACGAGGCGGCGGATCATCGCGGACGCAGGGCTGTCCGTTCTGGCGACGGACGGTTCCCGCGGGCTCACTCACCGCGCCGTCGACATCATGGCCGGCGTGCCGGTGGGCACCACGTCGAACTACTTCCGCAGTCGGGATGCCCTCGTCGAGGGCCTCGTCGAGCGGATCGGCGAACGTCTCGCCCCCACCGCCCGCGACCTCGCCCGCCGATCATCCGAGCAGCCGAGCAGGGAGCTCTTCGCCGACTATGTCAGAGACATCGTGCGTCGTCTGACCGACGACCGCGATGTCACGCTGGCGCTGTTCGAGCTGAGGCTCGAGAGCAGCCGACGCCCCGAGGTCGCCGCCCTCCTGGGCGCCTGGCAACGAGCGGGGTTCGATGCGGATGTCGCGTTCAACACGGCAGCCGGTCTTCCCGGGGGCCGACGCGAGATCGCGCTGTTCCACTACGCGATCGACGGGCTGCTCCTCGACCGGCTGACTTCTCCGATCGACCCCGACACGTCGACCGACGAGATCGTCGACGACCTCGTCGCCGGCCTCCTGAACTGAGTCCGGACGACGCCGGACGCGGTGGTCAGTGCCCGACGACGATGATCAGGATGCCAGCCACCACAGCCACCGCGCACAGCGCGAAACACCCGTAGGCGCCGTACTGGGCGATGCCTCGCTGCGCCTCGGTCAGCGGACTCTTCTTCGCCGCTTTGGCGGCCTGCTTCGCCGCCCGCTTGACCTCCTTCTCGGAGATCACGGTGATGGCGTCGGTGAACTCCGCCGGACTCACGACCGGCGCATGTCCGCTGCGGACCAGCAGCCGCAGGCCGAACGCATAGAACGTCACGACGGCACAGGCGCCGATCAGAGCCGCGAGGAACACCTGGACGAATGCGCCCCATTCGATGCCGACACTCACTTCGACTCCTCGCTGTTCGCCTTCTCCGGGCTGTCCGTCTTCGTCACGACGCCCGTCTTCGGCGCCTTCTTCGCGGCCTTCGCCGCAGCCTTCGACTTCGCGTCGGCCCTGGCCTGGGCCTTGGCCCGCTCTCGCGCCTCGGCGCGGGCCTTCGCCTCGGCCTTGGCCTCGATGATCCGCTGCTGCCTGCGCGTGGGCGGCGTCGTGTCGGGGTGCTCGATCGCGAGCCCCGACTCGGCGACGTCGCTCATCGCGTTCGCAGAGGTCACGGCGTCCTTGCGAGAGCGGAGGAACAGACCGATGATCACGGCGAGCGCGAGGACCGTGTCGATCGCGATGCCCCAGAGCCCGAGCCACGTGATGAGCAGGGCTGCGAGAGCACCGACGGCACCTGCCGCCGGAAGCGTGAGGAGCCAGCCGATGGCGATGCGTCCGGCGGTCCGCCAGCGAACCGTCGAGCCGCGGCGGCCGAGACCCGAACCGATGACCGAACCCGATGCCACCTGGGTGGTCGAGAGCGCGAAGCCGAAGGCGCTGGAGGCGAGGATGGTCGCGGCCGTCGAGCTCTCCGCCGAGAAGCCCTGTGCCGGCTTGACCTCGGTCAGCCCCTTGCCCAGCGTGCGGATGATCCGCCACCCGCCGAGATACGTGCCGAGGGCGATCGTGACCGCACAGGCGATGATGACCCAGAGATAGGGATCCGCCTGCTCGCTGCTCTGCCATCCGACCGTGATCAGCGCGAGGGTGATCACGCCCATCGTCTTCTGGGCGTCGTTCGTGCCGTGCGCGAGTGCCACCAGCGACGACGTGAAGATCTGACCCCAGCGGAAGCCGTCTCGTCCGTCGGGCCTGCCGTCGTAGCGCCGGGTGATCGAGTAGGCGAGCTTGGTCGCGGCGAACGCGATGATGCCGGCCGTCAGCGGGGCGATGAGCGCCGGGAGGATGATCTTCGACAGCACCATGCCGAAGTCGATGCCGCCGACCCCGACGCCGACCAGCGTGGCTCCGATGAGACCGCCGAAGAGCGCGTGGGACGAGCTCGAGGGCAGACCCAGCAGCCAGGTCAGCATGTTCCAGGTGATCGCACCGATGAGACCGGCGAAGATCATCGGGAGGAACACGTCGCCTTGGATGGTGTCCTCGCGGATGATCCCGTGCGACACGGTCTTGGAGACCTCGGTCGAGAGAAACGCCCCGACGAGGTTCAGCACCGCTGCGAGAAGAACGGCTGTCTTGGGCTTGAGCGCGCCTGTCGCGATGGGCGTGGCCATCGCGTTGGCGGTGTCGTGAAACCCGTTGGTGAAGTCGAAGAAGAGTGCCAGTGCGATAACCAGCACGACGATGAGGGCTGCGGTTTCCACCGTTCGCTTTCGGTCGTTGAGGAAGAAAGGAGAGGTGTCGACGGGATCGACGTGACGAACGAAGAGTTCACCGTGGGTTTTACTTCCGTTAACCGGCCCCGGTAGATCCTCCCACCCTGCCGGGTACCGGTCAACTCGACCTGGGCTAGCGTGGAACTCGTGACTGATGCCCCGATCGCAGACCGCCGCTCGACTCTCCGCGTGCACCACGGCGACACATTCGATGATCCCTACGAGTGGCTCCGCGAGAAGGAGTCCAGCGAGGTGATCGCACACCTCGAGGCCGAGAACGCCCACACCGAGGACCAGCTGACCCATCTGGCGGATCTGCGTGAGACGCTGTTCCACGAGATCAAGGACCGAGTGCAGGAGACCGACCTCTCGGTGCCCACGCGGCGCGGCGACTGGTGGTACTACAGCCGCACCGAGGAGGGCGCGCAGTACGGCATCCACTGCCGAACCGCCGCCGCCGAGAACGACTGGACTCCCCCGGTGCTGGAACCGGGCGTGGCGGTGCCGGGCGAGACCGTGCTGCTCGACGGCAACGTCGAGGCCGAAGGGCACGAGTTCTTCTCCCTCGGCGCCTTCGACACCTCGGACGATGCGACGAAGCTGCTCTGGGCCACGGACTTCGAGGGGGACGAGCTCTATACGGTGCACGTGCGCGACCTCGGCACCGGCGAGACCCTCCCGGATGAGATCCCCGACACCGGTGGCGCGTTCTTCACGCCCGACGGCACCGGGATCCTTTACACGACACGCGATGACGCGTGGCGCCCTGACACGCTGTGGCTGCATCGCCTCGGCACGCCGGTCGCGGACGATGTGAAGCTCTTCCACGAGCCCGACGAGAAGTACTGGCTCGGCGCCGGCATCACCCGCAGCCGCAAGTACCTCGTGATCGCCGTCGGATCGAGCATCACCAGCGAGGAGTACCTCGTCGATCTCGCGGGCGACCTGACCGCCGCACCTCAGGTCGTCTGGCCTCGCCGCGAGGGCGTCGAGTACTCGCTCGAGCACGCCGTGGTCGACGGCGAGGACCGCCTCTACATCCTGCACAACGACGGCGCTCTGGACTTCGAGCTCGTCTCGGTGCCGGCATCCGATCCGCAGAGCGATCGCCGCGTGGTGCTCGCGCATGAGCCAGGACGCCGGCTGCTCGGGATGGATGCGTTCCGCGACTTCGCGACGGTGGAGTACCGCCGCGAGGGGCTCGAGCGTGTCGGGCTGCTCGACTACGCGACGGACGCGGTGGACGACATCGCCTTCGACGAGCCCCTGTATTCAGCGGGCGTCAGCGGCAACCCGGAGTGGCACTCGCCCTTCCTCCGACTCGGCTACACCTCGTTCGTGACCCCGGGCACCGTCTACGAGCTGGACCTCGCCACCCGCGAGCTCCACCTGCGCAAGCAGGTCACCGTGCTCGGTGGGTACGACCCCCTCGACTACGGCCAGAAGCGCGACTGGGCGACAGCATCGGACGGCACCCAGGTGCCCATCTCGCTCGTCTGGAAGCGCTCTTTCGGCGAGCCGGGCTCAGAGGCGCGACCTGTGCACCTCTACGGCTACGGATCGTACGAGCACTCGATCGATCCCGGCTTCTCGGTCGCACGGCTCTCAGAGCTCGACCGAGGGATCGTCTTCGCCGTCGCGCACGTCCGCGGCGGCGGTGAGATGGGCCGGCAGTGGTACGAAGACGGCAAGCTGCTGAACAAGCGCAACACCTTCACCGACTTCGTCGCGTGCGCCGAGCACCTCATCGAGCAGGGCGTCACGTCTGCTGAGCGACTCGTCGCCGAGGGCGGAAGCGCCGGCGGGCTGCTCATGGGGGCGGTGACGAATCTCGCTCCCGAGCTCTTCGCCGGAGTGCTGGCGGCTGTGCCCTTCGTCGACGCGCTCACGACGATCCTCGACCCCTCGCTCCCCCTGACGGTGATCGAGTGGGACGAGTGGGGCGACCCGCTGCACGGTGCCGATGTCTACGAGTACATGAAGTCGTACTCGCCGTACGAGAACGTCCGTGACGGGGTGGACTATCCGCGGATCCTGGCGGTGACCTCGCTCAACGACACCCGAGTCCTCTACGTGGAGCCCGCGAAGTGGATCGCCGCCCTGCGCGTCGCCGGCGCGGCCGACGCTCTGCTCAAGTGCGAGATGGTCGCCGGTCACGGCGGTGTCAGCGGTCGCTACAACTCGTGGAAGGAGCGCGCTTTCGAGCTCGCCTGGATCCTCGACACGGTGGGCCTCGCCTCGGAGTGACCGGGGCTGACCCGGTGCGCTCACGCGTGCCGGGAGCAGGCGGATGCCGACGGCACCGCCTGCTCCGGTCTCAGCCGAAGAGCGCTGCGGCCTCGTCGTAGCGGCTGCGGGGAACCGTGTTCAGCTCTCCCAGCGCCTCTGCGAACGGGACGCGGACGATGTCGGTGCCCTGCATCGCGACCATCTGGCCCCATGCCTTCTCGACGATCGCGTCGGCCGCGTGGAGCCCGAGGCGGGTGGCGAGCACACGGTCGAACGCAGACGGGGATCCGCCCCGCTGGATGTGCCCGAGGATCGTCGCGCGGGTCTCGATGCCCGTGATGCGCTCGATCGCGGGTGCGAGCTGATCGCCGATACCCCCGAGACGAGGGCGGTTGAAGGCGTCGAGGCCCTTGTCGCTGTAGGCCTCGTCCATCCCGAGCAGCTTGAACCCCTCGGAAACGACGACGAGCGGCGCGCGACCGCGGTCGTGTGCGCTGGAGACGAGTGCGGTGATGTCGTCGATGGACATCGGCACCTCGGGGATGCAGATGGCGTGCGCGCCCGCCGCCATGCCCGCATGCAGAGCGATCCAGCCGACGTGCCGACCCATGACCTCGGCGACCATGCAGCGCTGGTGGGAGTCTCCCGTGGTGCGCAGACGGTCCATCGCGTCCGTGGCGATGTTGACGGCCGTGTCGAAACCGAAGGAGTAGTCCGTGGCGCGAAGGTCGTTGTCGATCGTCTTCGGTACACCGATGACGTTGATGCCGTCCTTGGCGAGGCGGTCGGCCGCTGCGAGGGTGCCTTCTCCGCCGATCGCGATGATGCCGTCGATCTTGTGCCCGTACAACGTCTTGGCGATGTTCTCAGCGCCACCGCGCTCGCCCTCATAAGGATTCGTGCGGCTGGTGCCCAGGATCGTGCCGCCGACCTTCGACAGGCCCTTCACCTCGTGCCGGGTGAGCGGGAAGAAGTCGCCGTCGACCACGCCTCGCCAGCCGTCGCGGATGCCGACGAACTCGAGGTCGTAGGTGGTGGTGCCCTTGAGCACGATGCCGCGGATGACCGCGTTGAGTCCGGGGCAGTCGCCGCCGCTCGTCAGAATGCCGATCTTCATGCTTGCCTCAGACGGTTCAGGGGAAGGGGGAACAGGCGACGGTGCCTGCGATCGACACTAGCGCTCCGAACCGACCGGGCGCCATTCGGGACGATGAAAACCGGGGATCTTGCCGGAGTTACGCGACGATTTGCGAGAAATGAGCGAACTAGTCGGGTGATACGAGAAATCGGCGTCAAGAACCAAAGTTCTTAACGCCGACCTCCCTGGTAGTGAGCGCGTGTCACGCGGCCCCGAGCGCCTCCCGGAGCAGATGCATGAGAGCGCCGAGCTGCACGGGCTCGGCAGCAGCCTCGTCGAGGGCTTCACCGTCGAGCGCACGTGCTGCGAGACCCTGCTTCTGATCGATGAGCTCTGCGATCTTCGCGTCGATCGTGTGCGCCGCGATGATCCGCCAGGCGGTCACCGGCTCGTCCTGACCGATGCGGTGCACCCGGTCGATCGCCTGCGTCTGCTCGGCCGCTGTCCACGACAGCTCCGCCAAGACCACGTTCGACGCCGCCTGAAGGTTGAGACCGACGCCGGCAGCGGTCAACGAGCACACCGCGATACCCACGGTGGGGTCGCTGTTGAAATCGTCGATCGCCTGCTGGCGGACGGTCGAGTTCTGGTCGCCTCGGATCGAGACCGACCGGATGCCGACAGAGGCGAAGTGAGCCTCGGCCTGATCCATCACGTCGATGTGCTTCGCGAAGAACACGACCTTGCCCACCGACCGCTGGAGCTGGGCTGCGTAGTCGGCGGCCAGATGTGCCTTCGCCTGCCCGATGCGGCGCACCATGGTGAAGACGTTGTCTCCGCCGGTGCCTGCCGCCTTCGACTCCTCGAGCTCGTTCTGAGCGACCAGACGCACGATGTCCTGGTCGATCTCGCCCGGCGCGAGTCCGCGGTCGCCTCGCGCCTCGAGGATCCGCCGGTAGCGGGCGGAAAGTCGCTCGCCCAACTCGCGCTCGGCCTGACGGATGCCGCGACCGAACTCGTCGTCCAGCTGCACGGGGAGGTCGGCGATGAGCTTGTCGGGCAGATCGGCTGCGACGTCCTTCTTCTTGCGCCGGACGATCCCCATCGAGATCACCGCTTCGCGGGCCTCGGGGTAGAACGCCTTGTCAGCAGGCGTGAAGCCGGTCGCGTCGAGCTTCTCCATCAGCTCAGGCCCCGGCTTCTCACCCGTGGTCCAGCCGAGGAAGCGCCAGATCGCATCGAAGTCCTCGACGTCGTTGATCAGCGGTGTGCCCGTGAGCGCGAGCATCAGCGGGTTGCCGCCAGGGGTGCGCTCGCGCACGCGGTTCGCGAGCGACAGGACGTTCTGTGAACGCTGAGAGCTGAGGTTCTTGATGAAATGCGCCTCGTCGACGACCATGCCCCGAAGACCGATCGACGCGAGCCACGACATGTGACGGTCGAGGATCTCGTAGTTCACGATGAACACGTCGGCGAACGCGTCGATGTCGGTGCCATCACCCTGGATCACCGTCGCCCTGCGCTGCGGAGTCCATCGCTCGACCTCTCGCGCCCAGTTCATCTTGACGACGTTGGGCACGACGACGAGCAGCGGGTAGGCGCCGGCGACGGATGCGGCCAGCACCGACTGCGCGGTCTTGCCGAGTCCGGGCTCGTCGGCGAGCAGGAAGCTCCTGTGTCCTTCGCGCACCGCTTCGAGGAAGCGCGACTGGTGCACCATCACCTCGAGGCCCTTGGGCGAGAGGTGGTCGTACTCGGGGGCCGGCGGCAGGTCCATGCTCGCGGCTCCTCCCCCGGCTCCGGTCTCGAACGCCTTGTACAGGGGACCCATGAGCTCCCAGCCGTCCAGGCGTCGACGCGGGGTCGTGGTGGCGCGCGGGGTGAGATCCGGCGCCAGGAACGGGTTCGCCAGCTGACGCGCCTCGAGGGACGGCGGAGTCACCTGGCGCTCTGCGATCCCGGCGGACACCATCGGCGTGTGCACGGGGGCGACGTCGGCGATGATGAGCTCTTCGGGGGCCAGTTCGGCTCCGGATTCGAGCAGCCAGTCGCGTCGCATGCGCTTCGCGACCGGTGAGGTCGCCTGATCGGCTTCGAGAAGCTGGATCAGCGAAGTGTCGCGAGCTGCCGTCTTCGCCAGGATCGTGGCCACACCGTCGAGCCGCTTGAGCAGCTCGGCGCGGGCGGCGTCGACGATCTCGGGATCGGCTTTGACTCTCGCGCGCTCTTCGCGAACCAGGAACGCGATCACCTGGAACTTGACCCGGTTCGTGGGCCCGAGCTTTCCTCGCTGCGACTTCGCCTCGATCTCACGCACCTTGCGGGCGAGGATCGGGATGAGGGGTGCCTCATCATCGCGACGAGACGTCTTCTTGCGCCGTGTTGCGGCGGTTGCCGTGGTCGGCATGCTCCTCCTGAGCGTGAAGGCCGGAGCATCCGTGGATGCATCGGCCGTTCTCGGTGTCCGCGTGTGGCGTGAGCCAGGACCGTACGAACAGTAATTCCGGTGATCGTCTACGAGCGAATGACGCGCGAGGATCAAGGACCACCGAGACACATTCTATGCCATGCCACCTGAGCGACGCAGATCAGGACACGCAGAGTTCGAGTGGAGTTCAGCTGGAGCGGCGCGAGAGCACGCTCTCGGCATCCGTCACGTCGGTGGCCATCTGCGCCTTCAGCTTCTCGATCCCCTCGAACGCGACCATGCCGCGCAGACGCTCGACGAATTCGACGGTCACGTCGTGGCCGTACAGGTCGAGATCGGTCTCGCCGATCACGTGCGCCTCGACCTGACGCTCGAGCACGTCGTCGAAAGTGGGGTTGGTGCCCACCGAGATCGCTGCCCGGTGCCTGAGCCCCGTCTCGTGGTCGACGAGCCATCCCGCGTACACCCCGTCGGCAGGGACGAACGAGTCGACGGATGCCGACAGATTCGCGGTGGGGAAACCGAGTTCCCGTCCGCGCTTGAGTCCGTGCACGACCTCGCCGCGCACGTCGACGTTGCGGTCGAGCACGCGGGCGGCGGCGGTGACGTCGCCGGCCATCAGCAGTTCACGGATCCACGTCGACGAGACGCGACGGTCGGATCCGTCGAGGAACACGTCGTCGACGACCTCGACCGCGAATCCGTACCTCGGCCCGAGCTGTCTGAGAAGCTCAGGGTCTCCTGCTCCGCCCCGACCGAACCGGAAGTCCCTGCCCACGAGGACCGTGGACACGTGCAGTGCCCCGGTCAGGATGCTGGCCACGAAGTCTTCGGCGCTGCGCGCCGCGAGTTCGGCGTCGAAGGTCAGAAGCAGCGTGGCGTCGAGCTCGAGTTCGCCCAGCAGCTCCAGCTTGCGCTCGACCGTGACCACGTTCTCGGGGCAGCGGTCCGGTCGAAGCACGGCGAGCGGGTTGCGGTCGAACGTGACGGCGACGGCGCGGACTCCCGACTGCGCCGCGATCTCCTTCAGACGCCGGATCACCGCTCGGTGGCCGGCGTGCACGCCGTCGAACTTGCCGATGGCCACCGCGGAGGGGCCGAAGCCGTCGGGCACATCGCTCGGGTCGCGGAAGACGATCATGCGCTGGCCTCGGCGTGGAGAGCAGGCTGAGCCTCGGGGGTCGGCCTGTGGGTGCGCAGCCACCAGATGCCGAAGATCGGCAGCACGAGCGGGATGAACAGATACCCTCGCCCGAACATCGACCAGACGGTGTCGTGCGGGAACAGCTCGGGGAAGAAGATGCTCAGCGCGCCGACCACCAGGACTCCGGCGAGCTCGAAGACGATCGCCACCCACGCCACCGCGTACCAGCCGCGTCGACTCGCGAGAACCAGGGCCAACGTGGCGAGGATGTACACGACAGCCGCGAGTGCCGAGAGGGAGTAGGCCAGAGGCGCCTCGTCGAACTGTCGGAAGATCTGCACGAAGCTTCGACCGGTCGCCGCCAGCGCCATCACGGCATAGACGATCACGAGGACACGGCCGATGCCGGTCATGCGGGAGGTGGGAACGGTGGTCATAGCGTCCTCCATTCTAGATCCGGGCGGGAAGACGCGGATGCGCGCCCGACCCGCTCAGGCCACCTGAATGGTCCAGATGACGTGCATGCGCCACACCATGATCGCGACGGCGAACGCAGCCACACCGAGGATCACCGTGCTCCAGCGGCTTCTCTCCATCAACGCCCACAGCACGGCGCCTATCGGCAGCAGCACCGCCGAGACCAGATAGACCCAGTACTCGAGCAGGTCGCCGGTCGGAGGGTTGCCGGCCAGGGGCGCCACGATCGCGACCACCACCTGGACCACGAGGAGCAGCTCGACCAAAGCGAGCGCTCCGACGGTGTAGTCGCTCGGACGCCGGCCCGCCAGACCGAGTGCGACGCAGAACAGCCCCGCCACGGTCGCGACCGCGACCTGAGCGATGGTCAGCCAGAGGATCATCTGGCTGCCTCCGGCATGTTCATGGCGCTCTTGAGATCAGCGCCACGCCTCTCGACGACGCCGACGAGGACGCCCTCCTCGTCGATCGCAGCCGCAAGAGAGCCGGTCAGTCGATCGGCCTGTCCCACGAGCCTCTTGCCGTGGCGCAGATCTCTCGCTTCCGCAGTCGACACCGACAGCGGATCGAGAACCCTCGCTGCCGCGGCGGCCGGGGTCAGCAGCGCCGTCTCCACGACATCGTCGACGGTCACGGCATCCGCGACGTCGAAGTCGCCGACGCGCGAGCGCCGCAGCGCCGTGAGGTGCCCGCCGACCCCGAGCGCGGCACCCAGGTCACGAGCGAGCGAGCGGATGTAGGTGCCGGACGAGCAGTCGACGACGACGTCGAGATCCAGGAACCCGTCACCGGAACGCTCGGCGATGAGCTCGAAGCGTGAGACCGTGACATCGCGAGCCGCGAGCACGACCTCTTCCCCTGCGCGCACGCGGTCGTAGGCGCGGCGTCCGTCGACCTTGATCGCCGACACCGAACTCGGCACCTGCGAGATCGCACCGGTGAGCGCACCGATCCCGGCGGACACCCGCTCGGGGGTCACCGAACCCCACGACTCGGCAGAGGCCCGCGTCAGGATCTCACCATCGGCGTCATCCGTGCCCGTCGTCTGCCCGAGTCGGATCGTGGCCTCGTAGGTCTTGTCGGCTCCCACGATGTAGGTGAGCAGTCGCGTCGCACCCTCGACGCCGATCACGAGCAGACCGGTGGCCATGGGGTCGAGCGTTCCGGCGTGCCCGACCTTGCGGGTGCCGAGCGCACGCCTGGTGCGTGCGACGACGTCGTGGCTGGTCAGTCCAGCTGGTTTGTCGACGAGGAGGATGCCGGGCGAGACCATCTCTCAAGCCTACGATGCGTCCGAACGCTCTACCGCACGTCCTCCCTCGCTCGCGCCCACGCCGGCCCTCGACCCTCGGACGGGATCCCGGTTCGCCTAGGCTGTCGAGGTGCCTTCGCCATCGCTTCCCGCCGCCGCCGAGGTGTCGCTGCCTCTCGCGGACTGGTATCGAGGCGCCGCACGCGATCTGCCGTGGAGGCGCCAGCGATTCCACGAGGACTTCGGCGCCTGGGGCACGCTGGTCAGCGAGTTCATGCTGCAGCAGACTCCCGTGAACCGGGTGATACCGCACCTCGAGGCCTGGCTCGACAGGTGGCCTACCCCCTCGGCGATGACTGCCGCCACGACCGCCGAGGTGCTGCAGCAATGGGCCAACCTCGGCTATCCCCGCCGCGCGCTGTGGCTGCACCGCGCCGCGGTCGAGATCACAGAGCGACACGGGGGCATCGTTCCCAACGACGTGGACGCGCTGCTGAAGCTCTCAGGCATCGGCGACTACACCGCCAGAGCGGTGGCCGTCTTCGCCTACGGCGACCGACACCCCGTCGTCGACACGAACACACGTCGCGTGATGGCGCGCGCGATCCTCGGTCAGGCGCAGCCGGGGCCGCCCTCGCGCCGCGATCTGGAGCTCATGGATTCGCTGCTCCCCGCGGATGTCGTCGATTCCGCCGTGTTCAACGCGGCGGCGATGGAGCTGGGCGCGACCGTGTGCACGGCGCGGTCGCCGCGCTGCGACGTGTGCCCTCTGGTCGGCGTATGCGCGTGGGTGGCCGCGGGGCGACCGGACACCGGTGACACCCGGAGACGCCAAGCGACCTTCGAGGGCTCTGACCGGCAGACGAGAGGAGCCGTGCTGCGGATCCTGCGAGACGCCGCACCCGACCCTGTGCTGATCGACTCCGTGCTCGCCGAGTGGCCGGATCCTCTTCAGCGCGACCGTGCGATCGACTCGCTCATCGCCGACGGCCTCGCCGAGGCTGATGGCGAGATGCTGTCGCTCCCCCGCTGACTCCGAGAGTCAGACGAACTGCCCAATGCGATGGGCCAGCACGGTGAGCTCTACGCGGGTCCTGACCTCGAGCTTCGCGAAGACCCGGCCCAGATGAACTTCCACCGTGCGCACCGACACGTGCAGCGAGTCGGCGATGTCGCGGTTCGGGGCTCCGCCGACCGCAAGCATCGCGACCTCCAACTCTCGAGCGGTGAGCATCGATTCCCAGACTCGGCGGCACGATGAGAGCGGGTCTCCGGTGGCGGCGCCGTCTGCGATCTCCACCCGCTCGAGACGCACCGCGATCGCCTTCGCCCATGCGGTCGCACCGGAGACCTCGAGGAGGTTCCTCGCCATCGTCAGATGCTCTCTGCCGATGGTGAGGTCGCCCTTGATCAGTGACCTCGTGCCGATCATCGCCTCGACTCTCCCGCGCGAGAAAGGCGAGGTCAGGCTGCGCGCGGCGGCGACGACCAGTGGACGCTCGACACGCCATTCGTCATCCGAGCAGCTGGTGATCTGCACCCGCAGTCGCTGGGCGAGAGCGATCTCGGGCGGCTCGATCCGGTGCGGACGCCACGATGCGCCATGCGTGACGACGATCGCCTCCTCGAGCCCGGGAACAGACAGCGTCGGCTGCGGAGCTCCGCGGTCTCTCCAGAGACGCATGCACGCCGCAGCCTCGGCTGAGTTGCCCGCCAGGAATGCCTCGATGCCACGATCCACGAGCTGATCGATGCGCCCAGGGGCGGGAAGAGCGGCTGTGAGAGCCTTCGCGAACGGCCCGAGATGACCGAGAACCGCAAGATCGAGACGTCGGGCGATGACGACGCCGAGTCCGGCGAACGGCACAGCGACGGGCAGCTCGAGAGCTGCGCGCAGCATCCGGTCGCGCGCAGCGCCGATGTCTCCCCGCCACATCAGAAGCAGGACTTCGGCGACCGCCCGATACGCCGCGACGAGCGGACTGAGCTCGAAGCCCGCGACGAACGGGTCGACTTCGACACCGACCGCCGAGTCGCCCGCGGCGAGCAGGCTGAGGCCCCTGTCGACGTCTCCGTCGACAGCCGCTCGCAGGGCCCGGAACATGCTTCCGGTGAGCGGACCTGCGCCGCGCACATCGTCCCTGTCGCCGTCGCCGATCACGAGCCAGGCGAGCGCGACGACCGGGTCTCGAAGTTCTCGATCGGCCCCGACGCGCGCGCTCGCCTTTCTGAGAGCGTCGAGCCACGGCCGCATCCCCCGGCGGTCGCCCCGCTCGGCGCACAGCATCGCCGCGAAGGCCGAGGCCCGAGCCCACGAATACCAGTGGTCGGCATCATCGACGCGTGGCTGGATGACGCTCGTGTCGACCTCAGGCACGGCCCCGCGGAGATGCGCCTCGGCGACGAGCAACCCGCCGAGACCCTGCAGACGATAGAGCTCGTCACCACCGGGAAACAGACTCCCCAGTCGTCGCGCCGCCTCGACCGCGTACCCCGCGGCGATCGCCGCGACACCGGCGACGAGAGTGGCCTCATCCCGCTCGATCCCGCTCGAGTGCGCGGCCGCCTCTGCCGCGAGGTGGAAGGCACGCTCGCTGAGTCCCGCCTCCGAATGCTCCCTCGCGATGCGCGTGAGCTCGCCGGCGGTCACCGGTTCGCCGTGCATAGCCGCACGAGCGCCGTGCCAGTCGGCATCGACCCGCTCGCCGCGTGCGTCGAAGAGTCGGTGCAGTCTCGAATGCACCGCGGCGGCCGACGAAGACGCCGTCGTCGCGCGCAACCAGATCGCCAGCCGAGGGTCCGCGAGGCGGACTCGGCCCGCGTGGATGTCGAGAAGCGCTCCGAGCGGACCACCGGCGAGTTCTGCGGCCGACCGTCCCGCGAAATCCACCAGCGGGTCGAGCCTGTCGTCGAGCCGCAGAGACACGGCGACCAGGACCTCACGGTCTCGATCATCGAGCTCAAGCTGAGCGAACAGCGCCTCGACCGATGGCACCATCGGCAGCGGCGACGGGAGCGCCCTGAGACCGTGCCGCTGATCAGTGTCGAGTCGAGCCGCGACCGCCAGGATCGTCTGCGGATCTTCTGACAGCTCGAACGCGAGTCGCGCCGCGACATGCGGCGCGCAGCTCAGACCATGCTCGAGAAGGTCATCGAGGATCTCCTCGACGACCGCGGGTGCGACCGAGGTCGCCCCGTGCGCGCGCGAAAAATCGATGCCGAACCCCCCAGTCCCCGCGGGCGATCGCCCGTTGAGCTGAGGTTATCAAGACACTCCGACGCCCAGACGAGGGCGCCGATATTCAGGACTTCGTGTCGTCGTCGTCTTCGCGGAGGTACGGGTCTGCGTCGCCCGCGTGCGATGCGGACGATGCGAGCTTCGCCACCTCGGCGTCGCGCTGCTGCGCTTCGCGGAGGAGAGCCGAGATGTGATCGGCGTTCTCCGGCAGAGCGTCGGGGATGAACTCGAGCGTCGGCACAAGGCGCGTGCTGAGCTGCTTCCCGACCTCGCTGCGCAGCATTCCGGTGGCGGAGGTCAAAGCCTCGCCGCTGGAGAGACGCTCCTCTTCGGTGCCGAGGACCGTGTAGAAGACCGAGGCGTGCTGCAGGTCACCAGTGACACGGACGTCCGTGATCGTGACGAAGCCGAGGCGCGGGTCTCGCAACCCCTTCTCGAGCCGCTCTGCAAGGATCACTCGAATGCGATCGGCCAGACGGGCCTGTCGTTCACCAGCCATTGTTCTCTCCCTCTACGTGCTCTTCGGGCGAGGGTGCATCACGCACCCTCGCCCGAAGATATCGAACTCGATCAGCCGCGAGGCTTCTCGATCAGTTCTGTCGTCTCGATCTCGTCACCGATCTGGATGTCGTTGAACTTGCCGAGGCCGATACCGGCCTCGTAGTCCGTACGCACCTCGGTGACGTCGTCCTTGAAGCGACGCAGCGACTCGATGGCGAGGCCATCGGCGATGACCACACCGTCGCGGATGACGCGAGCCTTGGCGTTTCGCGTGATCGTTCCCGATCGCACGATGACACCGGCGATGTTGCCGAACTTCGAGGAGCGGAACACCTCGCGGATCTCGGCGACACCCGACTGGACCTCTTCGTACTCCGGCTTGAGCATGCCCTTGAGCGAGCTCTCGACCTCGTCGATCGCGTTGTAGATCACCGAGTAGAACCGGATGTCCACACCCTCACGCTGAGCACGCTCGCGCGCCTTCGTGTCGGGGCGGACGTTGAAGCCCACGATGATCGCGTTGTCGATCGTCGCGAGGTTGACGTCGGACTCCGTGATCGCACCGACACCGCGGTGGATGATGCGGAGCTGCACCGAGTCATCGACCTCGATCTTGAGCAGCGACTCCTCGAGTGCCTCGACGGCACCGGAGACGTCACCCTTGATGATGAGGTTGAGCGACTCGACCTTGCCCTCTTCGAGAGCACGGGTGAAGTCCTCGAGCGAGATGCGCTTGCGGGCCTTGGCCAGCTGGGCGTTGCGCTCGACTGCTTCACGCTTCTCAGCGATCTGGCGGGCCATGCGGTCTTCTTCGGTGACGATGAAGACATCGCCTGCACGCGGCACCGAGTTCAGACCCTGCACCTGCACCGGACGCGACGGGTAGGCCTCGAGGACCTGCTCGCCGTTCTCGTCTGCCATCGCACGCACACGACCGTAAGCCGTTCCTGCGACGATCGCGTCACCGATCCGAAGCGTTCCGGACTGGATCAGCACCGTGGCGATGGATCCGCGGCCCTTGTCGAGCTTCGCCTCGATGGCGACACCGCGAGCGGCCTTGTTCGGGTTGGCCGTGAGGTCGAGACCCGCGTCAGCCGTGAGCAGCACAGCGTCCAGGAGTTCCTGGATGCCGGTGTTCGCCCGAGCCGAGACGTCGACAAACATGACGTCTCCGCCATACTCCTCTGCGACCAGACCGTACTCGGTGAGCTGCTGACGAACCTTGGCCGGGTTGGCGTCGGGCTTGTCGACCTTGTTCACCGCGACCACGATCGGCACGTTCGCCGCCTGGGCGTGGTTCAGCGCCTCGACCGTCTGCGGCATGATGCCGTCGTCGGCTGCGACCACGAGGATCGCGAGGTCTGTGACCTGCGCTCCACGAGCACGCATGGCGGTGAACGCCTCGTGACCCGGGGTGTCGATGAAGGTGATGGCTCGTTCGAAGCCTTCGTGCTCCGTCCACACCTGGTACGCACCGATGTGCTGCGTGATTCCGCCGGCCTCACCGTCGATGACGTTGGTCTGGCGGATGGCGTCGAGCAGTCGGGTCTTACCGTGGTCGACGTGACCCATGACCGTGACGACGGGAGGACGGATCTCGAGGTCGTCCTCGCTCTCCTCCTCGAGCTCCTGCGCGAGGTTGAGACCGAAGCCCTCGAGGAGCTCCTTGTCTTCGTCCTCGGGCGAGACCATCTGGATCTTGTAACCGAGCTCGGCACCCAGGACCTCGAACGTCGCCTCATCCAGCGACTCGGTGGCCGTTGCCATCTCGCCGAGGTTGAAGAGGATCGTCACGAGGGTTCCGGGCTGAACCGTGTAGCCGGTCAGCGTCTCGATCTTGTCGGCGAAGTCCGCGATCGACGCACCACGGCGCATGCGGATGATCTCGCCGTTGCCGCGGGTGACGTTGACGCCACCGACGACCGGGGCGCTCCGCATCTCGAACTCTTGCCGCTTCGCCCGCCGCGACTTGCGCTGCTTGCTCTTGCCGCCGCCCTTACCGAAGGCACCTGCGGTACCTCCACCAGGACCACGACCGCGACCGCCGCCACCACCGGGGCGACCTGCGAAGCCACCGCCGGGACGTGCGCCGGGACCGGCACCGGGTCCACCGGCACCGCCGGGACGACCGGGGCCGCCGGGACGCTGCTGGAACGGCGCACCACCGGGACGACCACCCTGACCGCCGCGCGGAGCGCCGGGACGGGGGGAACCGGGACGAGGTGCACCCGGACGCGGGGCGCCGGGACGCGGAGCCTGCGGACGCGGGATGTTGCCTGGCGTCGGACTCGGCCGCTGGCCCATGCCCTGCGCCGAGGCGAAGGGGTTGTTACCTGGGCGCGGACCTGCCGGACGCTGGCCCATGCCCTGCGCCGACGAGAACGGGTTGTTGCCCGGACGCGGTGCGCCGGGCTTCGGTGCGCCGCCGTCGTTCGACTTGGACGCAGCGAAGTCGGACGTGGCCTCTGCCGAAGCAGCGGTCTCGGCCGGAGCCTCCGTGGCCGGGGCGGGAGCCTCAGGAGCCGGAGCGGCGACGGGCTCTTCCGGCGCGGGGGCCGGCTTGGGTCCGGGCTTGGGCCCGGGAGTCGGTCCGCCGGTCTTGGCAGCACCGGCCTTGGCAGCACCGGGGGTTGCTGCATCGGTCTTCGCTGCACCGGGATTTGAGGCACCGGGCTTTGCTGCACCGGGCTTTGCTGCACCGGGCTTCGCAGCACCGGTCTTGGCCGCAGCGGGAGCCGTGTCAGCGGATGCCTTCAGTGAGGCGTCCGATTCGATGGCAGCGCGAAGCTTGCGCGCCACCGGCGGTTCGATGGTCGAAGAGGGGCTCTTGACGAACTCTCCGAGTTCCTTGAGCTTTGCAAGTGCGATCTTGCTGTCGACGCCGAGTTCGGCGGCGATCTCGTGTACGCGTGGTTTACCAGCCACAATTCTCCTGTCTGGGGTCGGTCCACCCAGACAGGGCAGACCACTAGTCGCGGACGGGTCTCATTTCGAGCCGTTCACTTTGTTTCCATAGCCGTTCAGCCTTTGTTTCTTGGTGGGTATTGTTCGATGATCCGCGTATCCAGATTGCCGGATACGCGAAGTGCTCGGCCGAAAGCTCGGCGCCGCAGGGCGGCATCCATGCATTCCGGTGTCGGATGCACCCACGCGCCTCGCCCTGGCAGAACGCTTCTCTCATCGATGATGAGGATGTCGTTCTGGGACACCACTCTGAGAAGAGCGGCGCGGGGAGCACGCGTGCGACAGCCGACGCACGTTCGTACGGGTTCCATCTTACACCTGTGTTCCCGTCCGACTCACGCGACGGGCGCGAGTCGGACGTGAGGAGGGGTCAGTCCAGGACGCTGTCGGGCTGGATGTCGATCTTCGCGCCGGTGAGCTTCGCAGCCAGACGAGCGTTCTGACCCTCCTTGCCGATGGCGAGGGAGAGCTGATAGTCGGGCACCAGTGCACGCACGGCCCTGGTGTTCGCGTCGAGGATGAACGCGCTGGTCACCTTGGCGGGCGACAGGGCGTTCGCGACGAAGGCGGCGAGCTCCGGATCGTGATCGACGATGTCGATCTTCTCGCCTGCGAGCTCCTCGGTGACGGCGCGCACACGGCGCCCCATCTCTCCGATGCAGGCGCCCTTGGCGTTGATCGCCGGGTCGTTGGCCCGGACGGCGATCTTCGTGCGGTGTCCGGCCTCGCGGGCCAGCGACACGATCTCGACGAGACCTGCGGCGATCTCAGGCACCTCGAGGGCGAACAGCTTGCGGACGAGACCGGGGTGCGTGCGCGAGACGGTGATCTGCGGCCCCTTGAGGCCCTTCGCGACGCTGGTCACGTACACGCGAAGGCGCGACCCGTGGGTGTACTCCTCGCCCGGCACCTGCTCCTCAGGAGGGAGGATCGCCTCGACGGCTCCGAGGTCGACATGGATCATGCGGGGGTTCGGCCCCTGCTGGATCACGCCGGCGACGATGTCGCCTTCCTTGTCCTTGAAGTCGCCGAGCACGACGTCATCCGCGATGTCGCGCAGACGCTGGCTGATGACCTGCTTCGCGGCGAAGGCGGCGATCCGGCCGAAGTCATCCGGCGTGGCATCCTCTTCGCCGATGATCGCGCCCTCTTCGTCCTTGACGACCTGCAGCACGGCGACGTGCCCGGTGCGACGATCGAGGTCGACGCGGACGCCCTCGGGAGTGGCTCCGTCTGCGGAGACATGCTTGGAGTAGGCGGTCAGGATGGCCTGTTCGATGATCGAGACCAGCTCATCGAAGGGGATCGCCTTCTCCTTCTCGATCCCACGCAGCAGACTCAGTTCGATATCCATGACGACTCCCTATTCAGCTCTCGTCGCGCGGGTGTGCACGCGCGACATCCGTACCACGATACCCTGTGCCCACCGCCTGTCGCCACGAAGGCGGCCGCACCGACGCGGTGCCGAGCGCGCAGGAGGACTCAGTGACGACGTACGACACGATCGTGATCGGGGCAGGGATGTCCGGGGTGACGGCGGCTCGCATGCTCGCCGACGCCGGAGCGGACGTCGTCGTCCTCGAGGCGAGGGATCGCGTCGGCGGCCGGATGCACACCGATCGCACTGCAGGCTTCCCCGTCGATCTCGGCGCGTCGTGGGTGCACGGCATCGAGAGCTCCGAACTGTGGGACCTCGTGCAGACGCTCGGGATCCCGACGCTCGAGTACACCGTCGGCAGCTTCCAGGCCGGAGGGCGGCCGATCGAGAATTTCGACGGCGACGGCAGGCCGATGGATGCCGCGCGCACCTCTCAGTGGGTCTCCGACGTCGAGGAGGCCGATCGTCTGCTTGTCGAGGAGATCGAGCGGTCGTCCCCCGGTGACACCTATCTCGATGTCACCGAGCGCGCGCTCGACCGCACCGGCTTCGATCCTGAGCGCATCGACGAGATCAGGGAGTTCTTCCGTCATCGCGTCGAAGAGCAGTGCGGAGCATGGATCGGCGACCTCGATGCGCACGGGCTGGACGAGGACGCGATCGACGGCGACGAGGTCATCTTCCCGCACGGCTACGACGAGCTTCCCCGGCGCATCGCCGCCGAGCTCGACATCCGCCTGGGTCACGTAGTAACCCGAATCGCACGCACGGATGCCGGAGTCACGGTATCGACCGACAACGGTGAGTTCTCCGCGCGGAGTGCGCTGGTCACCGTGCCGCTGGGCGTGCTCAAGGCGGGGTCGATCGACTTCACCCCTCCCCTGCCCGACGCTGTCGCTGGGCCGATCGCCCGACTGGGCATGGGGGTGTTCAACAAGGTCTTCATCCAGTTCCCGGAACGCTTCTGGAACGAGGACAGCTATGTCGTGCGAGCCCTCGGCGAGGCCGGCGAGCATTGGCACTCCTGGTACGACGTGTCTGCCGTGAGCGGGCGTCCCACATTGCTGACGTTCGCAGCCGGTCCGTTCGGCCGCAGGATGCAGGAGCTGTCCGATGACGAGATCGTCGCGGATGTCGTCGGCGCTCTTCGCGTGCTCTACCCCGATGCCGTCGGCGAGCCGATCGCTCACTGGATCACCCGCTGGGGGCACGACGCGTTCTCGAACGGCTCTTACTCGCATCTCGCGCTCGGCTCGTCCCACCACGATCATGACGAGCTCGCGGGGCCTGTCGACGGAGTGCTGCATTTCGCCGGCGAAGCGACCTGGGGCGACGAGCCGGCGACCGTGGGTGCGGCCTTCTACTCAGGTCACCGCGCGGCGGAGCGGATTCTCGGACACGACGTCGACGCGAGCCGCTTCGCCGAGCGCGTGGCAGCTCGTGCCGTCGCCGCCCCTCGCGGTTGAGCGGCGACCGCCTCCGGGGTCAACGACGGTAGGCCTGCACGACGGCGGGACGCGGCGCGTTCGGAACATCACCGGGCGCGTCCGAGCCGTAATCGGGGAACAGGGAGTTCGGCGCATCGAACGTCCCATCCTCCCCCGGGTGCTGCACGGCGACGAAGACGAGCCCCTCCTTGTCATGGATCACGGGACCGCAGGTCTCGGCATCACGCGGCACCGCGAGGAACTGCTGCACGTGTCCGCGTTCGGGTCCGGTGAGGGGCACCTTGAAGAGACCGTCAGCGAGGCCGATGGTGCTCGGAGCGCCGTCGGTCGAGATCCAGAGATCCCCCGCGGAGTCGAAGGCCAGATTGTCGGGACAGGAGATGGGCGAGACCGATTCCTTGGGGAACCCGGCGAAGTACGCGTTGTCGAACGTCCCAGGGTCACCGCACAGCAGCAGGACGCTCCAGCCGAACGAGGTCCCGCTGTGGCCCTTCGTCTCGGTGAGTTCCAGCACGTGACCGTAGCGGTTTCCCGTCACCGGGTTCGCTTCGTCGACGGCCGTGCGGCTGGAGTTGTTGGTCAGCGCGACGTAGACCTTGCCGCTGGTCGGGCTCGGTTGCACGTCCTCAGGGCGATCCATCTTCGTCGCGCCGACAGCATCCGCGGCAAGTCGCGTGTAGACGAGCACCTGCTCCGTCGTGAAGCCGGGGACCGCGCTTCGGCCGTTCCGCGTGAGAGCAATCCAAGTCCCTGTGCCGTCGAACGCGCCGTCCGCAGGCAGTGCACCTGATCCGGTGATCTCCGTCGCCGGAGAGTTGCCTGCGAACTTCGCCACGTAGATGTCGCCCTCGCTCAAAAGGGAGAGGTTCTTCTTGCGGGAACCCGAGATGCGGTTCTTCGAGACGAACTTGTACAGGTAGTCGTTGCGCTCGTCATCACCCATGTATGCGACGACGCGACCGTCGGAGGCGACGTGCACATTCGCGCCCTCGTGCTTGAAGCGCCCCATCGCCGTATGCTTGCGCGGGGTGGAGGTCGGGTCCTGCGGGTCGATCTCGACGATGTACCCGAAGCGGTTCGGCTCGTTCACGAAAGCGGGGTCATGGGCGTTGAAGCGCGGGTCATACGACTCCCAGCCCGTGGAGGTCGTCGTGGTGCTCGAAGCGCTGTACCGTCTCTGCTCGGTCGTGTCGGCAGCCCAGGCGAAGTATCCGTTGAAGTTCTCCTCGCCCGAGAGGATCGTTCCCCACGGAGTGGTCCCGCCGGCGCAGTTCCCGAGAGTTCCGTGGACCCACCGGCCTTCCGGGTCTGCCGCCGTCTTGACGAGATCCGAACCCGCGGCAGGACCCGTCAGCTCGAACACCGTCTCGACGGTGATGCGTCGGTTACGGCGCCCGTCGACGACGTAGGTCCACGGGTCGCCGACGCGTCGGCGACGGATGTCGACCACCGACATCCCCTGGGCCGCCTTGTAGACGTCGCCTCGCCGACGGAGCTCGGCCCGGTCGGTCGTCGGCGGGAACATGATGCCGGGGTTCACGTATTCATGATTGTTGACCAGGACCCCGGTCTTGCCACTCGGATCCGGGACGATGTCGAGATAGTCGCTGTTGTAGCCGAACTGACCGGCCTGCGCCTGCGGCGACTGGGCCGCGAGGTCGAAGGTCGGAGTCGTGGAGAAGAGCGGGTCTCCCCAGCGGATCAGGGGCGCCCAGGTGAATCCCTCAGGAACCGTGAGCGCGTCGATGTCTGCGGAGACCGGGGCGATGGCGGTGAAGGAGAGCCCGGCAGTCCCCGGCTTTCCGAGTCCGACCGACCCGGCTCCGGCCGCCGCCGGTGCCGACACGGGCGCTGAGCGGTCCGCTCCGACCGCGATCGCCACGGCTGCGGCCGCCCCCAGACCGAACAGCGCGCGCCGCGAGAAGACCGCGGATGCGATCGAACGGAAGTCGTCGTTCGACGACGTGTTGCATTCCGGCCCCAGACACGCGTTCGCGCACTTGAGTTCGCAGGTGACCGACGAGCGCTTGCCACGCGCATGCCCGATCAACGGGAGCCGGTTCCGAGTGTCGTCCACAGCCATCTGATCCTCCTCGACAGGGTGCAGTCAGGATCGTCGGCACAGATGACGGCAGGGTTAATGCCGAGTGAACCCCCGGCATCACATCTCGGGAGCGGAATCCAGCGAGTTGATCGCACCGATCAGGCGGAAGAGACCGCCGACCTGACGCTGATTGAGGTGCAGGGCGAGACGAGGAAGATGCAGCAGATCATCGTCGGCGACTTCCGGTGACCGCGCAGCAGTCCGCTCGATTCGCCCGCTCGCCAGCATCCCGGCGAACCGGTCGTTCAGTTCCTCGAGCTCTGCATCTGTCGGGGCGGCCCGCAGTCTGAGCACGAGCGAATCCCCCACCCAGCGCAGCGAGTCGTAGTTGCGCCAGAACCCTGCGATCACCGCCGCAGCCGACTCGACGGAGTCGGTGATGACGACGCGGTCGAAGTCGCCCTCGGAGATCACACCCGTGGGCGCCAGATCCTCGTCGATGAACCGCTTGAGCCCGTTCCAGAAGGTGCCGCCCGGCTCGTCGAGCAAGACGATCGGCGTCGGCTCGGCCTTGCCGGTCTGCTGCAACGTGAGCAGCTCGAACATCTCGTCGAGCGTGCCGAACCCGCCGGGCAGGCAGATGAAGCCGCTGGATTCCTTGATGAGCATCAGCTTGCGGGTGAAGAAGTACTTCATCGCCACGACGTGCTCGCTCGCCGCGATCAGGCTGTTGGCCTTCTCCTCGAACGGCAGCCGGATCGACACCCCGAGTGAGAGCGCGGGCCCCGCACCCTCCGCCGCAGCCTGCATGATTCCCGGCCCCGCACCGGTGACGACCATCCACCCATCCGCTGCGAGAGCGGCGGCGACGTCACGGGCCTGGACGTAGAGCGGGTCATCGTGGCGGGTCCGCGCCGAACCGAAGACCGTGACCTTGGGCACGCCCTCGAACGGAGCGAACAGCCGGAAGGCGTCTCGCATCTCAGCGAGGGCAGCGGAGGCGATCTTGAGGTCGAGACGGTTCGTGCCGTCCTCACCCAGCAGTACCGCCGTGCGCATCATGCGCATGACCAGCCTGCGGTCGGTCTTCACCCCGGCCTCGTCGAGGACGTTGTTGATCTCGGCACTCAGCGATTCCGGCAGTGGTTCGTCGGTCATACCCTCAGCCTGTCACGAGGGCGTCTCGAGCGGGTCTACGCAACGCCGCCCGATGCGCCGACCACGCGTATGGGCCGGTGTCAACGCCCGTGCAAAGTCGGGGCCGCTGCGCCACAGTGGCCGCATGACAGAGATCACTGGACCGGAAGCACTCGCGCGCGTGACCGAGCTCGTCGAGGACATCGACTTCACGATGCTGACAACGATCGACGACGACGGCAACCTGGTGAGCAGGCCGATGTCGACCCGGCAGATGGACGATGCCGGAGACATCTGGTTCTTCACCGCGGAAGACACCGAGAAGGTCGAAGAGGCCCGCAAGCATCACGATGTCGGCCTCGCGTACTGCGACGCAAAGGGCATGAGATATGTCTCGGTCGCGGGCAAGGCGACGCTCGTGCACGACCGGACGAAGATGGAGGAGCTCTACTCCCCCTCGCTCGAGATCTGGTTCGCCGACGGACTCGACACACCGGGAATCGCACTGCTCAAGGTGACCCCCACCGTGGTGGAGTTCTGGGAGCCGGCGAAGGGCAAGATCGCGATGGCGGCGGGTGCCCTGAAGTCCCTCGTGACCCGGGACACCCCCGACGACGACATCATGAACCACGGCTACATCGTCTGCTGACGACAGCCGCCCGGGCGCTCGCCTGCGCAGGCGGATCCGCACCACGCACGAACGCCGCGCACCGTGTCAGTCACACGGGCGCGGCGTTCTGTGAGCGTGGCTCAGCGGCGGGTCAGGCGTTCGATGACCTCGGCGACCGACACCGTCTCGCGAGCACCTGTGCTGCGGTCCCACAGCTCGACCTGGCCCTCTGCGGCGCCACGGCCGACGATGACGATCTTCGGTACGCCGACGAGCTCCGCGTCACCGAACTTCACTCCGGGCGAGACCTTCGGACGGTCGTCGTAGAGCACATCGAGTCCTGCGGATTCGAGCTGCGCTGACAGATCGGCCGCGACATCGAAGGCGACCTGGTCGCGGCCGGCTGCGACGACCTGCACATCGAAGGGCGCGACGGATGCGGGCCAGATGAGACCCTTCTCGTCGTTGTGCAGCTCGGCGATGATCGCGAGGATGCGCGTGATGCCGATGCCGTACGAGCCCATCGTGACCGTGACGAGCTTGCCGTTCTCGTTGAGGACCTTGAGCCCGAGGGCTTCGGCATACTTGCGACCGAGCTGGAAGACGTGGCCGATCTCCATGCCGCGAGCGAGCTCGACCGGGCCGGACCCGTCGGGTGCGGGATCTCCCGCCCGGACGTTCGCGATCTCGACGATGCCGTCCGCGAAGAAGTCCCGACCTGCCACGACCGAGTGCGCATGCTTCTGATCGACGTTCGCGCCCGTGATCCAGCTGGTGCCCTCGCTCACGCGGGGGTCGACCAGATAGCGGATGCCGGTCGCGGACTCTTCGCCCAGCACGGCTCCCGTGGGCGACCACGGTCCGATGTAGCCCTTCACGAGCAGCGGGTTGTTCTCGAAGTCGTCGGCGGTGGCGGTCTCGACCTCGGCCGGTGCGAAGGCGACCTCTGCGCGCTTCTCGTCGACCTCGCGGTCGCCCGGGATGCCCACGACGACCAGCTCGCGCGTTCCGTCGAGGTGGGTCAGGGCGAGCACGACGTTCTTGAGTGTGTCGGCAGCCGAGTACTCGCCGTCCAGGTGCGCGTTCGTGTGTGCGACGAGCGTCTCGATCGTGGGCGTGTTCGGTGAGTCGAAGATGACCGGGGATGCGTCGGCATCGAAGGCGACGGCGTCGGGAACCGCGGTCGTGAACGCCTCGACGTTGGCGGCGTAGCCGCCGGCGCTGCGCACGAACGTGTCCTCACCGACGGGGGTCGGGTGGAGGAACTCCTCGCTGCGCGAACCGCCCATCGCCCCGGCATCCGCCTGGACGATCACGTACTCGAGACCGAGGCGCTGGAAGATGCGCTCGTAGGCATCACGCTGCGCCTGGTAGCTGACCTCGAGTCCGGCGTCCGAGGAGTCGAAGGAGTAGGCGTCCTTCATCGTGAACTCGCGGCCGCGGAGCAGGCCCGCCCGGGGGCGAGCCTCGTCACGGTACTTGTCCTGGATCTGATAGATCGTCAGGGGCAGATCCTTGTACGACGAGTAGAGGTCCTTCACGAGCAGCGTGAACGCCTCCTCGTGCGTCGGCGCGAGCAGGTAGTCGCCGCCCTTGCGATCCTGGAGACGGAAGAGAAGATCGCCGTACTCGTCCCAGCGCCCGGTCGCCTCATACGACTCGCGCGGCATCAGGGCCGGGAAATGCACTTCCTGCGCACCGGCGGCACCCATCTCCTCCCGCACGACGGCCTCGATCTTGGCCTTCACGCGCAGCCCGAGAGGGAGCCACGCGAAGATGCCGGCCGCCTGCGGTCGGATGTACCCGGCGCGGATCAGCAGCCGGTGGCTGGCGACCTCTGCGCCTGCAGGGTCTTCGCGGAGTGTGCGGAGGAAGAAATTCGAGAGACGAGTGACCACGGGCCAAGTCTACTGACCGGTGGTCACTCGTTTCGCGGTGGGTCAGTTGAGCGCGGGGAGGCCGTTCGGGATCACGCCGCCTGCATACAGGCTGGCGGCGAGCTCCTGGACCGCGGTGAGCGCCACGCGCTGCGGAAGCGGGCCGTACGAGATGCGGGCGACTCCGAGCTTCTCGTACTCCGAGGCCGCGAGGGTTCCGGGAAGCCCGATCACGCTGAGCTTGCCTTCACCGAGGCCCTCGACGAGCTGTCGGGTGATGTTGGCGTCGAGCATGCCGGGCACGAACACCGCGGTGGCTCCGGCGTCGAGGAATGCTCGGCCTCGCTGAATAGCGTCCGCGACGCTTTCGGCGACGGGGCGGTGACCGGCGCGGACGAACGCGTCGGTGCGCGCGTTGAGCGCGAACGGAACGCCCTCGGCCTCCGCGGCCTTGACGATGGCCTCGACCGCCGCGACGGACTCATCGAACGGCTTGAGGCGATCTTCGATGTTGGCTCCCACCACGCCAGCGCCGATCGCGAGGCGCGTGGTCTCCCCCGCGTCGCCGTACCCGTCGTCGAGGTCGGCGGTCACCGGGACCGCGACGGAAACCGCGATGCGACCGACCATGTCGATCATGATGTCCCTGGGGATCGTGCCGTCCTCGAATCCGAACGAGGCGGCGATGCCGTGACCGGCAGTCGCGATCGCCTTCGTCTCGGGGAGCTTCGCGACAGCGCGGGCTGACACGACGTCCCACACATTCACGACGCGGAGGATCTCCGGGGCTTCATAGAGTCCGATCAGGGTCTTGGCCTTCGCAGCAGTGGTCATGCCCCCACGCTAACGCCCAGTATTCCGGTCTGGGTCGGACGGACACGCGAATCACAGGTTCTCGAGAGGAGCCGCAGTGCACCGATGGCCGTCAGGAGCGTTGCCTCCGGGTGCGCCGAGAGGTCTTGGCTGGCGGCCTTCATGGGGCAGCGCCCTCGTTCATTCCGGGATGCCGTTGTTCTGCGTCGAGGGCAGGGTTTTGGTCTCTGATCTGGGGTGGGAATGTCGGTGGTGGGTGGTGTGATGTGGGTATGACGGCATTGATGGACGCGACGGTTGAGCAGGTGGGTGCGCTGGGCGCGGTCGCTGAGATGCTCGTCGAGGTCGATCGGACGATCGGGTCGTTGCTGGCCGCGCGTGATGGTCTTCTCGCGCTCGGGTCGCGGATCGCGGTCGAGGCGGCCGGTCAGGCCGACGAACCGAGTGCTGATGGTGTCGATCTGGCGGTGCGGGCGGTGGCGGCGGAGTTCGGGGCGGCGCTGCGCGTGAGCGACCGGACGGTGCAGCGGCGGATGCTCGACGCGGAACTGGTGGTGTCGCGGTTCCCCCGGGTGTGGCAGGCGCAGGGTGCTGGTCTGATCAGCGCCGCGCATGCGCGGGTCATCGTCGATGCCGGGATGCACCTCGATGATGCGGCCGACCGTGACGCGTACGCGGGGCAGATGGTCGAGTTCGCGCAGACGGAGTCCCCGAACCGGGTGGGGCGGATGGCGCGGCGAGTCGCCGACCGGTTCCAGCGGCGCAGCCTCGACGATCGTCACAAGGACGCCCGCCGGGAGCGCGGGGTGTGGGTGAAAGACCGGGCAGACGGCATGGCCGAGCTGAGCGTCTTCGGCCCGGCCGCTCTCGTGCACGGTGCGTTCGACCGGGTCACCGCGATGGCGAAAGGCTCCTTTGCGGATTCGTCGAGCGACTCCCGCGCGGCGGCGGCCCAGGACCCGCGGACACTCGGGCAGGCCCGCTGCGATGTCGCCCTCGACCTGCTCCTCACCGGCGCACCGGCCGGCCACGGCACCGCCGACGCCCTGCTCGCCTCGATCACTGCGACCGTGACTGTCACCGTCCCCATGCTGTCGCTGATCGGCGTGAGCGCCGTCCCTGCCGAGCTGAACGGCCGCATCCCGATCGATATCCGCACCGCGCGTCTGCTCGCCGGCATGGCGTCCGGGTGGGATCGGATCCTCACCCATCCGATCACCGGCGCGCTGCTCGCCGTCGACCGTTACCGGCCCTCCGCCGCCCTGACACGGCACGTGAGAGCCCGCGATCAACGATGCCGATTCTCGACCTGCGGGCACGCCGCCCGAGACAGCGACCTCGACCACACCCGCGACCACGCCCTCGGCGGCACGACCACGGCCGACAACCTCGGCGTCCTGTGCCGCCGACACCACACCCTCAAACACCACACCCCCTGGCACGTCCAACACCACGACGACGACACCTTCGCCTGGACCAGTCCCACCGGCCAGGTCTACATCGACAAACCACCCGCACAGAACACCACCACCGTCACCGACGACGCCCTGCCGCCGTTCTGACCATCGGGCGACGGCGACGGCGACGGCGACGGCGACGGCGACGGCGAGCATGCCCGGCATCGGGCCGTCCTCTGCCCGCGGCGTCATAGTGTGGGGGCATGCCTCAGCGCCGATCGCACGTTGCCCCTTCAGCCGCGCAGACCGAACTCGCCGCGGCGCTCGCGGCGCTGAGAGAGTCCCTCGATGCACCCTCGGACTTCCCCGCCGCGGTCGTCGCCGAAGCAGAGGCCACGAAAATCGCGACTCCCGAGCTCGATCTGCGCGACATCCCCTTCGCCACGCTCGATCCGCTCGGGTCACGCGACCTCGACCAGGCGTTCCATCTCGAGCGTGAGGGCTCCGGCTACACGGTGCGCTACGCGATCGCCGATGTCCCCGGCTTCGTCGCGCCCGGCGGAGAGGTCGACGCAGAGACTCGGCGCCGTGGCCAGACGCTTTACGCCGCGGACGGCACGATCCCCCTGCATCCGAAGATTCTCAGCGAGGACCGCGCGTCGCTCCTGGCCGATGTGGATCGCCCTGCCCTCGTCTGGACGTTCGCGCTCGACTCGTCGGGCACCGTCACGGGCTTCCGGCTGGAGCGGGCTCTGATCCGGTCCCGCGCCCAGCTGGACTACGCCAGCGCCCAGGCCGCACTCGACCGCGGCGAAGGTGGTCCGGCGGCGCTGTTGCCCGAGATCGGCGCACTGCGGATCGAACAGGAGAAGATCCGCGGCGGCGCGAGCCTGAACCTCCCGGACGAGGAGGTGACGAGAGCGGCCGATGGCAGCTATGCGATCGAGCGCCGGCATCCTCTTCCCGTCGAGGAGTGGAACGCCCAGCTGTCCCTGATGACCGGTATGGCGGCGGCGTCGCTGATGCTGGACGCCGGCATCGGCATCCTTCGAACCATGCCGCAGCCCGACGAGAAGGCCTTCGACGCATTCCGCCATCAGACCGAGGCTCTCGGACGCCCGTGGACGACGGGACGATATGGCGACTATCTGCGCGACCTGGATCGCGCCGACCCGATGACGCTGCCCGTTCTCGAGGCAGCCGCGTCTCTGTTTCGTGGCGCCGGCTACGTGACGTTCGACGGCTCTGCCCCGAGCGACGCAGATCAGGCCGCGATTGCGGCGCCCTACGCCCACGCGACCGCTCCCCTGCGCCGTCTCGTCGATCGCTGGTCTCTCGAGATCTGCCTCGCGGTGTCCGAAGGTCGAGACGTGCCGGACTGGGTTCGAGAGTCGCTGCCCGATCTCCCTGCGCTGATGCAGAGTTCCGGGCAACGCGCGTCGAGACTCGATTCGGCGACGATCAACTGCGTCGAAGCCGCACTGCTCACCCCGTTCGTGGGCGGGACGGTCGAGGCGACGGTGATCGAGATACGCGGCGAGCGCGCGACGGTGCAGCTCGCGAACCCCGCCGTGACCGCGTCCGCACCTGTGCCCGCCGGAACAGAGCCAGGCGGACGCGTCTCCCTGCGTGTCGTCAGCACCGACATCGCCCGGGGCGAGATCGAGTTCGCCCTCTGACCCCTAGGCTCTGCTCCATGCCCACATCGCCCTACGTCAGCGGGATCCGCGAACGCATCGGTCACGACCTCCTGCTGCTCCCTGCGGTCACGGCGGTCATCCGGCGAGATGACCGCTTTCTGCTGTGTCGGCGGGTGGACTCATCGGAATGGGGCCTGGTCGGCGGCGGGGTCGAACCCGGTGAGGATCCGAAGGACGCCGTGCTGCGCGAGGTGCGGGAAGAGCTCGGGGTCCGCGTCGACATCGATGGTCTCGTCGGCGCCTACGGCGGGGAGGAACTCCTCGTCCGGTATGCCAACGACGACGTCGTCAGCTACGTCACGACCGCGTTCCTCTGCTCGATCCCGGACGGCTCGTCCCTGGTCTTCACCGACGGCGAACTGGCCGAGACAGGATGGTTCGCGATCGACGAGATCGCAGCGATGCGTCGTGCTCGAAGCGTCGACCGAATCCTCGCAGACGCGATCGACCCCAGCCACACTCCCGCCGCAACCTCCATCGTCGACAAGACTGAGGATCCCGCTGTCGGGGTGAATCCCCTCGCCGTCGCAGCACGATTCGTCACCGCCCACTACCCCGGAGCCGACGTGGCCATCGTCGCGGGGAGCGCGGCACGGGGCGATCGCACCGCGACGAGTGACATAGACCTGCTGCTGCTCGGAGACTGGCTCTTCGATCTCCCAGGGCAGACCAGCGAAGCCTCGACGCACGACTTCGAGGGCGAGATCCTCGAGGTCTTCGCCTACACACCGACAGGGTTCGACGAGTGGGCGGCACGAGGCATCGCGCAGCATCGGCCGGTGACCGTGCACATGCTCGTCGACGGCACCGCGATCCGAGACGATGGCCGACTGGCACCGCTACGGCAGCAGTGGCAGAACGTGCTCGACGCAGGGCCGTCGCTCAGCGCGAAGGAGTCCGCGTTCCGCCGCTACGTCATCACGGATGTGCTCGACGATCTGGAGGACGCGACCGACCCCCTCGAGCAGCGTGTGGAGGCATCCATCCTGTTCGAGCGGATCGCAGAGCTCATTCTGCTCGCCGACGGGCGGTGGATAGGGGCGGGCAAATGGTTGCCGCGGCGCCTCCGCGAGCTGAGCGTCGAGCGAGCCGACCGCTTGACCATCCCTCTGCTCGAGAGCGACTACCCGACCTTCGCAGCGCGCGTCTCCGACGAGCTCGAGCGGGCCGGCGGCCGAGTGCAGGCCGGATTCGTTCGCTGAGCGGACTCAGACCGCGGGAACGGCCTTCGTGGTCATCACCAGCAGCTGCGGATCAGTCAGATCGAGCGAGACCGAGATCGACACGAACTCGGAGAGGGACTCGACGTGCGTTCCGCCGCAGAGGATCTCCGCGTCACCATCCGGGAGTTCGCAATGCCAGCTGCGACGGTCCACGATCGTCGGGCCTTCGGGCACCACCCGGCTCGCAGCGCCGGAGGCGACCCACGTGGCCAGCTGCGCATTGATCGCCGCCTCACGATCCGCGAGCATCGCCGTGAATGTCTCGGTGTCGAATCCGGCTCTGCGCAGGCTCTTGCCCAGGCGGTATTCGTCGACTGCGCCGTCTTCGTGGATGCGGCTGGACTGATTCGCTCTGGCCTCGAAGTTCGGGTTGCCGAGAGCATCCGCACCGGGATCCTTGCGCCACAGGTCGGCGAGAGCGATGTCCAACGCCAAGGACGCCAGGTGGCACGCGGTGTGGCCACGGCTGAGCCCCGCCCGTCGCGGGGCATCGACCGACAACTCGACGCGTGCGCCCTCGGCGAGCCAGGTGGGAGCGTCGCCGTCGATCGGGTGGCCGACGAGCCAGGTCCATCCGTCCACGCCTCGCTTGACCGGGATGTCGGCTCCGACCGCGAACTCGCCCTCATCCGATACGGCAGCCATCACGGCCTCGGTGACGCGGACCACATTCCCCTCGGCAGACAGCTCGCCTGTGTCGCCCGGCTGATCGGGCCAGGTGTGGTCGACCGGATGGAACGGGGTCAAGTCGACCACGACGAGAGTGCCGTTGGGCGACCTCTCGAGCCGGGTGATCGCTCCCGAGGACACCAGCCCCCCGTCGGCGAACGTCACGTGCGTAGAGGATTGGGATTCAGCCATTGCTCCAGCCTCGCACAGCGATCGCTCGTTTCAGTTCTCGAGGGCGGTCAGGATCGTATCGAGGAGAGCCGCATCTCGCGCGGTGGCATCGGCTTCACCGTTGCGGAGCAGCTGGACGAGATTGACGCCATCCGTACCGAGAAGAAGCCCCGGGTTGCCGTCGATCGGATACTGCTCAGACGCGGTGGCGAACGTTCTGGCCTCGTAGTCCACTCGCGCAGACGGATCGAGGGTCAGCACAGAATCGAGGCCTGCCCCCGCGCCCGCGGTCAGATAGACGGTGGCCACATGGGCCTCGCCGTCTTTCTCGATCTCGATCGAGCATCCACGACTGACGGGCCCACCGACGAACTGCGGCAGCTCGGTCGGACGATCGTCCGTCGCCATGGACGGCGTGCCGCCGGCACTCAGCGAAGCCGCAATGTCTTCGCATGACGGGACGGGCGTCCACCACCCGGCTCTGGAACCTGCGAGCGGTTGCGGTGCAAAGGCCGCTGCCCGCTCGCCGATCTCCGCAAGAAGCGGTCGCATCATCTCGATCTGCTCGCTGGAACGGTCAGAATAGGCGCTCACGCCGATCCATGTCTCGCCGAAGACACCGGAGATGACGCAACGGGGTTCGTCCACCGCGCAGGAGTTGGCGGCGTCGTTCGAGATGAAGGCCGGGTCGAGAGCATCGACTGGGTAGGCCCATACCGTCGCGAACGCGGCGGCGTACTCGGTCGACACCCACCCGCAGGTCACCCCGCCGAGTTCGGCGTCTGCGCCGGTCACCCACTGCGGTTCCCAGAAGCTCATCTCCTGGTCCATGGCCGCGCTGAGCGCCGTCGTGTCGAGGACCGCCGAGCAGTCACCGTCGAAGGCGACGACAGGGTCCACCGGACCAGGGGTCGCGGTCTCGGTCGCGGTCGGCTCCTCGGACTGATCCGGGGTCGAGGGGAGTACCGGTTCCGGCGCGCACGCCGTGACAAGCACAGCTGCGGCGAGGAGAGTCGTGACCACGAAGACGGACGAGGGACGAGTTGCACGCATGACCCGACCGTATCGCCCCGCGATTCTTCACCGTCTGCACGACCCGCCACGGACCTGTGACGGGTGCGGCGGAGGCATCGCCCCCTCGCAAAGCCGTCGAAGGCTCAGGCCGTGACGACCTGCGCGGTGCCGAGCGGCGCCTCAGGCCCCATCTCGGCCGCGATGCGGTTGGCCTCTTCGATCAGGGTCGCGACGATGTCTGCTTCGGGCACGGTCTTGACGACCTCGCCCTTGACGAAGATCTGCCCCTTGCCATTGCCCGAGGCGACCCCGAGGTCGGCCTCACGTGCCTCACCCGGACCGTTCACGACGCATCCCATGACAGCCACGCGCAGCGGCACGGTCATGTCCTTGAGCCCCTCGGTGACGTTCTCGGCGAGCGAGTAGACGTCGACCTGCGCACGCCCACATGACGGGCAGGACACGATCTCGAGCTTGCGCTCGCGGAGGTTCAGCGACTGCAGGATCTGGTGCCCGACCTTGACCTCTTCGGCCGGCGGCGCTGACAGCGACACGCGGATGGTGTCTCCGATGCCCTCACCGAGCAGGATGCCGAAAGCCGTGGCGCTCTTGATCGTGCCCTGGAACGCGGGACCGGCCTCGGTCACACCGAGGTGCAGCGGCCAGTCGCCCCGTTCGGCGAGCAGACGGTAGGCCTTGACCATCACGATCGGGTCGTTGTGCTTGACCGAGATCTTGAAGTCGTGGAAGTCATGCTCCTCGAACAGCGAAGCCTCCCAGACGGCACTCTCGACGAGCGCCTCAGCGGTCGCCTTGCCGTACTTGGTCAGGATTCGGCGGTCGAGCGAGCCGGCGTTGACGCCGATGCGCAGCGAGACGCCCGCGGCCTTCGCGGCCTCGGCGATCTTGCCGACGTTGCCGTCGAACTCGCGGATATTGCCCGGGTTCACCCGAACAGCGCCGCATCCCGCATCGATGGCGGTGTAGATGTAGCGCGGCTGGAAGTGGATGTCGGCGATGACGGGGATCTGGCTCTTCATCGCGATGATCTTCAGCGCGTCGGCGTCGTCCTGATGCGGGACGGCCACGCGGACGATCTCGCATCCGGATGCGGTCAGCTCCGCGATCTGCTGGAGCGTCGCGTTGATGTCCGTGGTCTTCGTCGTCGTCATGGACTGGACGGTGACGGGTGCGTCACCGCCGACGAGCACCTTGCCCACCTTGATCTGGCGAGACTTACGGCGCGGGGCGAGGACTTCGGGGATCTTCGGCATCCCAAGATTCACTGCTGGCACACCCCCAGCCTACGCCGCCTGCATGCACGCAGGCTGGATGTCGCACGGCGCGGACGCACGTCACACGGCCTGGGCGCCGGAGCGCGGTGTGATAGTTTTCAGCCCATGCTCGCGAACTTCACCTGGTGGCCCGCCTCCTAGGCGGTGTGTTCGCGTTCCCACGAATCCAGACCGCCTCCGGGGCGGTCTTTTCGTTGAGCCGAGCCGGAGCCATGCACAGGAGACACCGATGACCCTCTCACGTCTTGCCGAGCTCACCGCAGACCCGGCCGCATCCTTCGTGCTCATCGCGCGTGACGGCGCCGACACGGTCGAACTGCTCACCGGCGAGGTCGTCGATGTCGAGCTGCTGGCCGACATCCCGCTGTCGCTCGACGGCATCCCCCGCGAGATCTTCACGATGGTGCCCTACCGTCAGGTGCGCGAGCGCGGCTTCGTCGCCCAGGACGACGGCGCACCCCTGCGCTGCATCGTGGTCGATGAGCACCTGCATGTCGCGACACCCGCGCTGCTCTCCGCGCTGCCGTCTGACCCCGTGCCGCTGAGCAACGGCGGGTTCGACATCCCCGACGAGGAGTACGCAGGGATCGTGGAGGCCGTGATCGCCGACGAGATCGGGCGCGGCGAAGGCGCGAACTTCGTGATCCGCCGCGACTTCACCGCCGAGATCGAGGTCGATGACCGGACCGCCGCGCTCACATGGTTCCGTGCTCTGCTCACACACGAACGAGGCGCGTACTGGACCTTCGCTGTGGTCACGCCAGGGCATATCGCCGTCGGCGCCAGCCCCGAGGCTCACGTCGTCGCGCGAGGCGGCGTCGTCACCATGAATCCCATCTCCGGCACGTTCCGCCACCCTGCGGGTGGCGCCACGAGAGAGACGCTGGTCGACTTCCTCTCCTCCACCAAGGAGACGGAAGAACTCTTCATGGTGGTCGATGAGGAGCTCAAGATGATGAGCGCCGTCTGCTCCGACGGCGGACGCATCACCGGCCCGCATCTGAAGGAGATGTCGCGCCTCACCCACACCGAGTACATGCTCCGTGGACGCAGCGCGCTGGACCCCCGCGACATACTGCGCGAGACGATGTTCGCGCCGACCGTGACCGGCTCGCCGATGCAGAACGCGTGCGCGGTGATCCGCCGTCACGAGAAGAAGCCGCGCGGCTACTACTCCGGTGTGGCCGCCCTGTTCACCCCGAACGACGCCGGTGGACACGACCTCGACGCTCCGATCCTGATCCGCACCGTGTATCTGCAGAACGGCTCGCTCAGCGTTCCGGTGGGCGCGACGCTCGTGCGGCACTCGGACCCGCACGGCGAGGTGTCGGAGACCCACGGCAAGGCCGCCGGCGTGCTCGGTGCCATCGGGGCGATCGATCGCGACAGCGTCGCCGAGGCGCGTGACGATGCCGACGCCCCGGGAGAACGGCAGCCCCTCGCCGACGACCCCGCGGTCGCGGAGCTTCTCTCTTCGCGCAATGCGCGCCTGGCCGACTTCTGGCTGAACCCGCAGGGCGACGATCTGACCGGTCCCTTCGCCGGCAGATCGGCGATCGTCGTCGACGCTGAAGACCGCTTCACCACGATGCTCGCCCACCAGCTGCGCCACCTCGGACTCGATGTCACGATCCGCGCCTGGAGCGACGTCGACGATGCCGAGCTCGACGCGGCCGACCTCGTGGTCGCGGGCCCTGGGCCGGGCGATCCCCGTGACATCGAGAGTCCTCGCATCACCAGATTGCGCGAGGTCGTGTCCCGACGTGTCGACGCCGGGTCGCCGCTGCTCGCGGTGTGCCTGAGTCACCAGATCCTCAGCGATCGTCTCGGCATCGTTCTGACGCCCCTCGCCGCACCGCATCAGGGGCTGCAGAAGTCGGTCCCCGTGTTCGGCGAGGACGCCTCTATCGGCTTCTACAACACCTTCACGGCCAGGGTCGCCCCCGGCACGACGTCGACGGAAGGGGCCGAGGTGTCGGCCGACCCCGAATCAGGCGACGTCTACGCGCTTCGCGGCGACCGCTTCGCATCAGTGCAGGGCCACCTCGAATCGATCCTGTCGCGCGACGGCATCCGCACTCTTGAGCGTCTGGTCTCGCACGCGCTCGCCTGATCCGAGAGCGGATGCCGGGGCGACCCGGCCCGCAAGAGCAGCCGAGCCCCGAAGGGGACTCAGCCCCCGAAGATGTTCACCGGGTTGAAGACATCGGCGAGGAGCAGCACGGCGCCCATCACGATCAGCAGTGTGGCGACGACCACGGTCAGCGGCACGAGCCTCGTCGCGTCGACGGGCGGGGGCGGCGGTCGCCGGAACAGCTTCGCCCAGGCGCGACGGATGCCGTCCCACAGCGCGACGACGACGTGACCTCCATCGAGCGGCAGCAGCGGGATCAGGTTGAACACGAACAGCGCCACATTGAGGGATCCGAGAAGTCCGAGAAGCACGGAGAAGCGGTTGAGGACCGGCGCATCGGTCGCCGCGACCTCACCCGCGATGCGTCCGACTCCCACGACGCTCAGCGGGCCGTTCGGGTCGCGCTCAGAACCGGTGACCAGGGAGACACCCGTCTCCCAGATCCGAACCGGAAGGGTGAGGATCATCGACCCCACGCGCACGACGGTGTCGGCCGCCATCTGGGGCCCTGCCGACAGCGGCTGCTGGACGAAGCCCATCTGCGCCGCCATGCCGACATAGCCGACCTCTCTGACGACGGGTTTTCCGTCTTCGCCGATGACCGGCTGCCCGCTCGCATCCGTGATGGTTCGCTCAGCCTCGATCGGCGTGATGGTCAGCGTCTCCTCGGCACCGTCGCGGAGAACCACCAGCTCGAGGGCCTCCCCCGGGGCGGCCTGCACGATGGCCGTCGCCTGCGCGAACGTCGACACGGGCTGACCGTCGACAGACACCAGCACGTCGCCCGGTCTGATCCCGGCCTCTGCAGCCGGCGTCGCCGGGTCGTCGGCCTCGCACTCGGTCGCTGTCGATCCCGCGGGCAGAACGCACTGGTTCACCGAGGCGATCGTCGTGGTCCCCTGCTGCACACCGATACCCGACACCAGAACGGTGAAGATCACGGTCGCGAGGATCAGGTTCATCAGCGGGCCGCCGAGCATCACGACGACGCGCTTCCACACGGGAAGCCGGTAGAAGACGCGGTCCTCTGCGCCCTCCGCGATCGTCTCGTCATTCGCTGATCGTGCGTCCTGCACGAGAGCGCGGAAGACGCCCTTCGCGGGTCCCGATGCGGTCGAGGCAGGGTACATCCCCGACATCGAGATGAATCCGCCGAGCGGCAGCAGCTTGAACCCGTACTCGGTCTCGCCGATGCGCTTGGACCACAGCCTCGGGCCGAAGCCGATCATGTACTGGCCGACGCGCACGCCGAACAGCTTCGCCGGCAGGAGGTGACCGACCTCGTGCAGACCGATCGACAGGCCGAGGCCGATCAGCATGAACACGATGCCACCCAGATAGAGCAGTGCTTCCACTCCCCCAAGCTAGTGCTCGCCGCCTAGGAATAAGCCCCATGAGCTGCATCGTGCGATGACACGGCACGGTTAGGCTTGTCCTGTGACCTCCCGCCAGCTGCGACTTCTGCGCGCGGCCACGGCATCCGGTGCAGCCACTCTCGTCGCTGCCGCGTCGCACACCACGGCGGGTGGAGCCGCCCCGCACCCGCTTCTTGTCGTCGCCGTCGCGACGCTCCTCGTGCCTCTGGCGGCACTCCTCATCGGCGCCCGACTGTCCCGGGCGCGCATCGCCCTGACGGTGCTGGTCAGTCAGGGTCTCTTCCACCTCGTGTTCCAGCTTCTCGGCACCCCGACCGGTGCGACGGCGCTCGCAGGGCACGAGCACCATCTCGACCTCGCTGCTCTGGGCCCCGTGGTCGCCACGGCCACTCCTGATGCCCTCATGCTCGTCGGTCACGTCATCGCCGCGATCATCACCACCGCGCTGGTCTGTCACGGCGAGTCCTCGGTGCGCGCGATCGCCGGCTGGGTGCAGGCACGCCTGCGTCACACGGTCACTGTGTTCCGCCCCTCTCACGAACGCCCCGCCTTCCCCGTTTTCGCGATCCGAGTGCCGAACGAGAACGTCTTCTCGGTGTCGGTGTCGCGCCGCGGTCCTCCTGCACACGCCTGATCACGCATCGCCTCCCCGAGGCGTTTCCACCTTCCCGCGGATGCCGCGCACACCGACGCGCCCGCAGATCAGCACAGGAGTACCACCATGCGTTTCACCACCACCCGCCCCCGCACCAGCACCCGCACCAGCACCCGCCGCAACGTCACCGCAGGACTGGTCGGGGGCGCGATCCTCGCCCTCGCCATCCCTGCGATGGCCAGCGCCCACGTCAGTGTCAGCCCGGACGAACTGGTCGCAGGAGACCACGGCGTGCTGACCTTCTCGTTCGCCCACGGCTGCGACAACTCCCCGACCACCTCCCTGAAGGTGACGATGCCCGAGGGGCTCGCGTCGGTCGCGCCCACCATGGACAGCGACTGGGCGATCGACATCGAGAAGGGCGATGACGGACTCGTCAGCGCCGTCACCTACACCGCCGTCGCACCGGTGCCCAATGAACTGCGCGGCGCAGTGAGCATGGCTGTCGGGCTCGATGAGGACACGCCCGATTCGCTCGCATTCCCGGTCGTCCAGACGTGCGTAGAGGGCAGCACCGAATGGACGCAGCTCGCAGAGGACGGCGAAGACCCGCACAGCCTCGACGCGCCCGCTCCCGTGGTCGAGGTCGTCGCCGCGTCCGCTGACGGACACGGGGACGAGCACGGCTCCACGGAGGAAGCCGGAGACGCGGACACCGCCGATTCGGATGCCGCCGGCGACGCCGACTCCTCGACCGCGCTCGGCACGGCGTTGGGCGCGGGCGGCCTGGTCGCCGGCGTCGCCGCACTCGTCGTCTCCGTACTGGCATACCGCCGCAAGGCGTGACGCCCTGGCACGTCTCCTCGGCTCGATGGGGCCGAGGAGACGTGCCGCACCCCGTGATCTCCCCAGAGCCGTGAGATCATGGATGCGACATGTCGATTGAACAACAACCGAGCCTGCCTCCCGTGCTCCGCCCCGCGAACCCGCCCCGGCGTGAGCTGTCCGAACTCGCCTCTCGATTCGCTCGAGACGTCCGCGGCGAGGTGAACGGAATCACCCTGTCCGGCATCACACTCGCCACCGCCGATCTGCGCGCCGGCGAGGCCTTCGTGGCGATCCGGGGCGTCAACCGCCACGGAGCCGAGTTCGCGGCCACCGCCGCCGAGAAGGGTGCCGTCGCGATCATCACCGACGAAGACGGCGCCGACATCGCCCGGCCGGCCGGACACCCCGTGATCATCGTGGACGACCCCCGCGCCGTGCTCGGCGCTCTGAGCGCGTGGGTCTACGGCACGGGCGCCGGCGAGCCGCTCCCCCTGCTCTTCGCCACCACGGGGACCAACGGCAAGACGAGCGTCTCGCATCTGCTCGAGGGCATCCTCGACCAGCTCGGCGTCGTCACCGGACTCTCCTCGACCGCCGAGCGTCACATCGCCGGCGAGGTCATCGTCTCGCGACTGACGACCCCTGAGGCCTCGGAGATGCACGCGCTGCTCGCGCTGATGCGCGAGCGCGACGTCGAGGCGGTCGCGGTCGAAGTCAGCGCTCAAGCGCTCTCGCGTCATCGCGTCGACGGCATCCGGTTCGACGTCGCCGGCTTCACCAACCTCAGCCACGACCACCTCGACGACTACGCCGACATGGAGGAGTACTTCGAGGCCAAGCTGCCGCTGTTCCGACCCGACCGCGCGACGCGCGGTGTGGTCTGCCTCGACTCCCCCAACGGGGCGATCGTGGTCGAGCGCTCGGAGATCCCCGTGGTCACCGTCGGCACCCCGTCGATCGCCGCAGATCCCGATGCCGCGGCCCACGCGGACTGGGTCGTGGTGATCGATGACGAGCGCGCATCCGGTACCACCTTCACGATGACCGGCCCGGCGGGGACCCTGACCACGACGGTTCCCGTGATCGGCCCGCACATGGCAGCGAACGCCGCACTCGCGATCGTGATGCTGCTCGAAGGCGGCTACGAATGGCACCGCATCGCCGCGGCGCTCGATCGTGACGGCGGCATCCTGGCGCATCTTCCCGGTCGCACCCAACTCGTCTCCGGAGACACCGGCCCTGTCGTCTTCGTCGACTTCGGGCACTCTCCCGATGCTTTCGAGAAGACCCTCGCCGCGGTCCGCCGCGTCACCCCAGGCAAGGTGCTGATGCTCTTCGGCGCCGACGGCGACCGCGACGCCAGCAAACGCTTCGACATGGCGCGCACCGCCGTCGAGGGCAGCGACATCCTCGTCGTGACCGACCACCACCCGCGCTTCGAAGACCCCGACTCGATCAGGGCCACTCTCGTCGCCGGCGCACGAGCAGTGCGGCCCGACGCCGAGATCCACGAGTACTCACCGCCCGAGGCGGCCATCGTGGCTGCGGTCGGATTGGTCGGCGAAGGCGACTCGATCCTGTGGGCAGGCCCCGGGCATCAGGACTATCGCGACATCCGAGGCGTGCGCACGCCCTATTCGGCGCGTGAGCTGGCGCGACGAGCGCTGCGCGCGGCAGGGTGGCCCGTGCCCGATTCGCACTGGCCTGTCCCTTACCCCGACGAGGACTGACTCGGGCGCGCGGCCGCAGTGATCCGCTGTGGCCGCTCTCGCGTCAGGCTCGCGCGATCAGCTGATCGGCCTTGCGGCGCGCCCATTCCTCGGCGTCGGCGAGCGATTCGACCGTGAGCACCTGCGGCGGCTCGTGGGCGTCGACGACCCGCGAGATCGTGTCGACGATGCCGAGGAACGGCAAGCGTCCCTCATGGAAGGCGTCGACCGCCTGCTCGTTGGCCGCGTTGTAGACAGCCGGGAACGTCGCGCCCGCACGGCCGACGGCCTTGGCGAGATCGACGGCAGGGAACGCGACGTCGTCGAGCGGTTCGAAGGTCCACGAGGTCGCCTGGGTCCAGTCGAGAGGGCGGCCGACCCCACCGACACGGCTCGGCCAGTCGAGCCCCAGCGAGATCGGCAGACGCATGTCTGGCGGGGATGCCTGCGCGATCGTCGATCCGTCGATGAACTCGACCATGGAGTGCACGATCGACTGCGGGTGCACGACGACCTCGATGTCGTCGTACGCGACGTCGAACAGCAGGTGCGCCTCGATCACCTCGAGCCCCTTGTTCACCAGTGTCGCGGAATTCGTCGTGACCATCCGGCCCATGTCCCATGTCGGGTGCGCGAGCGCTTCCTGCGGAGTGACATCGAGCATCTGCTCGCGCGAACGCCCACGGAACGGCCCACCAGATGCCGTCACCACAAGTCGTCGCACCTCGGCGTGGGTGCCGCTGCGCAGCGCCTGAGCGAGAGCAGAGTGCTCCGAGTCGACGGGGACGATCTGGTCGCGGGCCGCCGCTGCGAGAACCAGCTCACCGCCGACGATGAGCGATTCCTTGTTCGCGAGAGCGAGGGTTCTGCCGGCTTTCAACGCTGCGAGGGTGGAACCGAGTCCGATCGACCCGGTGATCGCGTTGAGCACCACGTCGGCCTCGACATCGCGCACCAGCTGCTCGGCCTCGGCCGCGCCCAGTGCGGTGCTGTCGACATGGAAGCTCGCAGCCTGCTCCGCGAGCATCTCGGAGTTCGTCCCGGCGGCGAGGCCGACGAGTTCGAAACGACGAGGATTGGCGCGGATGACGTCGAGCGCCTGCGTGCCGATGGAGCCGGTGGAGCCGAGGACGATGATGCGACGCATGCCGCCAGCCTATGGCAAGCCCCCGGCCCCGCCGTCTTACGGGGCCTGCTCGATCGGCGTGGTCGCGAGGATGTCGACGACGAAGACCAGGGTTTCGCCGGTCAGATCGGTGTCGTTGGGCTCGCCCTCACCGTAGCCGTCCTTCGGCGGCATGGCGACGACGACCTGCGACCCGACCTTCTGGCCTTCGAGGGCCATTTTGAACCCGGGGACCACTCCGCTGGTCTGGAACTGCGACGGCGCTGCATCCCGGCTCCAGCTGGAGTCGAACTCCGAGCCGTCCGACCACTTCACGCCGCGGTACTGCACCGTGACCAAGTCGCCCGCGCCCACGACGGCGCCGTCGCCCTGCTTGAGGACGGCCACCTCGGTCTCGGCGGGGGCATCGGAGTCGGGGATCGTGATCGTCGGCGATCCGGCGTCGTCGAGCTCGACGACGGGCATGCCGTCGGTCGCGTCGACCTCCGAACCGGAGGCCGTCGTCGGAAGCTGCTCGATCGTCTCGACGTAGAGCACGCTCGGGTTCATGCCCTCCTGCGCTGCGGGAAGGGTCAGGACCACGCTCGATCCGATCGGAAGGCACTCGGCCGCGACCGTGAAGACGGTGGACTGCGTCGGGTCGACGATCTGCTGCGGCTGCTGAACGGCGAGCAGAGCGGACAGAACGCCGTCGGGGCCGCGATCCGAGGTGCTGAGCACCTCGTTGGTCGTGGCATCGATGAGCTGGTAGCGCAGCGACACGAGGTCTCCGGGCATGACGTCATCGCCCTCGCCCTCGACCACGACCGACCGCTCGGCCTCGGCGAGATCCGTGCCCTCGGGCACGGAGACCTTGGCATCTGCACCGGATCCCTCGACGGACACGGCATCAGAGCCTGCGCCCGACGCGATGTCAGCGAGGCAGGAGCTCTCGGAGCCGGCGTCCGGGGTGGCGGTGGACTCCGGCGTCGCACCTCCGGAGCACCCGGCAAGCAGAAGGGTCGCCGCGGCGACGGTGGACAGGACGATAGGCGGACGCTTGCGCACAGTTGAACCTCAGGATCGCGGGCGGGACACCCCATCATCCCTCACACCCCTTTGCTGATGCTGGGAGGCGCGCGCTGGCGCTTCATTCCCGCCGCGGCATGATTGCCGGGGTAATCTTCTCTGATGACGTCAGAGCAGTCCGTGGAGCCCGAAGCTTCGCCCGCAGAGACTGAGAAGCCTCGTCACGCAGGCTTGGCGTATGCACTCGGCCGCAGCCTCATCACCCCGCTTGCGCGCACGATCTACCGGCCGCGCATCGAGGGCAGGGAGAACGTGCCGAAGGACGGCGCGGTCATCTTCGCGAGCAATCACCTGTCGTTCATCGACTCGATCGCGATTCCGGTGGCTGCTCCGAGACCTGTGCATTTTCTGGCGAAGTCCACCTATTTCGAGGGACCGGGATTCAAAGGCTGGCTGAGCAAGACGTTCTTCGAGTCCATCGGCGCGATCTCCGTGCGCCGTGGTGCGGGAAAGGCCGCCCTCGACGCCCTCGACGTGCAACGTCAGCTGCTCGAAGAGGGCCTCGCCGTCGCGCTCTACCCCGAGGGCACGCGTTCGACCGACGGACGCCTCTACAAGGGACGCACGGGGGTGGCCTTCCTTGCGCTGCAGACCGGAGCACCGGTCGTCCCGGTCGGATTGATCGGCACGGACAAGGTGATGCCCGTCGGTGCCAAGATGCCGACTCTGAAGGAACGCATCACGGTGCGGTTCGGTGAGCCGCTCGACCTCTCACCCCATGGCCCCGCCACGAGCGGTCGCGCCCGCAGACTCGCTACAGACGAGATCATGGCGGCGATCCACGCTCTTTCCGGTCAGGAGCTGGCCGATGCGTATAACGAGGCCCCGGCGCAGGGCACGATCGAGAAGATCAAGCAGGCGCTCCCCCACGAGCGCCGCTGACGCGGATCGGCCGCTCAGCTCGTCTCAGCGCGCACCGTTGCCTCGTGCCGCACCGGGAAGTTCATCGAGTTCGCGATAAAGCACCATTCGTTGGCCTGCGCATGAGCGAGCTCGGCGGCGTCGATCATCGACGCATCGGCGACGACGACCTCCGGACGCAGCATCACCTCGACGAATGCGCCGCCGCCTTTTCCGTCCTCGCGCATCATCCCCGAGGCCGAGTCCCGATAGGAGACGACGACGACTCCTGCCGTGACGCAGGCGTGCAGGTACGAGAGCAGATGGCACTCGGAGAGCGAGGCGAGCAGCAGATCCTCGGGATTCCACCGCGACGGATCACCGCGGAACGGCTTGTCGGCTGAGGCGAGGATGTCGGGCTTGCCTGCGACCTCGAGCGTGACGTCGCGGCGATACTCGCGATAGCCGCTGGTACCGGTGCCGGAGTTGCCTGTCCAGGTGGAGCTGAGTGAGTAGCGGTGCTCGCCGAGCGGCGCTGGTCGATCTGCCATGGCGACAGTCTGCCACCAGCAAGCCCTCGACGTTCTCCGCGCCTGGCGCTGCGTGCCGCCGAGCGACGATATCCTTGGGAGGTGCTGGAGACTCTCACCGTTCAAGATGCCGTGGAACTTGCCGTCGTCGAACGAAGCGGATTCGTCGAGTCCCGCCATGCGGGAGCGGCGGTGGTCCTCTCGCCTGATGGCGACGTCGTCGCGCGATATGGGAACACGGATGCCCTGATCCTGCCTCGTTCGAGCCTGAAGCCGCTGCAGGCCGTGGCCTGCATCACCGCCGGAGCCACTCTCGAGGGTGAGCAGCTCGCCATGTCGATCGCGAGCCACAGTGGCACCGACCGTCATGCCGCGGTGGTCCGCGACGTGCTCACCGAGGGCGGTCTCACCGAAGATCATCTGGGCTGCCCGCCGGCATGGCCCGGAGATACGTCGGCCCGCGACGAGCTCGTGCGCGAGCACGGTGCCCAGACCCGCATCCGCATGAACTGCTCAGGCAAGCATGCGGCGATGCTCCGCGCCTGCGTCGCGACCGGGTGGCCCACCGACAGCTACCTCGACCCCGCCCACCCGCTGCAGCTGCACATCCGCGATGTCATCGAGCGTCTCACCGGCGAGAAGGTCGCGCACACGGCGATCGACGGATGCGGCGCCCCGGTCTATGCGATCACACTGACGGGTCTCGCCCGTTCGATCCACCGGATCGGCACCGCCTCGGATCGCTCCCCCTTCGCCCTGCACCGGGTCGCCGGCTCCCTGGTGCGCGCGGTGCGCGAGCACCCGTGGACCATCGACGGCCCCGGTCGCCCCGACACCATCGCGATCGAGAAGCTCGGGGTGTTCGCGAAGGGCGGCGCGGAGGGAATCATGGTCATGGTCGCGCCGAACGGAACGACCGTGGCACTGAAGATGCTCGACGGCGGCGCACGCGCATCGACCATCGTGGCCGCGACTCTGCTCGCACGCGCGGGCGGGCTCACCGACTCCGAGGTCGCGACTCTCGCTGCTGCTCTGCCTCTCGAGGTTCTCGGTGGCGGCGCGCCGGTCGGAGCCGTCCGCCCCGGCAGCGGCATCTGACGACACAACGCGCCGCTCTGCTCTGCTCATCTGGGGGCCAGGGCCGGGATCACGACACGTCGAGGCCCGATGTCGCCGATCAGCGACCAGGCACGCCCGGCATGCGGTCGCGCGTAGGGCGGGAGTTCTCGCACGCCCGCGAGCTGCCGCAGCTCGGCGGCATTCTCTGCCCGGATGAGAGCCTCTCCCTCTCTGCGCACCCGCTGCCACAGCGGCCAGTTGCGTTGCCACGCGTCCGCTTCGCCGAGGACTATCGTCGGACGCGTCGATGCCTCCAGCTCGCGAGACTCAGCCGAAAGCACCACGATGTCGCATCCTGGATGGGCAGCTGACAGCGATTCGGCGATCGCCGGCACCCCCGCGGTGATGAGCCCCGTGAGCCCTGAACGCGGCGACCACCCGTGGTCCTGCCGATGCCGAGAAGCACCGCGGACAGGGCCTGATGATCGCAGTCGCTCCTCGGGAACCCAGACCAGCTGGATCTCGCGATCCCCCATCCGCATCCGCCCCGGCGGGCGGTCTCGATCGAAGCCTGCGGATTCCCCACCTGCGGCGAGATGATCGACGCGGCTCGGCATCCTCAGCAGCCCGCGGCGTGGCAGCGCATCGAGCAGCCGGCCGAGGGCGCCCGCGGCTCTCGTCGCAGTGAGCGCGAAGGTCGTTCCTGTGCCGTGCCGCAGGATCTGCTCCCAGAGCTGCGCGACGTGCTGGCCGTATTCGACAGGCAGCTCGCTGATCCTGAGGTCGATGTCATCGCAGAGGACGAGACCTGCGCCGCGAGACCCGTCTGCTGCCAGAGCGACGAGGGCGTCCCAGGCCTGCTCCGGATCGGACGGTATCCAGATCGGGTCTTCATGCTGCTTGGCCAGCCCACGCAGGGCCGAGGTACGACCCGACCCCGGCCCGCCCAGGAAAACGATCCCACGGTCGGAGCCGATCGAGAGGAACTCGAGCGGCTGTCGCTGGCGCTCCGGGTCGTCAGCTCGCCCCAGGATGACATCGCCCTTCCGCATCTCGCTCTGGAGCGCGGCCAGCGGCAGCATGCGCGGAAGCACGGGCAGCCACGGGCTGTGCGGGATGTCGGCGTCGGCCCATCTCAGCGTGATGGCTCTCAGGTCGGCGGCGCCCGTCAACGCCACCCTCATCGCCGTCGGTTCAGCATCCTGAGGACGACGGACCAGCGCCAGGCCCCTGGACTCCACGCCGCCCGGAAGCTCAGCCGCGCCGTCGGTGCCGATGACGGCGCGGCTGTCCGCGGCGTCGGCGACACGCAGGCTCACTCGGAGCGGGCAGTTGGCCGCCAGTGCATCGCGGATCACGCCGGAAGCGCGCTGGGTTCCGAGAATCAGATGCATGCCGAGCGCTCTGCCCCGGGCGGCGATATCGGTGAACACGGCCCCGAGATCGGCGTGCTCCTGAAGCAGCGCCGCGAACTCGTCGACCACGATCACCAGCCTCGCCATTCCGAGCTCCCGCACATCACGTGCGCCGACTTCTGCCAGGACGGACTCACGGCGGCGCAGCTCTGCGGTCAGGCTCGAGACTCCTCTGCGCGCACCCTCCTCATCGAGATCCGTGATGACCGCGGCCACCTGCGGGAGCATCCGAAGAGGTTCGAAGGCCGTGCCCCCTTTGAAATCCGCCAGGACGAAAATCACTCGGTCCGGTCCGTGGCTGCTCGCCATGGCCGTCACCCACGACACCAGCAGCTCGCTCTTGCCGCTGCCCGTCGTGCCGGTCACGATGGCGTGCGGCCCGTCGTCGACGATGTCGACGACGATGTCGGCATGTTCGCCTCGGCCCACCACAGCCGACAGACCGACCTGCGACTCGGGCTGTCGCAGATCGCTGAGCGCCACCCCGGCCGGGAGCGAGTCGCGCTCCCCGCCCTCGACCGAACGCTCTTCTGCGGTCGCGAGCGCCTGATCGCGGGACATGCACTCGGCGGCGACTTCGACGATGCCCTGCGGTGTGCGCAGGCTCGCTCGGTGCGGCTCGACGACGTCGATGACCGTCGTGATTCCCTCAGGGACATCCTCGTCGCGGTCGAGCAGCCAGATCACGGCGTCAGCCGCCGGCCGGGAGTCTCCGCTTCGCGCGACCGCGAGACGAAACGACCCGCGCCGCGCGAAGCGTACCTGCGGAAACCCCGCGATCCCCAACTCCTCGAGATGCGGGCCGACGATCGACATCTGCACCGCACCGAATCTCAGGCACAGCTGCACCACGAGCGCTCTCGCCACGGAGGCGACGATGGGGTGTGCACCCCGCAATCCGACGCCGCCACTGAGCGGAGCCGTGATCGGCGCGTTCTCGAGCTTGGCGCATCGCGACCGGAAGTCGCGTTCGCGCTCCCCGTCGCCTCCCGACGCGCGCACTGCGCTGGTGCCGACACCGCTGCCGACGACGATCTCTGTGTCGGCATTCGGTGGTTCGAGGCCGCGCAGCGGCGGTTGCGCCAGACCCGCCGCCGCATCGGGATGACGGTGCCATCGCATCTGACGCTCATCATCATGGAGCCGGGACAGCTGCGCTTCAGCGAGCGACCACGCCGCCGCGCTCGCGGTCTCGGCGACCCGGGATGCCTTTCGCCGGGAGCGAGACCCGTCGATCAGCGACGCGAAGATCATCAGAGGTCCGAGAGCCGCGAAGCACAGCGAGAACAGGGAACCGGTGACGAGCCAGAGCACAACCCCTGCGGCCACGGGCACGAGCGCCGCGATGAACGGCGTCGGCGGTCTGCGCGCGGGCACGGGGGCGGCGGGGATCGCTATGGGCAGAGAATCCATGCCCCCAGTGGACCGCACGGGAAGGGCTCAGAGGGCGCCCTCCACAGGGATCGGACGCTATTCGGAGGATTCGCCCTGTGTGGAGGAGGACTCGTCCGTTGCCGCGGCGGAGTCGTCCGTCGCGGACTCGTCCTCGATCTGCACGATGACGAGCGTCACGTTGTCGCGGCCACCGTTCTCCAATGCCGCCGCGAGCATCGCATCGACGGCAGCCGCAGGATCGGCGTTCTCGCGGAGGAAATGCTGGATGCCGTAGTCGGTGAGCTCTTTCGTCAACCCGTCCGAGCAGATCACGAACCGGTCGCCTGGGCGGACATCGAGCGTGACGTAGTCGGGAGCAGTGAGCTCACTCGCTCCCACCGCTCGTGTGATCACATTGCTGTAGGGGTGACCTTCGGCCTCTTCGGGGCTGATCTTGCCTGCGGCGATGAGCTCCTGGACGACCGAGTGGTCGGTGGTGATCTGCACCAGACGTTCGTCCCTGAGAAGGTAGACGCGCGAGTCACCGATGTTGAGCGAGGTCCAGTGCGGCTCGTCGTCCTCGAATTCGAGGAAGACTCCGGTGAGGGTGGTGCCGGTGCCTTCATCCGTGGTCTCGGGATGGTCGGCGATGTCGGCGACGGCCAGCTCGAGCGCTCCCTCGATGGCTCCGCGATCGACCGCGCCCGCGGCAACGACGGCATCGAGTCGTTTGACCGTGCTCCGGCTCGCGATCTCGCCACCGGCGTGACCACCCATGCCGTCGGCGACGATGAAAAGCGGGTAGTCCGCGAAGAAAGCATCCTGATTCGTCTCGCGGCGTCGTCCCACGTCGGTTACACCCGCCCAGGAAAGCAGCAGCGAACGCTGCGCAACCGTGACGCTGCGCGTCTTCGTCGTCGTCTCAGCCACTCGTCGCCTCCGGATCGCCTGCGGGTCGGGCTCCCCCAGGACACTCACACATCGTAGTGGACGCTGCCACGGTGGCATTCGCGCCCCGGACGGTCGCACGCAGCCGTGCGGCGCCGTCCCGGGGCTGCGACATGACCATGCCCCCACGTTATCGTCTTCCACCGCTGCCATCCGCCACCTTGTGACGTCCCCGTACAGCACAGAGCCCCCGACCGAAGTCGAGGGCTCTGTATCACGTCAGATCAGGCCGGGGGCTGCGTGGGTTCCGTGGGCGGAACCTGCGGAGCAGCCGGAGGTGCTGCGGGCGGAGCAGGCGGAGCCGTCGGAGGTGTGGACGGCGCAGCCGGCGGAACGCCGGGAGCGGCCGGGGATGACGGTGCCGCGGGAGGCGCGTAGCCGGGCTGTGCCGGCGGAGCGTAGCCGGGCTGCGCCGGCGGAGCGTAACCCTGAGGCGCGGGAGGCGCATAGCCCTGCTGAGGGGCGCCGTAGCCCTGAGGAGCGCCGTAGCCGGGGCCCGCGACCGGGCGCGGCTGCACGGGAACGCCGTCCCAGACGGTGGAGTCGGCGAGGAAGCCGTTCCCTGCCCACGGAGCGGGAACGATGTTCGGGTTCCAGCGGGACTTGTCGAAGGCGTTGATGCCGTACCAGACGATCGAGAGCAGAACGAATAGGACGACCCAGACAGCGTCCTTCTGCAGCTTGAGTCCGACTCGCCATGCAGCGAGAGCGAGAACGACCGCAAGGGCGATACCCGTCAGGAAGTTGAGGTACGGGATGAATGAGAGGCCGATGCCGATCAGGACGACCCACGGCGAGATGTCTCCGAGCTTCGCGAAGACCATCGTGTTGTACACGGGAACCCACGCGCGCCATTTGCCCTGGACACCCGCCTTTTCGAAGATCTTCATCAGGAAGATCGACGAGATCACATAGAACGCCAGTGCGAAGAGCAGACTGATCAAGAAGACGACGAAGAGGCCGGCGATTGCCGCCCCGTTGTCGTAATAGTCGTTGTACATGATCCCCTCCGGATCTGATGGAGCTGACGCTGTGCGCGCCGCGACACCAACCATATCGGTGTGCCGATATTTGGAGCAACGACACACTTGTGGAGAACTCGCTGCGCGACATGCGCGGTCATTCTGCGACGACGAGCTCCTCGACACCGGGTTCGTCGGCGCGGCGGAGAACGAGCCCTCTGCGATCGGCCCACGTCCGCAGCGTCCGAAGCGATCGAATCCGCGGGCGGTCCTCCGCGAGAGCCCGCACGAGCAGCCCTTTGGACTTCTTGTTGAAATGGTTCAGAGCGCGACCGTGCTCGGTGACGACCCGCACGTAGCTGGAGGCCACGGCGTGCGGCACCGGGCCGAGCGCGACATAGGCCTCGCTCCGCAGGTCGAGAACGAAGTCGGGGCCCTCCACCGCTATCGCCTCGGTAGTCGCGTCAGCCCAATGTCGGCGCAGCGCAGGCACCCCTGGCAGCGACGTGCCCGCAGCGAGTCGATACGGCGGAATGGGGTCGAGCGCGCCGATCGGGCCGAGCGGGGCGGAGTGGATCCACACGTGTGCGCCGAGCCAGCGACGGGATGCGGGAGCGAGACTGCCCGCGTCGAGCGCGTCGTACAGGACACCCGTGTAGCGATCCACCGCCGGCATGGTCGCCGCCGAGCGCAGCATCCGATTGTGAACGACATCGCCGGCCTGCTTCGGACTGAGCTTGAGCACCCGCAGCGCCTGGGCTTCGTCTCCCGCCAGATCGACGAGAGCGTCGATCATCTCGTGGCGCTTGGCGCCGAGGCCCGGAAGCGCGAGTGCGCTCACGTCGAGAGGTGCACCGTTCCCTCCCGGTCGCTTCGTCTCCGACGGGGGCAGCAGAATCTTCATGGGACCTCGGGGATACAGACACGTCCGCCCCGGCCCCACAGGGGAGCCGAGGCGGACGCGATGAACTGATTGCTCAGGCGATGAGAGCCGCGTTGCCTGCCACGATCGTCAGGACATCGCTCTCCATCGAGAGGAATCCGTCCTGTGCGTTGGCGAGCACCTTGGTGCCATCCGTCTGCGTGATCCGAACCTCGCCCTGAGCGAGGATCGCCAGGACCGGCTCGTGGCCGGCCATGAATCCGATCTCGCCCTCGACGGTCTTGGCGACCACGAGGCTCGCCTCTCCCGTCCAGACCTCCGCATCCGCGGAGACGAGGCTGACATGCAATGCCATGATCAGCCGTTCTCCTTCTGGATCTTCGCCCACTGCTCTTCGACGTCGGAGATGCCACCGACGTTGAAGAAGGCCTGCTCGGCGACGTGGTCGAAGTCACCGCGGGTGATCGCATCGAAGGACTCGATGGTCTCCTTGAGCGGGACGGTCGAACCCTCGACACCCGTGAACTTCTTGGCCATGTAGGTGTTCTGCGAGAGGAACTGCTGGATGCGACGTGCACGCGACACGACGATCTTGTCCTCTTCGGAGAGCTCGTCGACACCGAGGATGGCGATGATCTCCTGCAGTTCCTTGTTCTTCTGGAGGATCTGCTTGACCGTGGTGGCGACGCGGTAGTGGTCCTCACCCAAGTAGCGGGGGTCCATGATGCGCGACGTCGAGGTCAGCGGGTCGATGGCCGGGTACAGACCCTTCGACGCGATCTCACGCGAGAGCTCCGTGGTGGCGTCGAGGTGGGCGAACGTGGTCGCCGGAGCCGGGTCGGTGTAGTCATCGGCCGGCACGTAGATCGCCTGCAGCGAGGTGATCGAGTGGCCACGGGTCGACGTGATGCGCTCCTGGAGCACGCCCATCTCGTCGGCGAGGTTCGGCTGGTAGCCCACGGCGGAGGGCATGCGGCCCAGCAGCGTGGAGACCTCGGAACCGGCCTGCGTGAAGCGGAAGATGTTGTCGATGAAGAGCAGCACGTCCTGCTTCTGCACGTCGCGGAAGTACTCCGCCATCGTCAGAGCCGAGAGGGCGACGCGCAGACGCGTTCCCGGCGGCTCGTCCATCTGGCCGAAGACGAGGGCCGTCTTGTCGAAGACACCCGCCTCTTCCATCTCGTGGATCAGGTCGTTGCCCTCACGGGTACGCTCGCCGACACCGGCGAACACCGAAACTCCACCGTGGTCCTGCGCGACGCGCTGGATCATCTCCTGGATGAGGACGGTCTTGCCGACACCGGCTCCACCGAACAGACCGATCTTTCCACCCAGCACGTAGGGGGTCAGAAGGTCGATTGACTTGATGCCGGTCTCGAACATGGTGGTCTTCGACTCGAGCTGGTCGAAGTTCGGAGCCTTGCGGTGGATGGGCCAGCGCTCGGTGACCTCGATCGTCTCGCCGGGCTCGAGGTTCAGGACCTCGCCGATGACGTTGAAGACCTTGCCCTTGGTGACGTCGCCGACGGGGACCGAGATGGCCTCGCCGGTGTCGCGCACTTCCTGGCCGCGGACGATGCCGTCGGTCGGCTTCAGGGCGATGGCGCGAACGAGGTCGTCGCCGAGGTGCTGAGCGACCTCGAGGGTGATCTCGACCGAAGAGTCGCCGATCACGATCGTGGTCTTGAGTGCGTTGTAGATGTCGGGGATCGAGTCGTGCGGGAACTCGATGTCGACAACCGGACCGTTGACGCGTGCGACGCGCCCGACGACCGCGGTCGCCGGCTGGTCAGCCGTAGCGGTGGGGGTCATTTTCGTCTCTCTCCTGATGGTCTATTTGCTCGATGAGAGTGCGTCGGCGCCGCCGACGATCTCCGCGATCTGCTGCGTGATCTCCGCCTGGCGCGCGTTGTTGCGCAGACGGGTGTAGTCGGTGATGAGCTTGTCGGCGTTGTCGCTGGCCGACTTCATCGCCTTCTGCGTCGCGGCCTGCTTGGCAGCAGACGACTGCAGGAGAGCGTTGAAGACGCGGCTCTGGATGTACACCGGCAGGATCGCGTCGAGGACAGTCTCGGCATCCGGCTCGAACTCGTACAGCGGGTAGACGGCGTTGCCCGCCTCCGAGTCATCGGCTTCCGTGATCTCCAACGGAAGCAGACGCACGGACTCCGGCGACTGCGTCATCATGCTGACGAAACGGTTGTACACGAGGTGGATCTCGTCGACGCCACCTTCGTCTGCACCGCGCCCGAAGTCCTCGAGCAGCTTCGCCGAGATCTCCTCTGCGGTGTGGAACGACGGGGTGTCGGTGTCGCCGGTCCACTCCGCAGCAGCCGCGATGCGGCGGAACTGGAAGTAGCCGACGGCCTTGCGTCCGACGAGGTAGAACACCGGCTCCTTGCCCTGCCCGCGCAGGAGCTCCGCCACCTCGAGACCCTCACGGAGGATCTGCGAATTGAAGGCTCCGGCGAGACCGCGGTCCGAGGAGAAGATCACGACCGCAGAGCGGCGGATCGTCTCGGGCTCGCGGGTGAGCGGGTGGTCGACGTTCGAGTGCGTCGCGACGGCAGACACGGCCCTCGTCACGGCTCGCGCGAAGGGGCTGGACGCTTTGACACGTCCCATCGCCTTCTGGATGCGCGAAGCCGCGATGAGTTCCATCGCCTTCGTGATCTTCTTGGTCGTCTGAGCAGAGCTGATCTTCTGCTTGTAGACCCTGAGTTGAGCGCCCATGAATTCAGTTCCTCACGCGGTTACGCGCGACGACCCTTGACGATCTTCTCCTGGTTGACGTCCTCAGCCTCAGCTGCAGCGTGCTCCTCGTGGCCGGGAGCGCCGATGGCGTGTCCCTTGCCACCCTGGAACTCCAGGATGAAAGCGTCAGTGTGCTTCTCGAGCTCGGCGGCGGTGTCGTCATCGAGCACGTTCGTGTCGCGCAGCGTCTCGAGGACCTTCGTGTTGCGACGAAGGTAGTCGAGCAGCTCGCGCTCGAAGCGCAGGACGTCGGAGACCTCGAGGGTGTCGAGCTTGCCCTTCGTTCCGGCCCAGATCGAGACGACCTGCTCCTCGACGGGGTACGGCGAGTACTGCGGCTGCTTGAGCAGCTCGGTCAGACGTGCACCGCGGGAGAGCTGACGACGCGAAGCCGCGTCGAGGTCGGACGCGAACATCGCGAACGCCTCGAGCGAGCGGTACTGCGCGAGCTCCAGCTTCAACGTTCCGGAGACCTTCTTGATCGACTTGACCTGAGCGTCACCACCGACTCGAGAGACCGAGATACCCACGTCGACCGCCGGACGCTGGTTGGCGTTGAAGAGGTCGGACTGCAGGAAGATCTGGCCGTCGGTGATCGAGATCACGTTGGTCGGGATGTACGCCGAGACGTCGTTCGCCTTGGTCTCGATGATCGGAAGACCGGTCATCGAGCCTGCGCCGAGCTCGTCGGACAGCTTCGCGCAACGCTCGAGCAGACGCGAGTGCAGGTAGAAGACGTCACCCGGGTAGGCCTCGCGGCCCGGCGGACGGCGCAGGAGGAGCGAAACGGCACGGTAGGCCTCAGCCTGCTTAGACAGGTCATCGAAGATGATGAGGACGTGCTTGCCGCCGTACATCCAGTGCTGGCCGATGGCCGAACCGGTGTAGGGGGCGAGGTACTTGAAACCGGCGGGGTCGGATGCAGGAGCGGCCACGATCGTGGTGTACTCCAGAGCGCCGGCCTCTTCGAGCGCGCCCTTCACCGAAGCGATGGTCGAGCCCTTCTGACCGATGGCGACGTAGATGCAGCGAACCTGCTTGTTGACGTCGCCCGACTCCCAGTTGTCCTTCTGGTTGATGATCGTGTCGATCGCGATGGCCGTCTTACCGGTCTGGCGGTCACCGATGATCAGCTGACGCTGACCACGGCCGACGGGGATCATCGCGTCGATGGCCTTGATGCCGGTCTGCATCGGCTCGTGGACCGACTTGCGCTGCATGACGCCGGGAGCCTGGAGCTCGAGCTCGCGCACGCCGTCGGTGGCGATGGAGCCGAGGCCGTCGATCGGGTTGCCGAGCGGGTCGACCACGCGGCCGAGGTAGCCGTCGCCGACGGGAACGGAGAGGACCTCACCCGTGCGGGTGACTTCCTGACCGGCCTCGACGCCGGTGAACTCGCCGAGCACGACGACACCGATCTGGTGCTCGTCGAGGTTGAGCGCAAGTCCCTTGGTGCCGTCTGCGAAGGTGACGAGCTCGTTCGCCATCACGCCGGGAAGTCCCTCGACGTGCGCGATGCCGTCTGCCGCGTCGATGACGGTGCCGACCTCGGTCGCCGCGGCCCCAGTGGGCTCGTATGCTGCGGCGAAGTCCTTCAGCGCGTCACGGATGACGTCGGGGCTGATCGATAGTTCTGCCATTGTCTTCCCTTTGTATCTGGGTGCGCGGTTCCCCGCGCGAAGTCGTGTTAGCCGGCGAGCTTCTGGCGAAGATCGGCGAGACGGGCGGAGATGCTGCCGTCGATGACGTCATCGGCGATCTGCACGCGCAGGCCTCCGACGACGGCGGGGTCAGAGACCTCGTTGAGCGAGATCTTGCCGTCGTAACGACGCGAGAGTGCGTCGCTGAGACGAGTGCGCTGTGCATCGGTGAGCGGCTTGGCGCTGTGCACAGTGGCGACCACGCGGTCGCCCTGATCTGCGACGACCCGCGTTGCCCGGTTGAGCATCTGACGGACGCGACGATCACGAGGCTGGCGGACCAGCGACGAGACGATCACCGCAGTCGCGTAGCTGACGCCACCTGCGAGCAGCTTGTCGACGAGTGCACCCTTGGCGTCTTCTCCCCCGAGGCGGCTGCCGAGCGCGAGCTCGAGTTCCGCGTTCGCGGCGATCACGCGGGTGAAGCCGAACAGCTCTCCCGCGATGTCAGCCTCGGGCGCGGCGACGGCAGCAGCCCGGATGGCGAGCTCCTCGATGCCGTCGACGAGCTGCGAAGCCGATGACCAGCGCTCGGCGACGACGGTCTTCAAGACGCTCTGCGCGTCGTGAGAGAACCCGCCGAACACCGCTGCGACGACGTTCTGTCGCGCCACGGCAGGAGCCGAGGCGTCGGCGAGCGCGCCGCTCAAATGAGACGACTCCGCCACGGCACGTGCAGCTGCGAACAGCTCCCGTGCCGTGTCGAGGGTGACGTCCTTCGCTGCGGCAAGCGCCTGAGTGGATGCCGCGAGTGCCTGAGTGGTCGCGCTGCCCATTACTGAGCCGCCTTCTCGGATGCTTCGAGGTCTGCGAGGAAGCGGTCGACCACTGCGGTCGCACGTGCATCGTCGGAGAGCGTCTCGCCGACCACGCCACCGGCGAGGTCGATGGCGAGCGAGCCCACCTCGCTGCGCAGCGAGACGAGAGCGGTCTGACGCTCGGCCTCGATCTGCGTGTGCGCGGTCGCGGTGATGCGAGCAGCCTCGCTCGACGCGGCGTCCTTGGCCTCGGCGACGATCTTCTTGCCGTCCTCGCGGGCGGCCTCACGGATCTCACCGGCCTCGGTGCGTGCCTCGGCGAGCTGCCGGGTGTACTCCTCGAGCGCGGCCTCAGCCTGCTTCTGTGCTTCGTCAGCCTTGGCGATGTTGCCCTCGATGGCGGCGGACCGCTTGTCGAGCATCGCCGTGAACTTCGGAAGGGCGACCTTCCACACGACGACGAGGATGACGAGGAACCACAGACCCGACCAGATGATGTCGTACCACGCGGGGATCAGCGGGTTAGGCGTTTCTCCCTCAGCCGCGAGGTTCGTGACAAGAGCGTTCAGCATCCTGTCTCCTTCTGAAGTCGGTAGAGATTACGGGAAGGGGATGAATCCGACGGCGATGCCGACGAATGCAAGCGCCTCGGTGAAGGCGATACCGATCCACATGAGGACCTGAAGGCGGCCGGCCAGCTCGGGCTGACGAGCGACACCCTCGATGGTCTTGCCGACGACGATGCCCACGCCGATGGCCGGACCGATTGCTGCGAGGCCGTAGCCGACCGAAGCGAGGTGTCCGTTGATGTCTGCGAGAACCGTAGTAGCGTCCACGGGTTTTTCCTTTCGTTGGGTGGGACGGCAGTTGCCGACCCGCTCAGTGCTCTTCTGCGACCGCGAGCTGAATGTAGACCGCGGTGAGGACGGTGAAGACGTATGCCTGGAGGACGGCGACCAGAATCTCGAAGAGAGTGAAGGCACCGCCGAAGGCGAGGGTTCCGACACCGAGAACGGCCCAGCCGCCGCCTGCGGTGAAGAAGAAGAACTGGGTGGCCGCGAAGCACAGCACCAGGAGCATGTGGCCGACGACCATGTTCATCAGAAGTCGGAGCATCAGTGTGACGGGCCGGATGATGAAGGTCGAGAGGAACTCGATCGGCGTCACGATGACGTAGACCGGCCACGGGACTCCGGCCGGGAACAGCGCGTTCTTGAAGAAGCCGAGTGGGCTCTTCTTGATACCCGCGTAGATGAAGGTGACGTAGCTCACGAGTGCGAGCGTCAGCGGCACGGCAGCGATGCTCGTGCCGGCGATGTTCAGGAACGGGATGATTCCCGTGATGTTCATGAACAGCACCATGAAGAAGATCGTGGTGAGGATCGGCAGGAATCGATTGCCGTCCTTGCGACCGAGCAGATCGTGCGCGATGTTGGTGCGGACGAAGTCCAGACCCATCTCGACGACGCTCTGGAAGCGGCCGGGGACGATCTTCATGCGACGGGTTCCGAGAACCAGGAGCAGGACCACCACCACGACGGCGAGCAGCTGCACGAGGTGGATCCGGTGAACGGGGATGACCCCGAACGCGTTGAAGAGGATCTCCGGGAAGAACTCGTCGATCGAAGGTCCGTGGAACTCGCCGTCAGAGGCGAGTTTGGGCATCAGGGTCGCAGCAAGATTGAACAGCGCGGGCTCCAGCTTCGGGGCACCGGTCAGAACCGGGGCGACGATGGTCGGTGTGCTTCAAGCGCAAGCGCTCGCGAACGAGCGGCGGGCACGTGTCAACACTATCAGAATCTGAGGGTGTCCTAAGACCGCGGGGCCTCTTCTGTCGGCCCCTCCTGATCACGGGCCTCGGGGATCAGGTTGTGCCGCCCGGGGGCGCGATCCTCGGGCACGACGGTGGGCAGCTGCACTCCGGGCGCGTAGTCGGTCGGAGCCTCGGTGGGCAGGGATGCGTCGCTCACATTGGGCAGTCGCATGCGCGTGAGCACGATCACGTCGATCACCAGCGACACGATCACCCCGGCGACGATCGAGAGGAAGAAGACCATGGGATTCAGCCACGGCTGACCGGCCAGGAGGATCATCACGAGGAGGAAGACACCGAGCTTCAGCAGCCAGCCGCCCAGCACGATCGCGAAGAACAGCTGCACATAGAGCGGATCGCCGAACCAGCGGTTGGCGATCAGGATGCTGAGGGCCGTGATGCCCAGGAACAGCATCGCGAGCACGACGCCGAGCAGGCCGCTCACGAGGCCCTCCCCTCCGCCGACGAGAAGACCGATCACCCCGGCGACGATCGCGAGGACCACCATCGAGAAGGCGGACCAGAGCAGCGTCCTACGCAGGATCGGATTGCTGGAAACGGGGCTCGGGCTCACGGGGACTCCACGGGTGTCGGGTCGGGCTCAGCAGACTGCGCGGACTTCCGTCGGCGCAGAGGATTCAGGGTGATGACGAGGCATGCGGCGATTCCCACGAGGCCGAACAAGACTCCGGGCAGGTACTGGCCCGGCCAGTCCTCGCGGGCGCCTACGTACATCAGAAGGACGGCGAGCGAGATGACTGCCGTCCAGGCGTAGAAGATCAGCACGGCGTCACGGTCGCGATGGCCGAGGTCGAGCATGCGGTGGTGAAGATGCTTGCGGTCGGGAGAGAACGGCGACTTCCCCGCGTTCATGCGGCGCAGCACCGCGAGACCGAAATCGAGCAGCGGCAGCAGGACCACGAGCAGCGGGAGGAGGATCGGGATGAACGCTCCGAGGAGCTGCGATCGGCCGAGGCGCTCGGGGTCGAGGGCGGAGGGCTCGAGCTGACCCGTGACGGCGATCGCGGACGTCGCCATCAGCAGGCCGAGGACCAGCGCCCCCGAGTCGCCCATGAAGAGCTTCGCCGGACTCCAGTTGAAGGGCAGGAATCCGAGGCAGGCACCGATGAGCACAGCCGCCAGGAAAGAGGCGAGGTTGAAGTAGCTGGATGCGCCGGTGTCGCGCGTCAGGATGTAGGAGTACGCGAAGAAGACTCCGTTGGCGATCAGGCAGACGCCCGCGACGAGGCCGTCGAGACCGTCGATGAAGTTGACCGCGTTCATCACGATGACGATCGCGAACATCGTTATGGTGATGCTCAGCCAGCTCGAGAACACGATCAGATCACCGAACGGCAGCGAGAGGATCTGCAGCCCGCCGCCCACGGTGATGATGCCCGCGGCGAGGAACTGCGCGCCGAGCTTGATCATCCAGTCGAGATCCCACAGATCGTCGACGACGCCGATGACGGCGATCAGCAGCGACGCGGCGAGGATCGACCACATCGTCTGCGGCGGCATCCACATGGTGGCGAAGAACGGATTCGCGGCCGAGAACCCGATCGCTGCGGCGATGCCGAGGAAGATCGCGACCCCGCCGAGACGCGGGGTGGGTGTGGTGTGCACATCCCGCTCGCGGATGGTCGGGTAGAGCTTGTACCGCAGGCTCAGCTTCCAGACCGCCCAGGTCAGCGCGAACGTGATGGCGGCGGTCAGGATGATCGTGAAGAGGTACTGCTTCACGATCATCCGTCCGATTCCGGTGCCTGCGCCTCGGGCTCGAGCAGATCGCCGAGCACCTCCTCCAGTCGCTCACGGCTGACGGCGCCGACTCGGAGGATGCGCACGCCGCCCGTGGTGGGCTCGGCACCGCGGGGCACCAGGGAGGTCGCGTCGACGATCGTCGATGCGATCCCGTCGCGGCTGACGCCGTCTGCGAGGTAGACAGAGACGCTGTCTCCGAGCATCCGCTCGGCATCGAGCGCCGAGATCGCCGATTCGCGACCGGTGAGGTTGGCGCTGGACACGGCCAGCGGCCCCGTCTCGGCGAGCAGCTCGAGTGCGACGCGTCCTTCGGGCATCCTGACGGCGACCGTGCCCTCAGTGTCGCCCAGATCCCACACGAGGGACGGCTGGGCGGGAAGGACGATGGTCAGCCCGCCCGGCCAGAACGCGTCGACGAGACGCTGGACGGGCTCGGGAACCGACTCTGCGAGCGCGTGCAGGGTCTCCTTCGTGCCGATCAGGACGGGCGGGGGCTGGTTGCGCCCTCGTCCCTTGGCATCGAGGAGGCGTTGCACCGCTGCGGGAGAGAAGGCATCGGCGGCGACGCCGTAGACGGTGTCGGTGGGCATGACGATGAGTTCGCCGCGACTGATCGCCTGGCGGGCGTGGCGCATGCCGGCGAGAAGCTGGGCCTCATCGCCGCAATCGAAGATGGAGGACATGACGATCCGATTCTAGTTGGGGATGCCTGTGCGGTTCGTGTCTGCTCGTCACGGGCGCAGAGCGGTCGTCGCTCTGTCTCGCAGGGTGAGGTCGCGGTGCGTCGCAGCCGCCCGCCATCCGTCGCGGGTGAGGATGCTGCGGATCTCCTCGCCCTGGTACTCGCCGTGCTCGATGACAAGCAGCCCGCCCGGATGCAGCAGCTCGAGGGCGCGCACGCTCAGCACGCGCACGACGTCGAGACCGTCCTCTCCCCCGTAGAGCGCCATCGACGGGTCGAAGAGCCGCACCTCGGGGTCGCGGGGAACAGCGGCGTCCGGCACGTACGGCGGGTTGGAGATCACCACGGACGCTGTTCCGTCGAGCTCAGGGAACGCATGCGCCAGGTCTTCGTTCACCAGGGTGAGATTGGCCGCCCCCTGCGTGTTCCGCACCGCCCACGGGTAGGCGTCGGGCGAGAGCTCTGTCGCGAAGATGCGCGCATGGGGCACCTCGGTGGCCATGGCGAGGGCGATCGCGCCGCTGCCGGTGCCGAGGTCGATGCCGATCGGCTCGGGATGCGGGGAGCCCAGGAGCGCGTCGATCGCGTACTGCACGACGGTCTCGGTCTCCGGCCGGGGTACGAAGACGCCCGGCCCCACCGCGAGCTCGAGATGCCGGAACGGCGCGGTTCCGGTGATGTGCTGCAGCGGCTCTCTTGCGGCGCGGCGGGTGACCAGGGCTCTCAGCGACTCGGCATCCGCCTCGTCGATCGCATCGCCGCGGATGATGACGACCTGCACCTCGCCCCGTCGCAGTCCGAGCGCGTGGCCGGCGAGCAGCTCGGCATCGACGAGGGGGTCCGTGACGCCCGCATCGGCGAGACGTCTGGCCGCGGCGTGCACCGCTGAGGCGAGGGAGAGATCGGACATGGATCAAGCGTAGAGCGCAGCAGGTGTCATATTGCCCACCCCTCCAGAGCGCTCGCATAGGCTGGACCGCGCAGTCACCCCGCACAGGAAGGCTCTCCCCATGCCCGGAATCCACTCCGACATCACCAGCGCGTTCGGCAACACTCCCCTGGTTCGCCTGAACCGGGTCACCGAGGGCCTCGGCGCCACCGTGCTGGCCAAGCTCGAGTTCTACAACCCGGCCTCGAGCGTCAAGGACCGGCTCGGCATCGCGATCGTCGACGCTGCAGAGGCGTCGGGCGAGCTGAAGCCCGGGGGCACGATCGTGGAGGCGACCAGCGGCAACACCGGTATCGCGCTGGCGATGGTCGGCGCCGCGCGTGGCTACCAGGTGATTCTCACGATGCCCGCGTCGATGTCGAAGGAGCGGCGCATGCTTCTCAAGGCATTCGGCGCCGAACTCGTGCTCACCGACCCCACCAAGGGCATGACGCACGCTCTCGCTGAGGCGGAGGCCATCGCCGCCCGCACGCCTGGCGCGGTGCTGGCGAAGCAGTTCGCCAACGAGGCGAACCCCGCGATCCACCGCAAGACCACGGCCGAGGAGATCCTCCGCGACACGGAGGGCTCGGTCGACTACCTCGTGGCCGGCATCGGCACCGGCGGAACCATCACCGGGGTCGGCCAGGTGCTGAAGGAGCGCGTCCCGGGCGTGCAGATCGTCGCCGTCGAACCCAAGGATTCCCCCATCCTCACCGAGGGACACCCTGGACCGCACAAGATCCAGGGCATCGGACCGAACTTCGTGCCGCCCATCCTCGATCGCGATGTCCTCGACGAGGTGATCGACGTCACCTTCGACGACGCCATCCGTGTCGCGCGGGAGACCGCGCGCAAGGAGGGCATCCTCGTGGGCATGTCGAGCGGCGCCGCGATCTGGGCCGCGCTGCAGGTGGCCCAGCGCCCGGAGGCTGCGGGAAAGAACATCGTCGTCATCATCCCCTCGTTCGGCGAGCGCTACCTCTCGACCGCCCTGTACGAAGACCTCCGCGAAGGCTGATCCGCTCGATGGGGATGATCGGCCGAATGCGCGAGGACGTCGCGGCAGCGCGAGTTCGCGACCCCGCGGCGCGCAGTGGCGCGGAGGTGGCGCTGCTGTATCCGGGACTGCACGCGATCTGGGCGCACCGTGTCTCGCACGCGCTCTGGCGCAGACGGCTGCGGCTCGTCGCTCGGGCGACCTCGCAGATCTCGCGGTCGCTCACCGGCATCGAGATCCACCCGGGGGCGCGGATCGGCCGACGCTTCTTCATCGACCACGGCATGGGTGTGGTCATCGGCGAGACGGCTGAGATCGGCGACGACGTGATGCTCTATCACGGGGTCACGCTCGGCGGTCGCACGCGGGACGCGGGCAAGCGGCACCCCACTCTCGGCGACGGTGTCGCCGTGGGTGCCGGGGCGAAGATCCTGGGGCCGGTCACGATCGGCGAGCGATCGGTGGTCGGGGCGAACGCCGTGGTGACCCGTGACGCGCCCGCCGACAGCATCCTCGTCGGTGTGCCGGCGAAGCCGCGGGCTCGGATCATGGGTGAGGACACCAGAGCCGTGCTGACCGCACCGGACTACTCGATCTGATGCTCTCGCGAGTGCCTCACGCGCCGCGGCGCGTCCGCACCTTGTCGACCTTCTTGCGCAGGAAGATCAACGGGAGCAGAACACTGCCCAGCGCGGTGATGAGCCACACGATGACGGATCCGAGCAGCCACCCCGAGAGATCGACGATGCGCAGCCCGCCGATCGGCAGCAAGACGACGATGATGAGGGAGATGAGCGTCGAGAAGATCCCGATGCCGCCCATCAGGACCGGCGCGTAGCGATCGGCCATCCTGCTGACCCACGGAGCGAGGACGCTCTGCAGGACCGCGAAGATCACGATGCAGACCACGAATCCCCACCACTTGTCCCACTCGATCTGGAAGCCCTCGAGCACGAGATCGGCGACGATGAGGCCGAGACCTGCGGACACGAGATACATCAGCGCGCGGAACAGAAGGGTGATCACGGCCTGAGCCTATCGCTCACTGGGCCACGAAGAAGGGAATCGCTCCCGACAGGACGCCGACCGCGAGCATCACCAACGACACGATCACCGCACGCCAGAGCACCTTCTTGTGGTGATCGCCGAGGTTGACGCTCGCGAGCGAGACGAGCAGGAGGATCGCCGGCACCAGAGGGCTCTGCAGGTGCACGGGCTGACCGATGATCGACGCCCGCGCCATCTCGACGGGATCGATGCCGAACGTCGCGGCGCTCTGGGCGAGCACCGGCAGGATGCCGAAGTAGAAGGCATCGTTCGACATGAAGAACGTGAACGGGATCGACAGGACTCCGGTGATGGGTGCGAGGAAGGGCCCGAGCGCCGGCGGCAGCACATCGGTGATCCACGTCGCCATCGCGTCGACCATTCCGGTGCCGGTCAGCACACCGACCAGCACTCCGGCTGCGATGACCATCGACACCACTCCGACGATGCTCGGGGCGTGTGCGACGATCTCGGACGCCTGCTCTTTGATCCCCCGGAAGTTGACCAGCAGCGCGACCGCGGCGCCGACCATGAAGACGTACGGAAGCGGCATGATGTCGAGCACGAGCAGCACCATCACGGCGAGCGTGAGGGCGAGGTTGAACCAGATGAGCCTCGGCCGCAGCGTCGGACGCGCCGGGTCGAGCATGGTGTCCGCCATGGCGGTGTCGGCAGGGTCGACGCTCGCCGCGGCGACCGGGCCGTGCCCGCCCGCCACGACGACGATGTTGCCGGTGCGCAACGCCGCACGGGCGCCGGGCTTCGCATCCGAGCCGCGGAAGATCTTCGGCACCGTCGAGAAGGCTCCGCCGTCGGCGCCGGTGAGCAGCGCCTCGGAGTCGAGGCGGCCGAGGCGACGTCGCTCCTGCAGACCGAGCATCCAGGCGAAGCCGAGCGTCACGATGATGCCGACTCCGAGCGCGGGCAGCATGGGGACGAAGATGTCGGTCGGCTGCAGGCCCAGAGCGGTCGCCGCGCGCACGGTCGGCCCGCCCCACGGCACGATGTTCAGCGTGCCGTTCATCAACCCGGCGACGCACGTGAGGACGACCGGGCTCATGCCGAGACGGAGATAGATCGGCAGCATCGCCGACGTCGTGATGATGAACGTCGTCGATCCGTCGCCGTCGAGAGAGACTGCACCGGCGAGGATCGCCGTGCCCAGCACGACCTTCGCAGGGTCGTCGCCGAGAACACGCGTGATCACGCGGATCAGCGGATCGAACAGGCCGACGTCGATCATGATCCCGAAGAACATGATCGCGAACATCAGCAGTGCGGCGGTCGGCGCCATGGTGGCGATCGAGTCGAGGATCATGTCGCCCATGCCGAGCCCGGCGCCGGCGAACAGACCGAACACCGTCGGCACGAGGATCAACGCCACCATCGGAGTCAGTCGCTTCGTCATGATCAGGGTCATGAAGGCCAGCACCATGGTGAATCCGAGGAGGACGAGGACCCACTCCGGCGGAACGAACGCGACGTCGTAGGTCGGCGCCTCCTCTGTGGCCGCTGACAGGACGGTGAGTGCGTCGGGCATGCTGTGACTCCTTCGTCGATGCTCCGTCGACTGCGACGGATCCTGACGAGACTAGGCAATCCGTCTCTTGCGAGCGCGGTATGCCGCATTCACGGACGTTGTGCGCGTAGCGTGAGTTCTGCGCATATTGCGCGATGATCGCGCACGAAGGGATCACTGTGTCGAGGACGACGTCGAGACCTCGGTTCGCGACACGGACGCTGCTGTTGCACCTCGCGACCGTCGCGCTCGTGGTCGCGCTGTGCACCGGCGTGTACCTCGTGCTCGCCGTGCAGCAGTTGCGCGCCGAGGCCGAGTCCACCGCACTCGGCATCGCCAGGACCCTCGCCGAGGATCCGCAGGTTCGCACCGAGGTCGCACGCATCTCGTCGGCACAGGAGACCCCGGATGCCGAGGCACTCAGGAACGGGGATCTGCAGCGCATCGCGTCGGACGTCTCCGACAGCACCGGCGCGCTCTTCGTGGTGATCGCCGACGCAGACGGCATCCGCCTCGCCCACCCCACCAGCTCGCGCATCGGCCAGATGGTCAGCACACCCTTCGAAGAGGTCCTCGCCGGGAACGAGGTCGTCGACTGGCAGACCGGAACCCTCGGCGAGTCGGCGAGAGCCAAGGTGCCGGTGCGTGACGAGGCCGGCGTTCCCGTCGGCGAGGTCAGCGTGGGGTTCGAGCGCACGGGCGTCTTCGACGACCTGCCACCCCTGCTCGCGGTGATCGGCGCCACTGCTGCGGGGGCGGTGGCTCTCGCGATCATCGCGTTCCTCCTGCTGCGTCGTCGCTGGGAGCGGCTCACGCTCGGAGTGCAGCCGGAGGAGCTCGTGGCGCTCGTGCAGAACCAGACCGCAGTGCTCAACGGCGTCGACGACGGTGTGCTCGCGGTCGACGTCACCGGGGTCGTGCGGGTCAGCAACGACGCCGCCGACCGGATGCTCGGCCTCGACTCCCCCGTCGGACACCCGCTGGCGCACCTCGGGCTGCCGCCCGCCGTCGTCGAGACGGCGACCGGCAGGCGCACCACGTCGACCGCCGTCGTGGATCGACGTGTTCTGTACTTCGACTCCAGGCCGGTCATCCGCGATGGGAGACCACTCGGAGACGTGCTGATCGTCCGCGACCGCACCGACCTCATCGCGCTGACGGAGCGGCTCGAGACCGTGCGCGCTGTCACCGCTGCGCTGCGGGTGCAGCGTCATGAGTTCGCCAACCGCATGCACGTGGTCGCCGGACTCATCGATGCGGCCAGGATCGACGACGCCAGAGGCTTTCTCGATGAGCTCGTCGAGCGCGGCTCGGTCGCCTTTCCTGTCGCCGGGCTCGACCTGCTCAGCGATCCCTTTCTGCATTCGTTCCTCGGCGCCAAGGGCATCGAAGCCGGGGAGCGCGGTGTCGCGTTGCGCATCGCAGACGAGACCCAGCTGATCGGCAGCGTGGCAGAGCCGGAGGACGTCGCCGCCGTGCTGGGCAACCTCGTCGACAACGCGGTGACCGCAGCCGCCTCCGGAGAGCGGATCCCCCGGTGGGTCGAGGTCGCTGTGCTGGGAGACGGCGATGCGCTGGTCGTCACGGTCGCTGACTCCGGACCAGGGCTCGAGGGGATCGATCCGATGGCGCCGCGGCCGCCGGGTGAAGACGACCCCGATCGCGTGCACGGCCACGGTCTGGGCATTCCCCTCGCTCGAGACATCGCGCGCCGCCGCGGCGGAGACCTCTGGGTCATCGACGCGGGCGGCGAGGAGCACGGCGCTGTTCTCGCCGCGCGCATCGGCCGCGCCGTGTCCGACACCCCGCCCCAGACAACCCCGACGACCAAGGAGAAGCAATGACCGACCCCCTCCGCGTCCTGATCCTCGACGACGACTTCCGTGTCGGTCTGCTGCATCAGAGCATCGTCGACGACCAACCGGGGTTCACCGCCCTCGAGCCGGTCCGGTCGCTCGCTGAGGCGAGGGACCGCATCCGCTCGTCGCGTCCTGACCTGCTGCTGGCCGATGTCTTCCTTCCCGACGGAGACGGCATCGCCCTGGTGCGGGAGGCCGGAGTCGACGCGATCCTCATCTCTGCGGCCGACGACGCGCCCACGGTGCGCCGAGCCCTCAGATCGGGTGCCGTCGGATACCTGCTGAAGCCTTTCGACCGACGTGCGCTGGTCGGCCTGCTCGAGCGGTACGCACGGTACCGCAACCTGCTGGCAGGCGACCGCCCCCTGCGGCAGGAGGACCCGGATCGTGCTCTGGCGATCCTGCACGGCGCCGGGGAGCCGGTGTCGGTCTCGCGTTCGGCGACCGAGCAGCTCGTGCTCGCCGCACTCGGCGACGGCGAAGCCTCGGCGGCCGAGGTCGGGGAGCTCGTCGGGATCTCCCGCGCCACCGCACAGCGTCATCTCGCGGCTCTCGCCGCGCGGACCGTCGTGGAGGTGCGCCTGCGCTACGGCGCGACCGGACGACCCGAGCACCGATACGCAGCCCGCACCTGATCGGAGCGCACTCGACGAATGACCCGGGACCGGCTCAGGAATCGAGGCGCAGCGACAGCCGACGCGCGAACGGCTCAGGAGTCGGAGCCCACCGCGGCGAGTCGGGCCTCTTCGTCCGCCTGGATGGCACTGACGATGATCGGCTCGAGAGCCCCGTCCATCACCTGATCGAGGTTGTAGGACTTGAAGCCGGTGCGGTGGTCGGCGATCCGGTTCTCAGGGAAGTTGTACGTGCGGATGCGCTCCGAACGGTCCATACCGCGGATCTGCGACTTGCGCGCGTCAGATGCCGCTGCATCCAGCTCCTCCTGCTGCTTCGCCAGCAGTCGCGCGCGCAGAACGCGCATCGCCGCTTCTCGGTTCTGCAGCTGGGACTTCTCGTTCTGCATCGACACGACGATGCCGCTCGGCAGGTGCGTGATGCGCACAGCAGAGTCCGTCGTGTTCACCGACTGGCCGCCAGGGCCCGATGAGCGGAACACGTCGATCTTCAGGTCGTTCTGGTTGATGGCGATCTCGTCGGGCTCATCGACCTCGGGGAACACCAGCACTCCGGTGGTCGAGGTGTGGATGCGCCCCTGCGACTCGGTGGCCGGCACGCGCTGCACGCGGTGCACGCCACCCTCGTACTTCAGATGAGCCCAGACGCCCTGCGCGGGGTCGGTCGACGAGCCCTTGATCGCGACCTGGACGTCCTTGTAGCCACCGAGGTCTGACTCGTTGCGTTCGAGCAGCTCGGTCTTCCACCCCTTGGACGCCGCGTACTGGATGTACATGCGCAGCAGATCTGCGGCGAACAGCGCCGACTCGGCACCGCCCTCCCCCGCCTTGATCTCCATGATCACGTCACGCGCATCATCGGGATCACGAGGGATCAGCAGACGCCGGAGCTTCTCCTGAGCCGCCTGCAGCCCCTCTTCGAGTGACGGGACCTCGGCCGCGAACGCCTCGTCGTCACGAGCGAGCTCGCGCGCGGCTTCGAGATCGTCGGATGCCGCCGCCCACGCCTCGTAGGCGGCGACGATCCTCGACAGCTCGGCGTAGCGGCGGTTCACGCGCTTCGCCCGAGCAGCATCGGCGTGCACCGCCGGGTCGGAGAGTTCCTCCTGCACCCGGCGATGCTCGTCGATCAGAGTCTGGACGGACTCGAACACTCCGGCTCCGCTCAGCGGATGTTGTTGTCGTGTCCGTGCGCGCCCGAAGGCAGCGTCGGGATCGACTTCTGCATCTGCACGAGGAACTCGACGTTCGAGTGAGTCTCCTTGAGCTTGCCCAGGACCACCTCGAGCGCCTGCTGCTGGTCGAGGCCGGCGAGGGCTCGGCGCAGCTTCCACGTGATCTTGACCTCATCGGTCGAGAGCAGCATCTCTTCGCGGCGGGTGCTCGACGCGTTCACGTCGACCGCCGGGAAGATGCGCTTGTCGGCGAGCTGGCGCGACAGGCGCAGCTCGCTGTTGCCGGTGCCCTTGAACTCCTCGAAGATGACCTCATCCATCTTGGAGCCGGTCTCGACGAGAGCCGTGGCGAGGATCGTGAGGGATCCGCCGTTCTCGATGTTGCGTGCTGCTCCGAAGAAGCGCTTGGGCGGGTACAGCGCCGAGGCGTCGACACCACCCGAGAGCACCCGTCCGGAAGCCGGAGCCGCGAGGTTGTACGCACGGCCGAGGCGCGTGATCGAGTCGAGCAGCACGACGACGTCGCGGCCCAGCTCGACGAGACGCTTGGCGCGCTCGATGGCGAGCTCTGCGACCGTGGTGTGGTCTTCTGCGGGGCGGTCGAACGTCGAGGCGATGACCTCGCCCTTGACCGTGCGCTCCATGTCGGTGACCTCTTCGGGGCGCTCGTCCACGAGCACGACCATGAGGTGGACCTCGGGGTTGTTCTGCGCGATCGCGTTCGCGATCTGCTGCAGGACGATCGTCTTGCCGGCCTTGGGCGGTGCGACGATGAGGCCGCGCTGACCCTTGCCGATCGGAGCGACGAGGTCGATGATGCGCTGAGTCAGCTTCTCGGGCACCGTCTCGAGACGCAGGCGCTCCTGCGGGTAGAGCGGGGTGAGCTTGCCGAACTCCACGCGGGTCGCGGCGTCGTCGATCGACAGGCCGTTGATCGAGTCGACCTTCACGAGGGCGTTGTACTTCTGACGCCCCTGCTGCTCGCCTTCTCGCGGCTGCTTGATCGAGCCGACGATCGCGTCGCCCTTGCGCAGGTTGTACTTCTTGACCTGTCCGAGCGAGACGTAGACGTCGCTCGGGCCGGCGAGGTAACCGGTCGTGCGCACGAACGCGTAGTTGTCGAGCACGTCGAGGATTCCGGCGATCGGGACGAGGACGTCGTCCTCGCCGATCTCGGTGTCGAACTCGTCGGTCGGCACACCACCGCGGCGCTTGTTGCGCTGACGGTTGCGGCCGTTGCCACCCTCGTCTTCGGCGGGCGCGCTCTGCTGCTGAGGCTGCTGAGGCTGCTGCTGCTGCTGCGACTGCTGCTGCTCGCCGCCCTGTGCGGTGCCGTTCTGGCCGCGACCGCGGTTGCGGCTGCGGTTGCGGTTGCGGTTGCGGCCGCCCTGCTCGTCGCCGCCGTCAGCGGAGTCGGAGGAAGAGTCGGCGGCAGAGGCCGTATCGGCCGGTGCTGCGTCGGCGGCCTTCTCGGTCGCGGGTGCCTCGGTCTCGGCCGCAGGCTTCTTCGCCGTGCGGCGTCCGCGTCCGGTGGTCTTCTTCGGCTCGTCGGACGTCTCAGCAGCCTCTGCGGCAGGAGCAGCAGGCGCCTCCGACGTGGCAGCGGGGGCCTCGGTGGGCTCCGCTGCAGCGGTCGTGGCCTCGGCGTCCGCCTTCTTCGCACGGCTGCGGCGCGGGGCCTTGGCCTTCGGTGCGGCGTCGGCGACGGGCGCCTCGGCAGCGGGCGCAGATGCAGCGGGCGCAGCGGATGCGGATGCAGCGGGCGCGCCCTCAGCGGGTGCGTCGGCCGCAGCGGCCTTGTCGGCCTTGGCAGCCGCAGACGCGGTGCTCGCTCGGCGCGGTGCGCGCTTGCGGGCCGGTGCCACCTCGGTCGCGGCAGTTGTCGCGGCGTCTGAGCTCGCGGCCTTCGCCGGAGCCTCGGCGGCAGATGCCGCCTGGTCGTTCTGGGTCTCGGAGAAATTCTCCACGAGTACTCCCTCTTTGGTCTCGGGGACATGAGCGGCACGCGCACAACGGGTGCTGCGCGCGATCGCACGGACTGACGCTCGGCGTCAGCCAGCCTCTGCACTGGGTTCTCGAAAAGAACGAGGTTCTCGGTGAGAGCAGTGCCACAGGGGTTTGCGTGCGGGTCTTGCAGAGTTGCAATGGGGCCAGATTCACGCAGTTACGTGGAGCCCTCCGCTCGATTCCCCACTGTACCACCACGCACGTCGACCGCGAGCAGCAGTGCCTCCCACGGGGTGTCGGTCGTCGATGCGGCCAGTTCCACGGCGTCCTGACGGCTGCCGGGGCCGTCGGCGAGAACCAGCACACTCGGGCCCGCCCCGGACACCACCGCGGCGAAGCCCGCCGCGCGGAGCGTCTGGACAAGCCGCTGGGTCTCGGGCATCGCCTCGGCTCGGTAGTCCTGGTGCAGGCGGTCGGCCGTCGCGTCGAGCAGCAGTTCGGGGCTCTGCATGAGTGCAGCGATGAGGAGCGCCGAACGCGAGACGTTGAACACGGCATCCGCCGTCGAGACCTGAGGCGGCTGCAGCGAGCGCGCTTTCGTGGTCGACATCGTGTACGAGGGCACGAGCACGAGCGGCGACACGCCACGGTGCACGAGCAGCTTCTTGTGCTGCGCGCCGCGCTCTCCCATCCACGCGATCGTCAGTCCGCCGAACAGCGCAGGAGCCACGTTGTCGGGGTGTCCCTCGATCTCGGTGGCGAGGCGCAGCATGTCAGCGTCGCTGATCTGCACATCGCCCTCGAGCAGCCCCTTGGCCGCGAGGATTCCCGCTGCCACGGCCGCGCCGGAGGATCCGAGTCCACGACCGTGCGGCACCCCGTTCTCGGCGACGATGCGCAGTCCGGGAAAGGGCCGATCGACGTCTGCATAGACATGGGCGATCGTGCGCACGATGAGGTTCGAGTCGTCGAGAGGGATCTCGGCGGCGCCGGAACCGGAGACCTCGATCTCGAGCGCTCCCACGGGGAGCTCCGTCACCAGAAGCGTGTCGTAGACGCTGAGCGCGAGTCCGAGGGTGTCGAATCCGGGGCCGAGGTTGGCGCTGGTCGCCGGGACCGTCACCTCGACCGTGCGCCATGCTGCCATCGTCACTCGCCTTCCACGCGGAGCACCGAGACGACCCGTTCGACGACAGAGCTGCCGGCGAGCGCGTCGACCGTGGCGCTGAGCGCGGCATCCGTGGCCCGGTGCGTGCCGATGACGAGGCGAGCGGTGGGCTCGTCCTCTCCTTCGACGGTCTGCACGACGGTGGCGACCGAGACTGCTCCGTCGCTCAGGATGCCGGCGACGGTCGCGAGCACGCCCGGAGCGTCCGCGACCTCGAGGGTGATCTGGTAACGGGTCGTGACGTGACCGATCGGTACCACCGGGAGGTTGGCTCTGGTGGACTCCCCCACGCCGACGCCGCCGGCGATGTGCCGGCGAGCCGCCGACACGACATCTCCGAGCACAGCGGATGCCGTCTGCACGCCGCCCGCGCCCGCACCGTAGAACATCAGCGAGCCTGCCGCCTCCGCCTCGACGAAGACGGCGTTGTTGGCGCCGTGCACGGAGGCGAGCGGGTGCGACTTGGGAACGAGTGCCGGGTAGACGCGCACCGAGATCGACTCGGTGCCGTTGGCCTCGATGCGCTCGCACACGGCAAGCAGCTTGATCACGAAGCCGGCTGCGCGCGCCTCGTCGATCATCGACGCGGTGATCGAGGTGATGCCCTCGCGGTACACGGCGTCGAGCGGGACAGCCGTGTGGAATGCGAGGCTCGCGAGGATCGCTGCCTTCTGGGCGGCGTCGAATCCCTCGATGTCGGCGGTCGGATCGGCTTCGGCATAGCCGAGGCGCTGCGCGTCGGCGAGCACGTCGGCGAAGTCGGCGCCCTCGGTGTCCATGCGATCGAGGATGTAGTTGGTCGTGCCGTTCACGATCCCCATGATGCGCACCACGCGGTCACCGGCGAGCGAGTCACGCAGCGGGCGGATGATCGGGATCGCCCCGGCAGCGGCCGCTTCGTAGTAGACGGATGCGCCCACACGGTCGGCTGCCTCGAAGAGCTCGGGACCATGCGTCGCCAGCAGCGCCTTGTTGGCCGTCACCACATCGGCGCCGGAGCCGATCGCCTGCAGGATGCTCGTGCGAGCGGGCTCGATGCCGCCGATCAGCTCGATCACGATGTCGGAGCCGAGGATCAGCGACTCGGCATCCGTCGTGAACAGCTCCTTGGGCAGATCGGTCTCGCGCGGCGCATCGAGGTTGCGCACCGCGATGCCGGCCAGCTCGAGCGTGGCACCCGCACGGTCGGCGAGTTCGTCGCCGTGGCGCAGCAGGAGGGCGGCCACCTGGGATCCGACCGCACCGGCGCCGAGGAGCGCCACCCGAAGTCGTCGGTACTCAGTCGTCATTGCATCTCTCCTTAGGAGGGTTGTTCAGTCGTGCTCTGTCAGGGACCGCGTCGTTCGTCGCGCGGATCACCCGTGGTTCTCGGACACCTCGAAACCGACGTCGCGAGACAGGACGTCGGCGATCGTCTCACCGCGGACGATGATCGTCGACCGGCCATCGCGCACGGCGACGATCGGCGGGCGAGGGACGTGGTTGTAGTTGCTGGCGAGCGGCGCGCAGTAGGCGCCGGTGGAGGGTACGGCCAGCAGGTCACCCGGAGACACGTCGGCGGGGAGGTACTCGTGGTCGACCACGATGTCGCCGGACTCGCAGTGCTTGCCGACCACCCGGCTGAGCTGCGGCGAGCCCGTGCCGAGCCGCGAGGCGAGGCGAGCCGAGAACTGCGCTTCGTAGAGCGCTGTCCTGGCGTTGTCGCTCATGCCACCGTCGACGCTGATGTACCGCCGAGTGGCTCCTGTGCCGAGTGCGACGTCCTTGGTGGTTCCGACCTCGTAGATCGTCACCCCGGCGGTGCCCACGATCGCCCTGCCCGGCTCGAACGACAGCGCCGGCAGGGCGATACCGCGTGCGTCGCAGCCCTCGGCGACGGCGGCGACGATCTCACCTGCGAGCGTCTCGATCGGCGTGGGGTCGTCGACGCTCGTGTATGCGATGCCGAAGCCTCCGCCGAGGTTGAGCTGCGGGACCGGTCCGCCCTCGAGCAGCGCGGCATGCAGTTCGAGCACGCGCGACGCCGACTCGCGGAAGCCCGCGACGCCGAAGATCTGCGAACCGATGTGGCAGTGGAGTCCGGCGAACTCGAGGCCGGGGATCTCTCGGATGCGGGCGACGGCCTGCTCGGCTTCGGGGAGCGGGAAGCCGAACTTCTGGTCTTCGTGGGCCGTCGCGAGAAAATCGTGGGTCTCGGCGTGCACGCCGCTGATGACCCGCACCAGCACACGCTGCACAGCGCCCGTCCTGGCGGTGATCGCCGCCAGGCGCTCGATCTCGATCGCGCTGTCGACGATGATCGTGCCGATGCCCACTTCGACGGCGCGCTCGAGTTCGGCGACCGACTTGTTGTTGCCGTGGAAGCCCAGGGATGCCGGAGAGACGCCCGCGGCGAGCGCGACCTCCAGCTCACCGCCGGTGCACACGTCGATGCGGAGCCCCTCGTCGACCACCCAGCGCGCGATCGTCGTGGTCAGCAGCGCCTTGCCCGCGTAGTACACCTGCGCGGTCGTGCCGTGGTCGCCCGCAGCGGTGTCGAAAGCCGAGCGGAAAGCGCGGGCGCGGGAACGCACCTCGTCTTCGTCGATCACGAGCAGCGGCGTGCCGTACGTCTCGGCGAGTGCGGTCGCGGAGATATCGGCGATCCGCAATTCTCCGTCGGCACCGCGCACTGCGGAGGCGGGCCAGACAGCGGCGGGAAGATCATTCGCGTCGTCGGGCACGACGAGCCATTCCGGGGCGAGCGAGTCGGCAGGGGAAAGCAAGGAACACCAATCGTGGGACGAGTCTCGGGCGGATACGCGCACTGCGAGGTTGCCCCCGATTCTAGGGCACCGTGCATGCCGCATCAGTCATGGTGACGCTCGGCGTCAACCCCCTGCGGACACATCCTGCCGACTCGTAAAGTGGTCGAGATGAGCACCGAATCCGCAGCACCCGATGCCCGACGCCCAGGCCTGATCGCGCGCGTCAGCACTGCGACGATCCGCTGGGCTCTGACCCGTCGTCCGGTGCGGGCCTTCCTGCTCTACTCCGAGCGTCGGGGCCCGATGCTGGCCGACAGCGTGACGTATCGCGCACTGTTCAGCGTCTTCGCCGCGGTTCTCCTCGGCTTCTCGATCGCCGCGCTGTGGCTCGCCGGCAACCCAGACGTCTGGGACGCGATCATCTCGGCGGTTCAGGCCGTGGTGCCCGGCCTCATCGGCGAGGGCGGCGTGGTGGATCCCGACGACCTCAAAGAGCCGATCTCGCTGTCGATCGCGGGCGCCGTCTCGACGATCGCTCTCATCGGCTCGGCGCTCGGCGCCGTGGGGTCCCTGCGCACGGCGGTGCGCGTGCTCGCCGGCACCGCGCACGCGGACGTGCTGTTCATCTGGGTCATGCTCCGCAACCTGCTGCTCGCAGCCGGGGTCGCCGTGCTGTTCGTCGCCGCGGCGGCCGTCACGTTCGCCGGCCGGCTCGGAATCACCTGGATCAGCGGGTTGTTCGGCATCTCCGAGGATTCACCCGTGGCCTCGTGGAGCATCCGGATCGTCTCGCTTATCGTCGTGCTCGCGCTCGACACCGTGCTCATCGCGGGCGTGTTCCGGCTGCTCTCCGGTCTCCGACCGTCGGGACGCTCCCTGTGGATCGGAGCTCTCATCGGCGGCGTCGGGCTGCTCGTGCTGCAGGAGCTCTCCGGGCTGTTCATCGGCGGCGCGACGAGCAATCCGCTGCTTGCCTCCTTCGCCACACTGCTCGCGCTGCTGATCTGGCTCAACCTGTCGACCCAGGTCATCCTGATCTCGTGCGCCTACATCGTCACGTCGGAGGAGGAACGCAAAGACCGCGTGCATGCCCGGTTCGGCGCGACGACCTTCCCGCAGCGACGCGTGCAGCGCGCCGAGGCCGAGGTCGCGCTCGCGACGTCGGAGCTTCGCGCGGCCCAGAAGGCCGAGCGCGACGCGCGCCTCGGTTCCGACGACGACTGAGCGTCACCCCTGAGGGCAGGTGCCCTTCTCGAGCAGGCTCGCGTCGGTCGCGATGGCACCGTCGACGTCGACGTCGATCACGGCCTCCGCTCCATCGATCTCGAGGTCGGTGAGTGTGATGCCGGCGGGCAGCTGATCGGCGATGCAGATGCGCTGCGTCGCGGTGAGCCGGTTTCCCAGGTCGCCGAGGGTCGAGCCGACCTGATCCGCGTCGACCTCGAGGCCGCCGATCATCAGCCCGACCGGGGTGAGTTCGAGGTCGCCCTCTGCGACCCCAGGAGTGACCGTGAGGGAGATCGGGATCGCGATGCCCAGCACACTCACGGAGCCTGCGACCGTCGCGTTCGGCGCGTCGAGCGTGACCTTGTCGATCGGCAGGTCGGTGTTCGACAGCAGATCGGTGAACTGCGACTCGTCGACGCGGATCGTGCCGGACGCGCCGCCCAGGTCGCCGCCGCGCAGCGGGACACCCGTGGCGGTGACGTCGACGGCACCGGTGACCCCCTCCAGCGTCACGGAGTCGGTGGAGAGGTGCAGGCTGTCGAGCGTTCCGCCGATCAGCTGAGGCAGCAGGATGCCGTCGGCCTCGACCGCGAGTTGCTGGTCAACGGGAAGATCGAGCTGCTCGATCACGATCCCCCGCACGATGCCGGGCAGGATCGAACGCGCCACGAGCTCCGCCGCGACGACGAGAGCCGCCAGCACCACGATGACGATCAGCAGCACCCATGGCCACCGCTTGCGCTTGCGGGCGGGTGACGCGGCACCGTCGACAGCCGCGCCGTCCTTCCCACCGGGAATCACGAGCGTCGGGTGCTCGGAATCCGCAGCGGGGTAAGGAAGGGTGTGGTTGTCGTCGCTCATGCTGCCATCCTGCCCTACGGCGCCGGACGGCAGCACGCGTCACATGCGCTCTGGCGCGGACACACCGAGCAGGTCGAGCCCGTTGCGGAACACCTGGCCTGCGGCATCGTTGAGCCACAGACGCGTGCGGTGCACCGTCTCGATCGGGTCGTCACCCTGCGGGATGACCCGGCAGTTGTCGTACCAACGGTGGTAGAGGCCCGCGAGCTCCTCGAGGTAACGCGCGACACGGTGCGGCTCGCGCACCTCAGCGGCGAACGCCACGATGCGAGGGAACTCCTGCAGAGCGCCTAGCAATGCGCTCTCGGTCTCGTGCGTGAGCGTCTCGGGTGCGAACTCCGAACGATCCACCCCGGAGTCGGCGGCATTGCGCGCGACGTTGTGCGTGCGGGCATGCGCGTACTGGACGTAGAACACCGGGTTGTCGTTCGTGCGCTTCTGCAGCAGCTCCGGGTCGAGCGCGAGAGGCGAGTCGGCGGGCGAGCGCTCGAGCGAATAGCGGAGAGCGTCGGTGCCGAGCCACTCGCGCAGATCGTCCATCTCGATGATGTTCCCGGCGCGCTTGCTGAGCCGTGCTCCGCCCACCGACACGAGCTGCCCGATCAGCACCTCGACGTTCTTCTCGGGGTTCTCCCCCGCCGCGCCCGCGATCGCCTTGAGGCGATGCACGTACCCGTGGTGGTCTGCACCCAGCAGGTAGAGCTTGTACTCGAAGCCGCGATCACCCTTGTTCAGGTAGTAGGCGGCATCGGCGGCGAAGTATGTGTACTCGCCGTTCGAGCGACGGATCACGCGGTCCTTGTCGTCGCCGAAGTCGGTCGTGCGCACCCAGACGGCGCCCTCATCGTCGAACACGTGCCCCTGTTCGCGCAGACGGTCCACCGCCTGGTCGACGAAGCTCGTGCCGTCTTCGCCCTTGGCGTGCAGAGTGCGCTCGGAGAACCACACGTCGAACTCGACGTTGAACTTCGACAGCGACTGCTTCTGCTCTTCGAGCTGGAACCCGTAGGCGAGCTCGCGCGTGACCACCACCTGCTCGTCGTTCGGGAGATCGAGCAGGTCGGGGCGGGCGGCGAGAACACGGGCGGCGAGGTCGCCGATGTAGCTTCCGGCGTAGCCACCCTCGGGGGTCGGCTCACCCTTCACCGCGGCCAGCACGGAGTTCGCGAAGCGCTCCATCTGCACCCCGGCGTCGTTGATGTAGTACTCACGGGCGACCTTCGCGCCGGAGGCGGCGAGCACACGCGCTATCGCATCGCCGAGCGCAGCCCAGCGGGTGTGCCCGATGTGCAACGGGCCGGTCGGGTTCGCGCTCACGAACTCGATGTTGACGCTGTGCCCTGCCTGCGTGTCGTTGTGGCCGTACTGGTCACCCGCGTCGACGATGACCTTCGCCAGAGCGCCCGCGGCCGCCGCGTCGAGGCGGATGTTGATGAACCCGGGGCCGGCGACCTCCGCGCTCTGGATGCCGTCGATCTTCGCGAGTCCGTCGGCGATCTGCTGCGCGAGTTCGCGCGGGTTCGTGCCGAACGGCTTGGCCAGTCGCATGGCGATGTTCGATGCCCAGTCGCCGTGGTCGCGGTTGCGCGGACGATCGAGGACGATGTCCGATGCTGCAAGCGCGAGCGGCTCGCCAGGACGTCGTTCGTCGGCGATCGGTGCGAGGACGGCGAGGATGGCTTCGGCGAGAGTGTCAGGGTTCATAGCGGTCCCAGTTTACGGCGCGCCACCACGCCGAATTTGCGAGGGCACGAACGTGATCTACAGTCATGCCATGAAGGCCGCATCCGTCCGACACCGTCTGCCCGTCGCGGGCCTCGCTGTCGCGGTGATCCTGGCCCTCGCTGCGGTGATCCTCGGAGTGTGGCGTCCGTGGGTCCCGGTGCCGTCCTCGGCACCCGTCGTCGCCGCGGCCAGCGATGACGAGTCGGTGACCATCGCCGCCGCACCGCTGCTCCTGCCCGAGCATCCGACGGTCCTCGTGTTCGGCGACTCCTGGACGTACGGATCTGCCGCCAGCGAGCCGACTCTCGGCTACGCCTACGTGCTCGCCGATCTGCTCGACGGCGAGACGATCGTGAAGGGCGTGCGCGGCAGCGGCTACCTCAAGCCCGGGCTCGACGGACCAGCCTTCGGCGAGCGCATCGCCGCACTCGACCCGACCCTCTCACCTGACCTGATCATCCTGCAGGGCTCGATCAACGACCGTGCTCAGGGCGAGGCGGGGTATCGCGAGGCCGTGACCGCCGCCTGGGACGCGATGAGCGCCAAGTACCCGGAGGCGACGATCGTCATCCTCGGTCCGGCGCCGCACGAGCTGCCCGTGGGCGCCGAGACCGCTCGCATCGACGCCGATCTCGGCGAACTCGCCGCCGCCCGCGGCTGGTGGTACATCTCCCCCGTCGCCCAGAACTGGATCACGGACCAGAACTATCTGTCGGTCATCGATGTGGAGGTCGGGCGCAAGCATCCGTCCACCGACGGCCACCGTTACCTCGCCGAGAAGGTGGCCGCGGCACTCGCCGAGCTCGGCGACGCGCCGGTGACCGAGGCCGGCGAGTCGGAGACCACTCCCGAGCAGTGATATTGTCGACCGGTACGCCTCCGTAGCTCAGTGGATAGAGCGCCGGTTTCCGGTACCGTAGGTCGCTGGTTCGATTCCAGTCGGGGGCACACAGGTTTGTAAGCGGAACGAATCTCAATTCGTCCGCGGAAGTCCAAGATACGAAGAGGGCCGCCTGACATCAGGCGGCCTCTCTCATTCTCGGATGTCGCTCCCCGCCCGAAGCGAGGCGAGCCGCAGGAGGACGACAGCCGTGTCGGCCACTATGGGCGACGCTCGATCCCTGCGGTGTGCTCCAGGACGTCGACCTGGGATACGTGCACGATCATCTCCGGCCCTCTCGACACGAGAAGCCATGCCGGAAGGATCGCGACGCAGAGCAGCGGCAGGATGGTGACGCTTCCCGTCAGTGCTACGGCGATGAACAACGCGAGCCAGCCGTCGCGGGAGATCGCGAGGACCATCCCGAGGACGCCTCCGGCCGCCGCCACCGTCAACGGTATCGATGGGATGAGCGCGTTCGTCAGCAGCCCCAGAGCGACTCCGATGAAGACGGCGGGGAAGATCCGTCCCCCTCGGAACCCCGCAGCGGCGCTGATGAGCAACGCGAGCACCTTCACGGCCACGATCAGCACCAGAGCAGATGCCGGGTACTCCGCGCGCTGGGTGACCAGCTCCGACATCTCTCCGTTGCCTTGGAACAGGGTGAGAGGTCCGCCGATCACTCCGAGGAGTCCGAGGAGCATGCCTCCGATAGTGATGTAGAGCACCGGATTCCGGAGGGTCCTGAACACGCGGTGCACGGGAGCGAACACGGCCGAGGCCGCCAGACCGAGTCCTGCGGCGACCACGGCGACACCCGATGCGCTGAGGAGGTCGACCGGCTCGATGGCGGCGTATGCCGGAAGATCCAACGCGAACTGCGGCTTGGCGAGCAGGGACATCGTGACGGCACCTGCACTCGCGGCCAGGAGCGGGAGGAACAGCTGATCCCAGAGTGCGCCTTCGCGGAACATGCCGCCGACCAACCCGGTGAACACCAGAGCCGCCGCGACGGGGGTCCCGAAAACGGCGCCCACTGTGCCGGCAGCGGTGAGGACGACGATGAGTTCGGTGGGGATCGAGGGCACGGCCCAGCGGAACGCAGCGACGAGAAGTGCGACGTTGATGCCGATGATGACGGCTTCCGGCCCCAGGCTCACTCCCCCGCCCAGTGCGAGCACGCCCGCTATCAGGAGCGATGGGACGGCGCGAAGCGGCAGCGGAGGTGCGATGAGATGGATGGTCGCGGAATCAGGTCCGCCGTGTCCTGGCATCAGCCAGACGACGAGGCCCACCGCGAGGCCGGTGAGGCTGAGCACCCCGAAGATCCACCACCCCGAGTCCGCAGACAGTCCGAGCAGGTCCGGAAGCGCCGACCACAGGAGGTGCTCGAGGCGGTGTGCGAGTTCCTCCACGGCGAAGAGCACCAGCGCCGATGCCACTCCGATGATCACAGCCGGGGCCGAGAGCCGGATCAGCTTTTGAACGGTCGACGATGACGGGCGGTCGTTCACCGCGTCGTCGAAATTCCCTACCACCTGGACATTCATCACCCACCGCCCAACCCAGCTGCCGGACTTTCACGAGCGCCATCGCTCAGCGTCAGTGTATGCCGGTGCGTCGTTCGCATATCGAGTCCTGTGGTTGCGATCCGCACAAGTGATCGCTCGTCGCTGACGAGGCGCCACGCCCCTCACCATGTCTCAGCATCACTCTCTTCGGGTGACGCCGTCGTCCCGTGCCGGCAGGAGAATCACCTTGCGGGTGCAGGCGATCGGGCCAGAGCACCACGGCGCCGATATGTCGGCAGAGAGGCAACGATCATGTCCTCACACGCAACCTCGAAGGGGTCATCCGCCTGGACGGGCTGGGCCGCCTTCGCTGGCGTCATCATTCTCATCAGCGGCATCTTCTCCCTGCTGCAGGGCCTCGTGCTCCTCCTCGGCCCACGGGCGTCCTACGTCGTGGTCGACGGCTCCCTGTTCCTCTTCGATGTGGCGGGGTGGGCGTGGTGGCACATCATCATCGGGGCGCTGCTGACGATCACCGCGTTCGCGCTGTTCAGCGGAGCGGTGTGGGCTCGAGTCATCGCGGTGATCCTCGCGGTGCTCAGCGCGGCCGGTCAGCTGCTCGTCCTGCCGGCGCAGCCCTGGTGGTCGGTCATCGTCATCGCGATCGACGTGCTCATCATCTACGCATTGACCGCGCACGGTCACGAGCTGTCCGAGCGGCGGACGTCGAGCGAGCGCGGCGCCGTGGTGTGACCCGGTCGGGGAGACGGATCGAAGCATCGCCCACCGCCTATGATTCGTGAGATGTTGCGCAATCGCCGGCCGAAGGATGTCCACGGCCCCACACGCACCTCTCCCGTTCCCGCTTCCGCTTCCGCTTCCGCCGGAGGGCTCTCCCCCAGCCTGCGCGTGCTGCTGACACTCGCTGCCGCCACCATCGCTCTGGCCGGGGTGTACTTCGCAAGAGAGGTGTTCGGGCCTGTCGCGCTCGCCATCGTGATCGTGGTGATCTGCGACCCCCTCCGCCGACCGCTCGATCGGCGCGGCTGGCCCCGGTGGGCGAGCACGACGGCGGTCATCGCTCTCGCCTATCTGATACTCCTGGCCATGGGCGCGCTGCTGTGGCTCGCGGGGACGCAGTTCATGCGACTCATCAGTGATCTCGTCTCCGAGGGCGGTCTGACGCGGGTCGCCGATCAGCTCATCTCGTCGCTGCGATCCCTCGGGCTGGACGCGGAGTCGTCCGATGCCGCGGCGTCAGTGCTATCCCCCGAGACACTGCTCGGCGTCGTGCGCAGCGTCGGCGGCACCGTGCTCAGCGTGGCCACCGCGCTGTTCCTCGTCTGCGCGTACATCATCTTCATGGCGGTCGACGCGGCTCGCTACCGTCAGGCGCCGGTGCTCTTCGCGGCGACCAAGGGAGCGACCATCGAGCGCATCATGCGCCTCAATGGCGGCATCCGCAGGTACTACGTCGTGAACGCCGCCTTCGGCGCGATCGTCGCGGTCATCGACGGGCTCGCTCTGTGGTGGATGGGGATTCCGGTTCCCCTCGTCTGGGCGATCCTCGCGTTCGTCACGAACTTCATCCCCAATATCGGATTCATCCTCGGGCTGGTGCCACCGGCCATACTCGCGTTCGTCGTCGGCGACTGGCCTCTGCTGCTGGGCGTCGTCGCGGTCTATTGCGTGGTCAATGTCGTGCTGCAGGTGCTCGTGCAACCCAAGTTCGTCAGCGACGCCGTCGACCTCAGCCTCACGCTGAGCTTCCTCTCGGTGATCTTCTGGACGTTCATCATCGGACCGCTCGGAGCGATCCTGTCGATTCCCCTCACCCTCCTCGTGCGAACTCTGGTGCTCGAAGGCGACCCAGGCGCCACATGGCTGCGATGGCTCTCGGGCGACCGCACTGCGATTCCTCCAGAGGCGCACCCCTCAGGGGCGAGCCCCTCAACGGCGAGGCTTGAAGCACGACCCCGACGTCGACGTTCCGCACGCGACGGTGGAACGGGCGACCGCTAGGTCGCGGCGCTCCGTCAGTCGGACATACCGATCCCCGGCTCTGCATCGGCGGGTGCAGAGTCCTCGTCGCGGCGGGACTTCGCGCCCGCACCGGCTCCGAGCGAGATCGTCGAGAGCAAGCCGAGCGACAGGAAGCCCGCCGCCGTCCATGCGGCGAACCGGGTGCCGTCGGAGAATGCCGCCTTCGCATCGTCCGCGATCTCGGCGGTCTCGGGCTGCGCCTCCAGCCCGCTGATCGCCGCGCCGGCACTGTCGACGACGGACGACACGATCTGATCGCGCTGCTCGGCCGGAAGCCCCCGCGCGTCGAGTGACGACGAGAGGATCCCGGCCGTGCTCGTGAACAGCACCGTGCCCAGGACTGCGACTCCGAGTGCTGCACCGAGCTGCCGGGAGGTCGATTGGGTTCCCGACGCCGCGCCGCTGTCGTCGACCGGAACGTCGGCGAGCACGACCCCCGTCAGCTGAGCAGTGGCGAGGCCGACACCGAGTCCGTAGACGAAGAGGAACGGGATGAGGGGCACCCACGATGCGTCTGGCGCGATGACGAAGCCGACGCCGGCGACGCCGACGATCTCAGCCAGGAGCCCCGCCCGCACGACCCAGACCGGAGCGATCTTGCCGCTCGCCGCGCCTGCCGCACCGCTGGCGACGAACGACCCACCCGCGAGAGCGAGCAGCAGCAGGCCGGTCTGCAGCGCGTCGAAGCCCAAGACGAACTGCAGCCACAGGGGCAGCGCAAGGATGATGCCGAACTCGCCCAGTGAGACCACTGTCGCCGCGATGTTGCCGTTGCGGAAAGACGGGATGGAGAACAGTCGAAGGGCCAGGAGGGTCGGCCGGCCCTGGCGCTCCCGATGCACCCCCCACGCGATGAACGAGACGAGCGCCACGACGGCCAGAGCGAAGGCGAACGGGATCGGAGACACGTCCAGCGGCCAGCTCCAGTCGCCGAGCTCGGGGCGCTGGTCGACGAGCCACCACCCGTAGGTGCGTCCCTCGATCAGACCGAACACGAGACTCGCCATCGTGATGACCGAGAGGATCGCTCCGACCACGTCGATCTTCGACGCTCGATCGCTGCGCGACTCGGCCACCGTGAGCAGCACGCCGATGACGATGAGGATCCCCAACGGGATGTTTATGCCGAAAGCCCAGCGCCAGGAGAAGGCGGTCGTCAGCCATCCCCCGAGCAGCGGACCCACGGCAGCCATACCGCCGATCGTCGAGCCCCACACCGCGAAGGCGATGCCACGCTCGCGGCCTCGGAAGGTCGCATTGATGATCGACAGTGTCGTGGGCAGGATCATCGCTCCACCGACTCCCTGCGCGAGGCGGGCGAGGATCAGCGTCCCGCCGTCCGGGGCGAACGCGGCGAGCACCGAGGATGCTGCGAAGACGACGACACCGATGATCATCACGCGCCGGCGTCCGAATCGATCTGCCAGGCTGCCGAACACGAGGAGCAGCGCGGCGAACACCAGCGTGTACGCCTCCTGCACCCACTGCACCTCGGTCGAGGTGATGCCCAGATCGTCGACGATCGCCGGGATCGCCACATTCACGATCGTCGAATCGACGATGATCAGCGAGACGGCGATGCTGATGAAGACCAGGCCCACCCAGCGCAGGCGAAAGTAGCGTTCCATGACTACTAGCTTAGCTAGCAATACGGCGGACGGTCGAGACCCGCCCTCACAGCATCGCGGTGAGCACGCCCCCATCGGCCCGAAGGGCCGCACCGTTGGTCGCGGATGCGCGAGGGCTCGCGATGTAGGCGACGAGATTCGCGACCTCAGCCGGGTCGATGAACCTCTCGAGCAGAGTGGTGTGATTCTGACCGATGATCGCCTGCTTCATCGCATCACTCGAGACCGACTGCGCGCCTGCGACGGCGGCCACAGCTGCCGCGACCCCGTCGGAGAACGTCGGGCCACCGAGCACCGTGTTGACGGTGACCCCGGTTCCACGTGTGAGCTTCGCGAGCCCGTTCCCCAGAGCGACCATCGCGGCCTTGGTCACGCCGTAGTGCACCATGTCGCCAGGCACGTTCACGCCGGACTCGCTGCTGATGAAGACGATACGGCCCCAGCCGCGTTCACGCATTGCGCCCAGGAGACGCCGGGACAGGCGCACGCCGCTCATGACATTGACGTCGAAGTAGCGCGCCCACTCCGCATCGGAGACAGACTCGAACTCTGCGAGCCCGAACAGGCCGACGTTGTTGACGAGGATGTCCACGTCATCCAGCGATTCCAGAAGGCGAGTCACCTCATCAGGCATCGAGAGATCGGCGGCGAGCCCGAACACCTCGCCCCCGGGGACAGCCGATCGCAGCCGCTCGACCGCAGCCGACACGCGTGCAGCGTCGCGTCCGTTGACCGTGACGGTCGCGCCCTCGGCGAGAAGCGCCTCGGCGATGGCATATCCGATCCCCTGGGTCGAACCGCTGATGAACGCCCTCTTGCCAACCAGTTGCAGGTCCACCGACCACTCTCCTCTCGGCGCGCGGAGCGCCGTTTAACTTGCCTAGGCAAGTCAACTTATGCCATCTCGCTTGCCTGAGCAAGTGATTTGTGACGCTCCGGTCGGGTCGAATGCCCTATTCTGGGGGCATGTCCGACCAGTCGCACGCACCTCACCTGAGCCCGGAGAACCTGGAGATCTGGGCGTCTGTCGCGACCCTCCTGGAGCGGCTACCCGCTGCGCTCGACACTCAACTGCAGCGAGACAGCGGACTCACCCACTTCGAGCACGGCATCCTCTTCGCACTCGACTCCGCTCCGGAGCACACGCTGCGACTGAGCATCCTCGCCGGTTACGCGAACTGCACGCTGTCGCGGCTGTCGCGGGCCGTCACACGCCTCGAAGCCAAAGGGTGGGTGCGCCGCGAGATCGACACCACTGATGGACGATTCACCCTGGGAATCCTGACTGAGGACGGACGCGCGAAGCTGGCGGAGTCGACACCCGGACACCAGGCACTGGTCCACCGACTGATCTTCGAGACGCTCACCGCGAATCAGGCCCGCCAGCTGGGATCCCTCAGTGCGCGCGTGTCTTCTGCGATCAGCCCCGAGTCCTCCTGGAACCCCTCGCGCTGACCGCGCCCAGCGGAATGCTCAGCCCTCGGGCGCTCTCTCCTGACCGACGTGGTCTCTATCGAAGATCCTGCGCACTCCGCCCCTCGCCAGCATCAGCACGACGATCAGCGCGGTCACCTGGAAGAAGCCGCCCAGATGCACGGCATCGCCGAACACCAGGTCCACGAGTTCGAGCACGAGGAACTTGCTCCCGGGGAGGACCAGCAGGAGCACGGCCACGTTCACCACCCGGACCCACGGAGTGCGGGCCCCACGGATTCTGGTGACGATGCGCTTCTTGATGAGGAGAACGACCTCGAGCACCACCTTCAGCAGGATCGCCGTGAGCAGCGCGAGCAGGAAGGACTCGGAGATCACTTCGGGGAACAACTGCGTGAACACGCCCAGCACGACCAGGTAGACGAAGACATCGACGAGGTCGAGGGCGCGGATGATCACGACGATCAGCGTAACGCCCTGCTTCTGCAGTTTCATTGTGCACAATCTAATTGAGTGCAATACTTGTTACATGACCGTGACCGATGAGATGGTGTGCTTCTCGCTGTACTCCGCCGCCCGTGCGACGACGCAGACGTACCGCGCCCTCCTCGCGCCCTGGGGTCTGACCTACCCGCAGTACCTCGTACTCGCGATCCTCTGGATGGAGGGCGAGCAGACGGTCGGCTCGCTCGGCGAGGCGATGCAGCTCGATTCGGGCACGCTCTCCCCCCTCGTCCGTCGCCTCGAGCAGGCGGGGTACGTGTCGCGCGCTCGCAGCTCGGTCGATGAGCGGATCGTCACCGTCGGATTGACCGACGCGGGCACGGCGCTGCGCACCGAAGTCGCCCCCGTGCACGCCCGGGTCGCAGCCCTCGCCGGAATGGAGGACGACGACCAACGCCACCGTCTGATCTCCGAACTGCAGGAACTCACCGCCCGGCTGCAGGGCGTCGCCTCCACCCCCGCTTCCGTGCGCACCTCGCACGGCGAATGACCACAACCCCGGAAGGAATCCACACGATGGAAGCTCTCTACACCGCCGAAGCCCTCGCCACCGGAGCCGGCCGCAACGGCCGCGTCGCCACCGGCGAAGGCCGTCTCGACCTCGACCTCGCCATCCCCAAGGAGATGGGTGGCAGCGGCGACGGGGCGAACCCCGAGCAGCTGTTCGCAGCGGGATACGCCGCGTGCTTCCACTCCGCGCTGCAGACCGTCGCCCGCACCCAGAAGGTGAAGCTCACCGACTCGTCCGTCGGCGCACGCGTGCAGATCGGCTCCAACGGCGACGGCGGCTTCGGTCTCGCCGTGCAGCTCGAGGTCGTCATCCCCGACCTTCCCCACGACCAGGCACAGGCCCTGGCGGATGCTGCACACAAGGTGTGCCCGTACTCCAACGCGACCCGGGGCAACATCGACGTCCAGATCACCGTCACCGACGACTGATCCTCCCCCGAGCATCCCCACGACCGATCCCACAAGGAGACACAATGCGCGCACTCACCCATGACACCTTCGGCGATCCCGAACAGGTGCTGACCGTCACCGAACGCCCCACCCCCGAGCCCGGCCCGGGTCAGGTGCGGCTGCGGATCGTGCTCTCGCCGATCCACAACCACGACCTCTGGACCATCCGCGGCACCTACGGGTTCAAGCCCGAGCTGCCAGCAGCATCCGGCACCGAGGCCCTCGGGATCGTCGACGCTCTCGGCGAGGGCGTCGACAGCCTGACGGTCGGACAGCGGGTCGCCACGGGCGGCACGTTCGGCGCCTGGGCCGAGTACGTGGTCGCGAACGCCGCCGGACTCATCCCGGTTCCCGAGTCGCTCAGCGACGAGGCCGCCGCACAGCTGGTCTCGATGCCGTTCAGCACCATCAGCCTGCTGCAGTTCCTCGGCGCCGAGAAGGGCGACTGGATCGTCCAGAACGCCGCGAACGGCGCGGTCGGGCGCATGCTCGCCCAGCTCGGTGCCGCTCGTGGCGTGAACGTGATCGGCCTCGTGCGCCGCGCGGCAGGCGTCGACGAACTGCGCGAGCAGGGCATCGCGAACGTCGTCTCGACCGACCAGGACGACTGGCGCGAACAGGTCGCCCAGCTGACCGGCGGAGCGCATGTCGCCTTCGGTGTCGACTCCGTCGGCGGATCGTCGGCCGGCGACGTGCTCTCGCTCCTCGGTGAAGGCGGAACGCTCGTCGCGTTCGGCGCCATGAACTCCCCCACCATGGAGATCGCCTCGGGCGACGTCATCTTCAAGCAGGCCACAGTCAAGGGCTTCTGGGGAAGCAAGGTCATCCAGACCATGGATGCCGCCATCCGCGGCGCCCTGTTCGGCGAGCTCATCCAGCGCGTCAGCGACGGCACGCTGACGCTGCCGGTGGCGGGCGTCTTCGACGCGGCAGACGCGGCCGACGCGGTGCGCGCGAGCAACACCGCGGGACGCGTGGGCAAGGTGCTGCTGCAGTTCTGATCGCGGCGAGGCGCAGCGTGTCGGACATTACTTGACAGCGGCAATTAATGCCGCCTACGCTGACGGTGACATCGAGATCGATCGAACACACCGGAGTGCGATGACCGACACACTGCGCCTCACCTGGGACGCCCCCGCCACCCAGTGGGAGGAGGCGACTCCACTCGGCAACGGCCGCATCGGCGCCATGTCATTCGGCGGATCGGACGGCCGCTACCAGCTCAACGACGCGACCGTGTGGTCGGGCACACCGGACGGCCCAGCTCAGGCGCTCGCGAAGGTTCGCGCCGGTGGCGCGGGCCCCGAACGCCTCGCCAAGGTGCGCAAGGCGCTCGCCTCGGGCGACGTGCGCGAGGCGGAAGCCCTGCTCATGGCGTTCGAAGGCCCCTACTCGCAGGAGTTCCTGCCGCTCGCCGATCTGCACGCGCGAGTCGAAGGAGCCGAGCCCGAACAGGCGTCCGTGTCCCCTGCCAGGATTCTGGACATCGACGCCGCGACGCTCACCGAGTCCCTGCGGGTGCCCGGCGGTCGGGCCGTGCGCCGCTCCTGGGTGTCCGCTCCTGCCCAGGCCCTGATCGTCGACATCACGGCTGACGCCGACTTCGACGCGACCCTCGAACTCTCGACTCTCCTCCGCGGTCGCATCGCGGATACTCTCGGTTCGCTGATCCTCGACGTCCAGGCACCCATCGACGGCGCTCCACTGCACGAGGAATCCGGCGATCCGCTGCGCTATTCCGAGGATGCAACCGACTTCGACGCCTACGCGGCTGTCGCCATCGCACTGGACTCCGACGGCGAGGTACGACGAACCGACGATCGCCTCGTCGTCCACGGGGCCCGTCGACTGCTGGTCGCCCTGTCCACATCGTCTCGCGCCGGGCTGTGGTGGGCCGACGCCGACGGGGACTGGCGAATCGCCTCACGCGAGGCGATCCGGGATCGCGCACGACAGAGGGCGGACGCCGCGGCTCACCGCGGGGCCGCAGCCCTCCTCGCCGAGCATGTCGCCGATCGGCGACGCACCACTCGGGCGCGATTCGCGATCGGCAGTCGACGTGAAGGCGCCTGGAACATCGAGCGCGACGTGCTGCGAGGGTCGGACCCCCTGCTCAAGGCGACCATCGCCGCCGAGTACGGCATGTATCTGCTCGCATCCAGTTCACGGGCTGGCAGCCCCGCCGCCAACCTCCAGGGGATCTGGAACGACCAGCTCCAGCCCGCCTGGTCCTCGAACTACACGATCAACATCAACACCGAGATGAACTACTGGGCATCGCCGGTGCTTCTGAGTCCCGACGTGATCGAGCCGCTCATCGCGCTCGTCGAGCACATCGCCCGGAACGGCACGGACACCGCGCGCGAGCTCTACGGAGCACGGGGATGGGTCGCCCACCACAACAGCGATGTCTGGGGATGGAGCCTTCCGGTCGGCGACGGACACGGAGCCGCGAGCTGGGCCATCTGGATGATGGGTGGAGTGTGGCTCACACACAACCTCTGGGATGCGTACGAGTTCAGCGGCGACCGCGAGCTCCTGCGCGCGCGGATCTGGCCCCTGATGCGCGGCGCCGTGGAGTTCTGCCTCGACTGGCTGATCCCGGATGCCGACGGAGCGCTGCACACCGCCCCGTCCACCGCGCCGGAGAACTCCTACGTCGCAGCCGATGGGCGACCGACCCCGCTGGGCCTGACCGCGACCTCCGATCTGAGCCTCATCGGATCGCTGTTCGAACGCGCGCTGGTCGCGATCGACGAGCTCGAAATCGACGACGCCCTGGAGGCCGAGGTGCGCGACGCGCTTTCCGCGTTGACGCCACTGCGCGTGGGTTCGGACGGTCGCCTGCTCGAATGGTCCGCCGAGGTTCAGGAGCACGAGCCGCTGCACCGCCATCTCTCACCCGTGGTCGGGCTCTATCCTCTCGACACGGTGACCCCGGAACGCACCCCCGAGCTGTTCGAGGCCTCCGTGCGCATGATCGATGCTCGGGGCCCGGGCGCGATGGGCTGGTCGTGGGCGTGGAAGATCGCGCTGCGCGCCCGTGCACGGCAGGGCGACATCGCCGCATCTCTGTTGGAGGAGGCGCTGACTCCGTTCGACGGCGACGCGACGCGGCACGGGCCGGTCGACGGCTCGGAGTGGGGTGGGCTGCTCCCCAATCTGTTCAGCACTCACCCGCCCTTCCAGATCGACGGGAACCTCGGGTTCCCCGCCGCGATCGCGGAGATGCTCGTGCAGAGCCACGGAGGACGCGTGCATCTGCTCCCCGCACTCCCGACGTCCTGGTCTCACGGAGACGTGCAGGGCATCGCGGTGAGGCCGGGGCTCGTGCTCGACCTCGCCTGGCACCGCGGCATCGTGACGTCGGCCGTGCTGCACAACCCCGGGCACGAAGACCTGACCGTCGTGGTGACGGCGGGCGAGCGCGATGTCACGGTCGACGTCGCGGCCGGGGCATCGACGGACATCCCTGTCTCCCTCCGATCCGGGTCTGCGGCGTTCCCCCAGGAGGACTCGTATGCACGGTGAACCCAGCACCGTCGAGGTGCCGACGACACAGACCGAGCCCGACGACTTCGATGCGTTCTGGGCCGACACGATCGCACAGACGCGCAGCCTTCCGCTCGATCTCACGATCACACCGCTCCCGACGCGCCTGACCCAGATCGACGTGTTCGACGTGTCGTTCCGAGGCTTCGGAGGCACGCCCGTCCGCGCGTGGCTTCGCGTTCCGCACGATGCCGTCGAGCCGTTGCCGGGGTTGGTCCAGTTCTTCGGCTACGGCAACGGGCGGGGGCACGCGCTGCGCGATCTGCGCTGGGCATCGGCCGGCTACGCGCACCTCGTCGTGGATGCGCGCGGTCAGGGACACGGTGATACAGATGACGATCACGCTGATGGGGGGCCTTCGGCCGGAGGTTTCCTCACACGCGGCATCCGCTCGCCTTACGAGTACTACTACCGCCGCGTCTATGCGGATGCGGTGCGGGCCGTCGACGCTCTCCGTGCGATCGACCTCGTCGACCCCTCACGCGTGGGTACGGTCGGCGCGAGCCAGGGTGGCGGCATCGCCTTGGCGATCGCGGGGCTCGTCCCGGACATCTCGGTCGCCATCGTGCAGGCGCCGTTCCTGTGCGAGCTCGACCGGGCGGCAACGCTCAGCTCAGAGCATCCGTACGCCCTCCTCACCCAGTACTTCGCGGACCGCCGCGGTGACACGGCCGTCGCGCTCGACACCCTGCGCTACTTCGACGGGGTCAATCACGCGAAGCGCGCCACTGCCCCCGCGCTGCTGAGCACCGGGCTGCTCGACGGCGTCGCCCCTCCGCAGACGGTTCTCCCGGCCTTCACGGCCTACGGTGGCGAGAAGCACGTGGTGCTGTGGCCGTACAACGGACATGAGGCTGGCGGCGACCTCGACGAGGAGAACGCACTCGAGTTCGCAGCGACGCACCTCCTCGCGAACGCACCGGCCGCAGCGGATTCGCTACGATAGCCGACACGACCCGAAGGATCTGATGGATCACGACACCGCCGCGCGCACCACTCTCATCCGCTCGGCGTCGGATGCGGGCTCGAGGGTCTTCGAGACGATCCTGACGCGCAGTCCGATCAGTCGCATCGACATCGCCCGTCAGACCGGCCTGTCCCAGGCTGCCGTCACGAAAGCGGTCGCACCGCTCGTCGCGGCAGGCCTCGTCGACGCTCCCCCGGCATCGCAGCGCGACGGCACACCCGGTCGGCCGGTCAGCCCGGTGTCGATCGTCCTCGAGGCGATGGTGATGATCGGCGTGAAGGTCAACGTCGACGAGATCATCGCCGTGGCCACAGACCTGGCGACCGCCGTGCTCGCCAGCGAGCGACGTGCTCTCGAGTCCGACGACCCTCACACCGTGATCGAGGCGATCCTCGAGGTCGTCGCGGCACTCGAGCTCGCGCTCGGAGCCAGCGCGTCGGCCATCGCCGGCGTCGGCGTCGCGGTGTCGGGCGACGTCGACAGCTCGACCGGAATCGTGCGAGAGTCGAACATCATGGGCTGGGCCGACGTTCCACTCGGCGATCTGCTGCAGCAGCATCTTCCCTGGCCGGTGACTCTCGAGAACGATGTGCACGCCCTCACGATCGGCGAGCACTGGTTCGGCGTCGGACTCGGCACCGCCTCCTTCGCGATCGTGACGATCGGACGCGGTATCGGCAGCGGCCTGCACCTCAACGGCGAGGTCGTCACCGGAGCCTACGGGGTCGCCGGCGAGATCGGACACCTGCCGCTCGCCGACCCCGCCCTCGTCTGCCCGTGCGGCCGGCGCGGTTGCGTCGAGGCAGCGGCCTCGACCGGGGCGATCGAGGCCGCGGTCTCGGCGGCACTCGGACGAACCGTGACCATCGACGAAGCCGTCGCACTCGCTCATGCAGGAGACCCTGACGCTGATGCCGCATTCCGTGAGGCGGCCCGGCTCATCGGCACGGCGATCGCCACACTCGTGAACCTCACCGGGCCCGAGCTCGTCATCATCGGTGGCGAGGGCGTCTCGGACTTCGATCTGTTCGAGAAGACGCTGCACGACGCCTTCGAGGCTCACGCGTTCGGCGCCGCCGCGCGCTGTCGCATCCTGACCCGGCCGCACACCTTCGAGGACTGGGCTCGCGGCGCATCCGCCGCAGCCATCCAGTCGCTCGTCCGCTGAGAGCCCGACAGCGACCGCCCGCAGTGCCGCTCAGCGGCACTGCGAACAGGCGTGCGCTCTGACCGCATCGATGATCACGCAGAAGTGCGCGGGGCGGATGCTCCGCCCCGCGCACTCGCTGTCGATCAGATCGCCTCGTACATCTCCTGCAGCAGCTCCAGGTATCGTGCGAGCCCGAGACCCTCGATATCGGCGATGTAGGCGTCCCACGCCGCATCATCCGCGATGTCGCGCTGGCCGGTCACGAACTCCGCCTGTGCCTGCGTGATGTAGGTCGCGATGTTCGTCTGCAGCTCTGCGAGCTCCCCTGACGTCTCGAGGTTCGGCCAGAGCTTCTCCACGGGGAAGAGCACGCTCTCGTCTGGCTTGTACGGGTCGTACTCCTGGGTCGCGTACAGCAGCCGGCGCTCGTAGCCGTCCGGAGTGTAGATGTCCTCGGGAACGACCTGGGAGTTGCGGAACTCCAGCGAGTCCCAGTACTGCGACATCGACCGCCACGCGGCGTTGGACGTCTCGTCGTAGGTGAGCGGACGGAAGGTCGGCTCGAGCTCTGGGTCGAGCGCGACATCGCCCTCGACCGCGGGCACCCACGCCTCATCCTCCGGCCCCATCGACGCGCGGATCTGCCCCTCGTCGGTGGCGAGGTAGTCGAGCAGCTTTATCGCCTGGATGCGCTCCTCCTCGGTCGACTTGTTCGTCAGCGCGAACATGCCGGCCGGGTTCACCGGAGAGCGCCAGGATGCCAGCTGCGTCCCGTCGGGGCCGGCCACCGGCGCGACCGCGTCGTAGTTCTTGTCGCGTCCGTCCGGCGAGTCCGCCGAGACGAAGACGTACGGGTGCAGCGTGACGGCGGATCCGAGGACCTGCGCGTCCGCGCTGTCGCCCAGCGCTTTGAGAGCATCACCGTTCTGGGTGAAGGCCGCGGTGTCGAGCAGACCCTCCTGAGCGAGAGAGGTCACGAACTCGAGACCCTCGCGCCACCCGTCAGAGGTCGCGCCGAGCGCGACCTTGTCACCGTCGAGAACGAGCGGCGGCGGGCTTGCCGGACCGCCCACCGGTGCATACGTGAACGCGTTCATGAAGTAGTTGATGATCGGCTCGGACGCCGATCCGCTCAACGGCACCTCGTCAGCGACGCCGTTGCCGTTCGGGTCGTCGTTCTTGAACGCGCGGAGTACCGTGCGCAGCTCCTCGGTCGTGGTGGGCTGCTCGAGCCCCAGAGCGTCGAGCCAGGTGGTGTTCATCCACAGCTTGGAGGGGTAGCTGCAGTGGAAGCACTCGCTCCACTGCGTCACCGCGTAGATGTGACCGTCGGGAGCCGTCATCGACTCCTCCCAGTCCGGCTTCTCCTCGAAGCGCTCCTTCAGATTCGGCGCGTACTCGTCGATGAGGTCCTCCAGGGGAAGCAGCACGCCCTGCTGGCCGTACTTGAGGATCTCGTTGCGCGAGAAGGCATCCACCCATGGAACGAGGAAATAGGCGTCCGGATAGTCACCGCTGGCGAGCGAGATCTGGCGCTTCTCTCCCGCGACGCTGCCGTCGTAGGTGGTGGTCTGCCAGTCGAAGTCGATGTCGAACTTCTTCTCGACCTCCTGGGTGAAGAGGTTGTCCTTGAGCGAGCCGTTCTCGCCCTGCGGGCCGAATGCGACGAGCTGGCCGTTGTCGTCGCTCGACGGGGTGCAGGCGGCGAGCGCCAGTCCCGTCGCGACGACGGTGACCGCTGCGATCGCCCCTCGTGTGATGCGGTGTGTCATTGCCGGAATCTCCTTTGACCGGTTCAGGTGTGCGGGTGTGTGTGGTGGGTCTGAGTGGGGTCTGATCAGCCTTTGACGGCGCCGACCATGATCCCCTTGCTGAAGTGCTTCGCGACGAACGGGTAGACGATGAGCATCGGGACCGTCGCGATGATCACGGTCGAGTACTTCAGCAGGTCTGCGAGCTCCCGGCGCTCGAGCTGTGCGGCGAGATCGCCACCGCCTCCGCCGTCGTTGAGGATGAGGATGCCTCGAAGCACCAGCTGCAGCGGCTGCAGATCGGCGTCGCGCAGGTAGAGGAGGGCGTCGAAGTACGAGTTCCACTGCATGATGGCGTACATCAGCGCGATGACCGCGAGGAGAGGCTTCGCGAGCGGCAGCACGATGGTCCAGAGGATCCGCAGCTCGCTCGCGCCGTCGAGCTGCGCGGCCTCGTACACCTCGTCGGGGATCGATGTGCGGAAGTAGACCATCGCAATGATCACCTGCCAGACGCCGATCGCGTTGGGGAGGAGCATCGACCACCGCGTGTCCAGGAGGCCGAGCGACTGCACGACGATGTACATCGGGATGACGCCGCCCGAGAAGAGCATCGTGAACACGACGCCTCCGGTGAGGGTCTTGCGTCCGAAGAGGTTGGCCCGCGACAACGGGTATGCGATGGCGACGGTGCCGGCGACGCTGATGATCGTGCCGACCACGGTGTAGAACACCGAGTTGCCGAATCCTCGCAGAATCGCCGGGTTGTTGAGCGCCTCCGTGTAGCCGCGGAGCGTGAACTCGACGGGCCAGAAGAGCACTCGCCCGGATGAGACCGCCTGGGGACTCGAGAACGAGCTGGCGACGATGTTCAGCAAGGGCAGGAGCACGACGAGAAGGAAGACCGTGAGCAGCAGGTAGGCGGCGATCACGAAGACGCGATCCGCCCGGGTCTCTTTGACCTTCACGCCGGAGGTCAGGGGGTCGCGCCGGCGGCGACCCCGCCCCTTGCCCGACGAGACGACGATCTCCTCGGTGAGGAGAGGTTGTTCTCTGATCACGGTGCTCACCACAACCCGCTTCCGGTCACTCGCTTGGATATGCCGTTGACGACGAGCAGCAGCAGCAGGCTGATGACGGCGTTGAAGAGCCCGATGGTGGCTCCGAGACTGAAGTTCGCATTGAGGATGCCCGTCTTGTAGACGTACGTGGGGATGATCTCCGACGTCGAGAGGTTGAGCGCGTTCTGCAACAGGAACGCCTTCTCGAAGCCGATCGCCATGATGTTGCCGACACCGAGGATCAGGATGATCGTGGCCGTGGGGAGGAGCGAAGGGAGGTCGACGTACCAGATCTTCTGCAGCCGCGAGGCGCCGTCGATCTTCGCTGCCTCATAGAGCGAGGTGTCCACCGAGGCCAGAGCCGCGAGGTAGATGACGGCCGAGTAGCCGGTCGTCGTCCAGATGTCGGTCGCCACGTAGATGTGGCGGAAGAAGTCGGCACTCGCCAACAGATCGACCTGTCCCGCACCGAAGAAGCTGAGAGTGCGCCCGAGGATCCCCACTCTCGGTGACAACAGCAGGATCGTCATCGACACGATCACGACCGTCGAGATGAAGTACGGGGCGTAGGTCACCAGCTGCACGGTGCGCGTGAAGAACCGCAGCCTGACCTCGTTCAGCATGATCGCGAGGATGATCGGAAGAGGGAAGCTCGCGATGAGCGTGTACACCGCGAGGATGAAGGTGTTGCCGATCAGCTTGGGGAACACGGGGTTGCGGAACAGGGCCGTGAAGTTGTCGAACCCGACCCACGGGCTCCCCCACACCCCGTCGATGGGGTTGTAGTTCTTGAACGCGATCACGGCGTTGGCCATGGGCACGTATCGGAACACGATGAACCAGATCACGGGCAGTAACAGCAGCAGGTACAGCTGCCAGTATCGGCGCAGGCTGCGGGCTAACCGGGAACGTGCGTCGGTACGTCGAGGGGCCGGTGGCGAGACCTCGACCGGTGGTGCGTGCTCAGCACTGAGCTTCATGATCGCCCTCCCAGGGCAGGGTTACTTTACGTCGTAATAAAATCACGTGGAGCCGAAAAAGTAAACGTCGACTTTCGTGGCGACGATTTCTGCGGATCGCTTGCACGTCCTTCTCAAACGTGATTTATTGACGTTGTCAAGTAACTACCGGAGGGTCTTATCCCATGACTTCCCGTGCCGACACCGTCGTCGCACTCCGCGCCTCAGGCGTCGCATTCGTTCTCCAGATCTCCACCCCCATCCCCCGTGTGCTGCACTGGGGCGCGGACCTCGGCGAGGCCACAGCGGCGACCGCATCCGCGCTCGCGCTCACCGCCGGCCCCGCGCAGCTCAACAACTCCCCCGACATCCCCCGCACGTTCTCCGCTCTGCCCACGGAATACGAGGGCTGGTCAGGAACACCCGCACTCTCCGGACACGCGCAGGGCCGTGCGACGACCCCGCGACCACGACTCGTTCGGCACGACGTGGTCATCCCGTCAGACGGAGTCGGCGGCCGCATCACGCTCGAGTTCGAGGACGAAGTCTGCGGCATCCGCACCGAGCTGCGGTATCACCTCGACGCACACGGCGTGCTCGCCGCCGACGCGTCGCTGTCCAGGGCCGCAGAACTCAGCCCGCGGCTCGGAGCCACCGCCTACACCGTCGGCACCTTCCTCGCCCTGCTCCCCCTTCCCGAGCGCGCGACGGAGATCCTGGACTTCACGGGCAAGTGGTGTCGTGAACGGTCTCCGCAGAGGTCGCCATTCGGGTTCGGAACACACCTGCGGTCCGCACACCGCGGCAAGCCCGGCCATGATTCTCCGTTCCTCTTCGCCGCCGGCACCGAGGGCTTCGGATTCGGTCACGGCGAGATCTGGGCCGTCCATCTCGCATGGAGCGGTGAGCAGCAGTACCTCGCCGAGCGCCTCCCAGAGGGCGCCGGCGTATTCAGCTCGGTCCTCGGCGCCGGCGAGGACCTGCACCCCGGCGAGATCATCCTCGAGGACGGCGAGCGCTACGACGCGCCGACCGCCCTGTTCATCTGGTCAGACAAGGGGCTCGACGCGATCAGCGATCGACTGCACCGACGGCTTCGCGCTCGGGACTCGCATCCGCGCGGCCCGCGGCCGCTGGTCCTCAACACCTGGGAGGCCGTTTACTTCGATCACGACCTCGCCCGCCTGACTGCCCTGATCGAGAGGGCCGCAGAGGTGGGTGTCGAGCGGATCGTCCTCGACGACGGGTGGTTCCGCGGTCGTCGGGAGGCGGATGCCGGCCTCGGCGACTGGTTCGTGGATGAGGACGTCTGGCCGCAGGGACTCAGCCCGCTCGTCGATGTCGTCCGCGCACACGGCATGCAGTTCGGCCTGTGGTTCGAACCCGAGATGATCAACCTCGACTCCGACCTCGCCCGGTCGCATCCGGACTGGGTCCTCGGGCCTGCCGAAGGGTTCGGGCCCGAATCCCGATCACAGCACGTGCTGGACATCGCTCGACCCGAGACGTACGAGTACCTTCTCGAACGCATCGACGCACTCGTCCGCGCGCACTCGATCGACTACCTCAAGTGGGACCACAACCGCGATCTCCTTGAGGCGGTGAGTCGGGGCACCGATGGCGATCGTCCGAGTGTGCATCGGCAGACCGAAGCGCTCTACCGGCTGCTCGACGAACTCCGCCTGCGCCACCCGGAGCTCGAGATCGAGACATGCTCGGGCGGCGGCGGTCGGGTCGATCTCGGAATCCTCGACCGCACCGATCGCGTGTGGGCATCCGACTGCAACGATCCGGTCGAGCGGATCCAGATCGAACGGTGGACGCGCACGATCGTGCCGCCCGAACTGATCGGATCTCACCTCGGGGCCGCGCGCTCGCACACCACAGCGCGGACCACCGATCTGTCGTTCCGTCTCGCCACCTCGCTCACGGCTCACGCCGGCATCGAACAGGACCTCACGTCCGTGGACGACGACGAGCTGGCTGTGATCTCCCGCTGGGCCGTCATGTACCGGGAGTTCCGCGACCTGCTGCACAGCGGTCGCGTGGTGAACGCAGACCTCGCCGATCAGACGACCTCTCTCTCGGGAATAGTCGCCCAGGATGGTTCCGCGGCGCTGTTCACGTGGAGCAGGTTCGCGACCTCGGCGGCGGGTCAGTCGGGTCGAGTGCGCTTCCCCGGGCTCGATGCGCAGGCGGTGTACAGCGTTCGGATCCGCGAGGACCTCGGCTCCGCGAGCCGGCATGGGGGCGACCCCGTATGGGTGACGACCGCTCTCGCGGGCGCGATCGAAGTGCCCGGAGTGGTCCTGAGCACTGTCGGGGTTCCCCTCCCCACCCTCAACGCGCAGCAGGCGATGCTCATCGAGATCCGGCGCACCGACAGCTGACACCCCCCGATTCTTCCTTCCCATCCACACGACAGAGCAGTCGAACGAGAGGAAAGCAATGAAGACCCACCGACAGAGAAGGCGAGCCGCCTCGATCACCGGGGTGCTCGCCGCAACCGCGCTCGTCCTGAGTCTCGCCCCCGGCGCGACCTGGGCGACTGCGGCGACGCCCACCCCGACACCTGCGCCGGAAGTGACCCCGGTCTCCACACCGTCACCACACGCGGAGGAGTCCCCCGAAACGCCACCCCCGGCCGAGGAATCCCCCGAGACTACGCCCCCGGCGGCGGATCCGACGCCGACCGAATCCTCCGAACCCACCCCCTCGGCCTCGCCCGATGCCACCCAGGCGCCGCCGGCAAAGGAGGCGGAGCGAGCCACGTCGGACTCCGACGAGGGGATCTCCGAGCTGTCAGCGAAGCCCTACATGGGCTGGAGCAGCTACAGCATGCAGGTCTACGAGGGCGGCCAGTGGATCACCGCCGATCAGATCATGGCGCAGTCCGATGCCATGCACGACAAGCTGCAGGACTTCGGCTACGAGTACATCAACATCGACGCCGGGTGGAACGGCGGCCAGGACGAGTACGGACGCCCTATACCCAGCACGACGCTGTTCCCCGACGGGCTCGATGCCGTGGTCGACCATGTGCACGGTAACGGCCAGAAGGTGGGCCTGTACCTCATCCCCGGCATGAGCCTGGAGACGGCTCAGAAGGCGCTTCCGATCCACAACGCGCCGGGCTGCACCACCGAGAATCTGCTCAAGCAGCCCCTGCAGCAGGGCGACTACTGGGGCTTCGGCTACCGCCTGGATTTCGACAACCCCTGCACGCAGAAGTACATCGACTCGATCGCTGATCTTCTCGGCGAGTGGGGTGTGGACTTCATCAAGTTCGACAGCGTGACCCCCGGTTCCGGCATCGGCGACCTGTCGATGGATGCTCGGGAAGAGGTCGCGGCCTGGTCTGAAGCGCTCGAACGAAACGACATCTGGTTCGAGCTGTCGTGGGCGGTCGACATCAACTACGCCGACTACTGGAAGCAGTACGCCGACGGCTGGCGCATCGACTGGGACGTCGAGTGCTACTGCGGCGATGAGGCGCTGACGACCTGGGAGAACGTCGCGCGTCTGTTCCCGCGGCTCTCCGACTGGTGGCGCCACGCCGGCCCCGCCGGATGGAACGACCTCGACTCCCTCAACGTCGGAAACGGCAAGATGGACGGCCTCACCCGCGACGAACGGCGCACGGCGACGACGCTGTGGGCGACATCTGCGGCCCCGATGTACCTCGGCAACGACCTCACGAACCTCGACGAGTTCGGCCTCGACCTGATCACCAACCGCGAGGTCATAGCCGTGAACCAGGCGGGCGTCCCCGCGCGACCGGTCTCGACCAGCACGAAGCAGCAGGTCTGGTACGCGCTGAACCCCGATGGCACGTACACCGTCGCGCTGTACAACCTCGGTCGCGCAGACGCCGACATCACCGTCGACTGGTCCGACATCGGGCTCGACGGATCCGCGAAGGTCCGCGATCTCTGGGCCGGCAAGAACCTGGGCACGGAGGCTGACGGCTTCACAGCCGAGAGCGTGCCGATCCACGGTGTGCGCCTGCTGAAGGTGACGCCCGCGAAGCAGGACGTGCTCACGGTCAACGATGACTCGCTGCGCGTCGGCTACGACGGAGACTGGGTCCGCAACAACGGCAACGAAGTCCCGGCGACATCGCAGCCGTTCACTGTCGCTGTGTCCGACACCCCAGGTGGCGGCACGCCCACCCCGCCCGCCACGGGTCTCACGGTGACGCTGAACGACGACGACGCACGCATCGGCTACAGCGGATCGTGGGGGTACAGCAACAATCGAGGACTCGGCGATCACGGCGACGACGTGCACTACGTGGAGACCAACGGAGCCGCGTTCGAGTACACGTTCCAGGGCACCGGGATCCAGTACGTCACCGAGAAGCACGAGTCGCAGGGAGAGGTCGAGGTCTACCTCGACGGACAGCTCGTGGAGACCGTGGACACGTCGCTGCCTGCTGCGGACGGCCGACTCTCGCAGCAGGTCGTCTACGGCGTCGCCGACCTCGCGAGCGGGAGCCACACCCTGCGTGTGGTGAAGAAGTCCGGCTCCTTCATGCTGCTCGACAAGCTGGTCGTCACGCTCGACAGCCAGCTGAGCACCACCTCGGGCGCCTTCAACAAGGCCGCGCCCGCCGATGTCACCGTCGACGTGCTGCGGGATCCCGGCGAGCTCGCGTCGATCAGCGTCGCAGGCGATGCGCTCGAGCGCGATGTCGACTACACGCTGACAGGCAGCACGGTCACGATCAGCTCGTCGTACCTCGCGACGCTTCCCGTCGGCGATACGACACTGGACTTCGACTTCACCGGAGACCACCTCGACGACGTGCACGCCACAGTGACTGACGGAGCTTCCGTGGCATTCACCTTCCGGGGAACCGGCGTCTCGTGGACCGGTCCCAAGGGCCCTGACCAGGGCACGGTCGACGTCTACATCGACGGCAAGAAGGTCGAGAGCATCGACACCCACAACGAGTCGCGCGTCTCGAACCAGGAGCTGTTCTCGGTCTCGGGTCTGAAAGACAAGGAGCACACGATCAAGATCGTGAAGACATCGGGAGACGTGCTGCGCACGGACGTGTTCCGGTACACGGTCAAGAAGGTCGGCTGAGCACTGCCGGGGCGGGTCTCGTGCCCGCCCCGGCAGCACCGTGACGCTCGCGAATGTCGGCGCCCGGGCGCATACTCTGCGGCATGGAGATCACACTCGCACAACCGGCGGGACTCGTCGTGAGCCCCGCATTCAGTCACGTCGCCGTCATCCCTCCGGGGGCCACGACGATCCACGTCGGCGGTCAGAACGGCGTCGACGAAACCGGTGCACTCGTCTCGGCGGATGCCGCCGAGCAGTCGCTCCGCGCTGTCCAGAACGCGCGCATCGCTCTCGAGTCAGCGGGCGCGAGCCTCGACGACGTCATCAGCTGGACCATCTACATCCACCAGGATGCCGATCTCCGTGCTGCGTACGGCGCCGTCGCATCGACGCTCGCACGCGACAGCGCCCCTCCCCTGGTCACCGCAGCCCTCGTGGCCGGCCTCGGCGTCCCCGGAGCAGTGATCGAGGTGAGCGCGATCGCCGCAGTCATCCGCGAATGACATCCCCCGGTCGGCGGCTCAGATCCTGCCCCGCACCGGCGTCCGCTCGGTCGGGTCACCGCCGTCCGGCATCGGCATCTCGGCGCGAACGCCGAGCAGTCGCACTTCACGGTCGCGATCGAGCGTGGCACCGAGCGCCAGAGCCGCATCGATGACCGCAGCACGCTCGGTCGTCGGCTCTGACAGCTTGCGGCCGAACGTCTTGGTCTCGAACGGCGCGTAACGCACCTTGAGGTGCACACGGACGACCGGGCGACGCTCGGCGGCGCAGTCGTCGAAGGCCTGCCCGGCCAGATCGATCAGCGCCGACTGCACCTCAGAGGGCGTAGTCAGGTTCTGCTGAAAGGTCGTCTCCCGACTGTGGCTGCGCGCCACCCAAGGGGTGTCGTCGACCGCAGCAGGTCCGAAGCCCGACCCCAGGCCGTGATACCAGACGCCCATTCGTGGCCCGAACTCCGCGACGAGCTGATCCTGGTCCGAGTCGGCGAGCTCGCGCACCGTCGTGATCCCGTGCCCGGCGAGCCGCTTCTGCACCTTCGGACCGATTCCCCACAGATCCCGCGTGGGCTTGTCTCCCATCACCTCGAACCAGTTCTCGGCGGTGAGCCGGAACATACCGCGCGGCTTGCCGAACTCGGTCGCGATCTTCGCGCGCACCTTGTTGTCTCCGATGCCGACCGAGCAGTGCAGCCCGGTCGACTCGAGCACCGCGGTCTGAGCGATGCGTGCGACCCCCTCGGGGTCGTCCGTCGTGACGCCGAGGAAGCACTCGTCCCAGCCGATGACCTCGAGCATCACTCCTGGCAGCGCACGCAGCGTCGACATCACCTCGGTCGACGCCGATTCGTAGGCTTCATGGTCGACCGGCAGGAAGACCGCGTTCTCGGGCGCCTTGCGCGCGGCGATCTTCAACGGCATCCCGGATCCGATCCCGAACTCGCGCGCCTCGTACGACGCCGTCGACACGACAGCGCGCTCGGTGGGGTCCCCCCTGCCGCCGACGATCACGGGAAGCCCCGCGAGCTCCGGTCTGCGCAGCACTTCGACCGCAGCGATGAACTGGTCCATGTCCACGTGCAGAACCCAGTCGCTCATGCATCGAGTGTGGCCGGTGCCTGCCCGGTTGTCACCCCTCGTCAGCGATCAGCGCGCGCAGGTCAGCCGATCGCGACGCCGATCGCCGTAGCGATCACGGCGAGCAGCGGCAGGGTGCCCTGCATCGCGGCCGCGCGCAGCTTGGTGGGATCCGAGAGCACGAGCACCAGCGCTGCGGCGAGCATCATCCCTGTGCCGGCGAACACGAGGGTCAGGCCGACCGTCGTGAGGCCGATGATCACGAAGCCGACCCCGAGCAGCGCGGTCAGCGCCAGGAACAGGTTGTAGAACCCCTGGTTGAAGGCGAGGGCCTTCATGGTGATGGCGTCGGCCTCGCTGGCGACCCCGAAGATCTTCCTCGTCTCGGGTTCGGTCCACTTGAGCGATTCGAGCGCGAAGATGAAGACGTGGAAGGCGGCAGCGGCCGCGGCGAGGACGAGTCCGACGATGAGCATGACTCGATCGTATCGACCCTCGCGTGCCGTCAGATCAGGAAGATCGGCAGCAGCCCCGGGTTGTGGGCGTGCACGAGCACGGCGAACACGACAGCGTCGAACAGCAGGTGCACGGTCACGACGTAGGCGAGCGAGTGAGTCCGCATGAAGATGAACCCCTGCAGGAGCGCGAACGGGATGGTGAGCAGCGGGCCCCACTCGCGGTAGCCGAGCTCCCACAGAAAGGAGACGAACACGATCATCTGCAGCACGTTGGCGAGCGCATCGGGAAAGTGCCTGCGCAGCAGGGCGAAGACGGTGCAGATGAAGAACAGCTCGTCCCAGATGCCGACTGCTCCGACGCCGACGAACAGCCGCGCGATGAGCTCGGGCGAGTCGACGACCGGCCAGTTCATGTAGACGCCGCTCGTGATGAAGTAGAAGGGCAGGATCAGCCAGCCGAGCACCAGGACCGCCACCAGCCAGCCCCATTGCAGGCGTCCCCACCGCCGGTGCGCACGCCAGGGAAAGGCGATCGCCCGGTCTCGGAAGACGAAGCGCGAGACGACGTACGGCACGGCGACCGCGCCGCCGAGTGCCAGTGTGAACCGCAGCATCGCGAGGTTGTCGAGCTCCGCCGCGAGCGGGATGACGCTCACGATGAGCATGCCGAGGGCGATCAGCGAGAGATCACGGGTGAGCGAAGGCTGACGACTCACTCCGATCGCGCGAGCGCTCTCACGCCGCGTGCCGACGCTCACAGTCTGATCCGGCGACGAGGGCAGGCGCCGTTCGACGAGCCAGGCTGCACCGACGCCGAGCGCGAGCAGCGCCCAGCCGAGCCAGGCGATCTGCGCCACGAAGAACGCCGGTGCCGCGAGACACACGAGCAGCGCAGGCACGACAGCGGGCCACGCAGCCGACGTGCGCACGGCGGCGGTCACGCGTGCGACTTCCGCCGATACACGAGATCGCGGATATCGCGGCCCTTGGCGATCCCCTTGCGCTCGAAGGCAGTCATGACCCGTCCGTCGAACCGCTCCGCCCAGTCGCCGTCGAAGGCACGCTCGAACAGAGGCTCGGCGTCGAGCACGTCGCGCATCTGCAGGGCGTAGTCCTCCCAGTCGGTCGCGAGTCGGAGAAGACCTCCGTCGCGAAGCGCGCGGGCGGCGGTGTCACCGAATCCCTGGCGCACGAGCCGGCGTTTGGTGTGCTTCTTCTTGTGCCACGGGTCGGGGAAGAAGATCCAGACCTCCGCGGCGGCCCCCTCGGGCAGGTACGACGAGAGCACCTCCGGCGCGTTCGCCTCGACCACACGCACGTTGCGAGCGCCCTCGCGGTCGGCATCGAGCATCGTCCTGGCAAGCCCTGCGCGGAAGACCTCGACGGCGAGGAAGTCGTCATCGGGGCGCGACGATGCGGCGGCGACGATCGCGTGCCCCTGGCCCGAGCCGATCTCGACGTACAGATCGGCCTCACGCCCGTACTCGGCGGTCGGGTCGAGCCGCGCTTCAGGGTGCACCGAGGTCCAGGCGACGTCGCGAGGGACATCCAGGAGGTAGTGCGGTCCGAGCTCTTCGAACGCGCGCTCCTGGGCGTCGGACATCCGGCCGCTGCGGCGCACGAAGGAGACCGGTTCGTCGCGGAAGGTGCGGGGTTCGGGCATGCTTCCAGGGTAGTCGGCGGCGATCAGCGCCACAGACCGCAGATCAGGGCGCGGGCGCGGTCACGAAGTCGATGAGCTCTTCGACGCGGCCGAGGAGCGCGGGCTCAAGGTCGCGATACGTGTGCACCTTCGACAGGATGTGCTGCCAGGCACGTCCCGTGTCGCCCTGCGTCTCGTACGGCCAGCCGAACGCGCGGCAGATCCCGGTCTTCCAGTCCGTCCCCCGCGGGATCTCCGGCCACTTCGCGATTCCGAGAGCTCGCGGGGTGACGCACTGCCAGACGTCGACGAAGGGATGTCCGACGATCCGCACGTGCTTCCCGTGCGGACCTCTGGCGACCGCATCCGCGACGCGTGACTCCTTCGACCCTGGCACGAGATGGTCGACGAGCACCCCGTAGCGACGCGAGGCGGTCGGCGGCTCTGCAGCGAGCAGCTCGTCCAGCAGATCGACACCCTGCAGGAACTCGACGACCACGCCCTCAGCCCGCAGGTCTGCTCCCCACACCTTCTCGACGAGCTCGGCGTCGTGCTTGCCCTCGACCAGGATGCGGCTGGGCAGCGCGACCCTGGCTCGCTGGTCGGCCGCCACGAAGGATCCGGATGCCGTGCGTCGGAGCCCCTGCTCCTTCGCCGCGGGAACCGTGAGGCGCACCGGCGATCCGTCGATCAGGAACCCGCCGCCGAGGGGGAAGAGGCGCTTGCGCCCCACCCGGTCCTCGAGCTCGACGTTGCCGCCCTGCACCCGCGTGACCGCACCGCAGAATCCGTCCTGCGCGACCTCGACCACGAGATCGAGCTCGGCGGCGACCTGCGGCACCGGCTTCGCCGCGCGCTCCCGCCAACCCGCCGCGAGCACATCCGATCCGTACCTGTCGTCCATGCCATCCAGCGTATGTGTCTCCGCTGAGGGCGAACGGCTATCCCCGCTCGGAAGCTGTCGCGTGTCGGCCTCAATGCATAGACTCGTGCCATGGGGCTCGGCTGCCGGTCGGAGGGAACACGATGAAGACACGGTGGCTGGCGCTGGCCGCACTGACCGCGGCAGCAGCCGCCGGGGCGTTCTCCGCTTCGGCCGCGTCTGCGACCGATCCGGTCGCGCTCGACTCTGGGTACGTGACCGACGACGCCGACGTCCTCAGCACGAGCGAAGAGGATGCCGTCGAGGCTCGACTCCAGACTCTCAGCGACAACTCCTCGTCCGATCTCTTCGTCGTCCTCGTCGACGAGTTCACCTCGCCGTCCGACAACGTCGCCTGGGCCGACACCGTAGCGGAGAGCAACAACCTCGGCTCAGAGCAGTACCTCCTCGCCATCGCGGTGGACGGCCGCAGCTATTACATCTCGGCCGCGCCCGACGGCCCGCTCAGCGACAGCAAGCTCGACGAGGTGGAAGACAAGATCCAGGACCTGGCCGCAGAGGAGGACTGGGAGGGCATGATCGTCCTCGCAGCCGACGAGATCGAAGGCGACGGCGGGGCGGGCGCTCTGCGAGCCACGCTGATCGTGGTCGCGATCATCGCGCTGGGACTCATCGTGTGGCTCGTCATCGCGCTCATCCGTCGTTCTCGCCGCAACGCCGAGATCCGCAGGCGCGGGGCCATGCCCGAGAAGCCCGATCCGAACGATCCGTTCTCGACCCTCACCGACGAACAGGTGCAGACGCAAGCGGGTGCTGCCCTTGTGCAGGCCGATGATGCGATCACCTCGAGTCGGGAGGAGCTCGGCTTCGCCGTCGCGCAGTTCGGCGAAGCGGCCACCTCGGCGTTCACCGGCGCCGTCGAGACCGCCAAGGCCAAGATGTCTGAGGCCTTCGACCTCAAGCAGAAGCTCGACGACGAGGTCGAGGACACGGTCCACGATCGCCGGGCCTGGCACATCCGCATCATCCAGATCTGCGCAGAGATCGACGACGTCCTCGACGAGAACACCGAGGCGTTCGATGCGCTGCGCAAGCTCGAGCAGAACGCTCCGCAGGAACTCGAGCGGGTCAAGGGTGAGCGGGCGGCGCTCGCACCTCTTCTCGCCGGCGCTGCTCCCGCTCTCGCGACTCTCACAGACACCTACGACGCCGCGGCTCTGTCGACCGTCGCCGACAATCCGGCACAGGCCCAGGAGCGAGCACTGCTCGCCGACCGTTCGATCGAGGCCGCGGCTCAGGCGATCGCCGCCGGCAGATCCGGCGAGGCGGCCTTCGCGATCCGCACGGCCGAGCAGTCGGTCGCCCAGGCCGCCCAGCTGGTTCAGGCGATCTCGGCGCTCGGCGCTGAACTGACGAACATCGAAGCGCAGGCGCATGCCCTGGTGACCGAGCTGCAGGCAGACATCGCCGCGGCGCAGCAGCTGCCCGACTCGGGTGGAGCGATCGCCTCGGCCGCGGCGGCGACCGTCCAGCAGCTGCAGCAGGCCCAGACCGGCCTCGCCGGAGCCTCACGGAGCCCCCAGCGGGTGCTCGACGCCCTCACCGCGGCGAACGCGCAGATCGACGCTGCGATCGCCCAGGGCACGCAGGCGGTGGAGCGCGCCCGCCGAGCGCAGCAGATGCTCGAGCAGACACTGACCCAGGCCGGCTCCGAGATCCGCGCGACCCGCGAGTACATCGAGACCCGCCGTGGCACGGTCGGGTCGACCGCACGCACTCGGCTCTCGCAGGCCGAAGCCTCCCTCACCCAGGCGCTGAACCTGCGCGCTTCCGACCCCGAAGCGGCGCTCACCGAAGCCGGCCGCTCACTCGATCTCGTCCGTCAGGCCACGTCGTCTGCTCAGGCCGACGTCGAGGCGATGAACCCGAACCGGTATCAGAACGACAGCTGGGGCGGTGGAGGCGGCAGCATCTTCGGCGGCTCCGGCTCCGGTAGCTCCGGCCTCGGCGGCGACATCCTCGGCGGCATCATCGGCGGTCTGCTCTCCGGCGGCGGAGGCGGCGGCGGTGGCTCCTCCCGCAGCAGCAGCTGGCGATCCAGCGGAGGCGGCGGATTCCGCAGCTCCGGTTTCGGCGGAGGCGGCGGCAGCCGATCCAGCGGCCGCAGCGGCCGCTCAGGAGGACGACGCTTCTGAACCGCACACACACCGACCCCAGACCTCGATTCCGCACCTCTGAAAGGAACCACGCATGACCAAGCAGTCCATCTTCGGACGTATCTCGACCCTCGTCCGCGCGAACATCAACTCCCTCCTGGACTCTGCGGAAGACCCGCAGAAGATGATCGACCAGCTCGTCCGCGACTACACGAACAGCATCGCCGACGCCGAGTCGGCGATCGCCGAGACCATCGGCAACCTGCGCCTGCTGGAGCGCGACCACGAAGAGGATGTCCAGGCGGCCACCGAGTGGGGCAACAAGGCCCTAGCGGCCAGCCGCAAGGCCGACGAGATGCGCACCAAGGGCGACGCCTCGGACGCAGACAAGTTCGACAACCTCGCGAAGATCGCTCTCCAGCGCCAGATCAGCGCCGAGCGCGAGGCGACCGGCGCCGAGCCCCAGATCGCCGCGCAGACCGAGATCGTCGACAAGCTCAAGTCCGGCCTCAACGGCATGAAGGACAAGCTCGGCGAGCTGAAGAACAAGCGCAGCGAGCTGCTCGCCCGCGCGAAGGTCGCCGAGGCACAGACGAAGGTGCAGGACGCGGTCTCCTCGATCAACGTCCTCGACCCCACCAGCGAGCTGGGCCGTTTCGAAGACAAGGTCCGCCGCCAGGAGGCCCTTGCTCAGGGCAAGATCGAACTCGCGGCGTCCAGCCTCGACGCGCAGTTCGAGAGCCTCGAAGACCTCGGTGAGCTCACCGAGGTCGAGGCTCGTCTCGCCGAGCTGAAGGCGGGCGGCTCCGCCCCTCGCCAGGCCATCGAAGGCTCCTGATACACCTGCGGGTGCCTCGGATCCTCGTGTCCGAGGCACCCGCTCCTCTTTCTCAGCTGGAGGCACCCATGGTGCGTTTCCTCGTCGTCCCGCAGTGGCAGGGCTCCCCCGCCGCCCGAGCGATGCTCCTCGTCGACGGCGCCTCGGCGATCGCCGGCGACCTTCCGCGTGCGGCGACCACCGTGCTCGACGTGCCGGTCGAGGCAGGTGAGTCTCTGGGCACTGGCGTTCGCCGCCTCAGCGCGCTTCTGCGCACCAGAGAGCTCGTCGATGCGAGCATGACGGCCGACACGGTAGTCATCGGCGGCGATTGCAGTGTGACCGTCGCCGCGCTGGCAGCTCTCCCCGGCGGAACCGACGACCTCGCCGTCGTGTGGTGCGACGCCCACGCCGATATGCACACGCCGGACACCTCGCCCTCTGGCGCCTTCTCGGGCATGGCGCTCCGCGCGGTGCTGGGCGAGGGCGAACCTCAGCTCACGGTCACGCCCGGAATCGCACGCGATCGAGTGGTCACGGTGGGCATGCGCAACCTCGACGACGCCGAGGTCGCCGCTCTCGACGGCCTCACGCAGCTCTCCGTCGAAGATCTCGAGTCGCCTGACGCTCTGGCCGACGCGGTCGAGGCGACCGGGGCACGCCGTGTCTGGGTGCACATCGACGTCGACGTGCTCGACCCGGCCGAGATCGCCGGTGTCTCCTCCCCTGCCCCGTTCGGGCTCGCACCCGCGGCTCTGAGTGCGGCGATCCGCGCACTGCGGTCACGCGTGCCGCTGGCCGGCGCGACCATCGCCGGGTTCGCCCCGCGTTCGCCCGCCGATGCTGTCGACGACCTCGGCGCGCTGCTCCGCCTGGTCGGTGCAGTCGCATGACGGCTGACTGGCGGCCCGCTGCCGAGCTCGCCCTGGCGCGAGGTCGACGACTCGACCGAAGGATCCCCGCGTTCCTCCTCCGCTCGCCCATCAGCCGGATCGGCTACTGGTGGGGCACGGCCGTCGGCTGGATCTGGGGCTCGCTGTGGAGCACCGGCCCCATCGAACGACGAGCAGGCCTCTGGGTGTTCCGGGGGATGCCGAACTGGACGTTCAACCGAGGTGGGGTCTGCGTCGGCGGCTGCTTCCTCACCGGCGACGCGCGACCGAGCGACGCGATGCTGCGACACGAAGCGGTGCACAAGGCCCAGTGGCTGCGCTACGGAATCCTGCTTCCGGTGCTCTATCTCTTCGCGGGCCGGGACCCCCTGCGCAACCGCTTCGAGATCGAAGCAGGGCTCGAAGACGGCAACTACGTCCGCCGCAGCAGACCTCAGCGCTAGAAGGGCAGGGCCGCGCAGCTTCAGACGGGCAGAGCCCTGCTACTTCCGGGCGGGCAGAGCCCTGCTACTTCCGGGCGGGCAGAGCCCTGTGCTCCCCAACGGGCAGAGCCCTGTACTCACCGACGGACAGAGCCCTCAGCGCTCAACGGGCAGAGCCCTCAGCGCTCGACGGGCAGAAGTCCGAAGCGCTCGGGTGCGTGGATCTGAGCGGGCTGGATGTCGAGGGTGCCGGTCAGGTGCTCGACGATGTCGGCAGTGCCGAGATAGCCGCCGAGAAGGGTGATGTGGGTCTCGAGCTCGTCGTCGCAGAGCATCTCGTCAGCCCAAGCGCAGGTCGCTCGCGCGAGCGCCTGTCCGGGAGCGCAGGCGCGACCGGTGCCGGGTGCTCCAGATCGCTGGGCCCGAGCGAGCCAGGTGACGGTCATGCGGCCGGGTGCTTCGATCACGCCGATGTCCGACGCGTCGGCAACCTCGATGAAGATCCGGCCCGATGCGCACAGCGGCAGGGTCGTGAGGAAGACCTCGAGTTCGGCGAGCGAGTGCTCGTCGGCAGTCACCAGGTGGTGAGCACGACGACGTGCGGCGCGGCGCTCGGCACGTGTGCTGCGAGTCTCGAGGAAGGTCTCCATGATGCATCCATCATACAGCACGTGAAGGGTTGCCTAACCTTGCTCGGGGACTTCTTCCACGAGTGCCGACCGCAGAGCATCGAGCTCCCGATCCGTCATGCCGTTCGCGCGGAGATAGCCGGCAGCCGACCCCCACCGCTCGTCCACCTGTTCGAGCAGCGCCCTCATCACGGGCGCAGGTGACTCGGTGGCCAACGCGACCGCGTGCACCGCCTGCGGATGCTGCGACCTCAGATATGCGGCGATGCGGTGCGACCGCTCGGCCGGCAGCAGCGACTCCGTGAGTGCGTAGTCCTCGACGATCGCCTCGCGGTCGGCGCCCACCGCGGCGAGCGCGAGGGCCACCGTCACCCCGGTGCGGTCCTTGCCCACGGTGCAGTGAACCAGGGTCGGCTCTCCCGCGGCGATGATGCGGATGGCGGCGACGAGCCGCTCCCCGCTCTCTTCGAGAAGATGCAGATAGAGGTCTTCCAGGCTCGTGTCGGTCTCGAAGAACGAACGCACGGATCCGAGGAAGAGCGGGAGGTGGGTGGTGTCGGGCCCTTCGATCTCGGTCGGCTCCGCAGCGACCTCTTCGCCGTCGCGGAGGTCGACGATGTGCGCGACGCGACGACGAACCTCGTTCACACCCGCTGTGGTGGCGGCGGAGAGCTGGCCCGACCGCAACAGCATCCCCGAGCGGATCCGTCCGCCGTCTGCGGGGAGCCCGCCGACGTCGCGGAAGTTGTTGACGCCGTCGATGTCGAGGACGCTCATGCCTGCGCCTGCGGGGCGCGCGGCGGAACGGGGTATCGTCCGGCGATGACGACCCTGTTGAAGGCGTTGATCGAGATGCACGCCCAGCTCAGTGCCGCGTACTCCTTCTCCGTGAAGACTCCGCCGACGCGGTCGTAGACCTCGTCGGAGATGCCCTCCTCGGAGATGAACGTGAAGGCCTCGGCGAGCTCGAGCGCGGCCTCCTCGCGGTCGCTGAAGACATCGCTCTCGCGCCACGTGGCGATCTGCATGAGCGTGTCGGTGTCTATGCCGGCCTTGAGCGCCCTGTCGACGTGCAGGCGCGTGCAGTAGCTGCATCCGTTCAGCTGCGAGGAGTGGATCATCACGATCTCTTTGAGCCGGTCGTCGATGCCGTTCGCGGCGCAGATGTCGCCGACCGTGCGGGCGAAGGCATCGAGCGCCTGATAGGCCGCTGGCTCGGTCTTGGAGAGGTGCACTCGCGTCTCGCTCATGCCTCAATGATATTCCGTTATGCACTCATCCCGGCGAGCGCCTCTCAGCGGGAGAGAATGCAGAATGGCAACTCATTTCGATATTTAGATCACTAAATGACATGCATCGAGGGGACATGATTCGACAACTTGCTCCCGCATTTCCGCACCGCCCCGAATACAGAGCAGAATATGCAGGTGGCGATCGACACTAGTGAGTTCAGCTATCTTCCCGCACAGGCGCAGGCGATGGGGGTCCCCGTGCCGTCCGTTCGACGCGTGACGCTGCCCCTCCCCGACGGCCGTCAGGTGAGTGCTCTCCGCTTCGGCGACGAGGCGCCCCGCGTCACGCTGCTGCACGGCGCCGGCCTCAACGCCCACACCTGGGACACCACGGTGCTCGCACTCCAGCATCCGGTGCTCGCGATCGACCTCGCCGGGCACGGCGACTCGTCCTGGCGCGGCGACGTCGACTACACCCCTCGCACTCTCGCGATCGATGTCGCGGCAGCACTCGACGCCTGGACCGATGGTGCACAGCTGGTCGTCGGCCAGTCGCTCGGCGGCCTCACCGGCGCCGCCCTCGCCGCGGCACGCCCCGACCTCGTCTCGGAGCTGATCGTCGTCGACATCACCCCCGGCATCGACACCTCTGCCGGGCCGGCCGCCCTGCGCGAGTTCTACGCAGGGCCCACCGATTTCGCGACGCGCGACGAGCTCGTCGACCGCGCGATCTCGTTCGGGTTCGGGGGCGCCCGATCCGACACCGAGCGGGGCGTGTTCCTCAACACCCGCGTGCGCGACGACGGCCGTGTCGAGTGGAAGCATCATTTCGCGCACCTCGCTGCACAGACCCTGGCCGCCCACGATCGTGGAGACGTCTCAGCTCCGTCACTGCTCCACACCACCGGATGGCAGGATCTGTCGGAGACGATGGCCCCGGTGACGCTCGTCCGCGCGATCGACGGCTTCGTGAGCGAGGCGGATGCGCAGGAGTTCGGCGAGCGACTGCCCCACGCTCGCGTCACCGCCGTCGCGGCCACCCACAACGTTCAAGAGACTGCGCCCGCCGAGCTGGCGGCGCTGATCTCGACGTCCCTCGCCTCTCGCGGAATGTGACGTTCCGTTCCACATTCCGCCCTCACCGCCCCGACACATCCCTAGGCTCGATCCATCGGCACACAGCAACTGCCGCACCGAGAGGAAACACCCATGTTCCGACGTACGCGACGAATCGCGCTGATCTCCGCGATCGCGGCGAGCGCCATCGTCCTCACCGCCTGCGCAGGTGCCGCAGAGCCCGAGACCACCGAACCGGCTGGAGAGCCTGATCCGGACGCGACGCTCCAGGTGGGCCTCGTCCTCGAGCCCACCAACCTCGACATCCGTCACACCAGCGGCGCAGCGCTGGAGCAGATCCTGATCGACAACATCTATGAGGGTCTGATCAGCCGCACGCAGGAGAACGAGATCGTGCCGCGGCTCGCCTCCGACTACGAGGTCTCCGAAGACGGGCTCACGTACACGTTCACGCTGAACGAGGGCATCACCTTCCACAGCGGAACCGCACTCACCTCTGCCGATGTGGTGGCGTCGTACGAGGCCGTGCGCACGGACGCGACGCTGCAGGGCAACGCAGAGTTCGCCTCGGTGGCCTCGATCACCGCACCAGACCCGGCCACCGTGCAGATCGTGCTGACAGCGCCGAACCAGAACTTCCTGTTCTCGCTCACCGGCCCTGCCGGCCTCGTGTTCCAGACTGGCGACACGACCGACCTCAAGACCGCCGCGAACGGCACGGGCCCGTTCACGCTGGAGCGATGGAACAAGGGCAGCGCCATCACGTTCGCCCGCAACGAGGCCTATTGGGGCGAGCCTGCGGGCGTCGCCGAGGTCGAGTTCCAGTACATCCCCGACTTCACGGCCGGCGTGAACACTGCTCTCGACGGCGGCGTCCAGGTGCTCACAGCGGTGGATCCGAATCTCGCCCCGCAGCTCGAGGAGTCCGGCGACTTCTCGCTCACGACCGGCCGGACCACCGACAAGGCGACGCTCGCGTTCAACAACGCCAAGGCTCCTCTCGATGACGTCCGGGTGCGCGAAGCACTGCGTCTCGCGATCGACCACGAGGCTCTCGTCGAGGCCGTCGGCGCAGGCACGCCCCTCTACGGGCCGATCCCCGAACTGGACCCCGGTTACGAAGACCTCTCCGACGTCATCACCTACGACCCGGAGAAGGCAAAGGAGCTGCTCGCCGAGGCCGGACAGGAAGACCTCGAGCTCACCCTGACGATCCCGAGCTTCTACGGCACGACGGTTCCGAAGGTCCTCATCTCCGACTTCCAGAAGGTCGGAGTCACCCTCGACGTCGACTCCGTCGAGTTCCCGGCCTGGTTGGAGGACGTCTACACCAACCACGACTACGACCTGAGCTTCGTGCTGCACGTCGAGCCGCGCGACTTCGGCAACTTCGCGAACCCCGAGTACTACTTCGGCTACGACAACGCCGAGGTGCAGAGCCTCTACACCGAAGCGCTGGCCGAGGTCGACCCCGACAAGTCCGCGGACCTGCTCGCCGAGGCCGCGCGGATCGTCTCCGAGGACCACGCGGCGGACTGGCTGTACAACGGCGCGACGATCACGGCCGTGAGCCCGCTCGTCACGGGATTCCCCGAGGACTCGATCAACTCGCGCATCGACCTGGCCGGCGTCACCGTGGCCACCGAGAAGTGATGACGCCCACTTCGTGATCCGCTACGCGCTCGTCCGAGGAGTCCTGCTCATCGCAGGGCTCCTCGTGTCGAGTGCGGTGATCTTCCTCACACTGCGGGTCTTTCCCGGCGACGTCGCGCAGCTGATCGCGGGAACCCAGGCCTCTCCCACCGAGGTCGAGGCGCTCCGCGAATCGCTGGGTCTCAACCGCCCCCTCCCCGCGCAGTACGCCGAGTGGATCGGGGGCATCTTCCGCGGTGATCTCGGCACGTCCCTGCTCTCGGGAGCCTCGGTCGGCGAAGAGCTTCTCGAGAAGGCGCAGGTGACGGTTCCCCTCGGGATCCTCGCCCTCCTGATCGCCGTGCTCATCGCGGTGCCGTTCGGCATCCTGGCCGCGCTGCGCCGCGGCGGCCGAGGCGGCACCATCCTCAGCGTCGGCGCACAGGCCCTCGCGGCCGTGCCGGTCGTCTGGGCGGGGATGATGCTCATCGTCGTCTTCTCGGTCTGGCTCGGCTGGCTTCCGCCGCAGGGCTTCCCGCGCACCGGGTGGAGCACTCCCTGGAAGGCGATCGAGTCGCTCCTGCTGCCCGCTCTCACGATCGGGATCGTCGAGGGGGCCATGCTCATGCGGTTCGTCCGCAGCGCCACCCTGCAGGCGGCCGGCCAGGACTTCGTCCGCACGGCGGCGGCCAAGGGGCTCACGCGCACCCGCGCACTCATCTCGCACGGCATCCCCGCCGTCGGTCTGTCGATCATCACCGTGCTGGGACTTCAGATCGCCGGGATCATCGTCGGGTCGGTCGTCATCGAACAGCTCTTCACGCTTCCCGGGATCGGACGGATGCTGGTGGCCGACGTCGGCACCCGCGACCTCATCAAGGTGCAGAGCGAACTCCTCGTGCTCACCGGATTCGTGCTCGTGGTGGGATTCCTCGTCGACCTGATCCATCGCGCGATCGACCCTCGACAGAGGGAGGCGTGATGCCCGGCTGGCTTGCGAGACTGTGGCGCACGGCCACCGGGCGATTCGGCCTGATCGTCGTCGCCGTCATCGCGCTCACCGCACTCGTCTCGCTGTTCTGGACCCCGTTCGATCCCCAGGAGTCCGACGTGCGCAACCGCTGGGCGATCCCCAGCTGGCCGCACCTGCTGGGCACAGACGACACGGGCCGCGACATCCTCAGCCTCCTCATGGCTGGCGCTCGCACGACGGTTTTCGTCAGCATCGGCGCCGGCGTCATCGCGACCCTCGTCGGCATCGCCCTCGCCGCACTCGGAGCGCTCACCGCCCGCTGGCTGCGAGAGACGGTGGCCGTACTGGTCGACATCCTGATCGCCTTCCCCGTGCTGCTGATCGCCATGATGATCTCGTCGGTCTGGGGCGGTTCGCTGTGGGTGGTGATCTGGTCGGTCGGGATCGGCTTCGGCGTCAACATCGCCCGCGTCACGAGGCCCGAGCTGCGCCGCGTGCAGCAGAGCGACTTCGTCCTCGCCGCGCGGGCGTCCGGTCTCACTGCCGGACAGAGCCTCGCTCGTCACCTTCTTCCGAACGTCGCCCCCGTGTTCATCGTGCAGCTCTCGTGGTCGATGGCGGTCGCGGTGCTCGCCGAGGCCGGTCTGTCGTACCTCGGTTTCGGCGCCTCGGTGACGGAGCCGAGCTGGGGACTGCTGCTCGCCGACCTGCAGCGCTACATCGGAGTGCACCCGCTCTCGGTCATCTGGCCGGGCCTCGCGATCACGATCACCGTGCTGGCGCTCAACCTCCTCGGTGACGGGTTGCGCGAGGCCACCGACCCCACGCTGCGCCACCGCGCGGCCGAGATCCACACACCGGCGGTGATCGCATGAGCCTCGAGGTGACAGACCTCGTCGTCCGCATCGACGGACGCCCCGTGGTCGACGGCATCTCGTTCGAGGTGCCGGACGGATCCCGTCTCGGCCTGATCGGCGAATCCGGCTCCGGCAAGTCGCTGACCGCCCTCGCGGTTCTCGGCCTGCTTCCCGAAGGGGCGGTCGCGAGCGGCAGCATCCGCTGGAACGGCGCCGAGCTGATCGGCCTGCCGGATCGCGAACTCGCGAGACTGCGCGGCGACGAGATCGGGATCGTGTTCCAGGAGCCCCGCACCGCACTGAACCCGATCCGCACGATCGGCAGGCAGATCGCCGAGTCGATCCGCATCCACGAGGGCATCGGTCGGCGACAAGCCCGCGAGCGTGCGATCCAGGAGGCGGCACGCGTGCGGCTGCCAGACCCCTCATCGATCGTCGATCGCTATCCGCATCAGCTGTCGGGCGGTCAGCGGCAGCGGGTGGCGATCGCGATAGCACTCGCGTGCCGACCACGCCTGCTCATCGCCGATGAGCCGACGACCGCTCTCGACGTGACGATCCAGGCCGAGATCCTCTCGCTGCTGTTGAGCCTCGTCGAGGAACAGGGCATGTCCCTGATGTTCATCACCCACGATCTGGCGGTGCTCGCACAGGTCGCGACCCAGGGCGTCGTCCTCGAGGACGGTCGGGTCGTCGAGGCTGCGCCTGTGAGCACGCTCCTCACCGCCCCGGCGTCCCCGATCACGCAAGGGCTCCTCCGTGACGCCGCCGCGACACTCTGGCGTCCTGAGGGAGGCACGCGATGAGCCTGATCGAGGCGCGGTCGCTGCGGCGCGACTTCGTGATCCCGAAGCGGTCGACGTTCGAGCGCACCCGGCGGCAGACCGCGCTGGCTCCGACCGATCTCGACATCGTCGAGAGATCGTCCGTCGGCATCATCGGCGAGTCCGGCTCGGGCAAGTCCACCCTCGTCAGGCTGCTTCTCGGCCTCGACCGCCCGACGTCCGGCACCGTCACGGTCGACGGGAAAGCGGTGGATGCCTCGGCATCCGCGCGGTCGCTGCACTGGCTGCGCCGTCAGACGGGACTCGTGTTCCAGGACCCCTACGCATCGCTCGACCCGAGGATGACCGCTGCGCAGATCGTCCGCGAGCCACTCTGGGCGCTCGGCATCGACGGAGATCACCGAGCCCGGGTGCGCGAAGTACTCGAACAGGTGGGCCTGGAGCCCGAGATGGGCGATCGGTACCCGCACGAGTTCTCGGGCGGGCAGCGGCAGCGCATCGCTCTGGCGAGGGCCATCGTGCACCGCCCTCGCATCCTCGTCGGCGACGAGCCGCTGTCGGCGCTCGATGTGACCGTCCGCGCTCAGATCCTCGAGCTCCTGATCGAGCTGCGACGCACCGCCGACCTCACACTCGTCCTGGTGTCGCACGACATCGGCGTGGTGCAGAACCTCTGCGACACCGTGGTCGTGATGAAGGACGGGAGCATCGTCGAGCGAGGCGCCACCGCAGACGTGCTGCTTCGTCCGACGCAGGACTACACGAAGACGCTTCTGGCGGCGATCCCGGTGATCCCCGCTCCCCCGGCGTGAGCGCGGCTCTCAGCGCCCGGAGCTCGTGCTGAAGAACTTGCGCCGACGGCTCGGGCGCAGTGCGCGACGCATGTAGACGGTGCCGAGGTCGCGGCCGAACTTGTGCCCGACGCGGCCCATGCGCCCGGCCTCGACGAATCCGAGCTTGGCGTGCAGGCGAATCGACGCATCGGCTTTCGTGTCGCTGATCACCGCCACCATCTCGCGGATGCCGAGCTGCTCGCATGCGTCGATGAGCGCCTGCAGCAGCGCGGCTCCGAGGCCTTTGCCGCCGGCCCCCGGCCCGAGGTAGATCGAGTCCTCGACGGTGTACCGATAGGCGTTCTTGCCCGCCCAGGGCTGCGCGAGCGCATACCCGATCACGACTCCTGCCGGCGAGACCGCCACCAGGAAGGGCAGGCCGAGCTTGGACAGCAGCGCGAACTTCTCGCGCCAGTAGGGGATGCTGCTGCGCCGCTCATCGAGAGTGACGACCGAGTTGCTGACGAAGTGGTTGTAGATCTCGCGCACGTAGGGCAGATCGCCTGAGCGTGCAGGACGGATCGAGTACGAGAACACCTCGGGTTCCGGCTGCGGGCGCAGATGGCGCGGCAGCACACGGCGGCGATCACCGGGCTCGAACTGCATGCGATCAGCTTAGAGGGGGCTCGCCGCCGATGCGCCAGTCGACCGGGCTCGCACCGAGTCCTTCGAGCAGCTCGTTCGCGCGCGAGAACGGCCGCGAGCCGAAGAATCCCCGGCGGGCGGACAGGGGCGACGGATGCGCAGACACGATCACAGGGGTGGTGCCGAGCAGCGGCTGGAGGTTCGCGGCGTCTTTTCCCCAGAGGATCGCGACGAGCGGCTGGTCACGGGCGACGAGGGCGCGGATCGCGAGCTCGGTCACCTGCTCCCATCCCCACCGGCGATGGGATCCCGCCTCGCCGGGGCGCACCGTCAGCACGCGGTTCAGCAGCAGCACACCCTGGTCGCTCCACGCGGTCAGGTCTCCGTGCGACGCGGGAGGGATGCCCAAGTCGCTCTCGAGCTCGGCGTAGATGTTGCCGAGACTGCGCGGCAGCGGGCGCACGTGTCGGTCGACCGCGAACGAGAGACCGATCGGATGCCCGGGAGTCGGATACGGGTCCTGACCGGTGATGAGCACCTTGACGTCGGACATCGGGCGTTCGAACGCGCGGAGCACGTGATCTCCCGCAGGAAGGTAGCCCCGACCTGCCGCATGCTCGTCGCGCAGTCGCTCGCCGAGGGCGGTGATCGTCTGCTGAGCCGGAGCCAGTGCGTCGGCCCATCCCGGGTCTATGAGACCGTCGTCGGCGAGCTCGGCGAGAGTTCTCGCAGTCATCGATCAGTCGATCGGTCGCACGCGCAGCGGCCCGCGGGCGAGCAGATGATTCGCCGACTGCGCCACGGGGCGCATCGTGATGAGGTCGAGGTTCACGTGTCCGGGGGCGTCCAGCGCGTAGGCGATCACGTCGGCGACATCCTCGGCCTGCAGCGGCGCCTCGACGCCCGAGTACACGGCCTCGGCGGCGACCGAGTCGCCTCCCAGCCTGTTGAGGGTGAACTCCTCGGTATGCACCATGCCCGGAGCGATCTCGGCGACACGGATCGGCTCGCCGTTCAGCTCGAGGCGGAGAGCATGGACGAGCATCGCCTGCGCGGCCTTGGCGGCGTTGTAGCCGCCTCCGCCCGCGTAGGCCACCTGTGCGGCCGTCGACGTCACGAACACCGTGTCGGCGTGCCCGTCTGCCGCGGCCGCCCGTCTCAGCAGGGGCAGGAGACCTGCGACCAGACGCTGACTCGAGAGCACGTTCGCGTCATACATCCACTGCCAGTCGTCGATCGACGCGTTCTCGACGCGGTCCGTCCCCCGTGCTCCGCCGGCGACCTGCACGAGAGCATGCACAGGCCCCGAGGCCTCGAGCTCCGTGACAAGCGCTGCCACGGCATCCGGGTCGGTCAGATCGCACGCGATCGTCGAGGCGCCCGTCTCCGCCGAGAGCGCTGCCAGGCGGGACGCACGTCGTGCGACTCCGACGACTCCCCAGCCCCGCGCGCGCAGCGCACGCACCGTGGCCTCTCCGATACCCGAACTCGCACCCGTCACGACTGCACGCCTGTTGACCATTCCTCCACCGTACGATGTTCCGCCGACTATCTCGCCTCGTGCACCGCCACGTCGCGCTTTCGGGCCGTCGATGCGGTCGTCGCCTGCGACCTCGCCTCGCTGGTGAGCACCACCGCGACGCCGATTCCGCACAGGATGAACCCCGCGACGGTGACGACGGTCATCGGCTCTCCCAGCAGGATGCTGCCGGCGAGCGACGTCGCCGGCGCGATCAGGAACAGCAGAGCCTGCAATGCCGTGATTCCCACTCGCTGCAGCAGCCACCAGTACAGTCCGTAGGCGGCGAGGGTCGGGAACACCGCGGTGAGCACGACGGCGAGCCAGAACGAGGCCGACGCCGGTGGCATCAGGGTTGCGGTCGCCACCGAGATCACGAGCAGCAGCACCGCGGTCACCGTCACATGAATGGTCAGGGTGAGGAGCACGCCGCTCTTCACCGCCGACCTCCGCTGCAGCAGGGTGCCGATGATGAGGCAGACCATCGCGACGGCCGGCAGCAGATACGCCACCACAGGTGCCTCTGAGGACCCGAACTGAGAACGCACCACGAGGAGCACACCGACCGCTCCGATCACGAGCCCGGCCCATTGCGCACCTCGCACTCGCAGACCGAGCACCGGACCGACGAGGACGGCGACGACGAGTGGCTGCACCGCGTCGATGAGCGCGACCGTCCCTGTGGCGATGCCCGCGGCGACGGCGCCATAGACCGCGAAGCAGTATCCGAACTGCGCGAAGAGTCCGATCGTGCCCTGCGCGCGCAGATCACGAGCGCTCAGGCCCCTCGCCCCACCAGAGAGACGGAGGACGGTCAGGAGTACGACGGCCAGAGGCACGAACCGCCACACGAGGAGCGTCAGCGGCGGCACGTCCACCGCGGCGTACGCAGGGATGATGAATCCCGAACTCCAGGTCACGATGAAGGCGACGGCGGCGGCCACCGTCACCACTGCGCGAAGTACACCGATCTGTTTACTCATTCTTCGACTATACAGACTGGTATAGTCGATCGCATGACGCAGCCCGTTCCCGAGCTCGCCCCGCTCACCCCCGGAGGTCAGCGCGTTCTCGACGCCGCATCGCGGCTCTTCTACGAACGCGGCATCCACGCAGTCGGCGTCGACACGATCGCCGAGGCGGCCGGCGTCACGAAGAAGACGCTCTACGACCGCTTCGGATCGAAGGAGGCGCTCGTCGTCTCCTACCTGCAGCACCGCGACGCTCGGTGGCGGGAGCATGTGGCCGCCCATCTCTCGCGCGTGCCCGAGCCCGGCCCCGATCGCGTGCTCGCGATCTTCGACGCCGCCATCGCCTGGTCAGACGAGAACAGCCCGAAGGGATGCAGCGCGATCAATGCGCGCGCAGAGATCGGAGACGGCAACGACGACCACCCCGTGTTCCCCGAGGTGTCTCGTCAGAAGGTCTGGCTGCTCGACGTGTTCGAAGAGCTCTGCGCCGAGGCGGGAATCCCCGACCCCCGCGCGATGGCACAGGCGATGATGCTGCTGTACGAGGGGGCGATCGTGACGGTCGGGATGACGACTTTCGCCGAGCCGTTCGCGACCGCACGCACGTGGGCCGCAAGACTGCTCAGCCACGCCTGATCGCCCGGCTCATCAGCCCGCGGATTCGGTCCGAGTTCATTACGTCACATTTCCCGGTCACTGTTGACAGCCGCCGATGTTCCGTACTGTCGCATCAACGACATCAGTCGAACCGACCTTCCAACAGTTCCAGGGGGAACACATGTCCGCACCCGAGACCTGGCGTTTCGAGACGAAGCAGATCCACTCCGGAGCTGCTCCCGACCCGGTGACCAAGGCCCGCGCAACGCCCATCTACCAGACCACGTCCTACGTGTTCGACAGCGCAGACCACGCAGCGAACCTGTTCGCCCTGGCCGAGTTCGGCAACATCTACACCCGCATCCAGAACCCGACCCAGGACGTCCTGGAGCAGCGCCTCGCGGCACTCGAGGGGGGCACCGGCGCCCTCGTCCTCGCCAGCGGTCAGGCTGCGTCGACGTTCGCGGTGCTCAACATCGCCGAAGCCGGCGACCACATCGTGTCGTCGAGCTCGATCTACGGCGGCACCTACAACCTGTTCAAGTACACGCTCGCGAAGCTCGGCATCGAGGTCACCTTCGTCGAGAACCAGGACGACCCCGAGGAGTGGCGCCGCGCAATCCGCCCGAACACCAAGCTGTTCTTCGCGGAGACCATCGGCAACCCGCAGATCAACATCCTCGACATCCGCACCGTCGCAGACGTGGCGCACGAGGGCGGCGTGCCGCTGATCGTGGACAACACGATCGCCACCCCGTATCTGATCCGCCCGTTCGAGCACGGCGCCGACATCGTCGTGCACTCGGTGACCAAGTTCCTCGGCGGCCACGGCACCACCATCGGCGGCGCGATCATCGACGGCGGCACCTTCGAATGGTCGAAGAACGTCGAGAAGTTCCCCGGACTCACCGAGCCCGACCCCTCGTACCACGGCGCCAGCTACACCGCAGCCGTCGGCGACCCGCTCGCCTACATCATCAAGGCCCGCGTGCAGCTGCTCCGCGATCTCGGCTCGGCCATCGCACCGCAGAGCGCCTGGAACCTCATCCAGGGCATCGAGACCCTCTCGCTGCGCATCGAGCGTCACGTGCAGAACGCGCAGGAGATCGCCGAGTGGCTCGACAGCCGCGACGACGTCGCCTCGGTCAACTACTCGGGCCTGCCCTCCTCCCCCTGGTACGCCAAGGCGAACGAGTACGCCCCCAAGGGCGTCGGCGCGGTGCTGTCGTTCGAGCTCAAGGGCGGCGTCGAGGCGGGTCGGGAGTTCGTGAACAGCCTGTCGCTGTTCAGCCACCTCGCGAACATCGGCGACGTGCGCTCGCTCGTGATCCACCCGGCGTCGACCACGCACGCACAGCTCACGCCCGAGCAGCAGCTCACGGCCGGCGTCACCCCTGGACTCGTGCGCCTGTCGGTCGGCATCGAGAACATCGACGACCTCAAGGCCGACCTCGACGAGGCGCTCGGCGCGGCTCGCCGCGTGTCGGAGGCCGCTCGCGCCTGACCCATCCGTCGCACACGGCAGGTGCCCCGGGCTTCGGCTCGGGGCACCTGTTCATTTCGGGGCGCGTACGGCCGGTGCACAGACAGCGAGGTCGACAATGGGATGCCTGCCCGAGGAGCTCACGATCACCGCCACGACGAATTCGCCGACACGCCGACGCTCGAACGCGCGCTCGGGGCGCATCATCGCCGTCGCAGGACTGGTGGTGCTGATCACGGTCGTGGGCGTCTGGGTCCCCGGAGTCGTGGGCACCGCGTCGGCCGCGCTCCTCCCCTGGTGGGGCCTCGCGCTCGGCATCCTGTCGGTGATCGCACTGATCCGCGCCCGCCGTGTCTTCCTTGTTCTGCTCGTGCCGATCCTCGTCTGGGTGCTGGCGATCGCGCCCTCCGCTCCCGGTTTCGCATCGGGTGCCGCTGACCAGACGTCCACCGTCGCGATCGTCAGCCAGAACGTGCGTGCGCACTCCGGCGGCGCAGCGGAATCCGCAGCCGACCTCGCCGCATCCGGTGCCGACGTCATCGCACTGACGGAGCTCGACGCCGACAGCCTCGCCGCCGCCCGCGATACTCTCGCCGCCGATTACCCGCACTCCTACGCGATCGGCACGGTCGCCGTGTGGAGCCGCCTCCCGATCGCCGATGCTCAGGCGCTGTCACTCGGTCTCGATTGGAAGCGCGCGCTGCGCGTGGTGGTGAACGCGCCGGATGCCGATGTCGCCGTGTACGTCATGCACGCGGCCTCCGTGCGGCCGGGAGTGCAGGACGACCGAGACGCGATGCTGTCCGGTATCGCCGATGCCGTCGCTGCCGACACCGCCGAGTCCGTCGTCGTCGTCGGCGACTTCAACGCCGCCTCTGCCGACCCGGCGCTGGGTGCTGTGCGGTCGCAGCTCGACTGGGTCAGACCCACCGACGGCACCCTCGGCTTCACCTGGCCGGCCGCCCTGCCGCTCGCCAGGATCGACCACGTCTTCGTGCGCGGCCTGGCCGTGCTCGGCTCGACGACCATGCGAGCCGGCAGCAGCGACCACCTCGCGACCATGACGACTCTCGCTTTCTGAGTCCACAGGACGGCGGATCCGCCTCCGGCGCACCCGGGTGCGTAACGTGCGTCCGACGGGCCGCGTGCCAGGCGAGAATGGGAGCATGGACTGGCAGACGACCTCTGAAGACACGGTGCCCTCGGCACCCGTGACGGAGGCCGACGTGCGTCTGCTTCGCGCACGACCACCCGCGACCGGCGCCTGGCGCGACGGAGACCCGGCGGGTGGACGCAGCTTCGCCTCGTTCGGCGCCTTCCCGACCGAGAGCGGTGCGGAGCTCCCCGGCATCCGTCTCGCGTTCGAGACGTGGGGCGAGCTGAACGACGCCCGCGACAACGCGATCCTGGTGCTGCACGCGCTCACCGGCGACAGCCACGTGCGCGGCGGCGCCGGAGCGGGGCACCCCACCGCAGGCTGGTGGGAGGACGTCACCGGGCCCGGAGCGCCGCTGGACACCGACCGCTGGTTCGTCATCGCTCCGAACATGCTCGGCGGATGCCAGGGCTCCACCGGCCCTGCCAGCATCGCGCCCTCCGGATACGAGTGGGCATCCCGCTTCCCCTATCTGACCATCCGCGACCAGGTCGCAGCACAGGTGCGCCTCGCCGATTCCCTCGGGATCGACACCTGGGCCGCCGTGATCGGCGGATCCATGGGCGGGATGCACGCCCTCGAATGGGCCGTCACGCACCCTGAGCGCGTCGCCCGCCTCGCGGTGCTCTCCTCCCCGCCCGTCACGACAGCCGATCAGATCGCTCTGAACACGGTGCAGCTCGAGACCATCCGCATGGACCCGCGCTTCCAGGGTGGCGAGTATTACGACCTGGCCGACGGCGACGGCCCGCATCGCGGCCTGGCGCTCGCCCGGCGCATGGCGCTGCTGAACTACCGCAGCCCGATCGAGCTCAACCAGCGATTCCAGCGTTCGTGGCAGTCCGGAGTGTCGCCTCTCGGTCATGGCGGTCGCTTCGCCGTCGAGTCGTACCTCGACTTCCACGGCAACAAGTTCACCCGCCGTTTCGACGCGAACAGCTACATCACCCTCGTCGAGGCCATGAACTCGCATGATGTCGGCCGTGACCGCGGGGGCGTCGAAGAGGCGCTGCGCGCCGTGACAGCCACGACGCTCGTGCTGGGGATCGACAGCGACCGGCTCTTCCCCGTCGACGGCCAGCACCGCATCGCCCGCAGCATCCCGAACACCCTCGACGGCACCGAGGCGGTGGTGGTGACCAGCGACTTCGGGCACGACGGCTTCCTCATCGAGACAGAGGCGGTCGGCCGCAATCTGCGGCGCCTGCTCGAGAGCTAGCTCTCGTCGATCGTCCAGGGCAGCGAACCGGTGCGCAGCCGCACGCCGTCCCACTCGAAATCCCTGCCCTGCGGCGAATCGACCACTCGGGTCGAGAAGCGCTGCGCCACCCCGCCGGAGGCGAGCGCGTCATCCACCGAGGAGAAACGGCCCAGCTGGTGCAGGGTGACCCAGGTGGGAGGGAAGAGCGTCCACTCCCCCGTCGCGTGCCTCGAGAGGGCTTCTGCCGGGCTCAGCCACGCCACGTCGACGACCTCGTCGACCGAGAACCGCGGTTCATCATCGGGAGCCGAGGCGAGGAAGAACCAGGTCCGGATGCGGATGGGCGCCTCGAGCGGCGGTTGCCAGCGCGACAGCAGCACCGGATCGCTGATGACCAGGCCGACCTCCTCGGCCGTCTCGCGAACAGCCGCCCTGCGCGCATCGTCGCTCTCGTCCGCCCCCTCGCGGCGGTCGGACGGCTCCACCTTGCCGCCGGGGAACACCCAGGCCCCCGCGAACGAGCCCCTGTCGGGCCGGCGCATCAGCAGCACGGCGAAGCCGTCGGGCGTCGGACGCAGCAGCACGGCTGTTCCGGCGACGGGCAGATCGTCGAGGTCGGTCACAGCCTCACTCTATGAGGCGGCGCACCGCTCACGCCGCAACGAGCACCGGCCTGCGCGCCTCTGAGCGATACGACAGCAGGGCGATCAAGAGGCCGGCGACCGCGAGCGCCGCGCCGGTCCATGACGGCGCGACGAAGCCCCAACCGGCGGCGATCACCATGCCGCCGAGGAATGCGCCGAGGCTGTTGCCGATGTTGAGTGCAGAGTGGTTCATCGCTGCGGCGATCGACTGGTTGTCTCCGGCGACATCCATCAGCCGCGTCTGGATCGTCGGGCTGAGCACCGACGACACGAAGCCGACCACGAACACGAGCAGCGCGAGTGTGACGATCCAGAATGCGAGCACGGCGAGGAGCGCGAACACCACGGCCATCGCCGCGAGTCCGAAGAGCAGGGTGCGTCGCAGGTCGATGTCGGCGAGATGTCCGCCGACGAGGTTGCCCGCCGTCATTCCGAGCCCCATCAGGACCAGCACGATCGGCACCGCCCACTCGGGAGAGCCGGCCACCTCGGTCACCAGCGGCGCGATGTAGCTGTAGACCGCGAAGAAGCCGCCGAAGCCGATCGCGCCGACGCCGAGGGTGAACCACACCTGGGGAATGCGGAAGACACCGAGCTCCTCGCGCATGGTCCGCCCGGGCGAGCCGGGGTGCTTCGGCACGAAGAATGCGATGCACACCGTCGCCAGCGCGAAGACGAGAGTCACGACCGCGAAGGCTGCGCGCCATCCCCAGACCTGACCGAGGAAGGTACCCAGTGGCACTCCGACCACGTTCGCCACGGTGAGTCCGGTGAGGATGAAGGCGACGCCCTTGGCGCGGTTGCCTGGCCCCATGACCTCTGCCGCGACGAGCGCGCCGATGCCGAAGTAGGCTCCGTGCGGCAGACCGGCGAGCAACCGCGAGGCGCCCACGAGCTCGAAGGTCGGCAGGAACACCGTGAGCGCGTTGAACACGGTCAGCGCCAGCGCCAGGCCGATCATGACCCGGTGCCGAGGGTAGCGGGCGACGAAGCCGGCGATCGTCGGAGCACCGACGACCACGCCGAGCGCATAGAGCGAGATCAGCCATCCTGCCTGACTCAGCGCGTCTTCAGGGCTGCTCGCCCACAGCGTGGGCAGCAGCTCGTCAGCGATGTTGGGCAGCAGGCCCATGACGACGAACTCGGTCATGCCGATGCCGAAACTGCCGATGGCGAGGGAGAGGAGCGCCCACTTCGCCGCACCCCTCGATTCAGTCGAGGGATTCACCCGTCGATTCTACGGGGTGTCCGCGTCGTCGATCGCCGCTTCGAGCCGCTCGATCTTCGCATCGAGCTCACCCGTGTAGCCGGGGCGGATGTCGGCCTTGAGCACGAGCGACACCCGCGAGCCGAAGGGCATCACTGCTTCGGTGGCGCGCTTGACGACATCCATCACCGAGTCCCAGTCCGGGCCCTCGATCTCCGTGAACATGCTGGTCGTCCGGTGCGGCAGACCCGACTCCCGCACGACGCGGACTGCGGCGGCGACCGCATCGTGGACCGACGCGTCGGAGCGCTCGGTGCCGTCGGAGGGGACGCCGCTCGGTGCGACGGAGAAGGCGATCAGCATGGTTTCACTCCCGGGTGGTGGACGGATGGTGGGCAGGAACGCGCACGAGGGCAAGGATGCCGACGGCGACGAGCACGACGAGCACGACGTTCCGCAGAGTCAGGATGGCGACGGGCAGCGTCTCTGCACGCAGCAGCGCATCGTAACTCAGCGGATAGATCAGGCAAGTGAGGGCGCACAGCGCGAGCACGAGCACCGCAGGGCCGGCGGCTCGCGTGCGGTCGAGGACCAGCCAGAGGACGACCGGAGCGATCAGCCACGTCTGGAACTGCGGAGAACCCACCTTGTTCACGACGATCAGGGTCGTCACGAGACTCAGCGCGAGCGGAGGGAACAGCCGGGCGAAGGACGCGCCGCGCGACGCCTTGAGCCCGCCGATCACGGTGATCACGACGACGAAGACCGCCATCAGCGGCGTGAGCACAGCGCTGACGGCACCCGCACCCTGAGCACTGATCTGGAAGGTCAGGATGTCGAAGCTGTACTCGATGCGGGCGGCCCCGGCGATCGCGAGCCACAGGAAAGGGGTCGCGGCGACGGCCTCGATCTGCAGACCGCGTCCGGTCTGCTCCGTCAGGAATCCGAAGACCTCGGTATCGGCCCCGAAGGCGACCAGCACCACGACGACGGCCGCCGATACCGCCGCGGCGGTGAGCAGCACACGCATCCGACTCCTGGATGCCACCACAGCTGCGAGCAGCAGCGCGCCCGGCCAGATCTTGATCCAGGCGCCGATCGCCAGCAGCGCTGCCGCGGCAGCGGGGCGGCGAACCAGCCAAAGTCCGCCGATCACCGCGAGCGGCACGGTGATCGCGTCGATGCGGTACATCGCGATCGGTCCCAGCAGAAGCAGGGCGGTGACCCAGAACCATGCGGCAACCCGTCGAGGCTGCGACGACGAACGCCCGACCAGGGCTGCGAAAGCGATCGCATCGAGCACCGTGACGAGCACCGCCCATGCGATCAGATAGGCCCCGGAGGCCCCCATCACCGCGATGAGCGGTGTCGACAGGATCTTCGCGAGGAGCATGGGCACGAGCGCGAGCTGCGGATAGACCCACGTCTCGGTGACTCCGACGATCGCCCCGCCCGACAGCGCCGCCGACGACCACGGCTCGTACACCAGCACCACGTCCCCCATCGGCTGGCTCGGATACAGCCAGCCGGTGACCGCCGTGAAGAGGTGCACGAGTCCGAACGCGATCCACAGCGTCACCAGACGCATCGAGAAGGCGCGACTCACGCGACGACGTCCGAGAATGCGCGAGGCAGAGCCTCTGCGACATCGAGCGCGACGATCGGATGCCCGGTCGCGCCGCCGTCCGCGCCCGAACCCGAGGCGAGGAGCCCCGCCCGGCCGTGCAACCACGCGGCTGCCGCTGCGACCTCGGCCAGCGGTGCGTCGGCGTTCGCGGCGAGCAGCGCGCCGAGCACACCGCCGAGCACATCCCCAGTGCCCGCCGTCGCGAGCCAGCCGGTGCCCGCCTCGACCCGGATGACGAGTCCGTCCGGATCCGCGATCAGCGTCTGCGCGCCCTTGAGCAGCACGACGGCGCCGACCGCGTGCGCGACCCGGGCAACGGCGCTGATGCGGTCATCGCGGGCATCGTGTCCGAGCTGATCCAGCAGCCGTTCGAACTCACGGCCGTGCGGCGTCAGCACCCGCGGGGCACGGCTCCCCCGCGCCAGGTCGAGTGCCCCCGCGTCGACGACCACCGGCACCTGCCCGTCGAGCAGGTCGAGCAGCTCGCGCTCCGCCTCGGGGCTCCTTCTCGCGGCATCCGTCCCTGATCCGACCACCCAGGCGCCGACGCGTGCGCCGGCGGCCTCCGGACTGACCACAGTCTCCGGGCGTCGCGCGATCACGGCATCCGCGGCTCGGCCATCCCCGATGTAGTGCACGAACCCCGCACCGGCGCGCCACGCCGCTTCGACACCGAGCACCGCGGCACCCGGATACGCGGATGATCCGGTGCGCAGGCCGACGACGCCCCGAGAGTACTTGTCGTCGTCGGCACCGGGCACGCGCAGGAAGCGTGCGGTGTCGTCGCGGGACCAGTCGCGTGCGTCGGGCATGACTCCACGTTAGTGCGGCGGCCCGCACCGCCCCACCCGACCAGTAGCGTCGAGGGGTGAGCATTCTCTTCTCCCCGCTGAGCATCCGTTCCGTCACCTTCCGCAACAGGCTCTGGGTGTCTCCCATGTGCATGTACAGCGCGATCGACGGCGTCGTCCAGGAATGGCACCACACCCACCTCGCCCAGTTCGCCTCCGGCGGCGCCGGTCTGATCGTGGCCGAGGCGACAGCTGTCGTACCAGAGGGCCGCATCTCGCCGCGGGATGCCGGGCTCTGGAACGACGAGCAGCGCGACGCGTGGGTGCAGGTCGTCGAGGCGATCCACGCGCGGGGCGCGGTTGCGGGCATCCAGCTCGCGCACGCCGGCCGCAAGGCGTCGACCTGGTGGCCCTGGGCGGACGAGCGCGGATCGGTGCCGGAGGCGGATGGCGGTTGGACGACAACTGCGCCCTCCGACGTCGCGTTCGAGGGCTTCGCCGAGCCTGCGGCGCTCGATCACGACGGCATCGACGCCGTCGTCGAGGGGTTCGCGACGGCGACCCGCCGAGCCCTCGACGCCGGCTTCGACGTGCTCGAGGTCCACGGTGCGCACGGATACCTGCTGCACCAGTTCCTCTCCCCACTCTCGAATCTGCGAGACGACGAGTACGGCGGGTCGCTCGAGAACCGCGCTCGGCTGCTCCTCCGGGTGGTCGATATGATCCGTGAGGTCGCCGGAGACGGAGTACCCGTGTTCGTGCGCATCTCGGCCACCGATCACGCCGAGGGCGGTTTCACCCCCGACGAAGCGGCGACGGTGAGTGCCTGGGCGACCGAGCACGGAGCCGACCTCATCGATGTCTCCAGTGGCGGGCTCGTGGCCCACCAGCAGATCAGCGTGTTCCCCGGCTACCAGGTGCAGCTCGCCGAGACTGTGCGCCAGGGCGGACGCATCCCGGTTTCGGCGGTCGGGCTGATCACCGCCGCCGAGCAGGCGGAGCAGGTGCTCGCCGACGGTGCGGCTGACGCGATCTTCGCCGGCCGGGAGTGGTTGCGCGATCCGCACTTCGCGCTCCGGGCGGCCCACGAGCTCGGCACAGAGATCACCTGGCCCCCGCAGTACGAGCGGGCGCGCTGGCGCTGATCACCGCCACGCAGAGAAGCCCCCGGTCCGCACGGACTCGGGGGCTTCTTCGCGGTCGCAGATCAGTGGCCGCGGATGCGACGGGTCGCGTCCTGCACCTCGCCGACGAGCTCCTCGAGGATGTCCTCGAGGAAGAGCACGGCGGTCGTGCGGCCCTGCGAGTCCCGCACCTTCGCCAGGTGACGTCCCGCTCGGCGCATCAGGGCGAGAGCGTCCTCCAGATCAGTGTCCTCCTGCACCGGAACCATGTGGTTGATGCGCTTCGAGGGCAACGGCTCGACCAGCTTCTCGGCAGCACCAGGTCCGTCCGACGCCCGGAGGATGTCCTTGAGGTGGACGTATCCGACCGGCGCCCCCTCGTCGTCGACGATCACGTAACGCGAGAACCCGTAGCGGGCGACGGCCTTCTCGACGTCATCCGGAGTCGTCGACTGCGGAAGCGTCACGAGATCGCTGAGCGGCACAGCCACATCGCGAGCCTTCTTGTCGGTGAACTCCACCGCTGCCGCCACAGTGCCCGCCGTGTCGGTGAGCACGCCCTCTCGCCGGGACTGATCGACGATCGTCGCGACCTCGTCGAGCGTGAACGTCGACGCGGCCTCGTTCTTCGGCTCGACCCGGAACAGTCGCAGCACGCCGTTGGCGGCCGCGTTCAGCAGCCAGATCACCGGCATGAAGATCTTCGACACGAGCACGAGAGGCGGCGCGAGGATGAGCACCGCACGCTCAGGCACCGAGAACGCGAGGTTCTTCGGCACCATCTCACCGAAGACCACGTGCAGGAACGACACGATCAGCAGAGCGATCGCGAACGACACAGCGTCGACGACGCCGTCCGACCAGCCGAACGCGTGCAGCGGCACGGCGAGCAGGTGATGGATCGCGGGTTCGGAGACGTTCAGGATCAGCAGCGAGCAGATGGTGATGCCCAGTTGCGAGGTCGCGAGCATCAGAGTCGCATGCTCCATCGCGAAGAGCGCGGTCTTGGCGGCGCGCGAACCGCGATCGGCCTTCGGCTCGATCTGCGACCGGCGCGCGGAGATCACCGCGAACTCGGCGCCCACGAAGAACGCGTTCGCCACGAGCAGCACGACCAGCCAGGCCAGTCCTCCCCAGTCGTTCATCGTCCGACCACCTCTGCGGGAAGATCCTGACTCGGGACGTAGCGGATGCGGTCGACGCGGCGACCGTCCATGCGGACGACCTGGAGCTTGCCGGTCTCGAGGTCGACCTCGTCGCCCACCGACGGGACGCGCTCGAGGATGCTCATGACGTAGCCGGCCACGGTGTCGTACACGTCACCCTCCGGAACCTCCACCCCCGCTCTGCGTCGCAGCTCATCCGGCCGCAGCTCTCCGGGGAAGGTGATGCCGTCACGGCCGCGGACGACTCCGGCGCGCGTACGGTCATGCTCGTCGGAGACCTCGCCCACGAGCTCCTCCACAAGGTCTTCCAGTGTGACGAGACCGGCGGTGCCGCCGTACTCGTCGACCACGACGGCCAGCTGGTATCCGCGGGCTCTGAGCTCGGAGATGAGCGCATCGACGTGCACGGTCTCCGGAACGCGCAGCGGATCGGTAGAGAGCGCGCCCACCGGCACCTCGCCGCGTCGATCACGCGGAACGGAGATCGCGGCCTTCAAGTGCACGACACCCGTGATGTCGTCGAGATCGTCGTCGTACACGGGAAAGCGGCTGTGTCCGGTCCGGCGGGCGAGCTGGATGACGTCGTCGGCCGAGTCACCGATCGCGAGGGCGTGCATGCTCGGACGAGCCGTCATCACGTCGGCGGCCGTCAGCCGTGAGAACGTCAGCGTGCGGTCGAGCAGGCTCGCGGTGTCGGCTTCGAGCAGCCCCGCACTCGCCGAGCGACGCACGAGGGACGAGAGCTCCTCGGCGCTGCGCGCACCCGACAGCTCCTCCTTCGGCTCGATCCCCATGCTCCGCAGCACGCCGTTGGCGCTGCCGTTGAGCACCACGACTGCAGGTTTGAAGACGGTCGTGAAGGCGACCTGGAACGGCATGACGAGCTTCGCGGTCGCGAGCGGCAGCGCCAGGGCGAAGTTCTTGGGCACCAGCTCGCCGAGGATCATCGACAGCACCGTGGCGACCAGCATCGCGACGATCGTCGCGATCGGACCGACGGCGGCCTCGGGGATACTCCATGCCACGAGAGTCGGGCCGAGGAGGTTGGAGAGCGCCGGCTCCATCGTGTACCCGGTCAGCAGCGTCGTCAGGGTGATGCCCAGCTGAGCGGACGACAGATGGGTCGAGGTGTGCTTGAGAGCGCTGATGGTCAGCGACAGGCGGGATTCGCCGCGGGCCTGACGGGCCTCGAGATCGGCGCGGTCGAGGTTGACCAGGGCGAACTCGCTCGCGACGAACAGCCCGGTGCCCACGGTGAGCAGAAGCCCCACGCCCAAGAGGATGTAGTCCATCAGTCGTTCCTCCCGAGACGGGGAGGCAGGCAATGGGGCGATGTACTACAACTGGGAGGGTCGTCCATGGTGTCCACGATTCTACGGGATCGCGGTGAGTCCGAGCACGGATCGCTACCAGCTGACCGGCAGCGCCTTGCCCTCTTCGTATCCCGCGGCGGACTGCAGCCCGACGAGCGCCCGTTCGTGGAACTCGGGCACCGACGCTGCACCGGCATAGGTGAACGACGAGCGTACGCCCGAGGTGATCATGTCGAGCAGATCCTCGAGTCCCGGGCGCAGCGGGTCGAGGTAGATCTTCGACGACGAGATCCCCTCCGCGAACAGCTCCTTGCGGGCGCGCTCATACGCCTCGAGACGCCCGAATCGGGCCTGCACGGCCTTCGTCGAGGCCATGCCCCAGGATTCCTTGTAGATGCGCCCCTCGGCATCGCTCTGCAGCTCGCCCGGCGCCTCGATCGTTCCCGCGAACCAGGAGCCGACCATGACGGATGCAGCGCCGGCGGCGAGCGCGAGCGCGACATCCCGCGGGTATCGCACTCCCCCGTCGGCCCAGACGTGCGCGCCGAGCTCCTTGGCGGCCTGAGCCGTCTCGAGCACCGCGGAGAACTGCGGGCGGCCGACGGCGGTCATCATGCGCGTCGTGCACATCGCGCCGGGCCCCACACCGACCTTGAGGATGGAGGCACCGGCCTCGACGAGGTCCTTGACGCCGTCGGCGGTGACGATGTTGCCCGCCACGATCGGGATGCCGAGGTTCAGGGCGGCGACGGCGCTCAGCGCGCGCAGCATCCCCTCCTGATGTCCGTGCGCCGTGTCGACCACCAGCACGTCGACGCCGGCGTCCGCGAGGGCCTTCGCCTTGGCTGCGACGTCTCCGTTGATGCCCACCGCCGCCGCGACGGCGAGGCGGCCGTCGCCGTCCAGCGCCGGCCGATACAACGTCGAACGCAGGGCGCTGCGGGCGCTGAGCGTTCCTACGAGGTGCCCGTGGTGCGTGATCGTCACCATGTCGACGCCCGCATCGGTGATCACGTCGAACGCATGACGCTCCGATCCGATGTCATCCGCATCCAAAGACGGCGTGCCGGCGTGCACGAGGTCGCCCAGTTGCGCATCCGGCAGCGCCGTGGCCAGCCGCGTCGCCGCCAGGACGCCGAGAATCCGCTCCGCATCGTACGGGGCATCGCCCGTGGCCACGACGATGCCGTGGCCTGCGGTCGCAGGCATCAGCCGGAGTGCGTCCGACACCGAAGCCTCGGGAGGCAGCACGATCGGCGTGTCCCACAGCACGGGCTGCGCCTTGACATCGCGGATCGCGGCATCGAGACCCTGCAGCGGCATGTCCTGAGGGAGCACGCCGAGTCCGCCACGCCGCGCGAGCACGGCTGCGAGCCGGGGGCCGGTGACGGAGTTCATATTCGAGGCCACGATCGGCAGAGTCGCCGGAGTGCCGTCCTGCGGGGCCAGATCGACCTGCAGGCGGCTGGTGACGGCGGATCGTCGCGGCACGAGGAACACGTCGGAATAGGTCAGATCGACTGTAGGTGACTCGCCGGAGAACTCCATACCCCCACGGTACTCAGATAGCGGCGTCGAGGGCGCATGCCTTCGACGAATGCGCGAGGAAACACGTTAGGCTTGGAAGTCGAGAGTGTGCGGGCCCGGACGCATCACGCGTCCTGCTGTGCATACGTGGACTTCAGCGATGAAAGAGGGCGATCGAGCGTGTCGAACCAGGTGACCGGCGTCGGGGGCGACGGGGGGTTCGGAGCCAATTCCTGGCTCGTGGAAGAGCTCTACGAGCAGTACAAGGTGAACCGCGACTCCGTCGACAAGGAGTGGTGGCCCATCCTCGAGAAGTACCAGTCGGATGCCGCGACCGGCGCCGCAGCTCCCGCAGCCGCTGCCGAGCAGCCCGCGCATCCGGTGACCGCCCCCATCCCCGTCATCGGCACACAGCCCGTGGCGCGGACCACCACCAAGCCCGCCGCGGCTGCCCCGATTCCGGCGCAGGCCCCGAAGCCCGCGGCGAAGGCCGAGGCACCGGAGTCTGCTGAGCCCGTCGAAGAAGACAAGGTCACGCCGCTTCGCGGTCTGCCCAAGACCCTCGCCGCGAACATGGACGAGTCCCTGACCGTCCCCACCGCGACCAGCGTCCGCACGATCCCCGCGAAGCTGATGATCGACAACCGCATCGTCATCAACAACCACATGGCGCGCACCCGCGGCGGCAAGATCAGCTTCACCCACCTCATCGGATGGGCGTTGATCCGCACACTCGACGAGTTCCGCAGTCAGAACGTGTTCTACGCCGAGATCGACGGCAAGCCGTCGGTCGTGGCGCCGGCGCACGTGAACCTCGGCATCGCCATCGACCTGCCGAAGCCCGACGGCACACGCGCGCTGATGGTCCCCAGCATCAAGCGCGCCGACACGCTGACGTTCAGCGAGTACCTCGTCGCCTACGAGGACCTCGTCACGCGTGCCCGCAACAACAAGCTCACGGCCGCCGACTTCCAGGGCACCACGGTCTCGCTGACCAACCCCGGCGGCATCGGCACGGTGCACTCCGTCCCCCGCCTCATGAAGGGGCAGGGCTGCATCATCGGCGCCGGTGCGCTCGAGTACCCGGCGGAGTTCCAGGGGGCGAGCGAGAAGACGCTCAACGAGCTGGCGATCGGCAAGACCATCACCCTGACGAGCACCTATGACCACCGGGTCATCCAGGGCGCCGGTTCCGGAGAGTTCCTCAAGAAGGTGCACGAGCTGCTGATCGGGCAGCGCGGCTTCTACGACGACATCTTCGCCGCGCTGCGCATCCCGTACTCGCCGATCCGCTGGAACCCCGACATCGCGGTCGACCTCGCCGAGCGCGTCGACAAGCAGTCCCGCGTGCAGGAGCTCATCAACTCGTTCCGCGTGCGCGGACACCTGATGGCCGACATCGACCCGCTCGAGTACGTCCAGCGCTCGCACCCCGACCTCGAGATCGAGAGCCACGGCCTCACCTTCTGGGACCTCGACCGCGAGTTCGTCACCGGCGGATTCGGCGGACGTCGTGTCGCGAAGCTCCGCGACATCCTCGGAGTCCTGCGCGACTCGTACTGCCGCACGCTCGGCATCGAGTACATGCACATCCAGGACCCGGAGCAGCGTCGCTGGTTCCAGGAGAAGGTCGAGGTCAAGTACCAGAAGCCCGGCCACGACGAGCAGCTCCGCGTCCTCCGCAAGCTCAACGAGGCCGAGGCGTTCGAGACCTTCCTGCAGACGAAGTTCGTCGGTCAGAAGCGATTCTCGCTCGAGGGTGGCGAGTCGCTCGTCCCGCTGCTCGACGAGATCCTCCAGGGTGCGGCCACCGCGGGCCTCGAGGGCGCCGCGATCGGCATGGCGCACCGCGGTCGTCTGAACGTCCTGACGAACATCGCCGGCAAGACCTACGGCCACGTGTTCCAGGAGTTCGAGGGCACGCAGACCCCCGGCAACCAGCGCGGCTCCGGCGATGTGAAGTACCACCTCGGCACCGAGGGCACCTTCGTCGCCGACGACGGATCCGAGCTCCCGGTCTACCTCGCAGCGAACCCGTCTCACCTCGAGACCGTCGACGGCGTCCTAGAGGGCATCGTCCGCGCCAAGCAGGACCGCAAGCCGATCGGCACGTTCGCCTGGCTGCCGATCCTGGTGCACGGTGACGCGGCCTTCGCCGGTCAGGGCGTGGTCGTCGAGACCCTCCAGATGTCTCAGCTGCGCGGATACCGCACCGGTGGCACGATCCACGTCGTCGTCAACAACCAGGTCGGCTTCACGACCCTCCCCAACGACTCGCGCACCTCGGTGTACTCGACGGACGTCGCGAAGACGATCCAGGCGCCGGTGTTCCACGTGAACGGCGACGACCCCGAAGCCGTCATCCACGTCGCGCAGCTCGCGTTCGAGTATCGCGAGCGGTTCCACCGCGACGTCGTCATCGACCTCGTGTGCTACCGCCGCCGCGGGCACAACGAGGGAGACGACCCCTCGATGACGCAGCCGCTGATGACCGATCTGATCCAGGCGAAGCGATCGGTGCGCAAGCTCTACACCGAGTCGCTCGTCGGCCGCGGCGACATCACCGAAGAGGAGTACGACGAGGCCAAGGCCGACTTCCAGAACCGCCTGGAGATCGCCTTCGCCGAGACCCACGCCGCAGAGACCGGTGCCAACCAGGTCGCTCAGGACCTGCCTCCCGCTGACGAGCAGGTCGGCGCCCCGGAGATCACCGGAGTCTCGAACGAGGTCATCCAGCTCATCGGCGACGCGTTCGTCAACAAGCCCGAGGGCTTCACCGTTCACCCGAAGCTCCAGCAGCAGCTCGAGAAGCGTCTCGACATGAGCCGCAACGGCAACATCGACTGGGGCTTCGGCGAGCTTCTCGCCTTCGGTTCGCTCCTCGTCGAGGGCACGCCCGTGCGGCTCGCAGGGCAGGACTCGCGCCGCGGCACGTTCGTGCAGCGTCACGCGACTCTGCACGACCGCGCGAACGGCCAGGAGTGGCTGCCGCTGTCGAACCTGTCGGAGTCGCAGGGGCGCTTCTTCATCTACGACTCGCTCCTGAGCGAGTACGCGGCGCTCGGCTTCGAGTACGGCTACTCGGTCGAGGCGCCTGAGGCCCTCGTGCTGTGGGAAGCCCAGTTCGGCGACTTCGTGAACGGCGCCCAGACGGTCATCGACGAGTACATCTCGGCGGCCGAGCAGAAGTGGGGACAGCAGTCCAGCGTCACCCTGCTCCTCCCCCACGGCTACGAGGGTCAGGGACCGGACCACTCCTCCTCTCGCATCGAGCGCTTCCTGCAGATGTGCGCGCAGGAGAACATGATCGTCGCGCGCCCCTCGTCGCCTGCGTCGTACTTCCACCTGCTGCGCCGTCAGGCGTACGCGCGTCCGCGCAAGCCGCTCATCGTCTTCACGCCGAAGGCCATGCTGCGTCTGCGCGGTGCGACGAGCCCTGTCGAAGCCTTCACTCAGGGCCGCTTCGAGCCCGTGCTCGACGACAACCGCGGTCTCGACCGCAACGCCGTGAAGCGCGTGCTCGTGCACTCTGGCAAGGTCCACTGGGATCTCAAGGCCGAGCTCGACAAGAACCCGAACCCCGAGATCGCACTGGTCAGGCTCGAGCAGCTGTACCCGACGCCGATCGACGGGCTGAAGGCCATCACCGACTCGTACCCGAACGCCGAGCTGGTGTGGGTGCAGGAAGAGCCGGAGAACCAGGGAGCATGGCCGTTCCTTGCTCTCGCCTTCGCCGATGTGCCCGGTGACCGCAGCTTCCGTCCAGTGTCGCGTCCCGCGTCGGCATCGCCGGCGACCGGCTCGTCGAAGGTGCACGCGGCCGAACAGGCGAAGCTCCTGCGAGACGCCCTCACCATCAGCTGACGGCTATACGAGAACCAGCGAGAGGCTCACGGTGATCCCGTGAGCCTCTCGCTGTTCAATCTGTCGTCGTCGCGGTGGGTGTCTCTCAATACCAGATGCCGAGAAGCGGGGCATCTGCCGTGCGGAACGCATCGTCCAGCGATGCCGCCGTCTCAGCCGATGCACGCAGACGGCCGGCCGCGCGCAGCCGAACGGCACTGACCCCGCCGGCGTAGATCGACGAGAGAGCCCCGACGCCGAGAACGACGTCGGCCTCTACGTCGTCATCGGCGCGCGTGACATCAGCCTTTCCATCGGCATCCGAGGTCAGTCGCCACGAGCCTTCGCTGAAGCCGAGAGCGTCTTCGACGCTGAACACCACATCGAGGGGTGCCCGGTACGTGCGCGCGCTGAGCGCAGCCGACACGTCGAGGATGCGCAGCCACCCGTGATCGTGCGGAGTGAACTCCACGCCTCGCTGGTCGTTGACGAGCCAGGTGATCGGATCGTCGACCGGACGCAGGTCGACGATCACCTTCGACACCAGATCGTGCTGCAGAGCGAATCTCCAGAGCGCGGACAGGGCGTCCGTCGTGGTCGAGGTCAGGTGGTGGATCGTCATGTCGGCGCGGAAGCTCCCCGCGACCTCCTTGAGCGTGTAGGCCATCGCACCCCGCACTGCTCCGTCGGCATCGATGTAGCGCACGCCTCGAACGGCCCGCGGCTCTGTCTGACCCACGGACAGTCCGGCGATCCGCTCCCAGCGCGCGTCCCACCCTGCGATCTGACCGGAGCGCTGTGTGCGCGCCTCCTCATGCAGAGCGGACAGGTCCTTCTGAAGCGTCTCGCGGTCTATGTACTCGATGCGGCCATCCGTCGTCGGGCCGTTCCAGCCCGCTCTCGGCGCATCGATCGACACCTTGGCGGCAGGGATCGCCGAGGCGAACCCGTATCGCTCGTAGATCGTCGCCTCCGAGACGGTGAGGCCGGCGAGTGCCAGACCCGCTCCTGCGGCGGCACGCAACTCGCCTTCGAGCAGGTTGCGTGCGATGCCGCGGCGACGATGAGTGCCCGAGACCGTCACAGCGCTGATCGCCCACATGCCGAGCTCGCCGCCGGGCACCGTCAGCGGTGTGACCCACGAGTTGACCGTGGCGACCGGGAAGGCGCCGTCGGGGGCGTTCTCCTCGAACACACCGACGTTGCGTCGGGTCGAGAGCAGTGCTCGGTCTGCGACGATCTGCTCGGGCGTGGGATCGGCATCGAGGAAGCCCCGGGCTTCTGCCCGCAGGAAGGCCTCGGTATCAGCATCCGACCCATTGTCGACGAGTCGGTAGACGAGGTTCTTCGCAGCCAGGCGCCCAGCGGACACAGGATCAACGGGGACGGTTAGCGCGTCGGTCATTCCTCCACCCTATGGGCAGGCGCAACCCACGGCGTCCCGGGTCAGTGCTGTGAAGCCTGCACCTCGCGCAGTCGAGCGAACACCTGGTCACGCAGCTCTTCGGGTGCCGTCTCCTTGCACGCGCGAGCTACGACCTCGGTGAGAGTCGTCGCCACGAGAGCCTCGTCCCGGCAGGACGGGCACTTCTCGAGATGCTCGCGGATCTCGGTGTGCTCGGTGTTGCACACCTCGTTGCGGAGGTACTCCTCGAGATCCTTGCGGGCCTTGTCGCAGCCGCAGTCGGTCATTTCTTGCTCCTCGGTTCGGCCGCGGAGATTCCCCGCTCCACGGCGTAATCAGCCAGCAGCTCGCGCAGCATCCGCCTGCCTCGATGCAGGCGGCTCATCACGGTGCCGATGGGTGTCTTCATGATGTCCGCGATCTCCTGATAGGCGAAGCCCTCGACATCAGCGAGGTACACCGCCAACCTGAAGTCCTCGGGAACGGCCTGCAACGCGTCCTTGACGACCGATGCGGGCATGTGGTCGATGGCTTCCGCCTCGGCCGAACGACTGTGCGACGCGGTGGTCGACTCCGCACCGCCCATCTGCCAGTCCTCGAGCTCGTCGATCGTGCCCTGGAACGGCTCGCGCTGCTTCTTGCGGTAGATGTTGATGTACGTGTTGGTGAGGATGCGATACAGCCATGCCTTCAGGTTCGTGCCCTGCGAGAACGTCGCCCAAGACCCGTATGCCTTGACGAAGGTCTCCTGCACGAGGTCAGCAGCGTCTGCCGGGTTGCGCGTCATGCGCATCGCCGCGGCATAGAGCTGATCCATGAACGGGATCGCCTGTTCCTCGAATTCGCGCCGAGGGTCGCTGACCGTCTCTGCGGTTGCCGTGTCATCCATCACCGGCCAGTCTAGGCGGGTGAGGTCGACCGACTCGCGTTCCAGCGTTGCGAGCATGCTCTCTCCTTGTCGGCGTGCGCCCATATTCGATCATCCGGACACTCGCGTTTACTAAGGTGGGAACCGATGAGCGCCAACAGGTATTCCCCCTCCCCTGTCCAGGGCGTCTATGTCGCGCCCACCAGCACCGCGGCCGTTCATGCGACCGTGACGATCCCCGGATCGAAATCGCTCACGAATCGCGAACTCATCATCGCCGCGATCGCGGACGGTCCGGGCAGACTCATCGCTCCTCTGCACTCCGACGACTCCCGCCGCATGATCGACGCCCTCCGCGCCCTGGGCGTCGGTATAGAAGAGATCGACGGCAATGGAGAGTTCGGGCCCGACCTCGCGATCACTCCGGCCAAACTCGTGGGCGGCACGACGATCGACTGCGGCCAGGCCGGCACGGTGATGCGCTTCATCGCGCCGCTGGCCGGGCTCGCCCAGCGCGACGTGCACCTCACCGCTCATGAGACCGCCCTGCACCGTCCGATGGGTGGCCTCATCAGCGCCCTGCGCGACCTCGGAGTCGACATCGACGATGAGGGCACGTGGGCCCTGCCGTTCACCGTCCGCGGCCACGGCCGCATCCGCGGCGGGCGCGTCGAGATCGACGCCTCGGCATCCAGCCAGTTCGTCTCGGGACTCCTGCTCGCTGCCCCGCGCTTCGACGTGGGCCTGCACCTCGTGCACACCGGCGACCATCTTCCGAGCCTGCCGCACATCGACATGACCATCGAGGCGCTGAGTCGGCGCGGCATCCGGATCGAGCGACCTGCGGCGGGCGAGTGGCTCGTCGAGGCGGGCGTACCACGCGCGAAGGAGATCGCCATCGAGCCCGATCTCTCGAACGCCGCGCCGTTCCTCGCCGCTGCGCTGGTCACGGGCGGCGCGGTGTCGGTGCCCGGCTGGCCCGTGCACTCGACCCAGCCAGGTGCGCTGCTCCCCGAGATCCTGCAGGCCATGGGCGCGCATGTCGGCCGTCACAGCGGAACCCTGACGGTCAGGGCAGGGTCCGAGATCCGCGGGCTCGACATGGATCTGTCGGCGGCGAGCGAGCTGACCCCGACGCTCGTCGGGCTGGCGGCGTTCGCCTCCGGCCCCACCACGATCCGCGGCATCGGTCACATCCGACTCCACGAGACCGATCGCATCGCGGCTCTCGTCGGCGACATCCGCGCCCTCGGGGGCGAGGCGGAAGAGCTCTCCGACGGCCTGCGCATCATTCCGCGACCGCTGCACGGTGGCCGCTGGGCTGCACACCACGACCATCGGATGGCGACGACGGGTGCCCTCATCGGCCTGCGCGTTCCCGGCGTCGAGATCGACGACATCGGCACCACGTCCAAGACCCTTCCGGAGTTCACCCTCCTGTGGGAGCGAATGCTGCGAGGCGCATCCACGTGAGCTGGCTCGACGACTCCGACGACCTCGACGACGACTTCGAGGACTATGACGAGAGCAGCATCCGCACGCGCCCGAACCCGAAGGCCAACCGCCCTCGCACCAAGCGACGCCCGGCTCATGACGACGCGCAGATCGGCCGCGTCCTCGGGGTGGACCGAGGTCGGTACTCCGTTCTGATCGACGAGGACACGCCTGACGAGCGCATGATCACCGCCGCACGCGCGCGAGAGCTTCGCCGGAACCCGATCGTCACCGGTGATCACGCCAAGGTCGTCGGCGACATCTCAGGTGAAGACGGCACTCTGGGGCGGATCATCGGCATCGCCGACCGCACGTCCCTGCTTCGACGCAGCGCCGACGACACCGACCAGGTCGAGCGGGTCATCGTCGCGAACGCCGATCAGATGCTCGTCGTCGTCGCCGCCGCCGACCCCGAGCCCCGTGCCCGCCTGGTCGACCGCTACCTCGTGGCCGCGTTGGATGCGGGCGTACGTCCGCTCCTCGTGGTCACCAAGACCGACCTGGCCGACCCCAGTGCGTTCCTGTCGCACTTCGACGGACTCGACGATCTGCGCGTCTTCACCAGTGCGCAGGATGAGATGCCGGTCGACGAGATCGGCGCTGCCCTCGTCGGGCACTCCACGGTCTTCGTCGGGCACTCCGGCGTGGGAAAGTCGACGCTCGTGAACGCTCTGGTGCCCAGCGCTCTGCGCGCGACGGGGCACGTCAACCAGGTCACCGGCCGTGGCCGGCACACCTCCTCATCGACCGTGTCGCTGCGATACGTCAGCGCGGAGGGCAACGGTTGGGTGATCGACACCCCCGGCGTCCGCTCCTTCGGTCTCGGGCATGTGAACCCCGCGAACATCCTCGCCGCCTTCACCGAGCTGGCGGAGATCGCCGAGAAGTGCCCCCGCGGATGCACGCACCTCGCGGATGCTCCGGATTGCGCGCTCATCGAAGCGGCCGAGAGCGGCGAGCTGAGCGAGACGGGTCGAGCGCGGCTGGACTCGCTGCAGAGGCTTCTCCAGACCTTCGCCGACAAGGCGGAGCAGACGCCCGGCCGGTAGGCTTGACGCGTGACTGTGCGCCTCGAACCCGGATCCGCTGCCCCCGACTTCGCTCTTCTCGACCAGGACGGCACGACCGTCCGACTCGACGATCTGCGCGGCCAGAAGACCGTGCTGTACTTCTATCCTGCCGCGATGACGCCCGGCTGCACGACGCAGGCATGCGACTTCCGTGACAGCATCTCGTCTCTCGAGGGCCCCGGATACCGCGTGATCGGGGTCTCGCGCGACGAGCCTGCGAAGCTCGCCGAGTTCCGCGAGCGCGACGGCCTGACCTTCACCCTTCTCAGCGACCCGGACAAAGCCGTGCACACCGCATACGGCGTCTGGGGCGAGAAGATGAACTACGGCAAGGTCGTCGAAGGTGTCATCCGCTCGACATTCGTGCTCGACGAGCAGGGCACGATCACCCTTGCTCAGTACAACGTCAAGGCCACCGGTCACGTCGCGCGTCTGCGCAAGCTGCTCGGCATCGACGCCTGAGAGTCACTCGGCAGGACGCTCGTTCTCGGCGCGTGTGCTCGCGATCAGCAGTGAGAAGCACAGCAGCGCCGGCAGCCCGACTCCCACGGTGAACGCCCAGGCGACCGGCTGCAGCGTCAGCGAGGCCAGCGCGAGCGCGATGGCGAGCACCTGGAAGACGACGCCCCCCGAGCGCGCCCACGAATGGCCCGTTCTGGTGCCGACCGCGAAGGCGATGAGGGCGACAGCCCCGATGACCGTGAGCACGATGAGGGCGAGCGCCGTCGGCAGCGATGCGGCATCACCTGCGCCGAAACCGACCAGTTCGATGAGGGCGAAGACGATCAGAGCGGCGCCCTCTGCCGCGAGGACCGCGGAAGCTGCCAGAGCGAGGCCGGGTGAGCGCACTGTTGTCTCCTGAGAATCGAATGAGAACGGCAGAAACCCTTGATTTCGCCGGTTTCATGTAACAGAATAGACAGCGTCATGTGCTCCCACAGCGGCGTGGGGCGGGCTTCGCGCTCGCATCACAGAAAGCGGGCATCCGTCCGTATCTCATACAGGGTAGCTGAACCCGATCTGCACCCGAAATCCGAGTCGTCGCAATGCGATGATTTCTGAAAAACCACACCGAGGAGCCCCCATGGACTGGCGCGATAAGGCCGCCTGCCTGACTGTCGACCCCGAGCTGTTCTTCCCTGTCGGGAACACGGGTCCGGCCGTCGACCAGATCGAGAAGGCCAAGACCGTCTGCGCCACCTGCACGGTGACCGAGATCTGCCTGCAGTACGCCCTCGAGTCCAGCCAGGACTCGGGCGTGTGGGGCGGCCTCTCCGAAGACGAGCGCCGTGCTCTCAAGCGCCGCGCCGCTCGCGCCCGCCGCGCCTCCTGAACGTCGAGAAGCGGCCCGAGACGATGTCTCGGGCCGCTTCTCTGTCTCCGCTCGACGCTGCGGCCGATTCTTCGCCTATTTCGTCAGCCAGCGAAGCGGGATGTCGATGACGACCTCGGTGCCCTCGCCTTCGCTCCCCCGCCATTCGATCGATCCGCTGAGCTCGCCCTGGATGAGCGTGCGGATGATCTGCGTTCCCAGCCCCTGACCGATCCGCCCTTCCGGCAGGCCCTTGCCGGTATCGTGCACCGTGACCCGCAGATTCTCCTCGGTGCGCGCCGCATCGATCGTGACCATGCCCTCCTGCCCTGCGAGGCCGTGCTCCACGGCATTCGTGACGACCTCGGTGAGAGCGAGCGCCAGCGGTGTCGCGTACTCGCTCGGCAGGACGCCGAAGCGGCCGGTCGACCGCGTGCGCGCACGGGTGTTCGGCGCGGACGCGACCTCGGCCACGAGCTTGAGGACGCGGTGGAACACCTCGTCGAAGTCGACCTTCTGCGTCAGGCCCTGGGCCAGCGTGTCATGCACCACGGCGATCGCGTCGACGCGCCTCATCGCCTGGGTCAGCGCATCGCGTGCCTCATCGGAGTGCGTGCGTCGCGCCTGAATGCGAAGCAGCGACGCGACAGTCTGCAGATTGTTCTTGACCCGGTGGTGGATCTCGCGAATCGTCGCATCCTTGGTGATGAGCTCCTGCTCCTGATGGCGCAGCTCCGACACATCGCGGCACAGGAGGATCGCACCGATACGGGTTCCGTGATCCTTCAGCGGAATCGCCCGCAGCGACACCGTGACCCCACGCGCTTCGATGTCGGTCCGCCACGGTGCGCGCCCGGTGACGACGACGGGCAGAGACTCGTCGACCTGTCGAGACGGCGGCACGAGCCTCGTGGTGACCTCCGCGAGGGATTCACCCTCGAGCTCGTCATCGAAACCCATGCGGTTGAACGCCGAGAGCGCGTTCGGGCTGGCGAACGTCGTGATTCCGTCGACATCGATGCGGATCAGGCCGTCTGACGCGCGCGGGGCGCCGCGGCGAGGGGACGTCGGAGCGGCCGGATCAGGGAAGCTGCCGTCGGCGATCATGCGGAAGATGTCGTTGGCGCACTCGTCGAACGTGATCTGCTGCCGAGACGGAGTCCGAGCTTCGCCGAGGTTCGTGTGCCGGGTGACGACTCCGATGACCATCGTCCGGTGCTCACCGCCGCGACGTTCGTTGACGATCGGCACAGCTCTGACACGCGTCGGGGTCTCTTCGAACCAGTCCGGTGAAGACGAGTCCACGATCTTCGCGGAATCGAATGCGCCCTGCACCTGCGTGCGCCACTGAGGGCGCACCCGCTCTCCGACGATGTCCCGATAGAAGAGGGTGGCCGCTCCACTCGGACGGGCGTGCGCGACAGCGACGAACGAGCCGTCGTCGGTCTCGATCCACACCACGATGTCCGCGGAAGCGAGGTCCGCGAGAAGCTGACCGTCACCGGCGAGCCGGTGCAGCCACTCGACATCGTTGTCGGCAAGACGGCCCTGGGCATTGGCGAGGTCGCTGAGCGTTGACACCTCACCAGCCTAGAGCGCGCGAGCTCAGAGAACAGCCAGCGACGTCGCCCGCCAGCGACGGTCGAGTCCTTCGAGACGGATCGCCACCGCCCGGGTGCGACCAGGCCCCGCGACGACGACGACAGCTTCGACCTTGCCGTCGACGGGTTCTGTCACGCGGATCGACAGGATCTCGAAAGTCGGGCGCGCAGGCGAGACCCCCCTCGCGCTGCGCGCCCTTGCCGAGAGATTCGCCCGCGTCACCAGGCTCCGGTACGCGTCTTCGTTGAACCAGCGGGCGAGCTGATCGACTTCCCTGACTCCCGCGAGCACCTCGAGCACGCCCTGCGTCAAACTCCGCAACAGCGGCTGGGGATCCGGCAGCTCGGCGCGAGGCGTCGGCTGTGGTGCGAAGTACTCGTGAAGCATCATCTGAGGCACTCTCCATCGGGAAGACTGGGCCAAGTAGAGCATGCGTCCCGTCGCCGTTCGGGTCGCTTCCGCGATGTATGTGGATAACTCGTACATGCCCCCGCGGACATCATTTACGGTGGGGCGCGTGCACTGGGATCGACTGTTCGAAGACCTCGAAGGCCAGCTGGCGTCGGAGTGGGAAAGCGAGCGCGCTGCGCTGGATGCCGAATCCGAGCGCTTGCGCATCTCGAGGCTCGAGCTTCGCAGCCGCCTCAGGGTGCTCTGCGCCGCGGCCGCTCCCACCACCATCGACCTGCCGGGCGGAAAGCGTGTGCGGGCCCGCCTCAACGCGCTCGGCTCGGATTGGATCGCCGCGACGATCGCGCAGGCCGAGGAATCGACGACGAAGCGATCGACTCTGATCGTTCCGTTGCACGCGGTACGCGGGCTGACCCTCGATCACGGCCTGCTGCTGTCCAGCCTGGACGAGGACGACGACTCCGTGCCCGTGCTCCGCGAGCGCATGTCGCTCGGGTTCGTTCTGCGTGATCTCGCCCGGCGACGCGTTCCGGTGAGAATCGCCAGCGTCGACGGCTCAGACATGCACGGAACGATAGACAGGGCGGGAGCAGATCATCTGGACCTCGCTCTGCACGATCCGGGCGAGGCGCGGACTGCCTCGGCGGTGCGCAGCTTTCAGATCATCCCGTTCGCCGCTGTCACCTCGGTGCAGACCGTCGGAGATCAGATGCCGTGACGGCGGGAAGTACCCCAGACCTCCGGAAAGCTCGCCTCGTTCGCCTGACGCCAGAGCGCCATGCGTCTGGCCTCTTCCGACTGCTCGGCGAGATACTCAGAGAGGCTCGACTCCTCGATGCGCCATCTGGCCGGTGCGCCGAGCTTGGACCCGCGCAGGCGCCCCTCGTAGACGAGCTCGATGACCTCGTCTACCCCGATACTCAGCAGCTCCGCCACCTGCGCCGGCGCGAGGAAGCTCTGCGCGGGTTGGGAGGAATGAGGCATGCTCCCATTGTCCTCCTGCCGTGGCGGACCGCCAGCGCCGATCCGATGCTGTGGATAAGTCTCGAGCAGGCGCCTCGATTTCTGTGACCATGTCGACATGAGCAAGTTCGTCCGTTCCCGTCGCGCCGTCTGGGGTGACGCGCGCTTCCTCATCGGCATCGCCGTCGTCGCATTGTCGATCGGCGGCGTCTGGGCCGTCGTCTCCTCGTCCGGCACCACGACCCCGGTGCTTCAGGCGACACGCACGATCACTCTCGGCGAAGCGCTCGTCTCTGATGACTTCCAGGTCGTCGAAGTCGGACTCGGCACGGTCAGGGACCGCTACCTCGCGCCGCAGGAGCTTCACGCCGGCCAGGTCGCGTCGCGCACGGTCGTCGCAGGAGAGCTCATGGCGACCTCTGCGGCTGAGGACGCCGATGCGAACAGGACGACCACGATCGTCGTCGAGAGCAGCACGGGTATCCCGGCCGATGTCACCGCCGGGAGCATCATCGAGCTCTGGCACTCACCACCGATCGACGATGGCGGCAGTCAGGGGCCGCCTCGTATCCTCGTGGCCGACGCGATCGTCGCATCGGTCACAAAGACGGAGGGGATGCTCGCCGCCGAGGGCACGACCGCGGAGGTCGTGATCGACCGAGCGGATGTCGCCGAGGTACTGGCCGCGATCACCGGCGGCTCTGTTCTCTCGGTCGTACCGATCGGTTCGACCCGATGACCTCGGTCATCATCGCTGTTCCGGAGTCCCGCGCGCGCGGCTTGGCCGATGAGCTCGAGATGGAAGGCATCAGTGTGGTCTCCATCGTGCCGCCGAGCAGAATCCTCCCTCTGCCCGAAGGCGTCGATGTCGCCATCGTCGCCGCCACCCGTGCGGTTCTGACATCCGAGCTCATCGCCGAGTGCGACAGGGCGGGCGTGCGGATCATGCCGCTCGGCGACAGCGACAGCAGACTGCTCGGACGCTACGGACTCGCCGCCGCGCTCCCGGCGGATGCGAGCGGATGGGAGGTTGCGGCAGCGTTGACCGCTGACATCCCCGATGCCGTCGAGCGTGCCTCATCAGCTCCGCATCGCGTCACGGCCGTGTGGGGCCCGTCCGGTGCCCCCGGAAGGTCGACCATCGCGATCCAGCTCGCCGTCGAACTCTGCCGGACGGGGCGACGCACCGCTCTGGTCGATGCAGACACCGTCGCACCATCACTCGCGCTGCTTCTGGGCCTCAGCGACGATGCGCCGGGCATCGCGGCCGCGTGCCGGCGCGCAGAACTCGGCGCGCTCGACTCAGCCGAGCTCACGAGGCTTGCTACGGTCCTCGAGACGAGCGCGGGAGAGATCGACGTCCTCGGCGGCATCAATCGTCCGGGGCGCTGGCCGGAACTCGGAGCACGTCGCCTGCAGACGACTCTGCGCGCCTGCCGCAGCTGGGCGGAGGAGACCGTCGTCGACGTGGCGAGCGCCTTCGATGCAGACGACGAAGCGACGTACGACCTCACCGGACCGCGCCGCCACGCGGCCACGGTCGCGGCCCTGCAGGAGGCGGACGCGATCATCGCGGTCGCGTCGGCCGACCCCCTCGGCATCAGTCGCTTCGTCCGGGAGCATGCCGAGCTCAGAAGACTCACGACCCCGACACCCATCAGGGTCGTCGTGAATCGCGTCCGACCCGGCCCCTTAGGGATCGACGCGCGCGGTCAGATCCGGCGCACACTCGAGAGATTCGCGGGCATCACAGACATCGCGTTCCTGCCGTTCGACCAGCGCGCCGCCGACTCCGCTCTGCTGCACGCACGGCCGATGGCAGACCTCACCCCGCGTTCCACCCTGGTCGCCGGCGTGCGCCGCATCGCAGAGACATACGCTTCTGCGATGCCGCAGCCGTCTACTGGCGGTAGCTCGAGAGGAAGTTCCCGAGGCGCTCGACGGCTTCTGCGAGCACGCGAGGCTCGGGGAGCGTGACCAGCCTGAGGTGATCGGGCGTCGGCCAGTTGAAGCCGGTTCCCTGCACGAGAAGGATGTGCTCGGAGACCAACAGGTCGTAGACGAGCTTCGCATCGTCCCTGATCTCGTGGACATTCGGGTCGAGGCGGGGAAAGGCGTACAGCGCGCCGACAGGCTTGACGCAGGAGACGCCGGGGATCGACTCGAGCCCCTCCCAGGCGATGTCGCGCTGCTCGTGCAGGCGCCCGGTGGGAGCGATCAGGGAATCGATCGACTGCACTCCCCCGAGAGCCGCCTGCACCGCGTACTGCGCAGGCACGTTCGGGCAGAGGCGCGTGGACGCCAGGAGGTTGATCCCCTCGAGGAACCCCTTCGCGTGGTCCTGCGGCCCCGTGATCACGAGCCATCCGGACCGGAATCCGGCGACTCGATACGTCTTCGAGAGTCCGTTGAACGTGAGGCACAGAAGATCGGGCGCCAGCGTGGCCGTCGGGATGTGCACCGCACCGTCGAACAGGATGCGGTCGTAGATCTCGTCGGACAGCAGCAGCAGCTGGTTCTCCCTCGCGATCTGCACCATCCCCTCGAGGATCTCGCGAGAGTAGACGACGCCCGTCGGGTTGTTGGGGTTGATGATCACGAGCGCTTTGGTGCGAGGAGTGATCTTCGATCGGATGTCCTCGAGGTCGGGCTGCCAGCCGTTGTCCTCATCGCAGAGGTAGTGCACGGGAGTGCCGTCAGCCAGACTCGTCATCGCAGTCCACAGCGGATAGTCGGGTGCCGGGATGAGAACCTCGTCGCCCTCGTCGAGGAGCGCCTGCATGGTCATCGTGATGAGCTCGGACACGCCGTTGCCGAGGAAGACGTCCTCGGGATCGAACCGGGGGAACCCGGGGATCTCCTCATACCGGCTGACCACGGCACGACGCGCCGAGATGATCCCCTTGCTGTCGCTGTACCCGTGGGCGGTCGGAAGCGCCGCGAGCATGTCGTGCACGATCTGGTGGGGTGCCTCGAAGCCGAAGATGGCGGGGTTGCCCGTGTTGAGCTTGAGGATCCGGTGTCCCTCGGCCTCGAGCCGCGCCGCCTCGACGAGCGTGTTTCCACGGATCTCGTACAGGACGTTCTTGAGCTTCGACGACTGGTCGAAGTGGCGCGTTGGTGTCATTGCGCAAGCCTACAATGACGCGAAGAAGGGCCGATCCATCCGGACCGGCCCCTCGTCGTTCGTCCTGCTACTTCTTCTTCTTGCCCTGTGCCCGGCGCTGCTCACGGTTGCCGGCAGGTGCTGCCGGGGCCTCCGTGCGCTGCCCGAAGGCTCCGCGCGGAGCCTCCTCTGGCTCGGCCTGCTCGGCCGGCGCCTGTCGCGCGGCAGCCGCCTGACGGAGCTTCTCGGTCGCAGCCTGCTGAACCTGACCTCGGTCGTCGCGCACCTCGACCTCGCCGGCATCGTTCGCCGCCGAGTATTCGAGGCGCTGTTCGCCGGCGCCTTCGGCGAGACCCTTGGCCTCGACCTCGGCGGTCTGCGAGTCGCCTGCCCGGCGCACCTCGACCTCGAGGTTGTAGAGGTAGCCGACGGACTCCTCCTTGATCTGCCCCATCATCGACTGGAACATCGCGTAACCCTCGCGCTGGTACTCGATGAGCGGGTCGCGCTGAGCCATGGCACGGAGGCCGATGCCGTCCTTGAGGTAGTCCATCTCGTAGAGGTGATCGCGCCAGCGACGATCGAGCACCTGGAGCACGACACGACGCTCGAGCTCTCGGGTGGCCGCTTCTCCGAGCGACTCCTCGCGGGTCTCGTAGGCGATCTTCGCGTCGGACAGCAGTTCGCGGGTCAGACCGTCCGCAGTGATCCCGCCCTTGCGGCCCGCGGCCTCGGACACGACCTCGTCGATCGTCACGCTGACCGGATAGAGCGTCTTGAGCTCCGTCCAGAGTGCGTCGAAGTCCCAGCTCTCGTTGTGACCCTCGCCGGTGTGATCCCGCACTACGCCGCTGATCGCATCCTCGATGAAGTGCTGCACCCGGTCGGCGATGTCGTCGCCCTGCAGGATGTGGCGACGGTCGGCGTAGATCGCCTCACGCTGGCGGTTCAGGACATCGTCGTACTTGAGGACGTTCTTGCGCATCTCGGCGTTGCGGGACTCGACCTGCGACTGAGCGCTGCGGATGGCCCGCGACACGAGACCCGACTCGATCGGGACGTCGTCGGGGAAGTTGGTGCGAGCCAGGATCGCCTCGGCGGCCCCCGACTGGAACAGACGCATCAGGTCGTCGGTGAGGCTCAGGTAGAAGCGGCTCTCGCCCGGGTCGCCCTGACGACCGGAACGGCCTCGCAGCTGGTTGTCGATGCGACGAGACTCGTGGCGCTCGGTGCCCAGGACGTAGAGGCCGCCGGCCTCGATGACCTTCTCGGCCTCCTCGGCAACGATCGCCTTCATCGCCTCGTAGGTCTCGTCCCACGCGACCTCGTACTCCTCGGGCGTCTCGACCGGGTCGAGACCCTTGCCCTTGATCTCCTGCACGGCGAGGAACTCGGCGTTGCCGCCGAGCATGATGTCGGTTCCACGACCGGCCATGTTGGTGGCGACGGTGACTGCGCCGAGACGCCCTGCTCGTGCCACGATCTCGGCCTCACGCGCGTGGTTCTTCGCGTTCAGGACCTCGTGCTTGACACCCTTCTTGGCGAGGAGTCGCGAGAGGTACTCGCTCTTCTCGACGCTGACCGTGCCGACGAGCACAGGCTGGCCGTTCGCGTGGCGCTCGGCGATGTCCTCGACGACCTGGGCGAACTTGGCGGTCTCGTTCTTGTAGACGAGATCCGACTGATCCTTGCGGACCATCGGCCGGTTCGTGGGGATCGGGATGACGCCGAGCTTGTAGGTCGACATGAACTCGGCCGCCTCGGTCTCGGCGGTACCGGTCATGCCTGCGAGCTTGTCGTAGAGACGGAAGTAGTTCTGCAGTGTGACCGTGGCGAGCGTCTGGTTCTCGGCCTTGACCGGCACAGCCTCTTTCGCCTCGATCGCCTGGTGGATGCCCTCGTTGTAGCGGCGCCCGACCAGGATGCGGCCGGTGTGCTCGTCGACGATCATGACCTCGTCGTTCATGACGACGTAGTCGGTGTCCTTCTTGAACAGCGCGAGAGCCTTGATCGAGTTGTTGAGGAACGAGATCAGCGGGGTGTTCGCAGACTCGTAGAGATTGTCGATGCCGAGGTAGTCCTCGACCTTTTCGATGCCGGGTTCGAGCACGCCGACCGTGCGCTTCTTCTCGTCGACCTCGTAGTCGACGCCCGCTTCGAGAGTGCGGGCGATCTTCGCGAACTCGGCGAACCAGCGGTTGGCCTCACCCGACGAGGGGCCGGAGATGATCAGCGGCGTCCGGGCCTCGTCGATGAGGATCGAGTCGACCTCGTCGACGATCGCGAAATAGTGGTCGCGCTGGACGAGGTCTTCCTTGCGCCACGCCATGTTGTCGCGGAGATAGTCGAAGCCGAACTCGTTGTTCGTGCCGTAGGTGATGTCGGAGGCGTACTGCTCACGGCGCACAGCCGGAGTCTGACCGGAGACGATGATTCCCGTCGACATGCCGAGTGCCCGGTACACGCGGCCCATGAGCTCGGCCTGGTAGCTCGCGAGGAAGTCGTTGACCGTGATCACGTGGACGCCCTCGCCCGCGATCGCATTCAGATAGGCCGGGAAGGTGGCGACCAGGGTCTTTCCCTCACCGGTCTTCATCTCGGCGATGTTGCCGAGGTGGAGTGCGGCACCACCCATGATCTGCACGTCGTACGCGCGCATCCCGAGCGTGCGCTTCGCCGCCTCGCGCACCGCGGCGAACGCCTCGGGCATGAGCTGGTCGAGCGACTCGCCCTTCGCGAAACGCTCGCGAAGCTCGACGGTCTCGTTGCGCAGTTCGTCGTCCGTGAGCTTGGAGATGTCCTCTTCCAGCGCGTTCACGGCCTTCACCACCTGGTTCAGACGACGGATGACCCGCCCTTCTCCAGCGCGCAGCAGCTTCTCAAGAGGATTCGCCACAGATGTCATCTCCCTGTCGATGGTTCCAGCGGCGCCGCTTGTCGGGCGCGTGCCAGGCATACCTTGTCATGTTACCCGTCCGTGACCTGCACGTAGTCTGCATGGCGCGCCGCCAAGATGTTTCCGAGTATGTATATATTGATCCACGACACCGGGAGGTCCATATGTCGGTCCGACAGAGTCTGCTCGCGATCCTCGCGCAGGGCCCCTGCTACGGCTACCAGCTGCGCCACGAGTTCGACCGACGCACCGGTTCGGTCTGGCCGCTCAATGTCGGTCAGATCTACAACACGCTCGAGCGCCTCGAGCGCGACGGACTCGTCGAGCGTGGAGCGGTGGATCTGCAGGGTCATGTGTACTGGGAGATCACCGACGCCGGGGCGTTCGAGGTCGACCGATGGCTGGAATCCCCCGTCGCACGGAGCCAGGCCACGCGCGACGAGCTCGCGATCAAGCTCGCTGTCGCGGCGACCCTCCCGGGCGCGGATGCGACCCGCGTGATCGCGACTCAGCGCGCGGCGTCGGAGGAGCATCTGCGAGAGCTCACCACGGCGAGGGAGTCACGAGCGGACGACAGCCCTCAGGGGCTCGCGTGGTCGCTCGTCGTCGACTCGATGATCTTCACCGCGGACGCCGAGCTCCGCTGGCTCGATCATGTGCAGACGCGGCTCGCACAGCATCCCCAGCACGCGCTCGCCCTGGAGCTGACGACCGAGCGACCGAAGCGCGGCCGGCCGGCGAGGGCAGAGGTCGCGGCACTCGTCTGAACGGAGTTCGCCTGAAGCGTATGCACAGCCAGCGATGTCGCCCGGGAAACTAGGATCAGTCCTATGGCTGGAATATGGGGCAGACGCAAGCGCGAGCAGGAACAGCTCGCCGCACAGGACGCCGACCTGGCTCGCCGCGCAGAGCAGGCACTCGTCTCTGCTGACGAGCGCATCAGGAGCACCTCCGACGAATTGGCATTCGCGGAGGCCGAGCTCGGCGAACAGCTGACTCGGGATCTGAAGAAGGCACTGAGCGCGGTGCGCACTCACCTGCGCGAGGCATTTCAGCTCCACCAGCTCAACCACGACGAGATCCCCGATACTCCCGAAGAACTCCGCACCCGCAACGCGCGGATCATGCAGCTGTGCGACTGGGCGCAGGATCTGCTCGACGAGAAGACATCGGACCTCGCGACATCGATCTCGAAGGTGCGCCGAGCACCAGAGGTCATCGCCCAGGTGCGAGCGGATGCCGAGACGCTGAGCGCGCGTATCCCGCACACCAACGAGACCGTCGCCCGTCTCTCCTCGCGATACGCCGATTCGGCGATGCACCAGATCACGGCCAGCGCTGCCGAAGCCGAGCAGCTGATCGCCTTCGCCACCCATGGCGCCGCCGTATCCGAGCGGCGTCGCGCCGCGAAGCAGAACGAGGAGGCGAACCTCGCCCTCGAGACCGCCACCGAGGCGACTCGCCGCGCATCCGCTCTGCTCGATGCCGTGGAGGATTTCGAGATCGAGGCGCTGCGCGCGGAGTCGACCCTCGCCGAAGTCGTCGCGGACTCCCGCAACGACCTCATCGCAGCTCGGACCGCTCCGCAGGTGCCGGCCGTGGCTGCCGCGGTCTCCGCCCTGCAGGACGCGCTCAGCGCCCTGTCACCCGCAGGATCACCCGGAGACCCCTTCGCGGAGCTGTCGCAGCTGCGCGAGGCGAACACCGCCCTCGACGACGCGATCGCCACCGCTCGCCACCGCGAAGCGCATCCGCTGCCCAGCATCCAACAGGTGCAGCACGCGATCGACGACGCGGATCGTCAGCTGGGTGTCGCCCGCGGACTCATCGCAGGGCACCGGGGCTGGATCGGTGCGGATGCCCGCACGCGCCTCGCGGAGGCCGAGAGGCTGCGCGTCGACCTCTCGGATCTGCTTCCGGCGGAGGAGACCCGCGACGAGGCGCTCGCCAGCGCCCGGCGCGTGGCGCACCTCGCCTCGGAAGCGCTGCAGTTGGCTCAGCGTGACATCGATTCATCCCGCCCGCAGGACCAGGGCTGGGGCGGCGGCGACGGCTGGGGCGGCGGCGGCTGGAGCGGTGGCGGCCGACGCGGCGGTGGCAGCGACGTCGCCTCCGGGATTCTCGGCGGCCTCGTGATCGGAAGCATCCTCGACGGGATCTTCGACTGATCTCACGATCAGAACACGACGACGGCCCGGCTCCTTCTGGAACCGGGCCGTCGTCGTATCAGCCTCAGGAAGCGAGTGCCTCAGAGGGCGGAGCCTGGGTCTCGAGCGCGATCACACCGTAGTCCCAGCCCTTGCGTCGGTAGACGACGCTCGGGTGATCGGTGCGTACGTCGACGAACAGGAAGAAGTCGTGCCCGACCAGCTCCATCCGGTCGACGGCCTCTTCGACCGTCATCCATTCCGCTCCGAAGTTCTTGGTGCGGATGACCACCGGCGAGTAGGCCTCCTCGTCGTCGTTCTGGATCGGCACAGCGCCCGTCGCGACCGCGCGAAGGACCTCCACGGATGCCGGCTGGACATCGATGCCCTCGAGCGCACCGGTCTCCTTCTCGAAGTGCGCCCCACGCGGATGCTGGCGTCCGTCGACTCGCTTCTCCTTGGCTCGGCGAAGCTGTTCGGCCATCTTGTCGACGGCCATGTCGAGTGCGACGAACTTGTCTCCGTCCGTGGCCTCGGCGCGCACGACAGGACCTTTGCTGACGAGCGTCAGCTCGACGGTCTCATCCGGCACATGACCGTTGCGGTACACCCGGTGGGTGACCTTGACATCCAGCCGTTGCGCACGGGACGCGAACGTCTCGATCTTGGCGATCTTCTCTTCGACAACGGTTCGGAATCGATCGGTGATACCCACCCCGACGCCAACGATGCTCGTTTCCATTGCTGCCTCCTTGTCCCGGTCCTCCCGGCCAAGGGCGGACCGTGGTCGCCTTGTGACCCCCAACGGTAGTCCGCCTGACCTCGGATGTCACGGGTCATTTGCTGCGTGTCTCCGATGCGTTCACATTCCGTTCGCCGAGACGGGGCGTCGCGGCGAGCGCGACCGCCGACACGACCCGGACGCCAGCCTCTCTCAGCGTGCGAGCCGCTTCGTCGAAAGTCGCTCCCGTGGTCACGACGTCGTCCACCAGAACGACGGCTCCGCCCTCGATCATCGGTCGCGAGCGCATGGCCCCCCGCACGTTCTCCGCTCTGCTCGCCGAGTCGAGTCCGCGCTGATCCGTGCGGCGACCCTGCAGTACGAGCAGGCGATCGGGCACCGAACCCGCCCGTCGGATCAGCAGCTCGGGCACACGGTAGCCCCGCCGTCGGAACGCACCCCGTGACGTCGGGATCGGCACGAGTCGCACCGGCTCATCGAACTCCGCCTGGGACTCGACGACGTCGGCGAGGACCGCACCCAACGCGGCTCCGAGTGGGCGCGCGAGCATCGTCTCGCCGTCGTCCTTGAGCCTGCGGATGCACCGGGCCGCGATCGACTCGAACGGCATGGCGGCGCGGACGAGCAGGCCGGCCGGTGTGCGGCGCGTGAGCGGCGCAGGTCGGATGCCCTGCCGACACGCGTCGCACAGCAGGGTCTCGGGTCGGTCGCAACCTGCGCAGGTCGCTGCGAGCAGAAGAGCGAGCACCTCGACGCCGATGGCGTGGGCAAGCGGAGGCGACGGCATCCGTCGATCCTGCCGCACCGGCCAGGCGCCTCGATCGCAGACCGATGCGGAGACCGTCGGCGGTGAGCACTCAGCCCGTGAAGGCCTGCCGTGCAGAGTCAGTCGTGCTCAGTGGCCTGCTCTGGTGGCGAGAAGCGAGACTCCGGTGATCGACTCGCTCCACGCCGACCCGGTTCGCGCGAACACGGCGCCGTCCGCGCCGAGAACCCGCAGCCCGGTCGCGACTCGCGAGCCCGCTATCGACACCGCATCCGTCGGAGCGACTTCGGCCGTTCCCGGCCCTCCGACGACCTGCGTGACGACCATCCGGTCGGCCGAGTCGGTCAGAAGACCCAGACGGTCGGCTCCCAGCCAAACGAGACCCGCAGCGCTGCCGTCGAGCTGCGCCACCGGCTCGGTCGGTCCGAGTTCGGTGGGCAGTCCGGTCTCGTCGCGGATCACCGAGGAGACGACGATCCAGCGCTCGCCCCCGATCACGACGGCGGCGGCGACTCGCGCGCCATCGGCCGACACTCGGACGGCGGAGACCGCCGAGGCTTCGGGCCACGCGCCCGCGATGGGCTGCGGGGCGACATCGCTGCCGATCGCCTGCAGAGCGGCCGGAGCATTCGACGGCACCGACCAGGTGTAGTCGTAGGGGTCCAGCGACGGCCGAACCAGCGACGGCCGCGCATCCAGCTCGTCCCAGCCGCCTTCTCCGGCGAGCCACACATGCCCGTCGATCAGCTGCACGGCCGCGTGCGAGCTGTCGACCGACACGTCGATCGCCGTGACGGGCTGACCCGCGTTGAGAATCTGATCCGTGACACCGGGGATCGGGGTGATCTCGCCGCCCACCAGCATGCCGAACGTCCCATCTTTTATGACGAGGCTGCCCGCATCCGCTGTGTCGGTCACGACCTCGACGACGCCGGATTCCAACGCCCGGCCGTCGACCGTGAAGCGCACCTGGTCGATCTGCACCCCCGCAGCGACGAAGGTGGCCTGAAGCTGCGTGCGCATGCGTGCCAGGGTCGTCGGGTCGAGGCTCAGCGCCGCGCGGTTCAACGCGACATCGGCGATCTGATCCGTATCGATCGGCACGGCGTCGCGGGCGAGCTGCACCTCCTGCGGGAACGCGCTCTGCACCGCCGGGTCGAGCCACGGGCTCGGTGCGCCGCCGATCAGCGACTGCGCGATGGTCGTGGCCACCGTGGCGCGTCTGGGGAACCAGCGCACGTCGGGCACGAGACGCTCCCAGGTCTGGTTGAAGTACTGCAGGGCGTAGTCGTCATAGACCCGCGCGAACCTCGACTCGTCGATCACCACACCGTCGGGGGCCTCAGCGATCCGCCATTGGCCTTTCGTACGCTCGACCACGAAGGCGGAGTTGGAAGCGCCGAAGGCCTCGGAGTACGCCCCGGTCGCGTCGACGCTGGCGACCTGGTCGAAGGCGACTCGCACGTCGGCGGTGTCTCCGTCCTCGGCCTCGCTGTCGTCTTCGATGTTCGAGCTGAACGAACGCGTCGCGGCGCTCACGTCGATCGACACCCCGGTGTTCGGACGCCAGGTCGACGCGAGTTCGGGCGTGAGGAACCTTCGGGCGGTGTCCCAGTTGTCGGCAGGAGTGATCGCCGCCTCCATGAAGCCCTCGACGATCTCCTCCGGGCCCGCACCGTCTACAGGGTCGGAGGCCAGCGGAAGGAAGTCCTGACCCTCCGGAGATGCACCGAGGGGATTGCCCCGCTGCACGTCTCCGGTCGTCGGAAGCCCTGTGCACGCAGACAGGAGGAGCGCTGCGGTCGCGATCGCGAGCCCCCGCATCGCACGTCGGGTCCTGGCCGTCATTCGATGCTCCCTCGATCGAACAGCTCGGCCGGCACGTCGGCGAGCTGGATCGGCTGCGTGGCGTCATCGATATCGCCGGGACGCTCCTGCGGCTCGATGGGGATGGGTGAAGGGCCGTCCGTCGCGTCCCCCCTGCGAGGCAGCGTCAGCACGAAGTTCGTGCCGACCCCGAGTTCGGACCAGACGTCGAGCGATCCGCCGTGCAGAGTCGCGTCGCCCAGCGCGATAGACAGCCCGAGCCCCGTGCCCCCGAGAGTGCGCTGGCGAGAGGGGTCCGCCCGCCAGAATCTGTCGAACACCCGCTCGGCATCGGCCGGATCCATGCCGAGACCGAAGTCGCGGACGCCGGCGGCCACGGCGTGCTGGTTGCTGTCGACGGTGATCACGATCGGCCTGCCCTCGCCATGCTCGATCGCATTGCCGATCAGGTTGCGCAGCACTCGGCGCACTCGCCGCGGATCCATGTCGACGGGCGAGTACCCGCCCGGTGCCACGAGCCTCAGCTCGCTGCCCCGGTCGTCGGCGAGAGGCTGCATCTGCTCGATGATGTCCTCAGCGAGGTGTGCGAGGCTCGTCGCCTCGAGTTCGAGCTGCACGGAGCCTGCGTCGTAGCGGCTGATCTCGAGCAGATCCGACAGCAGCGTCTCGAACCGCTGCACCTGGGTGTGCAGGAGCTCGGTGGTGCGCGCGGTGGTCGGGTCGAAGGCGCCGCGTTGATCGTTCAGCATGTCGGCCGCGAGACGGATCGTGGTGAGCGGAGTCCGCAGCTCGTGCGACACGTCGGACACGAAACGCTGCTGCACGAGCGACAACTCGCCGAGCTCCTTGATCTGGGACTCGATGCTGTCGGCCATGGCGTTGAAGGAGCGCCCGAGCGTCGCTATCTCGTCTTCGCCGTGCACGTCGATGCGCACCCCGAGGTCGCCCGATGCCAGACGCGCGCTGGTCTCCGCGGCCTCCACGATAGGGGTCGACACCGTGCGGAGAACGATGAACGAGATCGCGGCGACGATCGCGACGAGACCGATCCCGGCGACCCAGAGAGTCCGCTGCACGAACAGCAGGGTGTTGTCGGCATCAGCCAGGTCGTAGGCGAAGTAGATCTCGAACGGACCGGCCTCGGGCACTCGCAGCTGCTGTCCGACGATGATGCCCGGCACCTCCCGACCGCCGACCTCGAGCGGTACCGACTGCCAGGACTGCCAGTCGTCGAACTCGACCACCCTGTTCCTGAGGCCGGAGCTGATCAGATTGTCGCTGAGCCCGGCGGTGAAGCCGTTGAGCGGGACGTCCGGGTCGACCTCCATGCGGAATCCGGCGAGGCCCTCGGCCGTCGAGTTGCGGCCCAGGTCCTCCTGCACGCCGTCCCACAGCTCGGGCAGCGCGGCCGGATCGTCGCCGAGCGCAGTGGCATCGAGAGTCGCCTGAGCCTGATTCACCGAGCGCGCTGCATCTTCGAGCGCCTCAGCCTTGCGCGACTCGAACAGATCGTTCTGGATCACGAGCGCCATGGTCACGCAGGTGATCAGGATCGCCGTAGAGGTCAGCAGAAGCGTGATCGTCAGCGTTCGGAACCGCAGGGAACTGCGCCACAGCCCTCGAAGGACGGTCGGCCAACCACGCCAGTCGCGGATGACAGCGACCGCCGTGGTGGTCGCTGTGGTCGCGGCCATCGTGGGCCTAGCCCGCGCCCCCGGCACGGTAGCCGACGCCCCGCACCGTCATGACGATCTTGGGGTTGTCGGGGTCGAGCTCGACCTTCGCCCGCAGACGCTGCACGTGCACGTTCACCAGCCGCGTGTCTGCCTTGTAGTGGTAGCCCCACACCTGCTCGAGCAGCATCTCTCGCGAGAACACCTGCTGCGGCTTCGAGGCGAGAGCGACGAGCAGCTGGAACTCGAGCGGCGTGAGGGCGATGGGAGCCGTGCCTCGTCGCACCTCATGGGCGTCGACGTCGACGGTGAGGTCTCCCACTCGCAGCTGCTCCCCCACATTCTGCGACGTGGGCCGCAGCCGGGTCCGGATGCGCGCGACGAGCTCCTTCGGGTTGAAGGGCTTGACGATGTAGTCGTCGGCTCCGACCTCGAGCCCCCGCACCACATCGGCCGTGTCGCTGCGAGCAGTGAGCATGATGACGGGGACTCCGGATTCGGCGCGGATCCGCGAGCAGATCTCGATGCCGTCCATGCCCGGAAGCATCAGGTCGAGCAGCACGAGGTCCGGGCGCTGTGTGCGCCACTCATCGACCGCCCGCGCACCGTCGGCGCAGAACACCGGCTCGAAGCCCTCGGTGCGCAGCACGATGCCGATCATCTCGGCGAGCGCGGTGTCGTCGTCGACCACAAGAATGCGTGAGGTCATAACTGTTACCTTATGGCACTCAGTACCACGGCCCCCATGTCTACGCGCCGACGGGTCTTGTGACACGATGGGAGCGCACGACGGAGGGAGTGCCGGTGAGCGGCCAGACGTGGACCCCTGCCCCGAAGAAGGGCATCATCCCCCTGCATCCGCTGACGTTCGGGATGCTGCTGAGCAAGTCGTTCGTCGCGCTGCGACACAACCCTAAAGTCCTCTTCGGCTTCGGCGTCGTGATCCAGCTGGCGGTCGTCGTGCTGAGTGCCACGGTGATGGGCTTCGTGTTCGTCACCACGTTCACGCGACTCGAGTCGCTGTCGCCCTCCTCTCCGGACTTCGAGGCCGTGTTCGCAGGCACCATCGCGATGAACATCGTCGCCGGCATCGCCGTGGGTCTCGCATCCGTCGCCTTCACCGCCCTGATGCAGGGCGTCGTCGCCGCCGAGATCGGCTTCGCCGCGATCGGGGTGAAGGCGAACCTCAAGACCCTCTGGCGCAAGATGATCCCGTCGTTCTGGCGGCTCGCCGCATTCGCCTCCCTCTCGGTCATCTTCATCTTCGGCGTGATCGTGATGCTCTTCGTCATCATCGCCGGCTTCGTCGCGAGCGGCCTCGGCGGTTCCGTCGAAGCCATCGGCGGCATCGTGATCCTCATACTGGTCCTGCTGCTGGCCATCGTCCCCCTCACTGTCTGGCTCACGACCAAGCTGCTCCTGGTGCCGTCGATCCTCGTCCTCGAGCGCGCGAAGTTCCGCGATGCGCTCGTGCGCTCGTGGCGCCTCACCCGCGGTCGCTTCTGGATCGCCTGGGGAGTCACCTTCCTGATCGGCGCCATCATGGGCGTGGCGATGCAGCTCGTGAACCTGCCCGTCTCACTGGCGAGCTCGATGCTCGGCTCGATCATCGCCCCGACCGGTTCTGCCGACACCGCCACGATCATGGGCTTCGTCTTCGCGCTCCTCGCCCCGCAGATCCTGCTGCTCGTGCTGCAGGCCATCACCCTGGTGGTGCAGAGCACCGCCGGCACCCTGGTGTATCTCGACAGCCGGATGCGGTACGAGGGTCTCGACCAGGCGCTGATCAGTCACGTCGAGAGACGCGACCTCGGCTGGACGGAAGAGCAGCTCGGCGATCCGTTCATCGTTGATCCGGAACGCGCGGTCTCGAGCGATCCGCCGCCTAAGCAGATCCCGGAATGGGCCACGATGACACCCGCCGGTTATGAGATGCAGCAGCCGTACCCGGGACAGCCGTACCTTGCACAGCAGTACCCGGCCCAGGCGCCCTACGCACAGCAGTACCCCGGCCAGCCGCCCTATGCACAGCAGTACCCGGCGCAGCCGCCGGCTCAGCAGTACCCGGCGCAGCAGTACCCGGCCCAGCCGCCGTATCCGGGAGCGGTTGCACCTGCCCCGCCTCAGTCGCCGGCGGGCGCCTCGGCGCCGCCCGCGTACGCGCCCCCTCCTGCTCCCGCCGCTCCCCCGGCTTCGTCGGCGTCGCCCGATGATTCCACCTGGGCCGCGCCGGGAACCGGCAGCGAAGGATCTGCATGATCCGCTCGCTCGACGACGTGCGGATCCCCGACGGAGACGATGCGCGGCAGTGGGCCGAGCAGGAGCTCTCCGATCCGCGCTACGCCGATGCGAAACCCACCTGGTTCGACCTCGTCGCGCGTGATATCGGGCGGTTCCTCGCCGATCTGTTCAGCTCCGAGAACGGTGCCAGCGTCGGGCCCTCCGCGTTGATCATCGTGAGCATCATCGTCTTCGGCGCTCTCGTCGCGGCGCTCATCATCTGGGGCCGCCCCCGCCGCGCCATGGCGATCCGTCGGCCAGGGGCCGGCCTCCTCGGCGCGGACGACGACCGCTCAGCCGCGCAGCTGCGAGCCGATGCCGAGCGCTGCGCCCGTGGGGGCGACTGGGACGAGGCGACCATCCTGCGATTCCGCGCGCTCGCCAGAGGACTCCTCGAGCGCGACCTCATCGATCCCTCCCCTGGAGCGACCGCGCAGGCGATCGCACGCGAGGTCTCGGTCGTGTTCCCTGCGGAGACGACTCCGGTGCGCCAGGCCGCGGTCGCCTTCGACGACGTGCGCTACCTCCGGCATCCGGCGACCGCTGAGCGCTATGCCGAACTCGCGGCCACGGACGATCGACTCAGTGCGCTGCGCCCAGAGGCGGTGACCGCGTGAGCGTCGTCGAGCAGCGCGACGCGCCGGCATCGACGGCCGAGCGCGCACCTCGCGGCAGACGATCGCGATCGCTGCTCGGGTGGGCGGTCGTCGTGGCACTCGTTCTCGGCGGCGTCTTCGTGGCGATACAGGTCGGTGTGCGCATGCCCGATCAGCGCGGCTCGCTCGATCCTGAGAGCGTGGGCGATTCCGGCACCATGGCCATCGCTCAGATCCTGGAGGACAACGGCGTCGAGGTCTCGGTCTTCCGCTCGCGGGATGAGGCACGAGCGGCGCTCGATGACGACACCACGCTCGTGATGGCGAATCCCTACACGCTCACCGACGACGGAATCTCCGAGCTGATCGAACCGGCCGACCGAGTCGTGTTCCTCTCGAGCAGCACGCATCTTCTGAATCTTCTGCGCATCGGGGACAACGCCGCGCCGGACTCGACCCCGGTGCAGGCCGAGTGCGACGCCCCGGAGTTCGCGGATGTCGGCACCATCCGCCCTGATCGGCTGTTCAGGCCTGCTGACGGCGTGGAGGGCTGCTTCGGGGCCGACGACGCGGCGGCCGTGCTGATCGATGAGACCGACGGCACTACGCATGCCGTCGTCGAGGGGGCGCGTCTCTTCAGCAACGCCTACCTCGCTGAGGACGGGAACGCCGCCCTCGGGCTCGCTCTGCTCGGTCAGACCGACCGGGTCGTCTGGTACGTACCCAGCTTCGACGACACCGACATCGAAGGCGAGACCGATGACACGCTCGGGTCGCTCACGCCCGGGTGGGTGACGCCAGCCATCCTGCTTCTCATGATCGCCGGCGTCGCGGCGGCGCTGTGGCGCGGCCAGCGCTTCGGACCTCTCGTCGCCGAGACCCTCCCGGTGACCGTCCGCGCCTCGGAGACGATGCACGGACGGGCGCGCTTGACCGCCAAGGCAGGCGATGCCGCACACACGGCCGAGGCGATCCGCGACGGCAGCAGACGCCGGCTCGCGCGCAGACTCGGGCTCGCCGTCACGGCAGAGGTCGCGGATGCCGCGGCCGACCGGCTGCGCGTTCCCCGCGGATCTCTGCACGACCTGCTCGGGGGCGCGACTCCCGCCGACGATCCATCACTGATCGATCTCGCGCGGCGCCTGCAGGAGCTCGAGAACGCGGTCGACGCCTCCTCCTTCACGGAACGGAGATCCGAATGATCCCCCGAACCCACCGAACCGCCGTCCATCCATCCGAACGGAAGCAGAGGACACCACGTGACCGCTGAGACATTCAACGACGCCGAACTGCGTCAGGCCATGCACCGTGTGCGCACAGAGGTCGACAAGGCTGTCGTCGGCCAGGCGGGCACCGTGACCGGCCTACTGGTGTCGCTGCTGGCACGAGGACACGTGCTTCTCGAGGGCGTGCCCGGGGTGGCGAAGACACTCGTCGTGCGCTCGTTCGCGCGTGCGCTGGGCCTCGACACGAAGCGCGTGCAGTTCACGCCCGACCTCATGCCCGGAGACGTCACCGGCTCGCTCGTGTACGACGCTCGGACGGGAGAGTTCGACTTCCGCGCGGGTCCGGTGTTCACGAACATCCTGCTCGCCGACGAGATCAACCGCACGCCCCCGAAGACGCAGGCTGCCCTGCTGGAGGCGATGGAGGAGCGGCAGGTGTCGGCCGACGGCGTCAGCCGACCGCTGCCCGATCCTTTCCTCGTCGCGGCGACGCAGAACCCGATCGAGCACGAGGGCACCTACTCGCTTCCGGAGGCGCAGCTCGACCGATTCCTGATGAAGCTGGTCGTGGGGATGCCAGAGCGGGAGGCCGAGGTGTCGGTGCTCCGCAAGCACGCGTCGGGCTTCTCGCCTCGCGAGCTCACCGGCGTCGAGGCCACCGTCTCCGCCGACGAGATCCGGGCGGCGCAGGATGCAGCGGGGCGTGTCGAGGTCACCGATGACGTCCTCGGCTACGTCGTCGATCTCGCGAGAGCGACGAGACAGTCGCCCTCGGTCGAGCTCGGCGCGAGTCCTCGCGCCTCGACGGGCCTGCTGGCCGCCGCGAAGGCGTGGGCCTGGCTCAACGCTTCGACCGCCGTCACGCCTGATCACGTGCAGACCATGCTCGTCCCGGTCTGGCGGCACCGACTGCAGCTGCGCCCGGACGCGCAGATGGAGGGCGTGTCGGCGGATGCCGTGCTCACATCCGTCGTGCAGCAGACCAGGGTGCCGATCTAGGTGTTCGTCACCGGCCGTCTCGCGCTTGCCGTCGCCGTCGGCATCGTCCCGCTCGTCCTCGCCGGGCTCGCGGAGTTCCCTCCGTATGCCGCGCTGGGCATCTGGGTGCTGCTGTGCGTCCTGCTGGTGGTGCTCGACGTGCTGCTGGCACCGAATCCGCGCTCCGTCATCGTGACGAGGCGCGTGCCGACCCGCACTCGGATCGGAGAACTGGTTCCCGTGAGCGTCGCGCTGCAGAACCAGGGCACCCGCACCTTGCACGCGGTGATCCGCGATGCCTGGCAGCCGACGGCCGGAGCCGGCGAGGCGCGCCAGCGACTCAGCGTCCCACCGGGTGAACGGCGCCGCGTCTCGATCCCGCTGCTGCCTCGGCGTCGAGGGGAGCTCGCGAGCGAGTTCGTGATGATCCGGTCGCTCGGTCCGCTCGGTCTCGCAGGCCGGCAGGCCAGTCATCGGGTGCGCGGATCGATCCGCGTGCTCCCTGCCTTCTCATCGCGCAAGCACCTGCCCTCCCGGCTCGCACGGCTGCGGGAGCTGGACGGCAACACGAGCATCCAGGTGCGCGGCCAGGGAACCGAGTTCGACTCCCTCCGCGAATACGTCCGAGGCGACGACGTTCGGTCCATCGACTGGCGGGCGACGGCCCGGGCAGGAACCACGATGCTGCGGACATGGCGTCCTGAGCGCGACCGCCACGTCGTGATCATCATCGACACGGGGCGCACCGCGGCTGCGCGCGTCGGCGACGGAACGAGAGTCGACGCCGCCCTCGAGGCGTCCCTTCTGCTCGCTGCCCTCGCCGCTCGAGCGGGTGACCACGTGCATCTGCTCATGTACGACCGCGTCGTGCGGGCTCGCGTCACCGGTGTCGACGGCACCGCGCTTCTCCCCGCCCTGACGGACGCGATGGCCCCTGTGCACGCTCGCCTCGTCGACACCGACTGGCCCGGCGCTTTCGCCGCGGTGCGCACCCTCACGACCCGCCCCGCGCTGATAGTGGTGCTGACGGCGCAGGATGCTGCTGAGTCTGCCCGAGGGTTCCTCGGCGCCTTCCCCGATGCGAGCAGGGCGACGTCCGTCCTCGTCGGATCCGTCACGGACGACGGCATCGCGGATCTCGCGATGCACCGTGGTTCGCGTGAGGAGATCTACCTCGCGGCGGCCGCAGAACGCACCATGCGCGATGCGGAGAACGTCGCCGACGCGGTGCGGCGTGCCGGAGGCGAAGCCATCGCCGCCGACCCCGAGTCTCTGCCTCCGAGGATCGCCGACCGATACCTCGAGCTTAAGGCCGCCGGACGGCTGTGAACGGCTGAGGTCTCAGCCGGCCAGAAGTCGCGGGGTACCTGCCTCGTACTCGACGAGATCTCCGGTCTCACCTCGGCGATACGCGCGACCGCCGATCACGAGCATGTAGATCAGGAACGCGGCGAGCGCTGCCACGCCGATGCCGATCTTGATGGGCCACGGGAGGGCCCACCCGGTGACGAATCCTTCGATCAGACCCGAGACGAACAGCGCGAACACGAGTCCGATCGCCACCGTCGCGAGTGAGCGCCCCTCGGCGGCGAGAGACTCCCCTCTCGAACGGTGCCCCGGCGCGACCCACGACCAGAAGAGGTGGAGCCCGCCCGCCGCGGCGACGAAGATCGAGGTCATCTCGAGAAGGCCGTGCGGGAGGATGTAGAGGATCATCACATCGACCTGATCGTGCGCGGCCATGACGGCCCCGGATACCCCGAGACCCATCGCATTCTGCACGAGGACGTTGACCGGCCAGAGCCCCGTGATGCCGAACAGAACGCACTGCAGGGCGATCCAGGCGTTGTTCCACCAGACCATGCCCATGAACACCGCTGCGGGGTTCTCGGTGTAGTAGCCGGTGAAGCTCTCGTCCGCGTACTGCTCGAGCAACTCGGGCGGGCCGAGGGTGGCGAGGAGCGCCGGGTCTGCCGAGATCCAGGCGGCGGTCCCGACCACGATCGCGACGAACGACACCGCGACCACGAGCGTCGTCCAGCGCAGCCGGTAGAGGGCAGCGGGCAGCTGCAGGGAGAAGAAGCGGCCGGTCTGGGTGAGGATGTTGTCGGATGCGCCCGTGAGTCGCAGCCGCGCGCGCACGAGGATCGTCGAGAGATACGCGCCCTGGGGCGATTCGCCCACCGAGGTCTTGAGCTCTGCGAGATCGGCAGACGCCGCGCGGTATCGGACGATCAGCTCATCGACGCCCGCTCCGTCGAGCCGGGCATGACTCAACTGCTCCAACCGCTCCCACTCGGCGCGGCGTGCATCTGTCAGCGCATCGGCATCCACCTGATTTACTGTACTCATGTCTGCCCCGCTCGATGCATCCGACGAGGTGCTCTCCGGTGAAGCCGTCGCGATCGACGTCCAGCCGATCGGCTTCGTCCTGCGAGCCGCGGGGGCGATCATCGATCTCCTGGTCGGCATCGCCGTCTTCCTGCTCACGCTGTTCCTGCGGATCTGGCTGCTCGACATCGGCGTTCTCGATGAGGCGACCGACTCGATCGCCTTCATCGCGTCTATCGTGATCAGCTTCGTGGTGCTGCCGATCACCATGGAGGTCGCGCTCAAGGGCCGCAGCCTCGGCAAGCTCGCGGTGGGCGGTCGCATCGTTCGCCTCGACGGGGGCGCGACCGGATTCCGACACGCCTTCATCCGGGCTCTCCTCGGCGTTCTGGAGATCTACATGACGCTGGGCAGCGTCGCCGTGCTCGCCGGAGCATTCAGCGCCCGATCGCAGCGCCTCGGAGACATGGTCGCCGGCACCTACAGCCAGCGCGTGCGCACCCCGAAGCTGGTCCCCAGCGTGCCCGTGCTGCCACCGGTGCTCGCCGGCTGGGCCCAGATCGCCGATGTGGCCCGTCTGCCCGATCGACTTGCGCGGCGCATCTCGCAGTTCCTGCAGAGCGCTCCGCGAATGGTGCCGACCGCACGGGCGAGGGTGGCGCAGGACCTGCTCGCCGAGGCCTCGCCGTTCGTCTCGCCCCTTCCCCAGGCTGCGCCCGAGGTGGCGCTCATCGGCATCACCGTGCTCCGACGGGAGCGGGAGCGCAGGGCGCTGCAGAATGCCGATCGCCGAGCGGAGAAGCTCACCGGTCGTCGCGTCGGCGTATGAGCGCTCGTCCCAGCGGACGCCACTCCAGCACCCGTCAGAATCGGATCGCGTCGATCACCTTCACCCGCAGTGCGACCAACGCCGGGATGAAACCGGCGACGGCACCCACCAGGATCGACGCCGCGAGACCGACGAAAGCCGCTCGCATCGGGAACGGCGGGATGTCCTGGATGCCGTAGAAGAGCGAGGTCACCACCCAATCGGAGCGGAGCACCGCGACCACGATCGCGATGCCTACGAGCCCGGCCACCGTGGTCGCCACGAGACTCTCGAGGAACACGGAGAAGAAGACCCGGCCCGACGTCGCCCCGAACGCACGACGCACACCGATCTCACGCACCCGCTGCCGCATCGCGACCAGCTGGATGTTGATCAGGCTCAGCGCTCCGAGCGCGAGGATCACGGCTGCGATGCCGCCGGTGACCATCTCGAACGTCGCCTGAGCATCCAAAGCGCCGGGCTGGGCCGCCCAGTCCGAGCGGCTGACCGACACGGTCTGCCCTTCCGGAAGTCCTGCCCGCAGATCCATCGCGAGCACGGGCGCGATCTCGTCGACCTGATCCTGCCCCAGCCAGATCTCGTACTGCGGCCAAGCTCCCTCGGGCAGGGCGTCGACGCGAGCACGGTACGCGTCGTAGAGGATGTCTACGCGCAGCTCCTCGTCACCGAAACCCTGGCGAGGCACGATGCCCACGACCTGATACGTGCCTCCTGCCGGCCCCGCGAGCGTCAGAGTCGGGTGCTGCGCGACGGGCGGGCGCCCGATGCGGTCCCACAGCGCCTCGGTGATCACGACGGGCGGCGAGAGCGCGTCGGAGTCGGCATCGCTCATCCAGCGTCCCTCGAGCAGCTGCTCTCGGTGGATCTGCGAGTAGAGCGGATCGATCAGTCGCGAGTTCACGTCGACGATGCCGTCAGGGAGCTGCACGGGGACGACCATGCCCTGCGCTATACGCGCGGTGTGGCTGAACTCGAATCGCTCGGTGACCCGGGAGAACCGCTCGTCGAAAGCGTCGAAGTCGACGGGTGCGCCGTCGTCGCTGTTGATCGTGACGACCAGAGTCGCCGCCCGACCGCCCCAACGGTCTGACTGCTCGGCCTGGAACTGGCGCTGATATTCGGATATCGCGACGACCCCGGTGAGGGCCGCCACCGAGACCGCGATGCCGATCAGGCTGAGCAGCACCCGCAGCTTGTGCACACGGATCTCTGACCAGGCGTCCGAGAGGGCACCGAGGATGCCGGTCACGACGCTGCTCCACGACGCGCGTACGGCATGGCCGGCGTGGTGGCGGGCGCGGATGCCTCCGAGCCCGCAGACACGGTGGACGGGACGGAGGCCGCGAGGGTGGAGGCCTCGAAGGCGCGGCTGAGGTCTGCCGTCTCGAGGACTCCGGCGTCGAGACGGTAGTGCCGCCGGGCGCGGGCGGCCACATGGAGGTCGTGCGTGATCGTCACGAGGGCGGCGTCCGTCTCGGTCGCCACCTGGTCGAGCAACGACATGACCGACGCACCCGTGTCGATGTCGAGAGCCCCGGTCGGCTCATCCGCGAGGATCAGCACGGGTCGGCGCACGAGAGCCCTCGCTATCGCGACCCGCTGCTGCTCGCCTCCCGAGAGGCGGTCGGCGACCTGCTCGATGCGATGGCCGAGGCCGACCCGCTCGAGCATGTCGGCGGCGATCTGCCTCCGGTTCCAGAACATCCGCCCCCGAGCATGCCCGAGCGGCATCATCACGTTGTCGAGCGCCGTGCGCCCAGGCAGCAGGTTGAACTGCTGGAAGACGAAGCCGACGTTGTCGCCGCGCAGCCTGTCGAGCCGACCCGAGCGCATCCGCCGCACTTCGCGGTCTTCGAACGACACGGACCCGGTGGTCGGAGCGTCGAGCATCCCGAGGATGTTGAGCAGCGTCGACTTGCCGGAGCCCGATCTGCCGACTATCGAGACGTGGTCGCCGGCGCTCACCTCGAGCGAGATGCCCCGCAGGATCTCGAGTTCCGAGTCATCGGCCAGACGCACGCTCTTGGTCACATCGCTGAGCGCGACGAGCGTCACCAGCTGACCCCGCTGTCGCACTGCTCGACTCCGGGCTCGATCTCGTAGCAGAACTCCTCGACAGGTGCGACGAAACCGGGAACGAACTGTCTGATCGACTCGCCCTCTTCGAGACCGGAGACCACCTCGACCATGGCTCCGTCGTTCACGCCGAGCTCGACCGGCCGCTCTTCGGGTTCGGCGCCGTCGCCGGCATCGACCCACACGTTGCCGGTTCCGGCTCCGCCCTGCACGGCCGTGACCGGGATCACCAGGGCATCGTCGACCTGCCCCAGCGCGAGATCCATCGTGGCGGGCAAGCCTGCGAAGACGACCTGGTCGCCGGGCACCGCGCATCGGACGCTCGCCGTGCCCTCGGCGCTCACCTGCACTCGCACTCCCGTGCAGGCGAACGGCGCGGGGCCGCCGGTGATGGTCACCGACGCCTCGGACGGCGCGTTCACGAGGCGGTAGAGCTGCACAGGTTCCACCGTCGCGAGCAGGTGGTAGCGCGCCGGCGTGAGCGTGAAGATCGCGGTGCCCGCGGACGTCGCCTGGCCCTTCACGAGAGCGATCTCCGAGACGTCACCCGCCTCGGAGGCGACGATGTCCACATCCTTCTTCGGCTCGTCCTGCCTGATCGTGAAGAGCTTCTGGCCGGCCGCGACCGTCGCCCCCTCCGGTACGTGCACCGCGATCACCGTGCCGGTGACCTCTGTGCGCACCGGGAAGGCGTCATCGCGGGCCACGTTGCCGCTCAGGCTGAGAGCGTTCACGACGGAGCCGCGCTCGACCGGGATGATCGGGTCTCCGATCGACGCCTCAGGACTGACCATCGCCTCGCTGCTGTCGGGGAAGAACGCGATCTTCACGAGCGCTGCGGCGCACGCTCCGAAGACGAGCACGAGAAGAAGGGGGAAGATCCAGCGTCGCCAGACGATCACAGCTGCCTTTCCGGCGGCGCCGCCCTGGCGCATCCGCGGTCAGCGTAGCCGGATGCGCCGAGGACTCTCCGCCGCGGGGCGGCGTGTCTCATCCACCGAAGTGAAGAACTCAGGCGCGAAGCGCCTCGTGACGGATCACGAGCCATCCGGCGGGCACCGAGAGCCGATCCGCGTGCTGCGCGCACAGGTCGTGAGCGTTCGGATGCCGAGCCATTCCCAGCGGCCCGAGCGCCGCCATCTGGTCGCCGTAGTCGTAGGTGAGCGTCGCCACGGCTTCACGCGCGCAGCCGACCTTCGAGCAGAGTCTTCCGTCCATTCGTGCCAGGCTACGTCCACGTTCTCCGGTCGAGCGGATGCCGCGCCGCCCCGGCCGACAGACTCGGCCTAGACTTTCGCTATGCCCCGTCGTCCCCGCACCTCCGAAGCACCCCGACGCGGAGCCAGGCACGGGCGACACGGGCGCCTCGGGCGCAGTGAGGTCGTGCGTCCGCCGCTGGCCCCCCTCGACGGGCGCATCGACCGATTCGATCTGACGGTCGGCACGGCGGCGGAGTTCCTCCGCGGCACCTGGCCGGAGCTGCAGGAGGTGCGGTTCGAGATCGGCGCCATGCCGGCGTATGACGCGACGGACGAAGTGCCGCGCTGGCACCTCGATCATGACAAGGCACGGATCGTGCTCTTCCGGCTGCCGATCGAGCGCCTGCTGCCGCCAGGACACGACGATGGCGCTCACCGGAGGATGGCGATCGAGAGCGCCGTGTTCAGAGCAGCGGCGGAGTACGTCGGACGCGAACCCTGGGACCTCGGCGGTCACGAGCACTGAGGTCGCACATCTGCCCGATCCTCACGGGTAGACGGTGATGCTCTGCTGCGCCCCCATCGCCGGCCAGACCGGCCATACCGCGAGCTGACCGGCCGCGCTCATCGTGACTGACGCATGCACAGGCGCCGACGTCGACATCGAGTAGACCGTGCGCGGCTCCACATCGACCGACGCGGACGAGCCCGCGGGCACGGTGACATCGATCGGGTCTCCCCCAGCGGCCGGTGCGACCTGCACCGTCGCGTCGGCATCCTCACGGTTGACGAGCACCAGGTGGGGACTCGGCCCGGAAGGCACGGCCACGTAGACGTCGTCATCGAGCTCGGGGGCCGGTGTGACCCAGGCGAAGTCGTCCTGCGGACCGGCGACGTCCTGCTGTCGCACGCCGGCGAGCACGGGGTTGTCGGACTCGATGCTCATCGTGTACCTCCCCGGCGCGAGCGCCGACAGTGAGAGCTCCGTCGGCACATCGGCGGTGAGCGGCACCGTGAGCTCGTCGGCGATCGTCGACGATCCGACCTCGCTGACCCTCACCACGGCCTGGGAATCGACCTCGGGCGACATCAGACGCAGAACGGCCATGTCGGCGTTGTCGCCCTGGTTCTCGAAGACCTCGATGCCCGGAAGCACCGGCTGACGCTGCGCAGCGGGGACCGCATCCTGCAGATCGATTCCTGCGGGATCCAGCGTCCGGGTGAGAGAGGACTGCAGCACGGCGCGCACCGGCGCGCCTGTCGCCGTCACCTTGACGATCGGGAAGTCCGATCCGGCGGCGATCGACGTCAGCGGGAGCGCGATCTGAGATTCCGCGGGGACGATCACGGTGCTCGATGCCCGCAGCGATCCGTATACGCCCAGCGACACAGTGGAGGGCACGACGCCCGGATTCGTGAGAACGACGAGATCCTCGGTCCCGGTGGCTACCGTTCCGCCCACGAGCCACGACTCGATGCTCGGGGGGCGGCAGGGAGCCGCGGCGAGACCGAACAGATCCGCCTCTGCCAGGCTGGCGGACTCCGTCGCGCCGAGCAGGGGCGCTTGGCGTCCGTCGACGATGCCGACGAGACGCTGAGCGGATCCGCCGTCGGCGAGGTCCCTCGCGGGCAGGGGGCTCGACTCCGGCCTGCCCGAGGAGCCTTCGACCGTCAGCTGAGAGGATGCCGCCGACACCATCTCGAGAGGATTGGACGGATCGCGTCCGACGGCGCGGAGATCGCCGTTGCACACGAGCACGGTGTCACCCGGAAGAGGCGTGACCTGTGCCTGAGCAGGCTCGTGCACGACTGTCGGCCACGCCGCCGTGATGCCGAACGCGACGCCGACGACGCACGCGCCCGCCACGACGGCGCCTGTCAGGACTCGAGCGCCGGTGGCCGCCACCCGGAATGCACGGTTGCCGGTCATCGTCGCTCCCTCTCGTCCTGTTCGGAGTCCGGGTCTACATGACCCTTCGCACCCGCGTCATGGTCGGGACCGTCGACGGCGTCTCCGGGGTCGGTCTCAGAGTCCTGGGGCGGGCTGCTCGATGCATCGGCCTCCGTCGACGCATCGGGCTCTGGTGCGTCCGCGGATCCGTCGCCCGTCGTCGCGTCGACTGCAGCAGCTCCGGCATCCCCCCGCGGCGTGCGGGGATCTTCGCGGTCTTCGGGGTCTTCGCGGTCTTCGGGGTGTCGCGGCAGCACGAGCGGCTCCTCCGGCGCACGTCCCACGATGCGCGACCTGGCACGGGCCGCCCGTCGCGACGCACGCGTCGGCACCGACAGCAGTAGAGCAGCGAGAACCAGCACGAGCTGGAGTGTGATCACGAGGCGGGCGGTCGCCTGCTGAGCTGAGGAGAGCGGCTCGCGCGGCGACGCATCGGCCTCGAGTCGGTAGAGCACACCGCGGTCGGTGGAACCTGCCTGAACGAATCCCGCCCGCTGATCGAGCGATGTCACAGCCGCCGTGCGCAGGGAGCGGGCGCGATCGGACTCTTCACCGGAGACCTGAGCGACGAGGACGTAGGAGATCCCGGTCTTCCCCAGTTCATCGGCGGCGTCGAAATCCCGCGCCGAGAGCAGGTCGACCGCCAGCGTCGTGAGGTCGGCACCGCGCAGCTCCGTTGCTGTCGACAGGATCGTCGTCTGGGCGCTCAGCGTCTCGCTTCCGCCCCACGCGACCTCGGTCGCGAGCCCTCCGTCGTTCTGAGGGGTGAGCACGAGTGTGCCGATCTGGCGATCAGCGCCCGCCTGCGCGGCGACGTACGCCGGCAGCGTCGACGCCGGCCCGTCGCGGAGTTCGGAGGAATCCAAGTGGAATGCGGCGAGCGCCGGAACCGCGCACACCGCGATCGAGAGTCCGGCGACCGCCGCGCTCAGGACTCGCAGCCGTGGCATCGACAGCGCGGTGTCGAGAGTCACGAGAGCGGCTCCCGTGACGCCGGCCCAGGCGAGGCTGAGACCGGAGCCCGGCCAGATCGCGACAGGCGCTCCCTGATCGAAGGACACCGCGACGCCCACCGCGAGGAACGCGGTGGCGAGGCCCGAGAGCGCGACGACCAGAAGCGTGATGCCTGCTCGCCAGCGCGGAGCGACCGACGAAGCGAGAGCGAGAAGCGCCAGCGGGGCCAGCAGCACCCCCACCCACGGCGCGAGTTCGACGCCGAGCCAGGAGGCCCATCCAGCCATGTCTCCGGTGGGGAACCCCGTGGCCAGGGCGAGTCTGCCCGCCGCATCGGCTGTCGCCTGCGGACCGTTCCAGACCGAACCCGGATCCGCGAGAACCGCGAGGACGTCTCCACGACTGAGCTGCCAGAGCACGAGCGGGGCGAAGAGGGCGACGGCAGGAACAGGCACCCAGAGTAGCCGGACGGCCCCGCGGATCCGGGCTCCGGCGAGAGTGATGCCGAGCGCCACGACCCACAGCAGCAGGAGCGCCGGCGCCAGGGACGGCGCGCACGCCGCCACTGCGGCGAAGAGAATGGATGCAGCTCCTGCCGCACCCCACGAGCGGTGAGCTACGGCCGCAGCGTGGAAGAGCCACGGCAGGAGAAGGTGCACCAGCACGCCTGCCGGACGGCCGTCGACCAGTGCGGTCAGGAAGGTCGGCGCAAGCGCCCATACGATCCCGGCGAAGATGCGCAGGCCCGCGCGATCGGTCACACGCGTGGCGGCGAACCAGCCGCCGAGCACAGCGAGAGGCAACGCCAGCACCCAGAGCAGCACGAGGGAGAACGAGGGAGCACCCGGCCAGAGCGAGCCGAGCACGGCGAGCACGCCGGCGAATGGATCAGCCGGACCCACGACGTCGACTCCGAGACCTCGCAGCCCCCAGGCGGCGTCGCTCCAGAGCGCTCCGACCGTCTCGCGCAGCGGAAGCAGGGCCCCGCCACCGAGCACCGGCCACGCGAGGATCGTGGTGAAGGTCGCGAGGCTGACCGCGAGTGCGCCGAGCACCGCCCAGGCGCCGCCGCCGGAGAAGAATCGGAGTTCGCTCGCGGATCCGCCTTCGCTGCCGTGGCCGTCATCGAGCCGTCGGCGCAGGTCGGAGCTGCTCACCCGCAGCGGTGCGATGCTCGACCAGCTCGAGGTCCGGAACGAACGGATGCGCGCACGAGATCGAGCGATCGCGCCGAAGCGGAACATCGCAGTGACTGCCGCTGCCCACTCTGGAGCGACTGCCTCGGGCCGCTTGCCGATCAGATCGGTCATCGAGCGCCAGAGCGCGAGCGGGAGCAGGCTCAACCAGTGCAGCGGCACGGCGATCGCCGGGGCGTAGGCGAGTCGACGGTGCAGCTGCGCGAGCCTGGTCGCGAACGCGCGCCTGCCTCGTGCGGTCGGTAGCGCCCCTGGCCCGTCCGGCGAGACCGCCACTCTCGCCGACGGCGCGAGCACGACGCGTCCGCCGCCGAGTCGGGCGCGGACTCCGAGATCGAGCCCCTGATCTGCTCCCGCGAGTGCCGGATCCGGCCGAAGCGCGTCACGCACCTCGCCGCGGATGAGCATCCCGCGGATGTCTGCGCCCAGCGCGTCGTCGCTGCCGTCGTGCTGTCCCTGATCCAGCTCACCGGCGGCCAGCTCGACGGCACGCCCGAGGGTCGTCATGCTGACACCGAGGGAGACGATCTCGCGATCGTTGTCCGTGTGCACGAGCTTCGGCGCCACGATCGCCGCGGACGGCGAGCGTTCGAGGGTTCCGACCAGACGCTCGAGAGCGCGCTCGTGAGGCGCGGTGTCATGCGCGAGCAGCCAGACCGCACTCCCCTCGAGGATGCGGGGTCTCGCGAGCTCGACCGCGTCGGCGAAGGACGTGCCGCCGCGTGCCTGGATGATGCCTTCGACAGCGCTCGCGATGGCCCCGCTCTCTCGAGCCGAGGATGCGTCGCCGCACATCACCAGAGTGATCGCGGCTGGGGATGTGGTCTGGGAGCGCAACGCATCGAGTGTGCGGAGCAGCTGCGCGCGGGCGGAAGAACCGGGGCGCGCGACGATGATTGCATGAACTCGGGCTGGCATGACCTGGTCAGCCTATGCGCGCGGCAGGACTCCGAGGCATACCTGCGTCGGCGTGGCCGCGAAGCTATGAGGATCTGGAGGTGTCCCGGCGGCGTGGCCCTGGGAGCGGCTCGGAGCGCGTCCCGGCGTCCGCCGGATGCCGGTTACGGGATCAGCTTGCGCGACGCTTGAGCTTGCGGCGCTCGCGCTCGGAGAGTCCGCCCCAGATTCCGAAGCGCTCATCGTTGTTGAGCGCGTACTCTAGGCACTCGCCGCGGACATCGCACGAGGTGCAGATCCTCTTGGCGTCGCGGGTGGATCCGCCCTTCTCAGGGAAGAAGGCCTCGGGATCGGTCTGCGAGCAGAGCGCGTCGCTCTGCCATGCCAGAGCAGCCTCGTCGTCGGCCTCGATCTTCCGAACCCCGGGGACACCGAGGTTGATCGGATCGACGAACCAGTTCTCCGGTACGTCTGAACGGTAACCCGTCATCTCGCTCTCCAACCCCTAAATTCCGCCCCCTCGGCGGGCCGTGCTCAACTAATTACACCCGTGTCATTCGCTTCGGTCAAGTCGCGGATCGTAAACCCTCAATCCGGTCTTGAAGGTTCTTGACCTTCACACGGCGTGTCGCACGCCCGCTCCGAAGGTCAGCTCTCCGCGGCAGGATCGCCGGGAGAGGCGACGAATGCCTCACCTCGGCCGCTGATCGTCAGGCTCGCCTCATCGGGAGTCGCGAACGCGACAGTGCCGACCGGGACGTCGCGCACCTCGCCGCCTGCCCCGCTCACCACGACATGACCGGCCGTGGCGAGCACCATGGTGGGTCCGTCCACGTCGATCACGACGCTCGCGCCGTCGAGCTCGATCCGCCTCAGCGAGAAGTCGGCGACGGGGACCGGGTACTCGGTGACCGCATCCGTCGACACCGGACGGAGCACCGGCACCTCACCCGTGCTCGTGTCGAGGATCGAGAGCAGCTCAGGCACATCGATGCGCTTGGGAGTGAGCCCCCCGCGCAGCACGTTGTCGCTCGCCGCCATGATCTCCACCCCGAGGCCCGAGATGTAGGCGTGCAGGAGGCCGGCCCGCAGGAAGACGCCCTCTCCCCTGCGCAGCACCACGTGGTTCATCAGGAGCGCGACGACCACACCCGGGTCACCCTGGTAGGTCTCCGCGATCGCGGCCACCCCGCGAAGGGCGGTGGCCCATTCTCCCGACGCAGACCCTGCGGCTGCGCGCACCGAATCCACGATGTCATCCACCGCCGCCTGCGCCTCGCCGGACAGCAGCCAGCCGATCGTGTCGCGCAGCACGTCACCGGGGCCGCTGAGACGAGAGGCGAGCTCCTCGACCCCCGCGCTGTCCCCCAGCGAGTCGAGCAGACGAAGGGTGTCGACGACGGGGCGCAGTCCGCTCAGAGACTCGAAGCGATCGCTCAAGGCGACGATCAGCTCCGGCTTGTGATTGTCGTCGCGATAGTTGCGGTTCGGGTCTGTGGCAGCGAGCGCCGACTCACGCGTCCACCCGGCTCTCGCCTGCTCGATGGTCGGATGCACCTGGATCGACAGCGGCGATGCGGCTGCGAGCAGCTTCAGCAGGTAGGGCAGGGATCCGCCGGTGACGGCATCGAGCGTCCCGTCACCCTGGACATCCGCAGGGTCTCCCGGGTGGTCGCCGAACCACACCTCGGCCTCAGGACCGCCCGTGGGGGTGCGGCCCTCCAGGTCGGCGAGAAGCGTCGCCGACCCCCAGGCATAGTCACGGGGCACGTTCGAGAGGCTGAGCAGCATGTCACCAGGGTATTGGCATGCGAACTCGCAGTGCCACGAGACACTGCATCAGTTCGTCGCGATCTGCGCGCTGTAGCCTGAACGCGATGGCGCAATACACGAAGCACCCGGTCGCCGCCCCGCCCAGCGCTCCAGAGCGCGAGTCGACGGGGCACCTTCTGCTGCGCGGGTACATCGGCCTCGTGCTCTTCGCGACGTTCGCACACTCGGCGGTCTACAACCTCGTGGGCGAGATCGGCGCTTTCGTCACCCTCATCGCCTTCCTGATCGCAACGCTCGCCATCGGCGTTCCGATGGTCGCCCGTCGGCGTCCCGCCGCGTTCGCCTGGCGCCGCCTGCCGTGGGCCGCCATCGCCTACACCGCGCTGGCTCTGCTCTCTGTCGCGTGGTCGCAGTGGCGAGGAGCGACCGTCATCACCTGGGTCCTGCTCGCGACCGTCACGGTGAACGCCCTGTTCATCGTGCACGTGCTGTCTTGGCAGGAGATCGTGCGAGCACTCGCCTCCGCATTCAAGTGGATCCTCGGGCTGTCCCTCGCGCTCGAGCTGTGGGTCGCCCTCGTCGTGCGCGCTCCGATCCTGCCGAACTTCTTCGTCCGCCCCGACGGCGAGACGAATGCGCACTGGTACTGGGTCAGGGGCAACCTGCTCGAAGGCGGCCGGATCCAGGGGATCGTGGGCAACTCCAACGTGCTCGCCATCATCTGCCTGTTCGCGATCCTCACCTTCGGCGTGCTGTTCGCCGCCCGCGCGCGCTGGCGCACGACGCTCGCCCTCTGGATCCTGCTGGCCGGCTATTTCATGCTTCGAGCCGGATCCGCGACCGCGTACGCGTGCGCGGCGGCTGCGGCCGTGGTGCTGGTCGTCGCACTGCTGATGCGCCGCACGAAGACACCAGGGGGGCGCACGAGGCTCTACGTGGTGTCGATCGGCGGCGCCGCGATCGCCGGAGCCGCCGTCTGGCTGCTGCGCGAACCGCTCTTCGCCCTTCTCGGGCGCAGTGCAGACCTGACCGGCCGCTCAGACGTGATCTGGGAGCAGGTCCTCGCGCGCGCGGCGGAGCATCCGATCTTCGGCAACGGCTTCTCGAGCCCCTGGGTGCCTTTCGACCCCGCCTTCGCCGGGTGGATCGAGGATCACGGCATCACCGTCTTCCATGCGCACAACATGTGGCTCGACGTGCTGATGCAGCTCGGCGTCGTCGGCGTCGTCCTCGTGGCGCTCGCCTACCTCAGTCTGCTCTGGCGTTCGTGGTTCTTCGCGGTCGACAGACCTCGCTGGGATCTGAAGTCCGATCGCACCTTCTCGGCGATCACGCTGCTCCCGAGTCTCTTCACCGTCGTGCTGCTCGTGCAGGGGCTCACCGAGTCGACGCCCATCATGCTGTGGGGGTGGATGCTGCTGGTGCTGCTGACGTTCAAGATCAAGGTCGTGCCCCTGGTCGGCGTGGGCGAACATGAGCGCGTGATCGAGCGCGGCGAGCGAAGCCGGCGGGTTCCGTGACGACGCAACGCCGTCTGAACGACCTGCTCGGTTCGGCCGAGTTCGCTCGCGCTTACACGGTCGCGGTCCTCACCGCGGTCTTCTCGTCCTTCACGATCGAGGCCGCGGCCTCGCACGTCACCCTCGCCACGATCATCGCCGCGCTGTGCGTGCTCGGCGCCTGGGTCCTCTGGGTACGACGCGAAGAGCTCTCGCTGCTGCGCATCGCTCCGTCGTCGCTCCTGGCCTTCCTCGCCTGGGCGGCCGTCAGCATCGTGTGGACGACCGACAAGTCGGACACCGCCTTCGGGTGGATGCAGCTCTTCGGGTTCGCGTTCCTGGCGATCACGGTCGGCCACATCCGCGACACGCTCCAGACCGTCCGAGCACTCGGCGACTCGCTGAGGTTCCTCCTGCTCGTGTCGCTCGGCCTCGAGATCCTCTCCGGGGTTCTGCTCGACACCCCCTTCGCGTTCCTCGGAATCCAGGGAGACCTGGCTGTCGGCGGCCCTGTGCAGGGGATCTTCGGCAGCAGGAACATGCTCGGATTCGTCACGGTGATCGCGCTCATCACGTTCGTGGTCGAGTGGCGGACCCAGTCGCTGACGGCGCGCATCGCGATCCCCTCGATCGCGCTCGCGGCTCTGCTGGCGTTCTTCTCCTCCTCCCCCACCGTGCTGGTGCTCGCCGCCGCGGTCGGCGTCGTCGCCGTCGCTCTCGCGATCGTCCGTCATGCACCTGCGGAGAGGCGGACCATCGTGCAATGGGTGCTCGGCGTTCTCGTCGCCCTCGCCCTCGCCGCGGCCTTCGCCCTGCGTCACGTGATCATCGCGCTTCTCGATGCCGGGTCGGACTTCTCGATCAGGGCGACCCTGTGGAACACGATCCTCGATTTCGTGGCTCTCAAGCCGGTGGAGGGCTGGGGATGGTTCGGGGCATGGGCCCGCGGCGAGTTCCCCTTCACCTACATCAACTTCCTGCTGGACGACCACCATCAGAGCGCCCTGAACGCCTACTTCGACGTCCTGCTGCAGCTGGGCACGGCGGGGCTCGTGCTCTTCCTCCTCTTCGGAGGAATCGCCACCGTCCGGTCATGGCTCGTCGCGAGCGTGCGACGTTCGGTGGTCTACGCCTGGACGCCTCTCATGCTCGTCACTCTCGCCGTCGAGTCGATGTTCGAGAGCTTCACCCTGGTGGGGGCCGGGTGGTTCATGCTGGTCCTGTGCGCCTTGCGCGCCGGTCAGACGAGGTCGTGGCGCGAGAACATCGACGCCGCGCACACCGGCGCGATCCCCACCCTGCGCTCCGAACGCTGACCTCTCGGCCGCGTCCTCGGCGGATTCCGAACTGCGCCGGGTAGGGTGGATCTGCTCGCGGCGCCCTGCGGGCCCCCAGCCTCCGGAGATTGCACCTCGTGACTCACGCCCCCTTCGACCCGGCATCCGCGACGATCGTCATCGTCACGTACAACCGGTCCCACCTCCTGACCGGTCTCCTCGAGAGCATCACCGCGATGGACCCGAAGCCCGGCAATGTCGTGATCATCGACAACGCCTCATCCGACGACACCACCGACGTCGTGGAGTCCTTCCGCCCGAAGCTCGGCACGGAGGTCGTCTACCGCCGACTCGAGACGAACACCGGCGGATCGGGGGGTTTCAGCGAGGGTATGCGCACCGCGTACGAGCTCGGCTCCGAGTGGATCTGGATGATGGACGACGACGTCGAGGTCGTGCCGGACGGTCTCGCCAAGATGGGCAAGTGGACTCCGCGCTTCAAGAGCATTCAGGGCCGCCGCTACGACTACGACGGCAGCGAGTTCTACTGGCAGTACCGGATCGCCGAGCGCATGGGAATCCCGATCCCGTTCGCGCCGTCCGGTTTCGACGCCTCCGGCTTCAAGGAGATGAACAGCGGATGCTTCGAGGGGATGTTCATCCATCGGTCCATCGTCACGCAGATCGGCCTGCCCGATCACCGCTTCTTCATCTACTGGGATGACCAGATGTACGGGTGGCTGGCCTCGCGCAAGACCACGGCGGTGATCGTCGACGAGTTCGTCCTGCGGCGCACTCGCGAGATCAAGCAGTGGGACATGGGCATCCGTCACATGAATGCCTCGAGCAACGCCTACCGGTTCTACATCATGCGCAACCGCGCATACATCAAGCAGTACTACCGCGTGCACGACAACTACAACCCTGTGCTGTTCGGACTCGGGACGTCGATGACGTTCGCGAAGGAGCTCATCCGTCTCCTCTTCGTCGAGCGCACGGTGCGAGGAACGAGCAATCTGTTCCGGGGACTCAAGGAGGGCGGCAAGCTCGGCCGCGATCGCTCCTGGAAGCCCATGCCCGCCCTGGAGGACTGACAGCGTGACCGACGAACCGCAGCCTGACCTGCGTTGGGCCCCGCTGGAGCCCAAGCCGAGCAACCGTGGTCGCGTCTGGCTGATCGTCGGACTCGTCATCGCCGCGCTCGTCATCGTGGGCGTGCTGCTGTTCTTCTTGCTGCCGCGCGCAGAGTCGCCGGCTCCCGGTGCCAGCGGGTCACCGTCTCCTTCCGCATCGCCGTCTGTGTCGCCGTCTACGACGCAGACGCCCGCGCCGTCTCCGACGCAGACCGATGCCCCTCAGCCGACCGCGGAGCCGACGATGACTCCGATCACCACCCCGCCGCCGGTCGCCGACCCATCCCTCGATGCGTTCCGCGCGCAGGTGCAGGGATGGCTCGACGATGCGCCGACCGGACTCGAGATCGTGAGTGAGACCAGCGGCCAGGAGGCTCTCTCGGTGCTCGAGACCCTCCAGTCCGATGCCCAGCGACTGGCGGAGACCGCAGCGCCCGCATCGATCGCGTCCTCATGGAGCGCTGGTGTGAGCAGCTATTCGCAGAAGCTCACCGAGCTGCGCTCCGCGGTGAACTCCGGCGCCTCGACCGAAGGCGCCGTGGCCGCCGCCCGGGCCTCGGCGGACGAGCTTCGAGCACTCGTCGGGCTCTGACCACCGGGCGTCGGACCTCCTGGGCTCAGGACTCGCCGGCTTCAAGCCGTCTGAGACGCTCCTCGTAGTGCGCCACGAGCTCCAGTCGGAGCCTCGCGCGCTCGTGCTCGAGCTGAGCGCGGACGAGAGCGTCATCGTGGTCGAGGTCGCTCATCTCCAGCCGGACCCGCAGCGATTCGAACCGCTGCTCCAAGGCGGCCAGCTGCGGCGCGATGCGATCGAACTCGGAGCGGATGTAGGAGAAGTCCGCTTGCGTCCCCGCCAGACGGGCTTCGTACTCGCGCTGAGCGACCTCGATGCGCTCCAGAGCGGGCGTCAGGTGAGCGGCTAACCTCTCGTCGACACGGCGTTCGACGACGACATCGAGGCGGCGGCGGATTCGGTCGAGCATTCAGTCCTCAATCATTCGGGTGATCGTAGATAGACGGTGGAGCATCAGGCGAGGTAGGTGATCCGCTCGGAATCGATCCACCGACGTACGAGTTTCGATTCCCACTCGATCCGGTGCTCGGCACCGACAGCCGACGGATCTCCGAAAGCATGGTGCCAGGAGGTCTGTTCCGGCGCGTCGACGAACGAGAAGCCGGTCGCGTCTGTCTGCGCGCCGGGGAACAGCCGAGTCGCGATCCAGAGCATCACAGTCCCGGTCGTGGCCCACTGGCCGCCCTCGCGCGGATCGGCGCCCATCGCTTCTCCGAGCGGGAGGACGACCTCGCGATTCGGCATCGAGATCATTCCCAGGTCAGGCGGCCAGAACGCCGGGATCTTCGGGTTCTCCCAGAGGAGTCGCCCCGGTTCGATCATCAGGTAGGCCCGCTCGGTGTATTCCTCGAAGAACCACGGGGTCGGACGCACCCCTCGGTTGAACACCACGACGTCGACGCGGGTGCCGACGGTCGGCGGTGAATCGTCGGCATCCATCCTGAAGCCGTTCACACGGAACACGAGATCGGCCGAGTCGATCCTCGCGGCCCGCTCAGCGGACGGCTCGAGCGGCTGGTTTCCCACCACCGCGACCCGGCGGATCGCCTTCGAACGGCTGTACGAGGACACGAGCGGACGAAGCCGATCATAGAAGGCAGCCTCGTCTGACCCCATCTGCTCGCTCTCGATGAGCTCCGTCGCACGACCCATAGCTCCTCAGCTTAGGGCACGGGGTTCTTCCGCTCAGATCAGTCACCGGCCGCACGCGTTCACCGGCGCACGACGCGTCTAGAGTTGTCGGCGTGACTTCTTCGCAAACCATTCAGCTCTCGACGGCGAGCATCGGCGCCGGCTCGTCCGTGTTCACCATCGCTGAGATGTCGGGGAACCACAACGGCGACCTCGATCGCGCGCTCGCGATCGTCGACGCCGTCGCCGCCACCGGTGCCGATGCCCTCAAGATCCAGACCTACACAGCCGACACCCTCACGATCGATTCGGACAAGCCTGCCTTCCAGGTCGCGAGTGACCACGGTCTGTGGGGCGGCCGCAACCTGTATTCCCTGTATCAGGAGGCGCATACGCCGTGGGAATGGCACGCGCCGATATTCGAACGTGCACGCAGCCACGGACTCATCCCGTTCTCCACTCCGTTCGACCCGAGCTCGGTCTCGTTCCTCGAGGAGCTGGGCGTGGAGATGTACAAGACGGCATCCGCCGAGATCATCGACCTGCCGTTGCTCCGCGAGGTCGCCCGCACCGGCAAGCCGATGATCGTGTCCACCGGCATGGCGACGCTGTCTGAGATCGACGCGGCCGTCACCGCGATCCGCGGCGCCGGCGGCACCGAGCTGGTGCTTCTGGCCTGCACCGCCGCCTACCCCGCGGTTCCGGAAGAAGCACGGCTGGGCAACATCGAGGCGCTGCGCAACGCATTCGACGTTCCGGTGGGGCTCTCGGACCACACGCTCGGCATCGGAGTCGCGGTCGCGTCCGCAGCCCTCGGCGCGGTCGTGATCGAGAAGCACGTCACGCTCGACCGCACGGACGGCGGCGTCGACGCGGATTTCTCTCTGACGCCCGACGAGTTCCACGCCCTCGTCGTCGCCTCCGAACAGGCACGCGTCGCGTCGGCGAGCGGTGTGTCGTTCGGACCGACAGCCCAGGAAGAGGCGGTTCTCGCCCTTCGCCGTTCTCTGTTCGTCGTCGCCGATGTGCGAGCCGGTGACAGAGTGGGCCCCGAGAATGTGCGCTCGATCCGTCCGGCCGGAGGACTCCGCCCCGATGACTTCTCCCTCGTGAGCGGACGCACGTTCACGACGGACGTCGAACGCGGCACGCCGCTGACCTGGGACGTGCTCTAGGTCACGCTGCTACGACAGTCGCCATTTCGCCATGGCGAGGAAGCCGTCTTCATCGGCGGGCAGATGCGGGAGATAGCCGGCGCGCTCGAACAGCCGACGCGACGCGACGTTGTCTCGGTGCACGGCAGCGACCAGTCGAACCGGCGGCCCCGCAGTGAGCGTGCTCTCCGCCGCGTTGACAGCCGACGCGGCGATACCGCGACCACGACTCTCGGGCGCGACCGTGATCGAGATCTCCCACTCGTCTTCCGACCTTCTGTCCCAGCGGCAGGTGGCGACCGGCATCCCGTCGGATTCGATCATGAGAAGTCGACGATCGGGATCGTCGAGGCTTCTCGCGAGCCAGTCGCGGTGCGATTCCCAGTCGATCTCGCCGCGCGAGCGGGAGTTGAGACGGACGGTCGCGTCATTGCGCCACTCGAAGAGCATCTGCCCGTCATCGATCGTCGCAGGACGAGCGATCACGGCAGACCGAGGTGCGACGTGCGGCCGCGTGTTCAGCAGCTGCTCCCAGGAGGCCACGATCCGCCAGCTGCCGAGGCCGTCGACGATCCGCTTCAGCTCGGCAGCCGTCTCGGCGAGCGACTCCGGTGAATCGAGAAGGTCGGCGAGCAGGCCGATCCGCTCGTCGAGGCTCTCGTGGGGCGGCTCGCCCAGTCCGATGGCGAGTCCCCGTTCGATGACCTGGTGGTAGCCGGCGCGCTGATTGTCGGCCACGCATACGAGTGCCATCGGAAGGCCCATGCATGCGAAGTCCCAGACGGAGGTTCCGGCCGCGGTCACGGCCAGATCGTGGCCTCGGGCGATAGCCGGGAGGTCGTCGACGAAACCCAGGACCTCGACGGAGTGGCGTGACGACTCCGCCGCAGAGGTCACTTCCGCACGGCGGCGAGGGTCGATCACGGTGATCTCCAACCGGGAAGGCACGCGATCGAAGGCGGCGACGACGCGAGCGGTCACACCGTGGGGATCCGTGCCACCCATCACCACCAGCACCCGAGGCACCGCCGAGGGCGTCGTCCGCACGTCGCGCTGCGCACGCACCTGCGTGCGCACGACTGCGGCGTCGATGCCGGCCAGATGGTTGAGGCTGCGCTCAGGACTCGCGAAGGTGCGCTGGGAGGCCAGGTTGGCATCGATGGCGAGATCGGCGTCACGCACGCCGAACGGACCGTCCTGCATGTTGCTGATCAACGGTCCGAGGGAAGAGAGATCAGGAACCTCCTGGTAGCTGTCCAGATGGATCACGTCGACACCGCGGGCGCGATCGGCGAAGTCGCCGATGCTCGCCCCTGCCCCGTCCGTCGTGAACAGCTCCAACTCCGGATCCATCCGGCGCAGGATGTCCGCGCCGACCCCGTCGACATCGCCGAACACCGACGCCGACCATCCGCGGTCGCGCGCGGCGCGGGCGACCGTCAGTGTGCGCATGAGGTGTCCCATGCCTGATTCGACACCGGCGTTGCAGTGCAGGAGGACCCGTCGCCCGCTCATCGCACGTCCCTCTCCTCCGGGGCGCTCCTGCGCCCACCCGATAGGATAGGCCGGGCATGGAACAACCCGAGCATCCATGCGATCACGACAACGCTGAGGAGACAGAGTGTCGGTTCTCGAGGGCGCGAGCATCCTCATCACAGGCGGCACAGGGTCATTCGGCAAGGCGTTCATACGTCATGCCCTGACGCACCTCAACCCCCGCCGTCTGGTCATCTTCTCGCGTGACGAGCTCAAGCAGTACGAGGTGCGACAGCAGTTCGGCGACGACCCCCGACTGCGATGGTTCATCGGCGACATCCGCGATGAAAGGCGTCTCGCACGCGCTCTGCACGGTGTCGACTACGTGGTGCACGCCGCTGCGCTCAAGCAGGTCGACACGGCGGAGTACAACCCGTTCGAGTTCGTGAAGACGAACATCCTGGGCAGTCAGAACGTGATCGAGGCGTCGATCGACGCCGGCGTGAAGCGCGTCGTCGCGCTCTCGACCGACAAGGCCTCGAGCCCGATCAACCTGTACGGCGCGACCAAGCTCACCGCCGACAAGCTCTTCATCACGGGCAACCACTACGCCGCCGCGTACGACACGCGATTCGCCGTGGTGCGGTACGGCAACGTCATGGGATCCCGCGGCTCGGTCATCCCGTTCTTCTCTCGTCTGGGTGCCGAAGGCAAACCGCTTCCGATCACCGACCTGCGGTGCACCCGGTTCTTCATCACGCTGCCCCAGGCCGTCGAGATGGTGGTCGACACGTTCGAGCTCATGCAGGGCGGCGAGCTGCTCGTCCCGCGCATCCCCTCGATGAAGGTCACCGACCTCGCCCACGCCGTCGTGCCGGGGGCCGAGCTCGTCGACGTGGGTCTGCGCCCGGGCGAGAAGCTCCACGAAGAGATGATCAGCCCGGAGGAGGGCCGCCGCGCGGTGACGGTCAGCGACGGCAAGTACTTCATCATCCAGCCCGACCTCGCCTCGTGGGGCTATCAGATGCCCGCAGGTGCCGTGCCGGTGCCCGAGGGCTTCGCCTATCGCTCCGACAGCAACGACCGGTGGTATTCGCAGGAGGAGATCGCGGAGATCATCGAGGCGGGGATCTGACGGTGCTGCCGTACGGACGTCAGTCGATCTCGGAGGATGACATCCAGGCGGTCGTCGACGTGCTCCGCGGCGACTGGCTCACGACGGGCCCAGCGGTCGCCGCCTTCGAGGCGCGTCTCGGCGAGATCGCCGGAGGCCACCGGGCCGTCACCGCGACCTCGGGAACCGCGGCGCTCCACATGGCGTACGGTGCCGCAGGCGTCACCCGCGGTGACACCGTCATCTCGACGCCCATGACCTTCATCGCCACGACCGCGATGGCGTCGGTCCTCGGCGCGAACATCGTCTTCGCCGACGTCGAGGAGGACACGGCGTTGATCGACCCGGATGCAGTCGACGCGCTCGTCGATGAGCGCACCAAGGTGATCGCCGCCGTCGACTACGCGGGCCATCCTGCGGACTACGACAGGCTCTCCGCTGCGGCCGCACGGGTCGACGCACTCGTCCTCGATGACGCCGCGCACTCGATCGGCAGCACGTACAAGGGCCGACCGGTCGGCGATCTCGCCGATCTGACGACGTTCTCGTTCTTCCCCACCAAGAACCTCACGACCGGCGAGGGCGGGGCCCTCGTCGCCAAGGACCCGCTGATCGCGCAACGCGCCCACGAGTTCCACTTCATCGGACTCGTGCGCGACGCCGATCGATTCGCGATGACGACCGAGGGCGCCTGGCATCAGGAGGTCCATGAGTTCGGCTTCAACTACCGCCTCGACGACATCGCCTGCGCACTCGGGCTCTCCCAGCTGGCACGGCTCGACACGTTCAGGCGGCGACGCGCCGAGATCACTCGTCGTTATGACGCGGCCCTCTCGGGTGTCGACGGGGTTCGCACGCCGATCCAGCGCGACGACGTCGAACTGATCCGTCATCTCTACCCGGTGCGAATCGTCGATCAGCGCCGCCGAGAGGTCTTCGATCGGATGCGTGCAGACGGCATCGGAGTGCAGGTCAACTACATGCCCGTGTACTGGCACCCCGTCTACGCAGACGCCGGCTACCGCCGCGGCATGTGCCCCAACGCTGAAGCCTTCTACGCCGAGGAGCTCTCGCTCCCCATCCATCCGGAGCTCACCGACGACCAGGTCGACCAGGTCGTCGACTCGCTCGTCAAGGCTCTCCGTTGACACGCATCGGGATCATCACCCAGGCGCGGATGACCAGCAGCCGTCTTCCGGGAAAGGTGCTGATCTCGGCCGGCGGCCGCTCGATGCTCGATCACCATATCGACAGGCTCGTCGCCACCGATCTGCCCGTCGTCCTCGCCACGACGACGAACGCCGCTGACGACCCTCTCGCAGCCCTGGGGCACGCGCGAGGCGTCGAGGTCTTCCGCGGCAGCGAGGTCGACGTGCTGAGTCGGTTCGCAGGAGCGGCGTCTTCCGCCGGGCTCGATGTCGTCGTCAGAGTGACCTCGGACTGCCCGCTGATCGACCCCGCGCTGATCTCCGAAGGCGTTCGCCGGTTCGTCGAGCTGGATGATCCGCACGCCCACGTCTCCAATGTCCTCGAGCGCACCTACCCTCGCGGGTTCGACTTCGAGGTCTTCTCGGCGTCCGCCCTCGCCGAGGCCGACAGGAACGCCACCGAGCCGGCCGAGCGAGAACACGTCACCCCGTACCTCTACACAGGACGATCGCCACGATCGAGCGTCCACTCGATGACCCAGCAGATCGATGCCTCGCGCTATCGGGTGACCTTGGACACCCCGGAGGACCTCACCGTCATCCGGGCGCTCATCGAAGAGCACGGCGCTGCCGCGCTCGATGTCTCCGAGATCGTGGCCGTCCTCGACGCACACCCCGAGCTCGCCTCGGTCAACGCGCACGTGGAGCAGAAGAAGCTCGGCGAATGACCGAGAGGGCGACTGCCCTCCTGCGTCAGCCCCGGTTGTAGTCCGTGTTGTATCTGTCGAGAACGTCTGCGATCGGCCCGTCGAGCACGAGCGCGCCCTTGTCGAGATACAGACCGCGGGTGCAGAAGCGACGCAGGTCGCGCTCGCTGTGGCTGACGAAGAAGAGCGTGCGCCCATCGGCGAGGAGCTCGTCGATGCGCTTGTAGCACTTGTCGCGGAACGCCTTGTCTCCGACCGCGAGCACCTCGTCGACGAGCAGGATCGGCTCGTCGAGCTGCGACACGACCGAGAACGCCAGGCGCACCTTCATGCCGTTCGACAGGTGCTTGTACGGAGTGTCCTCGAAGCCGGCCAGCTCCGCGAAGGCGATCATGTCGTCGTAGCGCAGCGCTACCGCGTCACGCGGCATCCCGTGCAGACCCGCCATCAAGGCGACGTTCTCCCGCACGGTCAGGTCCCCCACGAACCCGCCCGTGATCTCGATCAGCGGAGCGACTCCGCCGTTCACCTTCACCACCCCCTCGTCGGGAAGCAGCACATTCGCGACGAGACGGAGAAGCGTGGACTTGCCCTGGCCGTTGCGCCCGACGACGCCGATCGACTCCCCCCGCTGCACGGTGAACGAGACGTCGCGCAACGCCCAGAACTCTCCGGAACGCGACCGGCGCGACGCAGGGGCGAACAGGTCTTTGAAGTTCTGGCGCCCACGGCGGTTGCGGCGGAAGCGGACCCCCAGCCCCTTGGCCTCGATCGCGACAGTCATCCCAACTCCTTCAGCACGGTGCGCTCGAGGGACCGGAAGGTCCATATGCCGAGCGCCAGAATGACGAGAGTCATGCCCACGCTGACGAGCAGCGCGAAGGGGTTCCACTGGTCGGGGAAGAACGGCATCCGATACAGCATGAAGATCCCGGCGAGCGGATTGAACGCACCAATCGTCTGGAAGATGCCGGGAAGATCTGTCACGTTGTAGATGATCGGTGTCGCATAGAACATGGCGCGCAGAATCAGCGCGGTCGTGCGCTCCAGGTCGACGAAGAGGACGCACAGCGGGGCGACCAGAAGCCCCAGGCCGACGAGCAGGACGGTCTGCAGGAAGACCGCGACCGGAACCCAGAGGATTCCCCAGCCCACCTGCACCGTGTGCGCCGGATCCTGCTCCACCACCAGGTTGATGATCACGAACGCCGCGAGCACCGGCAAAGAGAAGAGGAACTCCACTCCCTTGCTCAACACGATGCGGTTCACCCAGATCGAGCGAGGGATCGCGGTCGATCGCACCAGCCTCGCGTCCTTCTTGAAGGCGCGGGTGAAGTCCGTCACCGACGTGTTGAACCACACCCAGGGCAGCAGGGCGCTGATGAGGAACACGATGTACGGATCCTCTCCGACATCGCGGTTGAAGATCTGCGTGAAGACGAACCAGTAGATCACGCTCATCACGAGCGGATCGAGCACCGACCACAGGTACCCGAGCAGGCTCGTCGAGTACCGCACCTTGAGGTCCCTTGCCGACAGCAGCCACAGGGAATGCAGATAGCGCCGGGGCGTTCCGGGGGCCCCGGCAGCAGTGTGACTCACAGTGCCGAGTCTACGAGAGCGAGTTGTTCCACAGTGACAGCGCCGAGCCGATGGCCATGTGCATGTCGAGGTACTGGTAGGTGCCGAGGCGTCCACCGAAGTGCACGTCCTTCTCACCCTTGGCGAGCTCGCGGTACGCGAGCAGACCGTCGCGGTCCGTCGGGGTGTTCACGGGGTAGTACGGCTCGTCCTCGCGGTTCGCGAAGCGAGAGAACTCGCGCATGATGACGGTCTTGTCGGACTCGTAGATGTCCTTGCGCTCCGGGTGGAAGTGCTTGAACTCGTGGATGCGCGTGTAGGGCACGTCCATGTCCGGGTAGTTCATCACGCTGGTGCCCTGGAAGTCGCCGATGTTCAGCACTTCCTGCTCGAAGTCGAGCGTGCGCCAGCTGAGGGCGCCCTCCGTGTAGTCGAAGTAACGGTCGACCGGGCCCGTGTAGATGATGGGCAGCTGTCCGACCGTGGCCTTCTTGTTCAGCGGCTGAGTCTCGTCGAAGTAGTCGACGTTGAGCTTCACCTCGATGTTCGGGTGGTCGGCCATCCGCTCGATCCACGCGGTGTAGCCGTCTGTCGGCAGCCCCTCCCACGTGTCGTTGAAGTAGCGGTTGTCGTAGGTGTAGCGCACGGGGAGACGGCTGATGATGTCGCCGGAGAGCTTCTGCGGGTCGGTCTGCCACTGCTTGGCGGTGTAATCCCGGAAGAAGGCCTCGAAGAGAGGCCGACCGACGAGGGCGATGCCCTTCTCCTCGAAGTTGGCCGCCGTCTTGACGTCGAACTCCCCGGCCTGCTCGCGCACGAGGGCCCGCGCCTGGTCGGGCGTGTAGGCCGACTGGAAGAACTGATTGATGGTGCCGAGGTTGACCGGCATCGGGAAGACCGTTCCCTTGTGCGTCGTGTAGACCCGGTGCACGTAGTTCGTGAAGCTCGTGAACCGGTTGACGTACTCCCACACCGTGGCGTTCGACGTGTGGAACAGATGAGCGCCGTAGCGATGAACCTCGATGCCCGTCTCAGGCTCCGCCTCGCTGTAGGCGTTCCCGCCGATGTGGTGACGACGGTCGATGACCGTGACCTTGCGGCCGGCGTTGGCGGCACGTTCTGCGATGGTGAGGCCGAAGAAGCCCGAGCCTACGACGAGGAGGTCCATATTGCTGCTTTCCGATTGACTGTCCCGCCGACTCTGCCATCTGGCCAGGCGGTTTACGCGTACAGAGTCTATTCGTCTGCGCCTGACAGGCGCGTGCACGCGTGCGTGACATAGAGTCTTCTCGGCGGATCTTCCGCCGCCCGCTGATTCCGTCGTGGGAGCGCGTGTCCCACGACGACGATGCCCCGAAGCATTCTCGTCTGCGAAAGATTCCATGGCACACCACACCGCCGTCCCGTCGCGGCCGACCAGCGCCGCAAGCTCCTCCGCACCGGGGCAGCGGGAACGGACGGGCGTCCGTCCGGAGATACAGGCGCTCAGGGCTCTCGCCGTCCTGTCGGTTCTTCTCTTCCACCTCTGGCCCACTCGCCTCTCCGGCGGATTCGTGGGCGTCGACATCTTCTTCGTCGTCTCCGGCTTCCTGATCACCGCACATCTGCTTCGCGAGCAGGATCGCACGGGAACGATCGTGCTGAGCCGGTTCTGGGCACGTCGCGCACGGCGCCTCCTGCCGGCGTCGATGCTGGTGCTCCTCGTGACGGCAGTCGCGGTCTACGCCGTCGTCCCCGCCGCCAGATGGGCCCAGTTCGGCAGCGAGATCATCGCGTCGGCCCTCTATGCGGAGAACTGGGCTCTGGCGGGGCAGGCGGTCGACTACATGGCGCTGTCGAACGTCAAGTCCCCCACGCAGCACTTCTGGACCCTCGGAGTGGAGGAGCAGTTCTATGTCCTGTGGCCGATCCTCCTCGTCGGGCTGGCGGCACTCGCCGCCCGATCCGGATGGTCGCGCTCCCGCACGGTGTCGCTCGGCCTCGGCGTCATCGTCGTCGCCTCGCTCGTCCATTCCGTCGCCTTCACCGCGACCAATGAGAGCATGGCGTACTTCTTCACGACGACCAGGGTGTGGGAGTTCGGGTTCGGCGCGCTGCTCTCGATCATCCTCGCCCGCAGAAGCCATCTGTTCGGCGCCTCCCGTCTCGCATCCCTTCTCTCCTGGGTGGGAATCGGACTGATCCTGAGCGCCGTGCTCCTGTTCGGGCCAGAGACGCCTTTCCCTTCGTTCACCGCTCTGCTTCCGGTCGTCGGCACCTGCCTCGTGATCGCCGCCGGCTCGCCGCACGGCACTCTGTCGCCGACCGCGCTGATGCGGCTGCGCCCCGTGCAGTTCGTGGGCGACGTCTCGTACGGCGTCTACCTCTGGCACTGGCCACTGATCGTCCTGATCCCCTTCGCTCTCGCACGAGAACTCTCGACCGTCGAGAAGGTCGCCATTCTCGTCGCATCCATCGTGCTGGGCTGGCTGTCGAAGACGCTCGTCGAAGATCCGGTGCGCACCGGACGCATCTCCGCCGGAATGGCGTCTCGTTGGGTGTTCGCTCTCGTCGCCTTCTTCATGGCCCTCCTCGTGGCGATCGCACTGCCTCTCGCGGCCTGGCGTCCGGCCCCCGTCCCCGAGCCCGCTGCCACGCCCGCGGCCTGCGTCGGAGCCGCAGCGATGCAGGACGCCGCATGCGGGGATCCGACCGAGATCCCGCTCGTCGCCGATCTCTCCTCCTTCTCGGCCGACGCCCCACCTGCCGATGTCCTCGAGTGCGAGGTCGCCGCTCAGGCAGAGTCCACCCGCCGCTGCGACTTCGGCGAGGAGGACGCACCTCGGGTCGCGATCATCGGAGACTCGCACGCGACGCGATGGGTCGAAGCCATCCGCGACGTGGCCTCGGACGCGGGGTGGTCCACATCGACGCTCCTGATCTCCGGCTGCCCCGCGTTCGTCGACGCTCTGGTCAGTACGGCATGGGGCTACCCTGAAACCGCGGAGAACTGCCGGACGCTGTCGATGGATGCTGTCGGGCAGGTGGAATCCGACCCGTCGATCGACGTCGTCCTTCTCACGAACAGGACTCGACTGTACGTCTCCCCCGAGGGGGATCCTGCGGGGTTGGCCGCCGGAGACGTCGCCACGACGATCGAGCGCCTGGAGCGGGCGGGCAAGACGGTGGTCGTGCTCGAGGACGCGCCAGAGATGAACAGCATTCCTCCCCAGGGCGGCGGCAGCGCCGCGGACTGCCTGAGCAGGGCATCCGCCCGGGAAGACTGCACCCTGCCGCGTTCCGAGGCTGATTTCGACGACCCGCTCGCCACCGCCGCCGCTCAGACGGGCGTTCACTCCATCTCGCTCGACGACTCGTTCTGCGACGCTGAGCGCTGCTATGCGCGGATCGGCGGCCTGGTCGTGTACTCCGACGACAACCACGTCACCCGCAGCTTCGCGGCGAGCGCTCGGGCGGCGCTCCGGGCTCAGCTGGAGCCCGTTCTCGCGGCCCGCTGAGCGGCCCCGCAGTCCCCGCGCGCGCCGTGCACGATCACCGCGTATCCAGGATCCTTCGATAGGGTGAAGAGGATCCGATACACGGGTCGTCGAGCATTCATGCCCCGACCCCCGCATTCGAAGAAAGCACTCATGGCACTTCCCGAGAACGGTGATCTCGACGAGAACGCCCCTGATGGTCCGCTCCTCAGGTTGTTCCAGGACCGACGTGTCGCGTTCATCATCGTCGGCATCATCAACACCGGCGTGGGGTTCTTCTGGTTCATCCTCTTCGAGCTCACGATCGGCAAGCTGTGGGGCTACATGGCGACGCTGCTCTTCGCGCACGTCGCGAGCGTGCTGTGCGCCTTCGTCCTGCACCGTCGCTTCGTCTTCCGCGTGCGCGGCCACATGTGGCTGGATCTCGCGCGCTTCGAATCGGTCTACCTGGTGGCCCTCGGGGTGAATGCGATCCTGCTCCCGGTTCTCGTGGAGTTCGCCCACATCCCGCCGATCGCCGCCCAAGCGCTCATCGTCTTCGTGACGACGATGGTCAGCTGGTTCGGACATTCCCGCTTCTCGTTCCGCAGAAAGGCAGACACGTGACACCCGCCCGCGTCTCCGTGGTCATTCCCGCATACAACAACGCCAAGGTCATCGGCGAGACCATCGACTCGGTGCTCGCGCAGACCGGCGTGGAGCTCGAGCTGATCGTCGCAGATCACTCCTCCACCGATGGGACCAAAGCGGTGCTCGATCGATACCAGGATGATCCTCGCGTCACCATCCTCGAGACTCCTGCCGGCGGCGGAGCTCCTCGAAACTGGAACCGGGTCACGGCGGAGGCGACCGGCGACTACGTCAAGCTGGTGTGCGGCGACGACGTGCTGCGGCCGGGTGTGCTCGCACGTCAGGCCGCACTTCTCGAGCGCACCGGTGCCGTGTTCACCGCCTGCCGCCGCGACATCGTCGATGCGGACAGCAAGGTCCTCTTCCGCGGGTGGGGGCTGCGCGGGATCGGGAAGCCGATGCCCGGGAGCGAAGCCGTGAAGCGCGTGGTGCGTTCAGGCTCCAACCAGTTCGGTGAGCCGGCATCCGTGATGATGCGCACCTCTGTGCTCCGAGAGGCCGGCGACTGGTTCGACCGCTTCCCTTATCTGATCGATCAGGCCTCGTACTCGCGCGTCCTGATGCGTGGCGATTTCGTTCCGGACACGGAGGTCGGCGCCACCTTCCGCATGAGCACCACCCAGTGGAGCGTCGCCCTCGTCAAGGACCAGGCGACGCAGGCGCATCAGTACCATCAGTGGATGCACGACACATATCCCGACGCCGTCAGCAGGACCGACGTCGTTTTCGGCAACCTCCGCGCCAGTCTGATGTCCAGGGCACGAAGGCTGAGCTACAAGGTACTGGAACGGAGAATGCGATGAGCGCAGACGAGTTGGCTGCTGCACCATTCGTGCACCGGATCTCGATCGTGATCCCCGTCTATCAGGGAGAGCGCACACTCGAGGCCATCATGGACGAGATCGCCCCTCTCACCGAGTCGTTCGTCACGCCGGGAGGTCATCGCGCGATCGTGCACGAGGTCGTGCTCGCCTTCGATCACGGTCCCGACGATTCTGCGCGGGTCATCCGCACCCTCGCCGCGGAGCGGAGCTACGTCAAGGCCGTGTGGCTGAGCCGCAACTTCGGCCAGCACGCCGCAACCCTGGCGGGAATCGCCTCCTCCGGCGGCGACTGGGTCGTGACTCTGGACGAAGACGGACAGCATGATCCCGCCGCGATCGGGTCGCTGCTCGACACCGCGATGAGCCGCCGCGCTGATGTCGTCTACGCGGAACCCACGAACGCGCCGCCGCACGGCTACGTGCGCAACACGGCATCCCGCGCCTCGAAGCGCATCCTCGAGACCGTGTTCGGCGGCGGACGCGCATCGAATTTCAACAGCTTCCGGCTGATACTCGGCGAGATCGGACGATCGGTCGCAGCGTATTCGGGCACGGGCGTGTACCTCGACGTCGCGATCTCGTGGGTCGCCTCCAACATCGTCACCTCGCCGGTCGAGCTGCGCGAAGAGGGAGACCGCCGCTCCGGCTACTCGTATCGACGTCTGATGGCGCACTTCTGGCGGATGATCCTCACCTCGGGCACCCGAGGGCTGCGGCTCGTCACGGCGCTGGGCGCCCTCTTCGCCGTCGGCGGCATCATCTTCGCGCTCTGGCTCACGATCATGCGGTTCGCGGGCGGCAATGTGCCCGAGGGCTGGACATCCCAGATGGTCCTGACCGCTCTCGGCACCGGGGCCATCCTCGTCGCGCTCGGCATCATCGCCGAGTACATCGGCGTCGCGGTCAACATGGCCCTGGGCAAGCCTGCGTATCTGATCGTTCGCGATCCCAGCGCGGGACCGCTCGGGCACCAGCGTGCCGACGTCTGAGTGGATCATCGGTCGCGGCCTTCTCGGGTCGGCGATCATCTCCCAGCTCGAGGGGCCGGTCTTCACGACTCCGGTGACCTGGGGCGACACCGAGCAGTCGCGTCAGGACCTCAGCGAGGGCCTGTCCCGATTCATCGCTGACACGGAGGGCCGCTGGAGCATCTACTGGTGCGCCGGGCGCGGTGTGACATCGACTCCTCGAGAGGTGATGCTGTCAGAGGCTGAGGTGTTCCGCGGCTTCCTGGAGGACATCTCCGCGCTGCCCGGCGACGTCCTCGCACGCGGCCATATCTTCCTCGCATCGAGCGTCGGCGGCGCATACGCGGGCAGCGCCTCACCCCCGTTCACCGAAGACACGGTCCCCGTGCCGCTCTCGGCCTACGGCGAGACGAAGCTCAGCATGGAGCAGTCTCTGCGCGAGGCGGCAGAGCGCCACGGGTTCAGAGGCTTCATCGCGCGCATCACCAACCTCTACGGCCCAGGTCAGGACCTCGGCAAGGGTCAGGGGCTCATCTCGGTCATCGTCGAGAGCTACGTGACCGGTCGTCCTGTGTCGATCTATGTTCCTCTCGACACGCTCCGCGACTACATCTACGTCGACGACTGCGCGACTGTCATCGTCGCCGGCATGAGACGCCTAGCCGCCGAGCCGAGCGGTCGGGTGGTGACGAAGATCGTCGGAGCGATGGACGCACTGTCGATCGGGGCGATCATGGGCGAGATGTCGCGTCTGCGACGAAAGCCCGTGCCGCTGGTGACAGGGCAGGGCAACTCCACCGGGCAGGCGAGTGACCTGCGTGTGCGTTCGATCGTCTGGCCCGAACTCGACAGTCTCGTCTCCACGACTCTGCCTGCAGGGCTCGGCGCCATCTACCGCGCTCAGCTCGCGGCGCACATCCTTCCCACCTGAGGCGAGCGGGCCACGGGCCCACCCAGGCTTCGCACGGCCGCGGCGGACTCGGCCCGCACCGAGTCCGCCGATCCGCGCGAGGCGCGGACGCGGTGTTCCGCTACTCGACCCGAGTGCGACGGGTTCTCACGAAGTGCAGCACGGACCATGCCGCAGCCATCAGAGCGGCGAGGCCCACGGCGGCGAGTTCGATCCCCCAGCCCGGGGGCCGGAACGACACGGTGATCGTGGAGCCCGCGTCCTGTGCCGACAGGTCGACCGTCAGCAGGAAGTCCCGATCAGGATCACCGAGCTCGCCACCGTCGGTCGAATAGCCGGGCCACGCGAGTCTGCTGAAGACGACGGTGGCACCGTCGGCACCGACAGAATCGACCGAGAAGGTGACGCTGAGGTCGTCTCGAGAGACCACGGAGACATCGGCATCGCCTTCGACGCGCGCGATGCCGCCCGCCTCGCTCACCGGTTCGTCACGCGTGAGCAGATAGGTGTACTCGCGTTCCTCGATGGACCAGCCGTCCGGCGCGTCCCCGAGGTTCTGCAGCTCCGGCCCCTTGACCACCACGACGGTGTTGAGCGCGAGGTCGTCTGCCAGAACGGTGTCCTGCCCCGGCACATCGTCGAACAGCTCGTCATACGCCTCGGGGCAGGTCCATCCGCGCAGATCGACGCAGAGCTGCTCCGAGAGCGCCTTGAAGGGCAGAACCGTGTAGACACTCGCCGAGTCCTTGCCGGTGAGGTACCAGAGGTTGGCGAGAAGGGACTCCTTGTAGGACTCGGGAGCGAACTGCAGGGAGTAGACATCACCGATCGTCATGATCCCCGACTCCATGTCCTCGCCCACCTCCTGCATGGCTTCGACGGATGACGGCACGTTGAAGTTGCCGAGCGGGCTCGACGGATACTCGTAGGCCTGCACCCCCATCAGGACCACCGACGCCGCCAGCAGGTACGCCGCCGTGCGCTTCGAGGACGCCTTCAGCACCGCCATGCGGCCTCGGGCCGACAGCGTCAGGATCACGATTCCCTGCAGCACGACCGCCAGCGCGACCCATTTCCAGGACACGGGCTGAGCAGCCCACGAGATGAAGCCCGACACTCCGGTGATCGCGACGGCGAGCCATGCCCTTTTCCGTGACACGGGCACGCGCAGGCCGTTCGACATCACCACAGCGAGCAGGACGGCGACCACGAGCACCACGTACGGCATCATCCTCGCCGGATACCGCAGGGGGCCGATCACGCTGGGACCGACGACGAGGGCGACGCTGAACGCGAGCACGATCATCGGGATCAGAAGCGTGCGGAGCGAATGCCGCCACCGCCCGCACAGCACCAGGAGCGGCAGCAGCCACGACACGTACTGCAGCGGCACGGGGACGATGTCTCCCCAGTACCCGCGCACCGAACTGGTCGCCGTGACGATCGGCGACGTGGCGAGATCGCCGAGGTCCATGTTGAGGAACTGATCGTTGAGGATGTCAGCCCCCGACCGCGCCGTCACAGGCGAGGTGAGGATGCCCGGCAGATAGACGAATACGGTCAGCAGGGCAGCGTAGACACCCAGCACCAGCGTCCGCACGACCGCGTCGCGATCTCGGGCGATGGCACGTTCCACGAGGAAGACGAAGAGAAGGAAGGCCAGCTCGATCACGCCGAAGACATAACCGACGGTGACGAGGAGATAGGCGAAGACGAAGAACAGGATCGGACTCGAGCGGTTCTCCACATGCTTCTTCAGCGCCCACCAGGCGAAGGCGAAGAACGCGACGTTCTGCAGACCGGTGACCCACGAGGGTGCGTCCATGAAGATGGTCTGGCCGCCCATGGACGCAGTGAACCCGGCGATCGCCGCCCAATGCGGAGCAGCCCCGTACGAGCGAGCCAGAAGGAATGCGCCCGTTGCGAGAAGCAGAAGGAAGAGCACCTTGACTGCGGTCGCGTACACCGTCGCGTTTCCGACGAACTGCGTACCGATCCCGATCAGCCAGGTGACCGGGTTGAAGATCCCCCACTGCCCCTCGGCGAGGTAGTTGCCGCCCTGCCACGATCCCGGCGAGAGAAGTGTGACATCCCCCTCGAGAATGCGACGTCCGAGGCCGTACCACTGCCCATAGGCTCCGAGCTGCGTGTCGTCCCAGAAGAAGAAGCGCACCTGTTGGGAGACACGGAAGATCGCCACTGCGAGCACGGCGAGCATGGCGAGCAACCACCATGTGAACGGGCGATCCAGCCGGGGCCGGGGAGCACGGGCGCCTGAGACGGGGACCTCAGTGCGATGATCAGTAATCGACACCTTCCGAGGCTAGTCGAAGATCCCACAGCCCCCTGGCCGCAAGGCCGAGCATGCTAATCTCTCGGAGGTTCATCGGCACCCGCCGCAACACGCGAGCGTCCCCGCGAAGACCGGTGGCGAACCCCTCTCGGAAGGTCTATATGTCAGCGCGCCCGATCGACGCCCGAGCCGTTCGCACACACCCGCTTCCCTGGCTGCTGCTGACGGCCGCCGTGGCGATCGTGACTGCACTCGTTCCCCTCCTCTGGAACTCGAAGCACTACTTCGTGGACGACACCGTCAACGGCGCATTCGGACAGTGGTACCACCTCGGCACGTCGTTGCTGGAGGGGCACCTCCCGCTCCTCGAGCCGACGGCGTGGTCGAGCGGGAACCTCATGGCCGAGGGCCAGTGGGGCTTCTTCAACCCGCTCGTGATCCTGATCAGCCTCGCGTCGACCGCCATCGCGGATGCTGCCGTCTTCACGACGGTCGTCAAGGTCATATCGATCGCACTCGGCGCCGTCGGTGTCTTCGTCCTCGCGCGCGAGCTGGGGACGCGTCCGCAGCTCGCTTTCGTCGCCGGGGGGATCGCTCCCTTCACCGGGTTCACCACGTACTTCGATGCGCCCTCGTGGGTCACCGGGCTGTTCGCATGGAGCCTGATGCCGTTCTACTGGGCGTTCCTGCTCCGGCTCTCGCGCAACAAGTCGCCTCTGCCCGTGTTCGTCGTGGGCTATCTCGTGATCTCGATCGGCTACGTGCACGGCACGATCGCTCTGGCGATGATCACTGCGACGACGCTCGTCCTCCGCCTGGTCAGACGCGATCGAGGTGCGGCACTGCGAGTGCTCGGCGCCGGATCTCTGCTGGGACTGGTGGCCGTCGCCATCCACCTGGCGAGCGTGCTGACCGCTCCAGTCACCAACCGGGGTGGCAACGCCATCTACATGGATCAGTTCATGACGGTGGACCTGTCGGGCCTCGCGATGTCGAGCGTGTCGACGGCGCTGCCGCAGGTGGCGGCCTGGTGGTGGGTCGGCTTCACCGCTCCGATCCCGATGACCTACATCAGCTGCCTCATCCCGCTCGCCGCGTTCGTCTCGTGGCGCCGCCTGCGCAGGGTGGTGCCGCGCATGCTCGATGTCGCCGTGCTCCTCGTCGTACTGCTCGTCTTCATCATGCTGCCCACAGTGATCGGCCCCCTCAGGTACCCGACCAGGCTGCTCCCCTACCTCGGTCTCTGCGTGATCGTCCTCATCGTTCTGGGGCTCGACCGCGCGCTCAAGGTCACTCGTGTGCGCATCATCGCCGCGTCCGCGATCTTGGCGTCGGCGTCGTTCCTCGCCTGGGCCCAGACTCCGCAGTACATCAAGCGTCTGGCATTCGCCGCGGCCATCGCCGCGGTGGCGATCGCTGTCGTCGCCGTCGTGGGCCTCGTCGCCAGAGCAGACCGGCGGAGGGCGCTCGCGGCGTCGGCGCTCGTGCTGGTGAGCCTGGCCGCCTTCGCCTTCCAGCAGTGGGCCTACCCCCGATCGATCTGGGCCGAACAGGGCATCCCGACCGAGATCTCCCAGCTGCAGACGCAGCTCGCCGAGTCTGAGGGCGACACGCTTGTCATCGGGGATCCCCTGTCTGTCAGCCCGTCCCCGGAGCTCTGGGAGGAGACCCTCTTCGCGAACTCCTGGTACGTCAACCCTCATCCGGTGGTGAACCGGTACCAGCTGCTCGGATTCCGCGGTTTCAACGACCAGCTCTGCATCGGATACCTGGGAGAGACCTGCCCGGATCTCGCGTCGCGGCTGTTCGAAGAACGCGAAGCGACGGGCCTGACTCTCGCGGATGAACTCGCGGTGAGCTCGGTGCAGATCATCCGATCGGACGACACCGAGGACGCGCTGGACAACCCGCCCGAGGGTTGGCACGTGGCGGATGACGGCGAGTACACCCAGCTCTGGGTCCGCGACGAGCCGATCCCCGGCGCGGGCGGTGTCGTCACCCACTCCCCCGACCTCGAGATCTCCGACGTCTCGACCCAGCCCTCGAGCACGAGCGTGCATGTGGACAACCCCTCGGACGAGAGCGGTCAGGTCGTCTTCAGCCGCCTGCCGTGGCCCGGGTACACCTCGAGTGCGGGGACGATCGTCGATCCCACCGACGGATTCCTTCTCACTGTGGAGGTTCCCGCGGGCTTCGAAGGAGACCTCTCGGTCGACTTCCGCCCCGCGGGCCTGACGGCCACGATCGCCCTCCTGATCGGCTCGACCTCGGCGGCGCTCGCATGGGCGATCGTCCTGTTCGTGCGTCAGCGCTCGCGACGCCACTAGGGGCCCCGGATGCGAGAAGCTCCCGTTCCGCCGAGCACGTGCTCGGCGGAACGGGAGCTTTTCAGTCAGCCAGCCGACCACCAGTCAGGCTCGCGCGGCTTCTCACAGGCGCCCTACGAGATCGGCGACCCCGCCGGCATCGACGACAGCGTGGCCGGGCTCACGGTCAGGATGGTCGGGGCGACGCCGGCGTTCACTTTCAACAGTGCCGCCCACGTCGAGACGCGCCGGACCGTGCCGTTCTCGATCTTGTAGACGCTGGCCGCGTTCGAGGCCTTGATGAACACAGCGGGCAGCGGGGCCGCAGTGCTCACCTTGAGACGTGCGCACGCTGCAGCACCGAGGTCGATCGGTGTCACGCCCGCGACCGCCTGCGCGGACACCGGGTACAGCGTTCCGGACGCGGCGAAGTACGTGCGTCCCGCGCATCGCAGCCAGGGGCTCAGTGTCACGCCCCTGGTGAAGGGGGCGATCGCGGCATCGGGCAGCACCTGGTGGCCGAGACCGATCCCGACGTCCTTGGCCATGCCCTCCGACGGGATCCACAGTGCGCGCGCGCCGTCGATCCACAGAAGGTCGGGAGAAGACTGCGCTCGCGCGATCTGCCCGTCGGCGATCGCCTTGCCCACGGGCAGCGCCGCCAACGTCTGGGCCTGGACCGTGGCGATGGCGGGAGCCGCGCCGCCGTTCGCCGAGACCAGGAGGCCCCAGGAGAGCGCCTGACGCTTCTGCCCCTTCTCGACCACGAAGACAGCGGAAGAAGCGCTGGACTTCACTGCGAGAGCAGGTCCGGAGGTCGTGACCCTGGGGAGTTCCGCACACGTGGCGGCGCCTGCGTCGGTGATCTTGAGACCGGCCTTGGCGGGGTCGGTCACGGAATACAGCGTGGCACCACCGGCGAAGTACGTGGTGCCGACGCAGCGCAGCATCGGCGAGAGAGGTTGTGCGATCTCGCTGTAGCGGCTCAGATCCTTCGCGGGCACGACGGCGAGATCTGCCGGCTGGATGCCGTACTCGACCGCCTCTGACCAGGCACGAACCCAGATCAGCTTGTCGAAGTCGACGGTGACGTAGACCTTCGACGTGCTGGCGGACTTCACCGCGGTGAGCGGCGCGTAGTACGGGGCGCTCTTGGTCATCGATGCGTACCGTGCTGACGAGATGAATGGGGCGTACGGTGCCGAGCGCGGGGTCCCGTTCACCGCGGCGGCCGCCTCATCGTCGAACAGCGGGGTGGCGTGGGTCGTCGACTCGAAGCGCCCCCACCTCTCCGTCCCGCGGATACGGAAGTAGTTGCCGGCGTCAGCACCCATCGGCAGCCGCGCGAACAGCGTCGAGGTCACGTTCGTCGGATTCGCGCACGAAGACCCCCAGCGAGCGACGAGTTCGCAGCTGGGGATGCGATGCATCTGACCGCCCTGCACGATGGCGATCGTGCCCGTGGCGGGGTCACGCAATACCGAGTTCGTCGTGCCCTTGAGGGCGAAGGTGTTCATCGCGCTGTCGCCGACGACGCGCAGCGGTCCGTATGCGGCCACGAGCTCGCCGTACGACTCGACATCGTTGATCCTCCACCGGTTGCCGCCGGAGACGAGGAAGACGTCAGCGCTGGAGGCCGTCTTGAGGATCGTCATGTTCGAGGTCTGGGTGCTTCCGAACCAGTCGACGAAGTACTGATAGAAGTTGCGGTTGCCATGAGCGGAGCAGGCATCGCCCTCCCCGTAGCCGGCGTTGAGCGCCGCAGCGTTGGGCTGGTACGGCGTGTAGTAGTAGAGAGCGGCAGTCGCCGTGTTCGCGACGCGGACCGGCGACGAACCGCACGCGACGTTCGGGTTGAACCGGATGTTCCAGGTCTTCCCGGGCGCGTAGTAGGTGAAGTAGCGCCCCTCGGCGTAGATCTGGAACTGGCGCGCGGCACCGTACACCTGGTTCTGGAATCCGGCATAGCGTGGGTCGCAGGCTGCGGTGTCGGGGCAGTGGTGCCCCATGGCGATCGTGTAGCGGAAGTCGCTCGGCCAGACGTGCGTGACCAGACTCTGTTCCTTCTGGAGGATGACCAGCAGGGCCTGAGGATTGATGCCGCACGACACCGCCACCTTGTAGATGATGCGGGCAGCCGATTCGTTGCCGGCCCCGGCATACCCGTCGCAATACGCGTCGGCAGCCTTGTTCGCCGTGCTCTGGCGAAAGTCCTTGAGGCATACGTACCCCGACCGACACGAGGGCACCTTGCTGCGGAGGAAGCTGGCGATGTCCCCCTCCGTCATCGTGGCCGGGTTGAAGAACACCTCATCCGAGACGATGTTGCCGGCGTTGAACTGGCGGAGGTCCGCGGCGGGCACCACCAGCGTCTGCGCGGCCGCACGTGCCACGCCTGAGCCGGCACTGCTCGACACGCCCGAGCTCGCGGTATCTGCGGCTGCGGGTGCGACACCGAGCAGAACGACTGCGATCACGGCCACACCGGCGATCGCGGCGCGGACTCGAGGCAGGCGAGTCTGGGGGAATTCTCGGGTTCGCATGGGACCATTGTTGCGTATGTGAACGCATGTGACTACTGAGACTTTGCGTGGGCTCCGCGTGCCGCCATGCGCCGACGCGATTCCACCCCCCGATTCGGCTCCCGGACTCGCACATGCGGTCGTGCGATCGCGTGCAGCGAAGAGTGCCTGGCGCGATGTGGCACGATAGACGGGTGAAAGGCATTATTCTCGCGGGCGGCTCCGGCACCCGACTGCATCCAATCACCCTCGGCGTCTCCAAGCAGCTGATCCCGGTGTTCGACAAGCCGATGGTGTACTACCCGCTGTCGACGCTGATGCTGGCTGGCATCGACGAGATCCTGGTGATCACGACACCGCACGATGCCCCGTTCTTCGAGCGCCTCCTCGGCGACGGCTCGCGATTCGGCGTCTCGATCTCGTTCGCGGTGCAGCCCTCGCCAGACGGACTCGCCCAGGCCTTCACGATCGGCGCGGATTTCATCGGCGACGACCACGTGGCGCTGGTGCTGGGTGACAACCTGCTCTACGGCCCCGGCCTCGGAAGCCAGCTCAAGCAGTACTCGAAGGTCGACGGGGGCGCGATCTTCGCCTACTGGGTCGCCGATCCGAAGGCCTACGGCGTCGTGGAGTTCGACTCGTCAGGGACCGCGATCTCGCTGGAAGAGAAGCCCGCCGCACCCAAGAGCAACTACGCCGTGCCCGGCCTCTACTTCTATGACAACGACGTCGTCGAGATCGCACGCGAACTGAAGCCCTCGCCGCGCGGAGAGTACGAGATCACCGATGTGAACCGCGCGTACCTCGAGCGCGGCAAGCTCAAGGTCGAGGTCCTCCCCCGCGGAACCGCCTGGCTCGACACCGGCACGTTCGACCAGATGACGGATGCCGCAGAGTACGTCCGAACGATCCAGCGGCGCACCGGTCTGTCGATCGGCGTGCCTGAGGAGGTCGCGTGGAGACAGGGGTTCCTCACCGACGACGAGCTGCGTCAGCGTGCAGAACCTCTCGTGAAGTCCGGCTACGGCACCTATCTCCTCGAAACCCTCGAAAGGGGCCGTCCATGACTCGCCTTCTGGTCACCGGCGGCGCCGGATTCATCGGTTCCAACTTCGTGCACCACGTCGTCGAGAACACAGACGCACACGTCACGGTGCTCGACAAGCTGACGTATGCCGGAAACGAGGCGTCGCTCGCCGGAATCCCCGAGGACCGCCTGCGGTTCGTCGAGGGAGACATCTCCGACGCCGAACTGGTCGACAGCCTGTTCGCCGACGTCGACTCGGTTGTGCACTATGCCGCGGAGTCGCACAACGACAACTCGCTGCACGATCCGCGCCCGTTCCTCGACACCAACATCATCGGGACCTACACGCTGCTCGAGGCAGCTCGGCGTCACGAACGCCGTTTCCACCACATCTCGACGGACGAGGTGTACGGCGACCTGGAGCTCGACGATCCCGAGCGGTTCACGGAGTCCACGCCGTACAACCCCTCGTCGCCCTACTCGTCGACCAAGGCGGGCAGCGACCTCCTCGTGCGCGCCTGGGTGCGGTCGTTCGGCGTGCAGGCGACGATCTCGAACTGCTCGAACAACTACGGACCGTATCAGCACGTCGAGAAGTTCATCCCCCGTCAGATCACGAACGTGATCCGTGGCATCCGTCCCAAGCTCTACGGCGCGGGCCAGAACGTCCGCGACTGGATCCACGCCGACGATCACTCGTCCGCCGTGCTGACGATCCTCGACAAGGGCGAGATCGGTGAGACCTACCTCATCGGCGCAGATGGCGAGAAGGACAACAAGTCCGTCGTCGAGCTGATCCTCACTCAGATGGGTCAGCCCGCCGACGCCTACGACCATGTCACCGATCGCGCCGGTCACGACCTGCGCTATGCGATCGATTCGACGAAGCTCCGTACCGAGCTCGGATGGCTCCCGAAATTCAGCGACTTCGAATCAGGGCTCGCTTCCACCATCGAGTGGTACAAGGCCAACGAGAGCTGGTGGGCGCCGTCGAAGGACTCGACGGAGGCCTTCTACGCCGGCAAAGGACAGTAGCCCACATATGAGACCGAACCTGGGGACCTCTGCCCGTGACTGAATACGCCAAGCAGCTGACCGCGAAGAACACGCCGATTCCGGGGCTCCAGCTGTGGGATCTGCCTGTGCACGGTGACGCTCGTGGCTGGTTCAAAGAGAACTGGCAGCGCGAGAAGATGGTCGCCGCGGGGCTGCCGGACTTCGCTCCGGTGCAGAACAACGTCTCGTTCAACGACGCTGTCGGGACGACGCGCGGAATCCATGCTGAACCCTGGGACAAGTGGGTCTCCGTCGCCACGGGGCGCGTGTTCGGTGCGTGGGTGGATCTGCGTGAAGGCGATACCTTCGGCACCGTGTTCACAGCGGAGATCGACCCCTCCGTCGCAGTCTTCGTCCCTCGAGGCGTGGGCAACGCCTATCAGACCCTCGAAGCCGACACCGCCTACACCTACCTGGTGAACGATCACTGGTCTGCCGACGCGGAGTACAGCTTCCTCAACCTCGCCGATGAGACGGCCTCCGTCGCCTGGCCGATCCCTCTGTCAGAGGCCGAGGTCAGCGACAAGGATCGCGCGCACCCGAGACTCGCTGATGTGCGCCGGGTCGCTCCGCCCAAGACGCTCGTCCTCGGCGCGAACGGACAGCTCGGGAAGGCTCTGCGAGATCTCCTCGCCGGCCGCGACGACGTGGAGTTCGCCGGCCGAGACGACCTGGATCTCCAGAGCGCGAACGTCGCTGACGCGCGCCGGTGGAGCGACTATTCGACGATCATCAACGCCGCTGCGTACACGGCGGTCGACGACGCAGAGACGGCCGATGGCCGACGAGCGGCCTGGACGGTCAACGTGTCGGGAGTCCGTCGCCTCGCCGAGGTGGCGCGCGACCACGGCATCACTCTCGTTCACGTCTCCAGCGACTATGTGTTCGACGGGTCGAAGGACGGCGCCTACACCGAGGATGACTCCGTCGCTCCGCTCGGAGTATACGGACAGACGAAGGCTGCAGGTGAGGTGGCCGCATCGCTCGCGACCCGCCACTACATCCTGCGCACGAGTTGGGTGGTCGGCGATGGCAGCAACTTCGTCAAGACCATGGCGTCGCTCGCCGAACGCGGCGTCGACCCGTCGGTGGTCGATGACCAGCGCGGACGGCTGACCTTCACGGATGAGCTCGCGGCGGGAATCCAGCATCTGCTCACGTCGCGCCCGGCATACGGGGTGTACAACCTCACGAATGCGGGTGATTCGGCGACCTGGGCGGACATCGCGCGCGCCGTCTTCCAGATCACCGGAAACGAACCCTCTCGTGTCACCGGTGTGAGCACATCGGAGTACTTCGCGAACGCGGATCGGACGATCGCCGCTCGCCCCCGGAACAGCGTGCTCGACCTGCAGAAGCTCGAGGCCACCGGCTTCCATCCCGCACCGATGATGCAGGCGCTGACCGAGTACCTCACTCGATCCGCCTAGTGGAGTTGACTGAGGCTCCCGACGTTCGCCTGCGGCGATGTCGGGAGCCTCTGTCGTCGCTCAGTCCGCGAGTCGCTCCGGATAGCGCACCTTGGGATTGAAGGTGATGCCCTTCAGCCACTTGCCGAGCAGCTTCGCGCGCAGATCCAGCGGAACGCGGCCGCGGTGGAGGCTGACGAACAGGCGCGCGCCGAACTCCATGAAGTACAGGAATCCCCGATGGTGCAGCTGCCACGACGCCTCGTTGCGCACACCGTAGGAGAACTTCCACAGGCTCTTGCGGTCGACCATCGCGAAGTTCACACCCCGGTTGTCTCCCATGTCATGGACGACGACGCTGTCGAGCACCTGCACACCGGGGCAACGCGCGGTGAGGCGGAGTGTGTACTCGCGGTCGTCGAACCAGATGAAGTACTCGGAATAGGGAAGGCCGTACTCCGCGATGGCCCATCGCGGGATCAGCACCGAGACGAACGAGCATGCGGTCACCATGACGTTCTTCTGCCCCTTGACGAGCAGACGGCCCCAGTCCCATGTGGTCACCGGGTTGTTCATCTCGCAGATGCTGCCGTCGGTGAACTCGACGACCGAGCATGCGAAGGGAACGTCGCTGCCGAGTTCCCGAACCGCCCCGTCGAAACCGGCGATGAGCCTCTCGAGGGCTTCGGGCTTCGGATAGCAGTCGTCGTCCATGATCCACACGTGATCCGCACCGGACCCGTATCCGCGCAGCATCCCCTCGGAGAACCCACCCGCTCCCCCGGAGTTGGTGGACATGGTCACGACCTCGAGACGAACCGATGTCTCGAGCGCGGCCAGGTACTCCGCTGTGCCGTCGGTGGAGGCGTTGTCGATGACGAACAGCGTCTCGACGGGGTGCGTCTGCGCCTCGATCGATGCGATCACGGTCTTCAGCTTCTCGAGCCGATTGAACGTGACGACAACTCCAGCGACACTCACCACGAGCCCACCTCTTCCTTGAACCATGAACTCGCGGACTGCTGAGACAGCAGCTTCTTCTCGGCCTTGCGTTCCTTGCGCCAGAGCGCTTCTCTCGCCGCTTCATCATCGACGAGCGGGGCCACTGCGTCGGCCAGCCGACGCGCGGCGAGGCGCGCATAGCGAGGCACCAGTGCCGACTCCGGGATGATGTCCCCCTGAGCACCGACATCCGTCGATACGACCGGAACGCCATGCGCGATGGCCTCGAGAGTCGTCAGCGTGAGTCCCTCATTATGGGACGACACGACGAGAACGTGCGCCTCGTCGAGGGTTGCGGCAACGGGAGTGCCCGAGGTTCGCCGAACGATATCGGCGGTCAGGCCCTCGGCCTCGATGATGTCATCGACCCAGCTCGACAGCTCGCCGTCTCCGTGGAGGATGAAGCGCAGGGTGTGCCCCTGGCGCTTGAGCCGGCGGGCCATCGCGAGGAAGACCTCCGGAGCCTTCTGCCGAGCCATCCGCCCGATGAACGCGACCGTGAACGGCTCGCCCTCCGCGCGGGGCCGGAACACGGCGTCCTTCGGCTTGACCGTCAGCCCCCCGAGCGGCGCCATGACGACACGCTCGGCGGGGATGTCCTGAACGTCGATCATCCAGCGGGCGAGTCTCGGTGAGATCACATGGTGGGTGGTGATCGATCTCGATGCGATCGCGCTGCTCAGGGGGTACCCGCCGCCGGTGTACTCGACGATGTGAGTGCTGTCGATGATGGGGATTCCCGGGCGGGATGCCGCGATCCACGCAACGCGGTCGTACAGCCATTGGTTGTGATGGATGACCACTCCGCGCACGTCGAAGGTGCGCAGGAGACCCCGCAGAAGCGGCTCGACGCCGGCGGTCTGAGAGTCGACCGTCGGCTCCGAGAACGGGATCAGCAGAGCCCCGTCGAGCTCGGCCCTGGTCACCCACGGCTGATGCGAGTCGCGGTTCGTCAGCACGATCGGCAGGAAGCCCGCCTCCCGTACGAGGCGCACGGTCTCGAACGCCCAGAGCTCGGCACCTCCGAGCTCGAACCAATGGAGCCCGATGATGATCGCCTTCTGAGCGCCGTCCGGGGCGGCTGCCGCAGGAACGATGACGTCGTCCTCATGCGCCCCTCCGGGGAGGAACTCCGACGCGTAATCCCGTGGTTCGATCGCCGTGCTCAGTTTCTTGCGGAATCTCAGCAGAGCCAGGTCCCGCGCATCGTCGTAGAGCAGAGGGGCGCGAGACTTCACCTGACGCGCGAGACCTCCGACGATTCCCGGACGCGGCGGGCGGTATGGATTCGAGCGCAGCACCTCATCGGATGACACGTGGATGTGGCGCGTGTCGGATGCGACGAGGCTCTCGGATTCCGCCTCGGACTCCTGAACAGGGCGCTCCTCGGGCGCAACCGTGCTCTGCACCTCGAAGGATGCGATGCGGATGCGGATGTTCCGCGAGAGACCGTCGAACGTGCTGTCGTCGGTGAGGCGCGGGGTCGTCTCCACGGAGCCGTCGTACATGTGCACACCGAGCGTCCGCCCGGGCGCCATCAGGGAATGGAAGTTCAGCGCCCCGACCAGCAGCCGACGCTCGCGAGCCGTGAGGTCCTCGCCGGTTCGGGGGTCAGAGAAGCGGAAGAGAGCCGGCTGATCGAGAGCCTGAAGAAGTGTCACGGATACGAGTTACTTTCAGATCGTCGGAGGCAGAAGACCTCGCAGATCCTATCAGCGCAGCCCTGGCGTCCCCTGCGTGCGTCCTGAGCACAGGAAGAGATCCTTTGATCGATCTGCCAGGGATGCCGCTCGGGGGATCGTATGATTGCTCTCGGTGCGCCCGAGACCGTCGGCGCTTCGGAAGGTGGAATCGCGGTGCAACAGGCTCGCACAGCCGACGACCAGAGAATGACGACTCCTGGCGCGAATCGAGGGTTACTCGAGGTCTTCCGGCAACGGCATCTTCTCTCGCTCATCGTGCGCAAGGAAGTGCAGATCAGGTACCGGGGCTCCATCTTCGGCTGGCTCTGGTCATATGTGAAGCCGCTCGTGCAGTTCGTGGTGTTCTTCGTCGCGATCGGCGTGTTCCTCGGACTCAACGACCGCGTCGATTTCTTCCCGATCTATCTGCTCTCGGGCATCACCGTCGTGACCTTCTTCAATGAGGCGTTCTCGAACGGCACCCGATCGCTGGTCGACAATGCGGCGCTCATCAAGAAGATCTACCTGCCCCGCGAGATGTTCCCGATCGCGAGCATGATGATCGCCGCCGTGAACACGGTGCCCCAGATCATCGTCGTGATCGCGATCTCGCTGTTCTTCGGCTGGGCCCCCTCGTTCGCATCCCTGGGCGCGATCCTCCTGGCTCTGGTGATCATCGCCGTTCTGGCCAGCGGGCTCGGCCTCTTCTTCGGGTCGATCAACGTGACTTTCCGCGATGCGCAGAGCTTCGTCGAGATCATCGTGATGATCGCGATCTGGGCGTCTCCTGTGATGTACGAATGGACCCAGGTCGCCAGCGTCGTGCCCGAGTGGCTCTTCGTCCTCTATCGACTCAACCCGATCACCGCCGCCGTCGAGCTGTTCCATTACGGGGTCTGGTTCCCGCTCGGACCCGACGCATCCCCGCTCCCCGACGTGTGGATGTACGGGCTCATCGCACTCCTGACGTCACTCATCGCGCTGGTCATCGGCCAGCTCGTCTTCCGCCGACTGGAGGGCCGCTTTGCCCAAGACCTCTGATGCGCAGCCGCTGCCGCGGATCATCATCGACGACGTCCACAAGACCTTCAAGCTCCGGCACACGCATTCGATCAAGGAGACGGCTCTCGCCGCGGTCCGTCGCAAGCCGCTGACTACCGACTTCCATGCACTCGACGGCGTCTCGTTCGAGATCGAGCAGGGCGAATCCGTCGCTCTTCTCGGGTTCAACGGATCCGGCAAGTCGACGATGTTGAAGCTGATCTCCGGGGTGCTCGAACCGGATGCCGGCACCGTTCTCACTCGCGGTCGCGTCGCCGGCCTCATCGAGGTCGGCGCAGGGTTCCACCCGGATCTGTCCGGACGCGAGAACATCTTCCTCAATGCCGCGATCCTGGGCATGAGCAAGAAGGAGACCGAGGCGCGATACGACCAGATCGTCGCGTTCAGCGAGATCGAGCAGTTCATCGACACCGAGGTGAAGCACTACTCATCCGGCATGTTCCTCAGACTCGCCTTCTCCGTGGCGATCCACACCGAGATGGATGTGCTGCTGATCGACGAGATCCTCTCTGTCGGCGACGAGCCGTTCCAGAAGAAGTGCCTCGCCCGCGTCCGTGAACTGCACGCCCAGGGCAAGACGCTCGTCGTCGTCAGCCACGACCTGAACATGGTCTCGAACCTGTGCGATCGCGGCATCCTGCTTCAGAAGGGCAAGGTGCGCTTCGACGGCCCCAGCGCAGAGGCCGTCGAGGTCATGCGCTCCTGAGCAGACCCTGATGCCCGGGGGCGGAGGTCTCGGGGCTCACAGGTCGGCGTGCAGGCCCCACACGCGTTCGGCCGCTCCGAGCCACGAGAAGGATCTCGACCGGTCGGCGCCGAGCACACTCAGGCGACGCGAGCCGTCGCCGACAGCATCGGCAACGGCCTCGGGGATGTCCGTCGGCTCGGCGACCACTCCCCCGTCAGCGATCACGTCGTGGTGCACTCCGCTGTCGACGGCGACCACGGGCACTCCGAGGGTCATCGCCTCGACAGCACGCCAGGGCCATGCGGCGTGCGGGCTCGTGGCCACCAGCGCAGACGCTCCGGCGAGGACCGCTGCCCGATCTGCAACCGACAGCGACCCACGGATGTGCGCTCTCGATTCGGGCAGCCCTGCGGCCGCCGCGATCTCGGCCAGTCTCGGTTCGGAACCTTCCGGCGCGTCGAGCACGACGGCTTCTTTGCCTGCAGCGATCGCCGCCCGGAAACCGTGCTCGAGCGAATCAGCGGACCCCGTGAGCACAAGATAGCCCGCGGGCAGAGACAGCGACGCTCGTCGTGCGGACGCGTCGAACGGGACCACGAGGCCGCACGGGGCAGCTCCGGGGATGACGCGGATCCGTCCGCTCAGCTTTGCGATCTCCGCCAGTCGTGCGCCGACTGCGTGCGAGGGCACGACGACGGCGTCCGCGTGCTTGACGGCTCGTTTCAGCATGGCCCGTTGCCAGGCGACCGCAGTCTTCGAGAGCGAGTCCGGTTCTTCCCACGCCTGAAGATCCCACAGCGTGACTGTCGTCTGATCGTGGTCGTGCAGGCGATCGTGCCGCACCAACGGGGCCATAAGCGTGGGCGAGTGGATGAGACCTCCACCGACCCCCCGCACGATACCCAGCTGCCACGACGCCGCGAGCTCGCGTCGCGCGAGCGACAGTCTGCGGACATCCGAGAGACCCGGAATCGGCACCTCGACGCCGGAGGGGACGATCGCCTCGACCTCGCACCCGGCGGGGGCCGTCGAGATCAGCGCCGCGGTGAGGTCGGATGCCGCTGACGCGTGATCCGCGTGCACGACATGCGTCAGCTGATCCAGAACCACACGCAGCCGAGCACCCATGCGACAACAGTAATCGCCCGACCGCCCCGAACCTGGGAGCGTGACCGCGTGCGACGCGGATCGGGAATCTCCCGCACCCCCGATATGCCGCTTCGTGCTTGAATGCAGGGGTGAGTGACGGACGCCTGCCTGTACGTCGTCGGTGGTTGCGGTGGACCATCGGCGTGATCGTGATCTTCCTGGTGCTCGCGATCGGCTGGGTCGCCATCCGAGGCATCGGTGCGGTGAACAACCTGCAGGAGGTCGCGGCGTCGTCGTCGAAGCTCAAGCAGGCGATCGGCGAGGGCGACCTCGACAAGGCGGCGTCGCTCTCTTCCCGCATCGCCCACCACGCGGAGTCGGCCCACGACCTGACATCCGATCCGATCTGGCTCGGATTCGGCCTCCTGCCGTGGCTCGGTCCGAACTTCTCGGCGGTGAGCGAGGTCGCCGAGATCGCCGACGACGTCGCCTCGGACGCTCTCGTCCCCGTTCTGGAGGCCGCTGACGCACTCGATCTGGCGAGTCTGGGGCTCTCAGGCGGAGCAATCGATCTGACGCCTTTCGCGCAGATCGAGCCCTCGCTGGCCGAGGCGAGCGCGACGCTGACGTCTGCCGAGACGCGGGCCCTCGGCATCGACGCGGACGCGACCCTGCCGCCGCTCGCCGACGCCGTGCGGGAGATGAGATCGACCGTCACGCAGGCTGCCACAGTGGTCGGAGCGCTGCACGGTGCGTCCGCCCTGCTGCCGAGCATGCTCGGCGCGGAAGGACCCCGGAACTACGTGCTCGCGATGCAGAACAATGCCGAGCTTCGATCCTCGGGCGGCATCATCGGGGCCATCGCGCTTCTCCGCGCCGAGAACGGCAGGATCACCCTCGTGCAGCAGGCCTCCACACCGGAGTTCCCGGCCCTCGAGACGCCCATCCCGCTCAGCGAGTCGACCGTCGCCCTCTTCGAAGATCGTCCTGGCCGCTTCTTGCAGAACCTGACAAGCATCCCCGACTTCACCGAGGCGGGCCCCGCGATCGCGACACGGTGGCAGAACCGCTTCGGACAGCCTGTCGACGGTGTCATCGCGGTCGATGCCGTGATGGCCGAGCATCTCATCGCGGCCACAGGACCGCTCACGTTCGGGCCGTTCACCGCAACCGAGGAGACCGTGGTGGGGCTGCTGCTGTCCGAGATCTACGCCACCGTCCCGGATCCTCTGGCGCAGGACGAGATCTTCTCGCAGGCCGCCGGAGCTCTTCTCTCCGCCGCACTGACCGAGGCGGATCCGAAGGACCTCGTCGCCGCCCTCGCTGCGTCAGCGGAGGAACGACGCATCCGCATCTGGAGCGCTCACGAGGATGAGGAGGCGATCCTGTCGGCGTCGACTCTCGGTGGGGCGCTCCCCGAAGACGACACTCAGACTCATGTGGGCGTCCTGTTCAACGACACCACCGGCGGCAAGATGGACTTCTATGCCGATGCCGCCCTCACGACCGCGATCGGCACCTGCGATGGCAAGCCGACCACGCAGGTGACGGTGACCTGGACGAACGATGCGCCGGCCGATGCCGCGACATCCCTGCCGCTCTATGTCACCGCCGGCGGGGTCTACGGCGTGCCAGCCGGGTCGACCCGGACTCTGATCACCGTGTACGGCCCCGAAGGCGCGACTCCGTCACACATCGACCGTGACGGAGAAGAGGTGAGCGTGCAGACGGCTCTGCTCGGCTCCCGGTCGGCGGTTCAGCAAGAAGTGCTCCTGGCCCCGGGCGAATCCTCGAAGATCACCGTCGAGTTCCAGGGAACCGGGGCCGGAGAACGGCTCACGGTGGTCGACCACACGCCCATGGTGACCACGCCGGAGACATCTCGCGAGCAACTGCGCTGCGCATCGTGACTTTCCCGATTCGATGAGGTAGTGTCAATCCCACTGGGGAATATCTGAGTTCTGCAATTCTGTCGTGGGGACAGGAAGAACTCACGCAGTCGGATGCAGGGGTGTATTCGAAGGCGATTCCGCGTGTATTTCTGGGGAGAATCATGCTGAAGAAATTGGCTGCAATCAGCCTTACCGCTGGCGTACTCGTGCTCATGGTACCTGCTGTCGCCTCCGCCTCGCCGGTCGTTCCGGCCGACTCGGACTCGTACGCGGGCACACCGCGGGTGACTGTCGATGATCCGATCATCGACACCTGCGAAGTGTCCACCGTCGCTTTCGGCGCAGGCTACTTCCTGCCGTCCGAGAACGTCGGCGTGTCCGTGTCCGGCCTCAACGGCGGCGACTCGGCCATCTCGGGCAACACGGCGGCCGCCGACGGCAGCCTCGTGGTGACCTTCCGCCCGCCGTCCGACGGTGAGGGCTCCTACGCGCTCGCCTTCAGCGGTTCGCGGTCGTACACGGCGACAGTCACGGTCTCTCAGGGCCATGACTCTGCCGTGAGCTGCGACCACGACCCTGGCGTCGCGTCTGCAGGCACAGAGCTTCCGCTCACCGGCGGTGGGCTCGAGCTCGCACTCACCGGCGGCAGCGTGTCGCCGTGGGGCCTCGGAGGTGGGGCAGCCGCGCTGGTGGCTGGTGGAGCACTCGTCGCGACAGGCGTCACCCGCCGCAAGCGCGCCTAGGTCAGATTCCCGCTCTGCGGGAATCGACTGGACGACGGTGATCCCTCCCCCTCCGATCACCGTCGTCTGGTGCATCCGGTCACGCACCGGAGGCCCGCGGCCGTCACCTTTCACTCTCAGGTGGTGACCGTGGGCTCACTCATGCGCCGACGCGGGATCCGAACCGCACGGCGCATATCGCTCTCGGCACCGCCGATCACGGTGTCGGGGATCAGGGTGTCGCCGATCACGGCGTCGGGGTCGGGGACTCCGTCGGAGGATGCAGCGTCTGCCGGATCATCTCATGGATGTGCTCATAATCCGGAGCATGCTCGTCGACACCCTGATCGGGGGTGAGCTCGACCGTCGTGACCGTCTGCTCACGAGCCTTGGTCATCAGATCGAAGAACTCGGGGAGCTTGTCCTGAGGCAGATCGGTGCTGATCAGCGCTGTTCCTGCGGAAGCCACCTCGTTGAATCGCGTGAGCACGGTCTGCGGTGTGAACTGCGCGAGAATCGCCTCCTGCAGTTCGCGCTGGCGCTTCATGCGGTCCCAGTCGCTGGTCGTGTAGCGCGATCGCGCATACCACTGCGCGGTGTCGCCGTCCATGTGCTGCTGCCCGACCTCGATCCAGCCGATCGCCCACGCATCGACGTCATACGGGTCCACGCCCTCAGGCGGACCGCCCTTGGGCAGACGCTCCGTCACGTTGATGTCCACCCCGCCGAGCGCGTCGACGAGTGCTGCGAAGCCGTGCATGTCGACGAAGACGTAGTAGGGAATCTCGATCCCGAGAACGCCCTCCGCCGCATCCTTGGTGGCCTCGATCCCCGCATCGGAACCATGCGCCGCCGCATCCGGATACAGGCCGGTGCCGTTGTCGTCGCGGCAGATCTCCGCGGCGTTGCGCACGTGGTTCATCCAGCCGTTCCATCCGCACGAGCTCGAGCTGTGCCCCTCGAAGCCGTTCGGGTACAGCGCCTGCATCGGGCTTCCCTCACTGAAGGGCGCGTTGGGAAGCTCACGCGGGATGCCGGTGATCGTGACGGCGCCGGTGGTCGCGTTCACCGAGACCACGGAGATGCTGTCGAACCTCATCGAGTCGCGGCCCTCACCGCTGTCCGCTCCGAGCAGCAGGATGTTGTAGTACCCCTCGCTCGGCGGCAGACTCGGACCGCTCTGGCCGAAGATCGTGTTGATCGTGCCCCGCGCGGTGCCGACATAGGACGCGGCGTATCCGGTGCCCGTTCCGACGAGACCGAGCAGCAGAAGGGCGACGAGAGGGATGGCGAACTTCGAGGGACCCGGGATTCTGACCAGTCTGACGAGACGCAGCACGTCGAAGGTGAGCACCACCCACAGCACGAGGTAGGCGATGAGCAGCACCTGGACGAGTGTGAGGACGACCGCCGAGAACCATCCGCCGCCGACGGTGAGCCACAACAGCACCGGCCGCGCGAGCAGAGCCAGCCCCGCGCTCACGACGACGAGGAACCACGCGAGCAGTGTCGCTCCGAGACCGATCCGCCCGAGCCGGCGATTGCCGGCGAGCACCTGGGCAGACCCGGGCACGAGCAGGTTCAACAGCACCAGCCACCAGCCGCGCTTGGTCATCATCCCTGCATCCGCGGTGTTCGGATGCCGCAGGGGGCGGGTCTCGATCAGTGGTCGCGCCGTACCTCGCGGCGGCGCAAGAGTCACAGGGACCCCTTCAGCCGATCGTTCTTCTCTTCGACCTGCGCTTCGAGATCGAGCGCGTACGTCTCGATGCGATCGGCGAGGTCGTCGTCGGAGGTGCCGAGAATGCGCGCGGCGAGGATGCCCGCATTGCGCGCTCCCGCGATCGACACGGTCGCGACGGGGATGCCGGCCGGCATCTGCACGATGGACAGGAGCGAGTCCATCCCGTCGAGGTAAGCGAGCGGCACGGGAACGCCGATGACCGGCAGTGCCGTCATCGAGGCGAGCATCCCGGGAAGATGAGCTGCCCCACCGGCGCCGGCGATGATCACCCGGATGCCGCGACCGCGGGCTTCCCGCGCGTACTGCATGAGCTTGTCAGGGGTGCGGTGCGCCGAGACGACCTCCACCTCGTGCGGGATCTCGAAGTCCGTCAGGGACTGAGAGGCGTCGCTCATCACGCGCCAGTCGGAGTCGGATCCCATGACGACGCCGACGAGGGGCGCGGTGGAGGAGTGCAATGGCTCGGTCACCCACTCAGGCTACGGTCTGGGGCTGGGAGAAACCCCGAACGGCACACCCCTGGACGCACCCTCAATCGAAGTGAGCCGCTGCCGCACGGGCCACGTATACCGCGTCGTCGAGGTCGTCGCCTGTCACGTTCACGTGTCCGACCTTGCGGCCGGGACGCGGGGCCTTTCCGTAGGTGTGGATCTTGGCCGACGGATGCGCCGCCATCGCTCCTGCGAAACGGTCGCCGAGCGAGCCGCTCTTCGGCCCGCCGAGGATGTTCACCATCACGGACCAGGCGGCCTGAGGCGCGGTGTCGCCGAGGGGCAGATCGGCGACCGCACGCAGGTGCTGCTCGAACTGCCCGGTCACGGCGCCGTCCTGGCTCCAGTGACCGCTGTTGTGCGGGCGCATGGCCAGCTCGTTCACGAGGATCCGCTCGTCGTCGGTCTCGAAGAGCTCGACCGCGAGCATGCCGGTGACCGCGAGTCCTTCGGCGATCGAGCGCCCGATCTCCTCGGCGACCTGGGCGAGACGGTCGGTCGCATGCGGGGCCGGCGCGATCACCTCGGCGCACACGCCCTCTCGCTGCACGGTCTCGACGACCGGATAGGCGACGATCTGGCCGCTGGGACGGCGGGCCACCTGCTGTGCGAGCTCGCGGACGAATCCGACCAACTCCTCAACCAGCAGAGCCTCGCCGTCGGCGAGCCCGTCGAGCCAATCCTGAGCCTCGCTCGCCGCTCGGACGACGCGCACGCCCTTGCCGTCGTAGCCACCGCGCGGGGTCTTCACGACACCCTGCCCGTCGTGCTCGTCGAGGAACACCTGCAGCTCTGACGCGTCACGAACCGGCGCCCAGTCGGGCTGGGGCACACCGAGTTCTTCGAGCCGCGCCCGCATGAGGAGCTTGTCCTGGGCGAACTGCAGAGCATCGGGCCCGGGGTGCACCGATACGCCCTCGGCGACGAGAGCCCGCAGCACCTCCTGAGGGACGTGCTCGTGGTCGAAGGTGACGACGTCGACGTCTCTGACGAACGCGCGGACGACCTCGAGGTCGTGATAGTCGCCGACCGCGGTGGCAGCGAGCTGCGCCGCCATCCCCTCGTCTTCAGCGAGCACCCTCAGGTCGAGTCCGAGCTCGACCGCCGGAGCGATCATCATCCGAGCCAGCTGGCCTCCACCGATCACACCAACGCGCAGCGCCATGGGCCGCCTCCATTCGTCCTGACCATTCTCGCGCATCGGGGCGCACGCCGTTCACGCGCGACGCCGATCACGGCGAAGCGGCGTCGCTCTCAGAAGCCCGCGGTCCCGTCGTTCCCCGCCTGCGCATCACGGTGCGCGAGGATCTGACTGACCTCGATCTGATCGGCCAGCGTCTCGTGCACGAGCGTCACGTTCGGCACGTTGGCGAGGCGCAGCGGCGCGTCGACCCCATTGGAGAGGGTGATCGTGCCGACGCCCCACATCCGCTGGATCACGCCGCGGCGGACGCCGATCGTGTAGCCGCGAGCGTGCGACATCTCCTGCCTGTTGCGCGCACCGATGCCATGGTTCACGATGACCCGCCGCGTGGTGAGCGTCACCGAACGCGAGTACCAGACGCCCCAGGGCACGACCACCAGCAGGAGGACGATCGCTGCGGCTGCGCTCAGCAGCATCCAGTTCTCGAAGGGCGCCGGGAGATTGTCATAGAAGAAGGATGTGGCACCGAATACGGCGATCAGCACCAGCGCGGACCAGAACAGCCTCCTGGCGTGTGCGCGGAACCGAGCGATGAGCAGCTCTTCGGCGGGCGCACCCGGCGGTGGCATCGTCGGCCTTCCGCCGAGAGTCACGGGCTGAGTCACTCCTCCATTGTGCCCGCAACCGCCGACATCGCCGCTCGCACGCCGGGCGTGTCAGACTCATGCCGGCCGGACGTGCACCACATCGCCCGCAGAGATCGGCCTCTCGGTGCCCCCCGCCAGCACCAGCAGCCGACCGTCGGCGTCCAGCGCCGTGGCTGTTCCGACGAGCACCGAGTCGCCGGGAAGCGAGACCTTCACGTCGAGACCGATCGTCGCGCAGCGCTCGCTCACCGCGGCATGAAGGCCGCTCTTGACGGCATCGCCCGCTGCGGCGAGGTCGGCGACCAGCCGGTCGAGCGCTCGCAGGTACGTCGCGACCAGCCGGTCGGCATCGGCCTCGACGCCGAGCACGGCGAAGGACGTCGCAGTCGGCACCGGCAGCTGGGACGCCGTCATCGCCGTGTTCACGCCCGTTCCCACGACCACGGCGTCCTGCGTCGCCTGCGCCAGGATCCCGCAGATCTTGCGACCGTCGACCAGCACATCGTTCGGCCACTTGACGGCCACGTCGTGGTGCGGAAGCTGTTCGGCGATCGCATCCGCCATCGCCACCCCGGCCGCGAGCGGGATCCAGCCGCGCGCATCGGCCGACGGTAACCGCCGCAGAAGAACGGAGACGGCGAGCGACGCACCTGGCGGGGCCGTCCATTCACGACCGAGTCTTCCGCGACCCGCCGTCTGGTTGTCGGTGAGGATCACCGACAGGTGCGGAGTCGAGAGCGATTCGCGCGCTCGCTCGCTCAGGATCTCATTGGTCGATCCCGCGGCGCTCAGCACCTCGAGCTGCGAGGCGACCGCAGCAGTGAGGGGAAGATCCATCGTCAGACCTCCTCTTCGTCGGCCTCTTCATCGTCGTCGTCCTCGTCGGTGCGTACCGCACCGATCTCGTGCGCCTGCCAGTGATCCCACTCCTGCATGAGGCGCTCGATCGCGGCGTGGAACTTCGCGGTCGCCGCTCCTGGCGTCGTGTCGCCGAAGTAGTGCTGCACCCACATGCGCAGCCTGGCGATGGCCACCTCGTCGGCTCGGACACGTTCGACCTCGGCGACGATGTCGCCGGCGGCGTCCGCGCTGAGCCACTCGCAGTCCGACAGATAGCCGTTGGTGTCGATCGACGCGCGCTCGTCCGCCGGTCGCGTGATCATCAGCGACTTCCCCACGGCCAGGCGGTCGTAGACCATCGCCGAGATGTCGACGACTGCCACGTCGGCGGCAGCCAGCTGCCATCCGAGCTCCGCCCCGTTGTCGTACACATGCTGGGCAGTGGGGTCTGCGGCGTTCGCCGCAGAGATGGCCGCGATGATGCGGCGGTGCGCGGCGCCGTACTCGTCATCGATGACTCCGCTTCGAGGGTGCGGCCGGTAGATCACGCGATGACCGCGCGATGCGAGCAGCGTCTTGACCAGCGTCTCGCCGTGCGTGGCGATCGACCCGTAGTGCGCGCTCGGGCGGTCGCCTTCCCACGTCGGGGCATAGAGCACGACGGTGCGATCGTCGGGCAGGTACGGAAGCGTGCCCGAGTAGTGATCGGCCTGCGGTCGGCCGATCTCGATCGTGCGCCGATCGATGTCCCAGTCCCAGAGCGTCCGCGACAGACGGTCGCGTGCGGCTTGCCCGGCGACCAGTGCATAGTCGTAGGCCTTGTACTGATTCGTGGTCATGTACATCTTGTCGGACTCGCCGTGGTTGATGAACACGTGCCAGCGCCTGCCGTAGCGGAACATCTGGAAGTTGCGCGTGTTCTGGTTCACGTACAGGACGACACGGATGTCCTGCGACGAGATGAACCTCTCGAGGTCACGGATCGTGGGGACGAAGGCGACCGGCGGGCCGTCCTCGTCGAGCAGCTTGTCGGCACCCGTCGCAGAACGGGACAGCACGACCACCGGCCAGCGCTTCGACAGCTCGGCGAGCGGGCGGTACCACTGCCGCATCTGGTACATGTTCACGTCGCCGTCGGCGAAGTAGACCGCCACCTGGTAGTGCTCCGGCCGATGCGGTTCGCGATCGGCGAGGCGCCGTCGCACTCGCTGCACAGCCTTGCGCGAGGCGAGCGCCCGCTTCAGCAGACGGTAGGCCTTCTTCGCGTCGGACACTGCACCCATCCCTCCAGGATACCGAGTACGAGGGCTCGACCCGACTGCCGCCTCCCGAGACCCTCGCTCTCGCGAATCAGCGAACCTCCGAGCCGTGCATGCCATGATCGTCATGTGCCCGCCAACGACATCGCCGCCCCAGAGACCGGAGTGTCGTTCGTCATGCCCGTGCTCAACGAGCGCGCCTACCTGGAGCACGCGATCGCCTCCGTGCTGACGCAGGAGCTCAGTGTGCCGGCCGAGCTCGTGCTCGCCCTCGGCCCGTCCACCGATGGAACGACGGAACTCGCTCAGCGCCTCGCCGCAGAAGACGACCGGATCCGACTCGTCGAGAACCCGGCCGCTCACATCCCGGTCGGATTGAATGCGGCGATCCGGGCCAGCCGCTTCGCGACGATCGTCCGCGTCGACGCGCATTCCGAGCTCGCTCCCGGCTATGCGGCGCTCGCGCTGGAGACCCTCGAGCGCACGGGCGCCGCGAACGTCGGCGGCGTGATGCGTGCTGACGGCCGCACGCCTTTCCAGACGTCGGTGGCGCGCCTCTACAACTCGCCGGTCGGCCTCGGTGGAGGCGCGTATCACGGTGGGACCCACGAGGGCGAAGCCGAATCCGCGTACCTCGGGGTCATGCGCCGGACGGTGCTCGAAGAGGTGGGGCTCTTCGACGAGTCGATCCGCCGCGGCGAGGACTGGGAGCTCAACCTCCGGATCCGCCAGGCAGGACACCTCGTCTGGTTCGACCCGAACCTCTCGGTGACCTACTGGCCCCGCGAGAGCTGGCTGCGCCTCGCTCGTCAGTTCCGGGCGACCGGAGCCTGGCGCGGCGAGCTCGTGCGCCGGTATGGGCGCCGCAACGGCATCCGATTCTTCGCTCCCCCAGCGCTGGTCGTCCTCGTCGCCGTCGCCGTCGTCACCGGCATCCTGCAGCTCACCGGCGTCCTCACCGGAATGCTCTCGCTCATCGTCTCGGCCGTCGTCTATCTGCCGCTTGCGGCATACCTCCTGCTCGTCGTCGCCGTCGCCTGCCTACCAGGCGGGGGCGGCCCCCGTCAGAGGCTCTGGACGCTGCTGGTGCTGCCCACCATGCACCTCTCGTGGGGCCTCGGGTTCCTCGGAGGCGTGCTGCGGGGTGCGCGCGACACCGTCGACGCATCGCGCCTCGGCACCCGCAATACGCCACTCCCCTAGCGCCGCCGACAGCACGGGTCGAATCACCGGGTGACGTACCCCTGGTCGAGGATGCGTGCGACGACCCGCTCTGCCGAGTGCCCGTCGTCCCGCGGGTTGAACTGCGCCCGCCAGGCACTGTAGCGCTCGGCATAGGCGCTCTCGTGCCCGCTGTCGGCCAGCGCGGCGACCAGTTCGTCCTGCGAGTGCACGAGCGGCCCCGGCGCGCGCGTCGCGAGATCGAAGTAGAACCCTCGGAGCTCTCCTCGGTAGTGATCGAGGTCGGGCACGAGGAAGAACATCGGCTTTCCCGTGACACTGAAATCGAACATGACCGACGAGTAGTCGGTGATCAGCACGTCGGCGGCGAGCAGGAGCTTCGATGTCTCCGGATACCCGGTGACATCGATGACGCGGGCGCCGGATCGATCCCGGCCGGTGTCGATCGTGCGCGAATGACCGCGCACGAGCACGACGGAGTCCGTCTGCCTGGCGAGATCCTCCGGGTCGATGAAGTCGACCATCTCGGTACGATCATCGCGCCACGTGGGCGCGTAGAGCAGCACCCGCTCACCGTCGGCGATGCCGAGGTCGGCACGGATCGCCGCGGCGTCACCGGTGACGAGGGTGTCGTTCCTCGGATACCCCTCGACCCAGATCGGTCTCCCGAGGAACGCGTATGCCTTGCGGAGAATACGCTCGGAGTACGTGTTCTGTGCCAGGAGCACGTCCCAGCGGCGCGATTCCTTGACGACGGCCGCCATACGGCGAGGGTCGAATCCGGGCCGGTGCAGCGCGAGCCGCTTCAGCGGAGTGCCGTGCCAGGTCTGCAGCACCTTCTGGCCCGGTTTGCGGACGAACCTGCGACGCAGCCAGTCGTTGACGACCAGCAGCCGCGACGCAGCGCGGGCACGCCACCACTCCGGGCTGCCCTCGACGACAGCGATCGCCCCGTCCGGAACCGCCACGGACAGGTCGACGACGCTCCAGTAGCGCACGACATCCGGGGCCTGTGCGAAGAGGGCGCGATCGATCGCCTGCGGGTTGCAGCCGACGGTGCGACCGTAGAAGCTCTCGAAGAAGACGGCGTTCTCGGTGGCTCCGGGATGCGCGACATAGCGCCCCTCGAGAGTCGCCTGCCCCTCGCTCGTCTCATAGGCGGGGTCGATCGGCGCAGCGATGCGCACCGTCGCGCCGTCGACGGCGATCCGCACACCGGCCAGCACCTCCGGGGCGATGAGGAGATCGCTGAACTCGGCATCCGCGATGCGCAGCTCGTAGTCACCGGTGGGCAGCGGCAGCTCGGGACCGCCCCACCGCGACGCGCGCAGCGGGAACGTCGCCTTCCAGGTCTTGCCCCCGCCGCTGATGCGAGCGTCGACACGGGCGCGCGGCCCGACGAGCTCCGCCGTGGCCGGGCGCTGACCGGCGCCTGCGATGACCAGCGTCTCTGCCGCCTCATCGATCCGAGCCGTGGTCATGCTGCTCCCTTCGGCGCGGGAATCCCCCGCGCACGGATTGTCTCGTAGACGCGCCGGGTGTTGCCTCCGTCGCGGAAGGCGTGCATCTCCGCGCTGAGCGTACCCGAACGCTCGGACTGCGCGGCGAAGAGGTCGTCATCGTCCAGCAGCGCCGACAGCTGGGGCAGAAGAGAGTCCCAGCCCGTGGGCGCGTCGTCGCCCGCGACGTCTGGGAATCGGCCGTAGAAGCCTCTCGTGCGCGCATAGTCCTCGGCGTCGGGGGCGAGGAACAGCACGGGCATCCTCAGCAGCCCCACGTCGTAGGCGAGCGACGAGTAGTCGGTGACGAGGACGTCGATCGCCGGAAGCACGGGGGTGACATCGGACAGCAGACCGGATCCGAGCATCCTGACCCTTCGGCTGGGCAGCGGGGGCGCATACCCGCCCTCGCCGAGCGGGTGGGAGCGAACGAGCAGCACGGCATCACGCTCCTCGAGCACCCGGATGATCTGCACCCACTGGGCAGCCGTCGGGATCGCCGGGTCGTCTGCGCCGTCGCGCCACGTCGGCGCGTAGAGGATGGTCCGAGAACCGGTCGGCAGACCGCCGAGCACGCGGTCCAGAACATCGGATGCCATGGCTCGACGCTCGATCGGGTCGCCGGACGACAGCACGTCGACACGCGGCTCGCCCGTGACGACGACTCGGCCGTCCCCGAGCGCGAAGGCCGACTCGAGACGCCCCCTCGAACGGTGCGATGCGGCTGGAAGCACTCGGATCCGCTGAGCCGCACGCCGGTAGAGGATGCCGATGAGGCGGCGAAGCACCGCGGCGCCGGGAATGTCAGGGACCTGCGTGGTCGCGGGCGAATCCAGTCCGATGCGCTTGAGCGGGATGCCGTGCCACAGCTGCACGACGAAGGCACCGGACACCGCGTAGCGATTCACGTCACCGAGTCCGTGCGTGACCACGACGACACCGGCACGAGCTGTGGCCCACCAGCCCCGCAGGCCGCCCTTGCGCGTCGTGCGGATGCCGAGTGCCGCGGCGTCGCTGTCCTCCCGATCGGAGGACGTGAGCCATACGGTGTCGTGCCCCTCCGTCGCGACGAGGCGCTGCAGGGCGAGAGCCCCGTCTCCGACGCCGGCCCCGCACCCGAAAACCCAACGCGTGCCGCGCGGGATGACGAGTGTGCCGACTCGCCCCGCGAGGTAGAGCGGTATCCGAAGCAGCTTGGCCGCATTGCCGGAGCCGAAAGAGAAGGACGCCACCCCGCGAGCCTATCGCGGGGTGACGCCCTTCTCGGTGAGCGGGATCGTCCGAGTCAGCCGGCGAGCGCACCCAGGGTGACGTCGATCTCGTATTCCTTGCCGCCACGGATGTACGTGACCTTGGCCTCGCTGCCCGCGGCCGCTGCGCGCACCTGCGCCGTGAGGTCGCTGGCGCTCGTGATGGGCACGCCGTTGAAGGCGGTCACGACATCGTCGGCCTTCAGCCCGCCGGCGGCGGCAGCGCCACCCCCGGTGACCTCGGCGATGTACGCACCCGAGACGTCGGCGTTCTCGACGCTGGCCGCGTCTCTGACCGACGCGCCGAGCAGACCGTGGCTGGCTTCGCCGTCGGCGATGATCTCCTCCGACACGCGCTGGGCGATGTTGGCGGGGATCGCGAATCCGATTCCGATCGAGCCCGACTCCTCCGAGCTCCCGGAGCTCGCGATGGCGACGTTGATGCCGATCAGCTCGCCCTTGGCGTTCACGAGCGCACCACCGGAGTTTCCGTGGTTGATCGCGGCATCCGTCTGGATCACGGCGATCGAGATCGACTCAGACGTCTGCTGCGACGTGTTGCCCGGCAGGTCGAACTGGAAGGGTCCTTCGCCCTCTTCGGGCGTCTCCTGCTCGTTCTGCGGAGCATCCTCCGACGAGGAATCGGGAAGAGCCGACGACGCGATCTGGATGCTGCGGTTCAGCGCGCTGACGATGCCGGTCGTGACCGAGTTCGACAGACCGAGCGGCGCTCCCAGTGCCACCGCGGTGTCACCGACGTTGAGCTTCGACGAGTCGGCGAAGTCGATCGGGGTGAGATCCGTCGCATCCTCGAGCTTGATCACGGCGAGGTCGTAGATCGGGTCGGTGCCGACGACGGTCGCCGAGAAGATGCGCCCGTCCGAGGTGGTGACCCGGATCGTCGGATCAGCCACCGCACCGCCGAGGGTCACCACGTGGGTGTTCGTGAGCACGTAGCCGTCGTCGCTGATGATGACGCCCGACCCGCTGCCGCCCTGATCGGAGCCGGCGACCTCGATCGTGACGACCGACGGGAGTGCCGCGGTCGCGACAGCAGTGGTCTCGTTGACCGACCCGGGGTTGTTGACCGTGATGGTATCGGGGCCCTGGGCCACACCCGTCGACCCCTGATCCGAGATCCCGTTGAGGATCGCTCCGCCACCGAACCCCGCGACACCGCCGACGAGGGCGGCTGCGAGCACGATCGCGGCGAACTTCACTCCGGCGCGGGGCTTCGTCTCCTTGATCTTCGGGGAGCCATCGACCGGCTGCCCGGGCTCGGCTGCGGTGTGGAGACCGAACGCGGCACCGGGGGACGTCGCGGTGGGGCCGCCGACGGGCGCCTGGTGCTGCCCTGCCTGGTGCTGTCCTGGAGCCCCGAAGTAGGGCTGGGGCACGGTCTGGGCCGCGGGTGCGACCGGTGCGCTCGGAGCCTCGAAGGCCGGAGCGGGCGACGACGCGAACGTCGGGGGGACGTGGTGTCCCTGGTATGGCCCCGGAGCGGCGACGGTGCCTGGGGTCTCAGCGGCGGCATCCGTCGTCGAACGGTCGACGACCTCTGCTGCCTCGGTGGACGGCGCTGCGTCATTCGACGCAGGTGCCGAGTGGTCCTGGGTGCTGTCTTCGTTCATGGTGTGTGCTCCTTCAACAACGCCCTCTTAGAGTGACGCCTGTATCTGTGCGTTTCGTATGGCGAAGATGAGTTTCACCTATGGCCTTAGCCTGTTCTTCATGAGTGTCATCCCCGGAGCATGGCGGCGCACGGCAGCGGGAGCCGGTCTGCTCGCACCAGACGGAAGCGTCGCGCCCACCATCTTCGCAGAGATGTCCGCTGCTGCGGCCCGAACAGGCGCGATCAACCTCGGGCAGGGCTTTCCCGATGAGGACGGCCCCGCAGAGGTGCTCGAGGCCGCCAGGGAGGCGATCTCCCGCGGGATCAATCAGTACCCGCCCGGCAGAGGGAATCCCGATCTGCTCGAGGCGATCAGTGAGCACCAGCGGCGCTTCTACGCGCTGGAGGTGGACCCCTCGCGCGAGGTGATCGTGACGGCTGGCGCGACCGAGGCGCTGACCGCGACTCTGCTCGCCCTCATCGACGGCGCGGACGACGAGGTCGTCGTCTTCGAGCCGTACTACGACTCCTATGCGGCCGCGGTCGCTCTCGCCGGCGCCCGCCTGCGCACGGTGCCGCTGAGAGCACCCGACTTCCAGCCTGATCTCGAGCTGCTGGCTGCCACGGTCTCCGACCGCACACGAATCATCTTGGTCAATGATCCCCACAATCCCACCGGTGCCGTCTTCGATCGCGAGGTGCTCGCCGAGGTCGTCCGTCTCGCCGAGCTGCACGACGCGATCATCGTCACCGACGAGGTCTACGAGCATCTTGCGTTCAGAAGCCCGCACACCCCGATCGCGACGCTTCCCGGCGCTGCAGAGCGCACGCTGACGATCTCATCGGCGGGCAAGACGTTCTCGGCCACCGGCTGGAAGATCGGATGGGTGCACGGCCCCGCAGAGCTCATCACCGCCGTGCTGACCGCCAAGCAGTACCTGACGTACGTGAACGGCTCGCCGTTCCAACCGGCCATCGCCGTGGGCCTGCGACTCAGGAACGAGTTCTTCGCGAGTGCCGCGGCGACGTTGGCGCACAAGCACGAGATCCTCGGCTCGGGCCTCCGCACTGCGGGGTTCTCCGTGTTCCCGCCGCAGGGCGGCTACTTCACCGTCGCCGACGCGTCGGCGCTCGGCGGAGCGGATGCCGCCGAGTTCTGCCGCGCGCTCCCTGAGCGCGCGGGAGTGGTGGCGATCCCGCTGACCGCCTTCGTATCGGATGCGCGCCGCGACGAATACGCCGGGCTGGTGCGCTTCGCGGCGTGCAAACGTGTCGAGATCCTCGTGGAGGCGGCGAAGAGGCTCGTGTCGAGCTTCTGACCCCTCGTCCGATTCAGCGCGGTCCGACGGCGTATCGACGCACCCGCAACGACGGGTTCACAGCGCGCACGCGCTCGATGGCCGCCCGTTCGACGGCCGCGACCGCGATGCCCTCGGTCGTCCCCACCCCGGCGAGCACGACGCCCTGCGGATCGACGATCTGCGAGTGCCCGACGCCGATCGGGGTCGGATGGTCGGCGGCGACGACATACGCGGTGTTCTCGATCGCTCGCGCCGCCAGCAGCGTCGTCCAGTGATGCTCCTTGAGTGGACCGCGCACCCACTCCGCCGGGACGACGAGTGCGTCCGCACCCGCATCGACGAGGATGCGCGCCACCTCGGGGAAGCGAAGGTCGTAGCAGGTCATGAGCCCGAAGCGTATGCCGGCGACGTCGAAGGTCGCGGCCCCCAGATCCCCCGCTTCGATCCAGTCCGACTCGGTCTGGCCGAACGCGTCGTACAGGTGCTGCTTGCGGTAGGTCGCGAGGATCCCGTCGCCCCGCACGGCGACCACGGTGTTGTGGACGTGCTGGGCGTCGGACGCGCTCTCGACGAGACCCGCCACGATCACGACGCCGTGGTCCGCTGCGAGTGCCGTCAGGGTCGACACGAAGTCACCGTCGAGACTCTCCGCATTCGCCGCAAGGGACTCGTCCATCGGATCCACGAAGTAGCTCGAGTACTCGGGGAAGACGATCAGGCGCGCACCGCGCGCCGCGGCATCCGCCGTCAACTGCGCGATGCGGTCGCGGTTGTCCTCCCGTGACGACGTGGGCGCGAACTGGCAGACGGCGACGGGAACGGCGGCGGAAGCGGTCTCGGACATGCTCACATCCTCCCCCATCGTGCGTGTCGCGCCTCGATTCGCGGACTCCTGATTCCCGTGTTAGGCTATAAAACGTGCCGCGGGGTGGAGCAGTTCGGTAGCTCGCCGGGCTCATAACCCGGAGGTCGCAGGTTCAAATCCTGTCCCCGCAACGAGAATGCGACACAAGAAAGGCCCCTGATCGGGAGAAATCCTGATCAGGGGCCTTTCGCATGCATGCGTCCACCGGCTGCCCTTGCGCGCGCCACGGGCGGCCCCACTTTCACGGTCTCCTTCGCCGATGACACGCAGTCGTACACCGAGGAGTGGGCCTCCAGCGGCTGGACGCAGTAACGACCACCGGCGACTCGGCTGAGATCACCGTCACCACGCCGGACGACGACACCGACTCGGCGCTGTCGCCTGCCGCTACGACGCGAACTGACCGAGCCGCCTTCCGCCGCGGCGTCTGCCGCAGCGGGGCGTGATCGGACCGGAGACGAAGAATGCCGCCCCTCGAGGGGGGCGGCATCCGTCGTCTGGTGAGGGACTACTCCCCCGCGCCTGCTTCCAGCCCGAGCAGCGTGTTCACAGCATCCGTGAGCCGCTTGTCGGCCTCGGCGAACTTGGTCAGGTCGCCTTCCTTGAGTGCTGCCTCACGGTCGGTCAGCGCCTGCTGCGCCGCCGCGAGGGCCTCCGCCTCGACGTCGGTCGGGGTGGTCGGCTCGGTCGGGACCTCTCCGGTGTCCGGATCCGGTTCGGTCGGCTCGACCTGGTCGTCTCCACCGGCCGCACCCGCGTCACCGCCGAACAGCGTGTCGAGGGCCGCGGTCAGCGTGTCCTCGAACGCGACCTTGTCGCCGAAGGCCACGAGGACCTTCTGCAGACGAGGAAGCTTCGTGCCCTCCGAGGACTGCACATAGACCGGCTGCACATAGAGCAGGCCGCCACCCACGGGCAGCGTCAGGAGGTTTCCGTAGAGCACCTCCGACTCACCCTGCTGCAGCAGGTTGAGCTGGGGCACCACGGACGTATCCGAGTTGTACGTGTTCTGCACCTGACCGGGGCCGGGCACCGTCGTATCGGTGTCGATCTCGAGCATCCGCAACTGACCGTAGCCCTCGGCCTTCACGCCGGCCTCGGAACCTGCATCCGAGTCGACCGCGAGGTAGCCCATCAGCACGTCACGGTTGCCACCGCTCCCCGTCGCCGACGGGATGAAGGTCGAGAACATCGAGAACCGCGGGGAATCCTGCCCTGGCATCTGCATCGTCAGGTAGTACGGCGGCTGCAGGACCGCGTCACTGCGCGGGTCGTTGGGCGTCTGCCAGCGGTTGTCCTGCTGCGCGAACGAGCCCGCAGTGTCGATGTGGTAGATCCCGAGGATGTCGCGCTGAACCTTGAACAGGTCGGTCGGGTATCGCACGTGGCTCATCAGATCAGCCGACATGTCGCTCACGGGCTTGAGCGTCGACGGGTAGATGTTCTGCCACGTCTGCAGCACGGGATCCTTGTCGTCCCACGCATACAGCGTCACCGAGCCGTCGTAGGCGTCGACCGTCGCTTTGACCGAGTTGCGGATGTAGTTGATCTCGTCGATCGCGAGCGTGGGCGACGGGATGTTCGAGTCGGCAATCGCCTCCGACAGGCTCACGTTCGTCGAGTACGGGTAGGTCGAGCTCGTCGTGTAGCCGTCGACGATCCAGACGACGCGTCCGTCGACCACACTGGGGTACGGATCGCTGTCGAGCTCGAGGTACGGCGCGACCTTCTGCACACGCGTCTTGGGGTCGCGGTCGTAGAGGATCTGCGATTCCTCGTTCACCAGGTTGGAGAACAGGATCTGCTCCGACTGGAACTTCAGCGCGTAGAGCAGCTTCGTGAAGGTGCTGCCGATCTGCGGTCCGCCGTCGCCTTCGAACGTGGTCTTCGTCTCGGTCGAGCCGTCCTTGCCGCGCGGGTAGTCGATCTCGACGGGGTCGGTGCCGTCGGGCGAGCCGACGATCGAGTACTCGGGCGAGTTCTCACCGAAGTACACGCGCGGCTCGAACTTCTCCTGCTCGGTGAGGAAGCCCGCAGACGGGATGCCACGCTCGAGGAAGACCGGCTCGCCGTCGGGCGTGCGCTGGTTGCCCGCTGCGACCACGAGGCCGTAGCCGTGGGTGTAGACGGCAGCGCGGTTGTTCCAGTTGCTGACGTCGACGCCTTCCATGTCGAGGTCACGCACGGACACGACCGTGTCCTGCATCGCACCGTCGATCTCATAGCGGTCGACGTCGAGGTTCTGCTGGAACTGGTAGTACCCGCGGTACTGCTCGAGCTGGCGCACGGCCGGGCTGATCACGGCGGGGTCGACGATGCGGATGGATGCAGTGGTCTCGGCATCCTCGCGCAGCTGGCCGGCCTCGGCGTCGGTCTCGGCCTCGAACGGCGTCGTCTCGAGGTTTGCGACCCCGTACGCCTCCTTCGTGCCGTCGATGTTCCGCTGGTAGAACTCGGCCTGGTACGCGTTCTGGTTCGGGGCCACCTGGAACGTGGTCACCGCCCAGGGGAAGCCGACGCCCACGACGAGCGAAGCGACGATCAGCAGCGCGGTCGCGGCGAGCGGGAAACGCCAGCGACCGATGATCGCCGTGACGAAGAAGAGGATCGCGACGATCGCCGCGATGATCGTGAGGATCGCGAGACCGGGGATCGTCGCGTTGACGCCGGTGTACGCGGGACCGACGATGCGGTCGTCCTCGGCGACGAGGGTCTTGTAGCGGTCGAGCCAGAGGCTCGCCGCCTGCACCAGCAGGTAGAGGCCGGCGATGATCGCGAGCTGGATGCGAGCGGGCTTCGAGATGCGCAGCTCACCCTGGCCGATGCGGACGGAACCGTAGAGGTACGACACCAGCGCCGTCACGATGAGGGCGAGCAGCAGAACCGCCGACACGAAGGCCAGGAGGATCGAGTAGAAGGGCATCGCGAACATGTAGAAGCCCGTGTCGACGCCGAACTGCGGGTCGACCGTGTCGGTGGCGACGCCGTTGGCCCACAGCCACACGGTCTTCCACTGGCTGGCCGCGGAGAAGCCCGCGAACAGGCCGAAGAAGATCGGCATGCCCCACATCGCGAGACGACGGAGCGGCTCGATGACCTCCTGGTACCTGTCGAGCTGCGAGCTGAGCCGCACGTAGACGGGGCGCAGACGGTACGCGAGCTGGATGGCCACGAACAGCGGCACTGCCATCCCGAGGAATCCGACGACGAACATCACCGCCGTGGCGATCCACTGGGTGGTGAGAACTCCCTCGAAGCCCACCTGGTCGAACCAGAGGAATTCGGTGTAGAGCGACGCGAAGACGAAGAAGGCGGCGATCAGCGCGGCGATGATCGCCAACGAGATGCCGAATATTCGTCGCGAGGTTCGGGGAGTGGCCGGGTTCGGTGCAGAAGTCGAGGTCACCTTCCCATCCTAGGCACGCCTTACTGTGCTGCGGCTGTCATCCCTGTCACGGGGAGGTCACGACGTCGCACGACGGGAGCGATCCGACGTCGCCCCCCTCGGCGATCACGTCGAGCGCCGCGAGCGATTCCTCGAGCGTCGACGTGCTGATCACGGTCAGGCCGTCCGGCACATGGCCGGTGACCTCGTCGCAGTTCGTCGACGGTGCGAGGAAGTAGTCCGCCCCCGCATCGCGAGCGCCGTAGAGCTTCTGGCGGATGCCGCCGATCGGCCCGACGGTGCCGTCGGCTTCGATCGTGCCGGTGCCCGCGATGTTCTCCCCGCCGTTGAGCTCCCCCTCGGTGATGGTGTCGATGATGCCGAGTGCGAACATCATCCCGGCACTCGGGCCGCCGACGTTGTCGAGCTGGAGCGTCACGTCGATCTCGAAGTCGTAGTCGGTGCGCAGGGTCACGCCGATCAGCCAGGTCGTCACGTCGCCGTCGGTCTGCTTCTCGGGCGTCACCTCGACGACCTGCTCTTCGCCGCCGCGCTGCACGGTGAGCTCGACCGGTGCACCTGCCGCGTCCTGGATCGCCTGACGCAGCTGCTTCGCCGAAGCCACCGCGGTGCCGTCGACGGCGGTGATGACGTCCTCCGCCTCGAGGGCGCCCTCGGCCGGCGCATCCTCGACGACCTCCTGCACGACCACCTCTGCTCCGGTGTCGTAGCCGAGCTCGTTGAGCGCCGCGGCGGTCGCCTCGTGCTGCGAGTCGACCATGAGCGTCGCATTGCGCTCGTCGCGCTGCTCTGTCGTGACCCCCTCGGGGAACACCGAGTCGAGCGGCACGACCGCTCGCGAAGAATCCGTCCACGCCAGTGCGAGCTCGAACCAGCTCGGCGTGCGCTCGCGGTTGCCGACGACCTGCACCGTGGTGAGGTCGAGCGATCCGGCGGTCTCGAATGTCTCGGTGCCCTCGACCTGGATGAGGGGAACCTGCTCCCCGTCTGCACCGGCCGCCGTGCCGAGGGTGTCGTAGACGGGGCCCGGACGCTGGATGACGTACGGCGTCGGGAGGAAGGTCAGCACGACGAGCGCGATCAACGCGACGACCAGCGCCCAGACGCCAAGTCCGAGCTTCACAGGCCGGGTTCGATCCACAGGGTTCCTCCGTCGTTCGCGGGCGGCGTACAGCGATCTGCCTGCTTCGGGGTCTCGCGGCCGATCCTGTGACTAGCGTAGATGCCACGGCTTTAGGCGTGCTGAGAGGCGAGCGACATGTCAGACAACGACCCGACCCCCGAGGACTTCCAGGAGTTCCTCCGACGAATGATGTCCGGCCAGGGTGCCGGCGACATCGACCCCGAGGCGCTGCAGAACGCCTTCGCGGGCATGGATGGGATCCAGCTCGACCCGGCGATGATGCAGACGATCATGTCGCAGCTGCAGGGCGCGTTCGGCGGTGACGCCTGGGAGAACGCGCTGCGCCAGGCGCTGCATATCGCCAACCGTGACGGCCTCGGCATCACCGACGGATCGCGGAGCTCGCTCGTCGACTCGTTCGCACTCGCCGACCTGTGGCTCGGCGAGGCGACGACGATCTCCGAGCTCGGCGAGTCGCCCAAGGCGATGACGCGCGGCGAGTGGGTCGAAGCGACCCTGCCTGTGTGGAAGGAGATCGCCGGCCCGGTGTCGACGAGCATCGCCGATGCGCTCACGAGCGCCCTCGACACGCAGGTTCCCGAAGAGATGCGCGACGTCGTGCAGGGTGCCGGAAAGCTCATGCGCGGTCTCGGCGGCTCGGTGTTCGCTGCGCAGTTCGGGCAGGTGCTCGGCAACCTCGCGCTCGAGGTGGTGTCGGGCGGAGATGTCGGCATCCCCGTTCTTCCGGCAGGGACCGCGGCTGTCATCCCGCAGAACCTGACGGCGTTCGGCGACGGTCTCGAGATCCCCGAAGACCAGATCACCCTCTATGTGGCGACCCGCGAACTCGCCTACGCCCGGCTGTATCGCCATTCGAAGTGGCTGCACCTGCACGTCATGGCGCAGATCACCGACTTCGCCCGCGGAGTCACGGTCGATGTCGATGCGCTCGAAGACGTCGCGAGTCGCCTCGATCCCTCGAACCCCGAGGAGCTCCGCGCGGCGATCGAGGGTGGCGCTCTGCTGCCCACGCAGACGGAAGCGCAGCGCGAGGCGCTCGCTCGCCTCGAGAATCTCGTGGCGACGATCGACGGCTGGGTCGACGTCGTGACCGCGCAGGCCACCGCTCGCCTTCCCGACGGGGCCCGGATCGCCGAGGCGGCCCGTCGCCGCCGTGCGGTGGGCGGCCCGGCCGAAGACGCTCTCGGCGCACTCGTCGGCCTCAAGCTGCGGCCCCGTCGTCTGCGCGAAGCTTCGGCGATGTGGCAGGCGGTGACCGACGCCGTGGGCATCGCAGGGCGCGACGCGCTCTGGGACTACCCCGACCTCATGCCTACGTCGGAGGACATCGATGACCCGTCTGCGCTCGTCGCGCGGCTCCAGGCGAGCGCACGAGGAGAGCAGCCCGTCGCCGACGAGTTCGACGAGGCCCTGGCTCGCCTGCTGGACGGCGACGACTTCTCGGGAGAGCAGTCGGAGCAGCCCGAGAAGTCGGAGAACTCAGAGGATGGGCAGAACTCCGACGGCAGCGACGGCCCGGGAGGCGACCGCCCGGTGTGAGCGGCGTGTGCGCCGGGTGTGCTGACTTTTCCACGGATGCTTGAGACTCCCCCACCGGGAGCTCGACTTTCCGCAGAATCGAGGGATGTCTCCTCTGACGCCCAAGACCATCACCCGCCTGGATCCCGCCGTTCCGCTGCTCTGGCGAGACGGTGAGACCCTGCAGATCGGCATCGAGGGCACGCTGCGCATCGCGGCGTCCGAGCCGTGGGTCGAGCGTCTGATCGGTCGGATGGCCGCCGGTTTTCGGCGTACGACGTTCGATGTGGTCGCGCACGCCGCCGGTGCACCGCGCGCGGAGGCACGGATGCTCCTCTCACGACTCGAGCCGCTCCTCGTCGACGACGCCCCGGCTCCGAGGGCCGCGTGGGTGGAGAGCATCGACGTCGCCGACGCGCGCTGCGAGTACCGCATGCGCGAAGCGCTTCTCGACGAGGGCATCGCCGCCGGGGCGCGTGAGAACCCCGCCGACATCGGAATCGTGCTGGTCGAGGGTGCGGCCGCCGCCCTGCACTTCGCCCGCTACCTTCGCGATGACACCTCGCACCTTCCTGTGGCGCTCGAGCGAGGACGCACGACCGTCGGCCCCCTGGTCGTGCCAGGCGAAGCCCCCTGCCTCACCTGCCGCGACGAGAATGAACGCGAGCGCGACGACGCCTGGCCCCGTATGCACGCTCAGTTGATCGGACGAGCGTCAGGTCCGATCAGCGCCGCTCGGATCGCGGATGCGGCGACGCTCGTCGCGCGGCTCCTTGCGGAGACGTCGTCAGCCGGCTCGTTCGTCGAGGTCAGCGGCGATGGCCGGCGCGAGTGGCGCTCGGTGAGGTTTCACGAAGAATGCCGGTGCCGCGAGCAGTCGTTCCCATCTCTGCCAGGAACCGCGACGGCGCCCGCTCCCCTCGCCCCGCTGAGCGCGACCACGACAGCGAGAGAGTACGCGCGGCCCGCGTGACGCCGACGTAGGCGAGGCGGCGTTCTTCGTCGATCGCCTCGAAGCCGGTGGCGTATGAGATCGGAAGCGAGCCCTCTGCCCAGCCGGCGAGGTGGACATGCGGCCATTCGAGACCCTTGGCGGCGTGCAGGGTCGAGAGCGTGACGGTGCGCATCGTGGGCTCGTGCTGGTCCTTCGCTCGTGCCATGAGCGCGTCGCTGAAAGTGCGCAGGTTCTCGTCCGGCCCGGCATCCTCGGCGAGGCGCAGAATGGCGCGCCGAGCCTCCCATCCGTCGCGCTGCGCGCCACCGGCAGCGGGCGGTTCGTCAGAGAGCCCCAGCTCGCGGAGGACTCGCTGAACGCCCGGCAGGAAACCCTGCTCCGTAGGAGCGACGGCGGCGGCCCGCAACGCCAGGATCGCCTGACGCACCTCCGGCATCGCGAAGAACCGCGTTCCGCCCAGAACCGACGTCGGGATGCCCTCTGCGGCGAGCGCCTGCTGCAGCACCGCCGATTGCGCATGGGCGCGGTAGAGTACCGCGATCTCCGAGGGCGAGGCCCCGGATTCGATCCGCGCCGCCACGGCCGCGGCGATCCCCTCGGCCTCGTCGCGCTCGGAGTCGTAGGCCGTCACCGTCGGCGATTCGGCGTTGAACGTCTCCCTCGCGGGGATGAGCTCGAGCGCACCCGGCCGACCCTTCATGAGAGCATTGGCCGCTTCGAGGATCGGCGCCTGCGAACGGTAGTTGGTCTCGAGCCGCACGACCGTGGCATCCGGATGCCGCCGCTCGAACTCGAGAAGGAAGCGCTGTTCGGCGCCGGCGAACGAGTAGATGGTCTGGCTCGCATCGCCGACGACGCAGATGTCCTTGCGATCACCCAGCCAGAGTTCGAGCAGTCGGTTCTGGAGCGGAGAGACGTCCTGATACTCGTCGACCGTGAAGTGGCGATACTGCTCGTGCACGGAGGCGGCGACGCGCGGCTCCGCTTCGAGCATCCCGGCGCACGCCAGGAGCACGTCTTCGAAATCGAGCTGGCGTCGTTCGTCTTTCAGCGCCTCGTAGCGCTGCTGCAGCTCGACGAACTGCGCGGAGTCGATTCCGCTCATCGTGCGACCGAGCAGCGAGTGCTGTTCGACCGAGAGCATCGACACCTTGCGCCATTCGATCTCCGAGGCGATGTCGCGCAGGGTCGCGGTGCTCGGGCGCAGACGCATCGAGTCTGCAGCCTGACCGAGCAGCCTCACCTTGTTGTCGATGATCGACGGAGCCGGCGAGCCGGCCAACGTCGGCCAGAAGAAGTTGAGCTGGGCGAGCGCGGCGGCATGGAAGGTTCGCGCGGCGACGCCCTCGACGCCGAGGGCGCGCAGGCGTCCTCTGAGCTCCCCTGCCGCCTTCGCGGTGAAGGTCACGGCCATGACGCGCGACGGCGAGTACGCGCCGGTATCGACACCGTGGGCGATCCGGTGGGTGATCACACGGGTCTTGCCCGTTCCCGCGCCGGCCAGCACGGCGACGGGACCGCGCAGCACGGATGCCGCCTCCCGCTGTCGATCGTCGAGGGCCTCGAGCGCGCTCACGCGCGCTCCTCAAACCATTCGAGGATGAGCGCGCGCGCGATCGATGCGGGCCCCGGCAGACCGACCGGTCCGTCGCCGGCGAGAGCCGACCCGATCTCATCGCGGCTGAACCAGCGCACGTCGATGATCTCCTCGCCGTCCGGACGCAGCACGTGGTCGTCCAGAGCCACCGCACGGAACCCGAGCATGAGCGAGCGAGGGAACGGCCATGGCTGAGACGAGACATAGCGCAGGGAGGCCAGACGGACGCCCGACTCCTCCTCGAGCTCCCGGTGCACCGTGGACTCCAGAGACTCGCCCGCCTCGGTGAATCCGGCGAAGCAGGAGTACATCCGTCCGCCCCAGTTCGCGTTCGCGCCGAGCAGGAGGCGTTCGCCGTCTGAGCTCTCGACCGCGACGATCACCGCCGGGTCCGTGCGGGGGAAGTGCTCGCGACCGCAGACGAGGCATCGGCGTGACCATCCGGCCTGACGCACTTCAGTCTCTCCCCCGCAGCGGGGGCAGAACAGCGCGTCGCGCAACCAGCCGCCGAGTGCGAGGGCCTCGATGAGCAGCTCGGTGTCGCCGGGGCCGAGACGCGCGCCCAGGTCGCGGAGACCCAGCCAGACCTCATCGGGGGCGGTGTCGACGGTGTCGCCCTCCGGCGGCAGAACGGCGAGAAGCACAGCGGTTCCGTCGTCATCGCGGCCGAGGAGCGCCCAGGTCGCGTCGACGATCTCGGAGGCGGGCACCCGCAGCAGCGCAGCCGGATCGAGATCGGCGCCTGCGATGCGCACCCGACCGTCGCGGACGGCGATCACCCTCGTCGTCTCGTCGGCGCGCAGCCGATCGAGGATCCCGGGCTCGACGCGCAGATCCGCGGCGCGGTCGAGGGAAGTGCTGCTGTCGGCGATCATCGGCTCCCTCTCTCACGGGCGTGGCGGGAGCGGGACCGCCCCCTCGTCCACCTACCCTGGAGGCATGGGACGCTCTCCATTCACTCTAGCCGCGGCGGTGACTGCCGCACTGCCCGGCGCCGAGGTGACCGGGGCGCGCGTGCTCAGCGCCGACGGCGACGGCCGCTTCGACTCCGCCGTCGCCACCCTCGCAGACGGGCGCGAGCTCGCGATCCGCGTGGCCGACGACGACGAGACCTCACGCGAGCTCGCTGCCGAGGCCCTCGCGCTGAGGGCACTGACGGCCGGGGCACGGGCGATGCTGCCCTTCAAAGCTCCCGAGTACATCGGCGAAACCCGGCTGGCAGACGCACACGCCCTCGTGACCGAGCTGCTGCCCGGCTTCCAGATCGAAGCCGCGATGGTTCCCGCGGGCCGCGGCGCTGCCGAATCGATGGGCGCGGCGATCGCCGCTGTGCACGCGCTTCCCACGTCAGTGGTGCGAGGTGCCGGGCTGACCACGCGGTCTGCCCAGGAGAGCCGCGACGAACTCGCTCGACTGGTCGACGCCGCAGCATCGACCGGGCGCGTTCCCGCTCGACTCACCGTCAGGTGGCGCGACGCGCTCGCCGACGACGACCTCTGGCGTTTCGAATCGACGGTGGTGCTGGGCGGAGTGCAGTCCACCTCGTTCATCTTCCGCGACGACCCCGAGCTCGGCCCCGAGGTGACCGGACTCATCGGCTGGCATTCGCTGGCTGTGGGCGACCCCGCGATCGATCTGTCATGGCTGTCGACTGCCCCTGATGCGGCAGACGACGTCCACGCGTCGTACGCTCGCGCCGCCGATCGCGGCCCCGACGCGGCACTCGAGGTGCGCGCTCGACTGCTCGCCGAGCTCGAGTTCGCCCGCTGGCTGGTGCACGGGGACTCACTGCACCGACCCGACATCGTCGACGATGCCGCCGCTCTTCTCGAGTCACTCGCCGAGGGACTGCACAACGACGATCTCGGCGTGATCGCCTCGCGCAACGAGGGAGTCGAGTCTGCTCTGGATGCGCTCGACAGGGTTCCGGCGAGCGCCGCCTCGGGCGTCGACACATCGATGCAGACCGACGCGTACAACCCGAACGATCTCTGGCGCGACGACAGCGACCAGAGCACGACGGATCTCAGCGAGACTGCGGATGCCGCGCGTCGACTTCAGGTGGGTGGACTCGAGACCGAGGACCTGTCAGCGGTGCGCGACCAGGTCTCGGAAGACCTCGGCGCGCCGCGGAACACGACCGGCGACACCCATCATGCGGACGCGCCCGAGAAAGCGGACGGCTCCGACGAGGGGTCGCCGGAGGATGAAGCTCAGCGAGCCGCGCGAGCGGCGCTCCAGCGCTGGAAGAGCTCCGACTCGGAGTAGACCCGGTCACCGCGGATGACGAGGTCGTCTGCGACGTAGTAGAGCGCGACGTCGATCTCGTCGAGCGGCACCCCGAATCGACGATGGTAGGCGAGGCGATACAGCGCGAGCTGCAGCATCCGCTCTTCCCGCTCCTTGGGCGTGCGCGGCGCCTTGCCCGTCTTCCAGTCGACGATCTCGATACGCCCGCCCCGATCCTCGCGTCGGTAGACCGCATCGAGCTTGCAGATGACGATGTGACCGTCGTCACCCGGTGCTGCGCCGCCACCCAGCGCGAAGTCGATCTCGATCTCTACCGCGATGGGCTTGAGGGATCCCCACTCGCTGGCCTCGAAGATCTCCTGCAGGGCCGAGAGGTCGGCGGCGTCGGTCGACGACACCTCCGCTCCCCCGATGCTCTCGCCGAAGGAGAGGTCATCTTCGTCGACCTCCCAGAGCGCCTCGTCGACGCGCTGGCCGACGCCGACCAGTTCGCTGCGCCTCTCGACCCACGCATGGAACAGCGTGCCCAGGCGAGTCTGCCGATAGGGCCGCTCGGGCATCGGGCGGACGATGGATGCCACCGTGCCCGTGAAGTCGGTGACGTAGTCCTTGAAGCGGGAGGCGGGCACGCGGGTCGGCGGTGGCGCATCGGCGCCGCGCAGTCGGGCCGCACGCTCGGCGAGCAGACGGACCAGCTCCGGGGAGGCCACCGGGTCGCTCTCGGCCGCATCGCGCACGGCTGCGGCCGCGGACTCGACGACACCGCGCCGAGCACCGAGCGGGTCGAGCGGCCAGGTGAGAGTGGCGCCCGGTCCTTCGTAGGGGTTCTCGTCAGGATCCACGGGGTCGATCGCCCCTCGCCCGAGCACCTCCATGGCTTCGATCAGGTAGGGACTCGGCGCCTTCGGCTGCTTCTGCCCCGCCCAGTGCGCTCCGGTCAGGAGCAGGTGGCTGCGTGCCCTGGTGACGGCGACGTAGGCGAGTCGTCGCTCTTCTTCCTGCTGATACTCGCGATAGGAGTCCTTGAACACGGTGATCGCACCCGGCGCCGTCTTGCTCTTGCTCGTCAGGGACGCGATCCCGGCCTTCAGCCGCTTGGCCGGATCGAGCTCTTCCTCAGAGGGGGGAATCCAGGTGAACGTCGGCAGAGCCGCGCTGTCGCCGCGCAGAGCGAAGGGCAGAACCCCGAAGCCGAACCACCCCGAGGTGTCCGTCGGTCTCGACGGCAGTTCGCCCTCGACCATGCGCACCACGGCGACCGCATCCCACTCGAGGCCCTTGGAGCCGTGGATGGTCAGCAGCTGAACCACCCCCGGCTCCGGCGGTTCGGGTCGCGGCACCAGCTCGTCCGTGCTCTCGGCCTTCTCGAGCCAGGCGAGGAGGCTCGAGATGGTCCCTCGCTCGTCCGCGGCGAGGAACGACCGGACCTCGTCGGTGAACGCGCGCAGCTGCGTGGCGGCGATGCGGGCCGGCCCCCTCGTCTCGTTCGCAGCGAGCTCGATGTCCAGACGCAGCTCGAGCTCGATGAGCCTCAGCATGTCGGGAAGCGGCAGCGACGAGGCTCGACGGAGCCGTTCGAGCATCTCCCCCGCCGCGCGTATGCGAGAGCGGCCCTCCGGCGTGATGCGCGACAGAAGACGGTAGTCGTCACTGAGGCCGCGGAGCACGTCGACGGCGTCGATGATCGACAGCGCCTCGTCTGCTCCGCGCGACGCACGGATGCGCTTTCGGAGTTCGTCGTCGAGCGGCAGCAGCCCGCTGTCTCGCCGGGAGAGCTCCGATGCAAGGTCCTGCAGGGCGGCCATGTCGGCGACCCCGACCGAGAATCGAGGGCCGACGAGGAGTCTGATCAGTGCAGAGCCGGCGGTGGGATCGTGCAGCACACGCAGCGTCGAGACGACATCGACCACCTCGGGCGTCGCGAGGAGACCGCCGAGGCCCAGGATCCGGTGGGGAATCCCCTGCGCGGCCAGCGCTGCCGCGAAGGTCTGCATATGACGCTTCGACCGGAACAGCACCGCCCCGGTGTGCGGCTTCGCGGGATCGTCGTGTGCTGCACGACGTTCAGCGAACCACTCGGCGACCGCGCGCGCCTCCTCGTCGACCGTGAGCGGGAAGCTCACCTCGACCGACCCTGGGCCCGCACCCGGGCGAGCCTCGAGGGGCGGTACGTCCAACCCGGGTCTGCGCAGCGGGCCGAGGATGCGGTTGGCGACACCGAGGATGTTCCGGTCGTTGCGCCAGCTCGTCATCAGACTGTAGTTCCCGACTGTCTCATGCTCGGAGAAGGTCCGCGCGAAGGCATGCAGGTTGTCTGCGCTGGCGCCTCGCCATCCGTAGATCGACTGGTGGGGATCCCCTACCGCCATCACGGCGGAGTCGCGGAAGAGCCGTGCGAGGAACTGCGTCTGGATCACAGAGGTGTCTTGGTACTCGTCGAGCAGAACGACCTGATGCTGCTGTCTGAGGTCGTCGCGCACATCGGGTGACGACTCGACGATGTCGTAGGCGCCGCTGACCTGGTCGGCGAAATCCAGCACACCGCGTCGCTCCTTCTCGGCGATGTAGTCGCGGACCAGGGTCGACAGGGCGGGAAGCGCGCGCAGGTTCGCCGCCGCGGTCGCGACATCCGCATTGCTCCGGTACGGTTCGAACGCCTCGGCCTGACGCAGCGCGATCCGATCCGCGCGATCCAGGTCGACCCTGTGATCGAGAGAGTCGCCGGCCAGTCGCTGCACCGCGTCGACCACTCCCGCCACCGATCGGTCTATCTCCTCCAGGTCTGGGAGGTCGGCGCGCAGCACGACATCGCGCACCAGCATCCAGGACGCCGCCTGACTGAGCATGGCGACGTCGGACTCGCGGCCGATGCGCGCCGCGTGCTCACGCACGATGCCGTCTGCGAAGGCGTTGTACGTCGATACCTTCGGACGGATCAGCAGGTCCTCGGCCGAAAGCGGGGCCACATCGCCCGCTGTCCCGAAGCGCTCGGCGAGTTCGTCGAGCACCTGGGATCGGACGACCTCGCGCTGACGACCGTTCGCGGCTCTCGACACGCGATCGAGCGCGTGGCTCGCCACGATCTCGGGAAGGTACGGCAGCAGTCCCCGTCTTCCGTATTCGTCGACGAGCGCGAGCCTGGCCCCGATGCGCTCCGCGAGCTCACCCGCGGCCTTGCGTGTGAAGGTCAGTCCGAGAATCTGATCGCGGCGCACGTGCCCGTTCGCGACGAGCCATACGACGCGACCGGCCATCGTCTCGGTCTTGCCACTGCCCGCTCCCGCGACCACGAGAGCAGGCGCGGGCGGCGATTCGATCACCCGCTGCTGCGCCTCTGTGGGCGCCGGAAGGCCGAGCGCGGCGGCGACGTCCAGCGCGGAGATGCCGTGCCCCGCCCCCGTCCACGCCGTCACGCGCTCACCGCGGCGACCGTGTGGATGCGGCACGGCTGGACCCGCCATTGTGTGTCTGCGCAGTGCGCCTCGACGTGGGCGGTGAAGCTGGACGCCGACATGCCTCGAGCGGCCTCGGCGATGCGTCCGAGGAACTGCACCCGCTCTTCCCCGGCGAGCGTGTGCTGGTGCGCGACGCGGAAATCGCTCCCGGCCAGGGTTTTGGCGACCAGCACTAGCCGCGCTCCGGCCAGCGCCGCCGAATCCGCTCCCGCGATGAGACCCTCCTGCACAGCCACCTGGTATGCGGCGAGCTGCGCGTGGTCTGCGACCTTCTGCTCGCTTTCCGGCTCGTACTTGCCCGTCTTCAGATCGACGACCACGACGCGTTCTCCGCCCTGCGCATCGGCCATACGCGTCCATCTCTGTCCTCGGGCCTTCGCGTGCTCTCCGCCCCCGGCTGTGTACGCCTCGACCCTGTCGATGAAACCGTGAACGATCGCGTGGTGCGGGTGAGGTTCCGGTTCGGTGCTCACCGTGCGGACGGCCGGCGGTGCTCCGATCTCGCCCGGGACCTCGACCGCGAACCGGAACTCGACCTCGCCCGCGATCACGCGACCGCCTTCCTCTGCGACGTCCGAGAGATAGCTGTGCAGCCGATCGATGTACAGGTCGGCCCTACGGCGCTCTTTCCTGCCGATCCAGGCCGTCTCGAAGTCGAGCTCGGGCCAGTGCTCGGCGAGAACGTCTCGCAGGCGCTCGAGTTCTCCGTCAGGCACCTGCTCCATCGCTTCGTGGATGATCGTGCCGATCCCCGCCGACGGGGGCATCACGGTGTCGCCCCCGAGCGCGGAGACCGCCCAGTTCAGCTCGCATTCCTCGAAGGACTCCATGCGTGACGGCGACACCCGAGCGGCGTCGACCGCGAGGTCGTGCAGTGGGGCGTCGGTCGTCGGCGGAGTCACGCCGTACCACTCGGACGGGTCGGCACCTGGCACGCCCTCCCTCGCGAGCACCGCCAGCTGGGCGGACGCGTGGCCTCGCGCGGCAGGGGCGGTCGAGGTGGTCAGCACCCGGCGGTGACGAGCGACGAGCCCTCGCAGCGTGAGCGGATGCTCCGCCGAGGCATGCAGCTCGGGCGGATCGGGCGGTGGGAGGAACCCGAAGAACGGGCTGGGAGTCAGGTCGTCGTCGTCGACCGCGGTGATCAGGAGCCTGCGGCGCGAGCGAGAGATCGCGCGCACGAAGAGACGCAGCTCGTCGTGGAGGGCCGCACGGCGCCTGTCGAGGGTCTCGGGCGGGTGCTCGGCGGTTCCGGTGCGGGCGGCGAGCACCGCATCGGCGAGACGCCAGGTCTGCAGCATCCCGCCGCGCAGTCGCACGTTCGGCCAGATGCCGTCCTGCACTCCCGCCACCACGACGGCGTCGAACTCGGTGCCGAGCGCGGTCGCCGGTGTGAGCAGCGTCACCCGACCGGGTCGATCGGGACTCGACAGAGAGTCTTCGGGCACCTCGCTGTCGAGGATGTCGCGCACGAACACCTCCGGCTTCTCATTCGGGGTGCGCTCGACGAACCGCTTCGCCGCGCCGAACAACGAGACGAGGGCATCGAGGGCTCTCGCGGTCTCGGCACCGCTGGGCTGCAGCGACATCTCACGCCACGCGACCTGGAGCTTGCGCCCGTCGACCGCCCTGGCCTGATCCCAGACTCGCCACAGGAGATCGTGGATCGTCTCTCCGTCGGCTGCCGCGGTGGCCACCTCGGCGATGGTCGAGGCGAAGCGTGCGGCCAGGCGGGATTCCTGCGCATCGATGAGAGTGAAGTGGTCGGGCGATGCCAGTGCCTGACGCAGCAGCTCCCGAGCCGGAGTCGAACCGCCGAGGTCGAGCTCGATATGACGCAGACGTGCGCGAAGACGCCGGAGGCCGATCGCATCCATGCCGCCGAAGGGAGTGCGGAGCGCCTCCTCCCAGTCCTGGGAGGTCCGGTCGTCAGGTGCGGTGAGGGCCAGGCGCACGATGCCGACGATGTCGCGCACGATCGGCTCGGAGCCGAGCGGACGCTGCACACCCGCGGCCCTCGTCGGAATCTCGCGCGCCGCGAGCTCGGACTCGAGCTGCGTCACCTGGCGGGTGTCGTGTGCGATCACCGCGATGCGATCCCACGGCACATCGTCTGTGAGGTGCCACTCGCGCATGACGCCGGCGATGCGGTCGAGCTCTTCGTGCGGCGACGGCGCGACGAAGGTGCTGACGTCGGTGGGGGCGCCCGGCCGCGGCGCGTCGAGCGGTTCAGGGGCGCGTCGGTGGTCGATGCGACCTGAAGCCCCGATCGCCTGCGTGACGGTGCGGGTGAGCGCCGTGAGAGCGGGCGCCTGACGGTGGGGCCTGTCGAGGACGTGCACCTCGCCGAGCGCCGTGGCGAGCTGAGCGAACAGCTCGGGACTCGCTCCGCGGAATGCTCCGGAGGAGATGTCTGGATCGCCGAACGCGAGCACTGCGGTGCCTCGCGCCCGCAGCGCCTCGACCACCGCGATCCCGCCGCGTGTCAGCTCCTGCGCATCATCGATGAGCACCACCCTGAGATCGGCGAGGGGCCCGAGGGCGGTCGGCTCCGCCGTCTGCAGGATCGTGCACGCCTCGGCGAGCAGATCTGCGGCGTCTCGGTGCGATGCCCGAGCCAGATCGAGCACCGCACGGTACTCGACGAGGAAGTCGGCGACGGCCGACCAGGCGGCGTCATCGGCCGCGCGCAGCTCCTCGCAGAGTGCGCCGAGCTCGACGCACTCTGCGAGGAACGCACGAAGCTCGGAACGAAAGCCCTTCGATGCGCGGACTGCGGGGCTCAGCGCCTGCGGCCACACGATGCGCTCGTCTTCGGCATCGCCCGCGAGCAGCTCAGCGATCAGGCGGTCCTGGTCTGCGCCCGTCAACAGGGCCGGCGGCTCTGCTCCGGCGCGCACCATCGCTCCGCGCACGACCTGGAAGGCGAACGACCCGAGTGACCTGGCCAGCGGGCCGGGAGTGGCCTGACCGATTCTGACTCCGATGCGATCGCGCAGCGCGGTGGCCGCCTGCCTGCTCGGCGTGAGCACGAGGAGCTGCTCCGGACGCATACCCACAGTGTCGAGCAGATGCACCACCCGCTCGGTGAGGGTGTGGGTCTTGCCGGTTCCCGGCGCCCCGATGATGACGCCGGATGCCGACGCGTCTGCACCGATCACGGCGTTCTGCGCGGCGTCCTCTGTCATGTCATCCACGCTACTGCGGCGCACGGACATCGCCGCCCGCCGCGGTCTCTCGACGCTGTCGCTGGACGATGTGCGCTCAGGGCGAAACCGGCCCGATCGGCGGATCCCCTCGTCTCGCCGCCCGGTAGAGTTGGGCGCAGTCGTCGACCTCCGTGGTCGACTCGACCACAGCATCGTCGACTGGAAAACAGGAGTACGCGTGGAAATCCGCATCGGCATCATCAACACCGGCCGCGAGCTCAGCTTCGAGACCGCTTCGAGCGCGGACGAGGTCCGCACGCAGGTCTCCTCAGCTCTCGAGCAGAACACCTCTCACCTGAGCTTCGCCGATGTGAAGGGCAACTCCTACCTGGTTCCGACCGCGAACCTGGCCTACATCGAGCTCGGCACCGAGGAGTCTCGTCGCGTCGGCTTCTTCGCCTGACGCCACGATGTACATCCTCCTCGCTCTCATCGGAGCGTGCGTGCTCGGCATCGCGGCCCACTACATGATCGGTGGCCGCGAGCTGCGCGGGGTCGCCCTGACTCCCGCGATCGCCACCGCCCTCGCCGCGCTCTTCTACACGGGCCTGCAGTGGCTCGGCGTCGGAGAGGGCAGCATCTGGCTGTGGCTCGCGAGCGTCGTCGGCTCGGTCGTCATCGCGGCAGGCCTGACGGTCGCGATCGTCGCGTCGCGCCGCCGGTCCGACGCGTCGGCCAAGGCCGCACTCGGCATCTGAGCCGCTCCGTCTAAGAGGCCAGACCCATCGCATCCATGCGGCGGGCGTGAGCTCCCATGAGTTCGGTGTAGACCAGCTCGACACGGTCTTCGCTCATGGCGGCGAGCTCGGGCTGACGCAAGGCCGAACGACACACGAGGATCGTGTCGCCGACCAGGCGGCGCGCCCACATCGACAGGAGTGATCGCCACTCGCCGTCGCCGTCGATGGTCTCCTGGATGATCGCGACGATCTCATGACGGGCGTCGTCCTCACCCAGGATCGCCGCCACCCGCTCTCCGGTCTCGCCGTAGCTCGATGCGAGCGCGAAGTAGAAGTCGTCCAGCATGCCTGCGGTGATGTAGACCGCCAGCAGCGTCTCCCTCGGACGCGCCCCGATCGTCTTGCGACGGAACGCATCGAGATTCTCGCGGAACGGGAGCATGAGCTGCGTCGGGTCGTCACCGCGCTCGGCGATCAGGTCGACGATGGCCCTGTGCTTCGTGAGCGCGGCACCGGCCGCACGAGACAGGGATTCCTTCTCGGAGAGCTCAGGCGTCGCCCTGATCAGTCGAGTGAGCGTCTCGAAGTACCCCAGCTGCAGGTACGCGGCCTGGCCGAGGAATCGTGGCAGCTCCGGCGCGAGTTCGGCGAAGTCGACACGCGTCGCCGTGCCTTGATCCCCGCGACTGCGCAACGTCAGTGTGCGCCGGGGCGTCCTACGCTTCCAGAACCAGTTCACCACGGGGTTCACAATACTCGGACGAGAGGGTCCTTCCGGGCGCCGCCACCCCCTCGGGTAGGCTGTCGGTGTCCCCGCCGTCGGAGTGGGGCCCGCGCCTGTGGCACAAAGACGGCGTGGATCCGTGAACGTGGCGATCTTCGCAGGTCGCCGGACAGGCAATCTGAACATTGACAACCTTCGCTGATCTCGGAATCGATCAGGACATCATCGACGCACTCGCCTCCAAGGGCATCGTCGACGCATTCCCCATCCAGGAGCAGACCATCCCCCTCGGCCTTCCCGGCCAGGACATCATCGGCCAGGCCAAGACCGGCACCGGCAAGACGTTCGGGTTCGGCATCCCCGTCGTGCAGCGACTGGGGCTGAACCCCGAGCACGGCGTCAAGGCGCTCATCGTCGTTCCCACCCGCGAGCTCGCGGTGCAGGTGTACGAAGACATCGACCTGCTCACCAGCAACCGCCCCACGAGCGTCGTCGCGATCTACGGTGGCAAGGCCTACGAGGGTCAGATCGACCAGCTCAAGGCCGGCGCGCAGATCGTCGTCGGCACGCCCGGTCGTCTGATCGACCTCGCCGGCCAGCGTCTGCTCGACCTGTCGAACGCGACCGAGGTCGTGCTCGACGAGGCCGACAAGATGCTCGACCTCGGCTTCCTCGCCGACATCGAGAAGATCTTCCAGAAGGTCCCCTCGGTGCGTCACACGCAGCTGTTCTCGGCGACCATGCCCGGCCCGATCGTCGCGCTCGCTCGCCGGTTCATGTCGAACCCGATCCACATCCGGGCGAGCGACCCCGATGAGGGCCTCACCCAGGCGAACATCAAGCACCTCGTCTACCGGGCGCACTCGCTCGACAAGGACGAGATCATCGCCCGCATCCTGCAGGCCGAGGGTCGCGGCAAGACGGTCATCTTCACGCGCACCAAGCGTGCCGCGCAGCGTCTGGTCGACGAGCTCAGCGACCGTGGATTCAACGTCGGCGGCGTGCACGGCGACATGGGTCAGGATCAGCGCGAGCGCTCGATGGCGGCCTTCAAGGCCGGCAAGCGCGACGTGCTCGTCGCGACCGACGTGGCCGCCCGAGGCATCGACGTCGACGACGTCACCCACGTGATCAACCACACCATCCCCGACGAGGACAAGACGTACCTGCACCGCGTCGGGCGCACAGGGCGCGCGGGCAAGACCGGCATCGCCGTGACGTTCGTCGACTGGGAAGACCTGCACAAGTGGGCGCTGATCAACCGAGCCCTCGAGTTCGGCCAGCCCGACCCCACCGAGACGTACTCGTCGAGCCCGCACCTGTTCGAAGACCTCGACATCCCCGCCGGCACGAAGGGCCGTCTGGTCTCGGCGCCGAAGACGCAGTCGGTGAAGACCGAGCGGGCTCCGCGCCCCGAGCGCGCAGCAGACGTGGCAGCAGAGGGCACGGACGAGGGCGGCACCCGTCGCCGTCGGCGTCGTCGGGGCGGTTCGACCCCGGTGGGTTCCACGTTCGCAGAAGGCGCTTCCGAGGCACCTGCCGACGACTCGCAGTCCACGCCGTCAGCCGACCGCAGCGCCGAGGGCGCCGGCACCCATGACGGCGCAGGCAAGGAGCACCACGACGGCAAGCCGGCTCCGGCGCGTCGTCGCCGTCGCCGTCGCGGAGGTTCGGGCGGCACGGGAGCAGCCCCGGTCTCCGGATCCTGATCGACCTCAGAGGGGGCGGATGCTGCAGCAGCGGCATCCGCCCCCTCTGCTGTGCCGCCTGAGCGATCCCAGTACGCGACCGGCGGAACGCCCGACGTCAGGCGTAGCGCGGCGCGGTTCCGGTCGCGCGCTCGATGAGCCGCTGCACCATCTCGTCCGAGGTCGTGTTCTCGCCCGGCAGGTTCGGTTTTCCGGTGCCGTGGTAATCGCTCGAGCCGGTGATGATCAGATCGTGCTTCGCCGCGATCGCATGCAGCGCCTTCTTGCCCGATGCGGTGTTCTCACGGTGATCGATCTCGAAACCGCCCAAGCCTGCGGCGATCAGCTGCTCGATGAAATGCAGGGGCATCATGTGGTCGCGTCCCACCGTCGCGGGGTGCGCGATGATCGCCACTCCTCCGGCGTCGGTGATCAGACGCACCGCGGTGAGCGGGTCCGGCGCGTAGTGCGGTTCGTAGTAGCCCTCGCGCGGGTGCAGGATCCCGTCGAAAGCCTCGGTACGATCGCGGACGATCCCTCGTGCGACGAGAGCGTCGGCGATGTGCGGGCGTCCGACCGTCGCGTCGAGGGTGGTCTGGGCGAGGACGTCGTCCCAGTCGAGGTCGTAATCGCGACCGATGCTGCGGACGATCCTCTCGGCTCGGCCGATCCGATCGCCGCGGATCCGATCGGTCTCGGCTCTCAGCGCATCGTCGAGCGGGTCGAACAGGTAGCCGAGCACGTGCACACTGCGCCATTCGTGCTTCGCCGAGAGCTCCATGCCCGGGATGAACGTCATTCCCAGTTCGGCGGTTACCGCTGCCGCTTCATCCCACCCGGTGCTGCGGTCGTGGTCGGTCAGCGCCACGGTACGCAGGCCGTATGAGTGCGCCTGGCGCACGACCTCGGCAGGTGCCTCGGTGCCGTCCGAGTGGTTGGAGTGCATATGCAGGTCGGACGGACCGGCGAAACGGCGGGAGCGAGCGGAGGCCATGCTCCGAGCGTACCGACGACGGCGGACGCCGGTCGCGCCTGCCCGTCGCTCAAGGGACTTCACAGAGAGGACTTCTAGGCTGGAGGTGATGTTTCGACTACTGGGGATCCTCTTCACCGTGCTGCTCGCGATCGCGACGGCAGTCGTGGTGTGGCCACAGTTCTTCCGTCTCGAGCAGACCTTTCCGTTCGCCCAGATCGTCGCCGCCCGCGGGGTGGTACTCGCGGCGTTCCTGGTCATCGCCGCTCTGTCGCTGCTGCTCCTCCTCGCGAAGCCTTTGCGCGGCTTCGCGGCATCCGTCCTGATCGTCGCACTGCTCGGCGCGGGGGCCACGGGAGCCATCGGCGTCGTCCGCGGTTTCGGTGCGGACACCCTTCCCGAGGCGACGGATTCGAGCATCAGGGTGCTCACCTGGAACACCGCCGGCGACGAGGTGTCCGCCGAGGAGATCGCCCGGGAGATCCTCGATCGAGGCGCCGACATCGTCGCGCTGCCCGAGACCACGGAAGAGGTCGGCGAGCAGATCGCCGTGCTGCTGCGCGATCAGGAACACCCGATGTGGGTGCACCACGTGCAGTTCAAACCCGACGTCGTCGACGGCCCGAAGTCGTGGCACACGACAGTCCTCGTCTCCCCCGACCTCGGCGAGTACTCCGTGATCGCGTCGTCGGAGGACGGCTCGAACAACACCGGATCGGTGCCCAGCGCGGTGCTGATGCCGGTCGATGGCACGGGGCCCACGATCGTCGCCGTGCACGCCGTCGCGCCGCGGATGGAAGACATGGCTCAGTGGCAGAGCGACCTGCGCTGGATCGCCGACCAGTGCCCCGCGGGCGATTTCATCCTCGCCGGCGACTTCAACGCGACCATCGACCACATGGCCGGGCTCGGCGTCGAGGGCGGCGACATGGGCTACTGCCGCGACGCGGCGACCCGATCGGGCAACGGCTTCAGCGGAACCTGGCCGAGCTCGCTGCCGGCACTGCTGAGCACGCCGATCGACCACGTCATGGCGTCGCCCAGTTGGACGGCGACCGGATCGGTCGTGATCGGCGGCGGCGGTGGCAGCGATCACCGCGGCCTCGTCGTGCAGCTCGAGCCCGCAGGCTGACATCCCGCAGCCGTCACACAGGTGACAGACTGGTGGGATGAGCACCGCAGAACGCGACACGATCGCAGAGCCGACGACCGGGACTCCCGTCGAAGCCACGACCACGAACCGGAAGCAGCCCTTCCCCCGCGGCTTCCTCGACACGATCGCGACCGGATGGGCCGAGCGCCCCGAGTCGATCCCCGCGCCCCGCGCGCAGGCGCCGTTCGCCGCAGTACGCCGCGCCGCCGTCTCTGCCGCCTTCCCCGGCAAGCGTCTGGTCATTCCGGCCGGCTCGCTCAAGCAGCGCAGCAACGACACCGACTACCCGTACCGCGCCCATTCGGCCTTCGCACACCTCACCGGTTGGGCATCGGATGCCGAGCCGGACTCGATCCTCGTGTTCGAGCCGACCGATTCGGGCCACGACGTCACACTGTATTTCCGAGAGCGCGCGGACCGCACGACGACCGAGTTCTACGCGGACGCAACGGTCGGCGAGTTCTGGATCGGCCCTCGCCCCTCGCTCTCCGGGGTCGCCGCAGACCTCGATGTCGCGACTGAGCACCTCGAAGAGTTCTCGAGTGCTGAGGGCGAGCTCGTACTCGAAGATGACGATGACCTCACGCGGTTCGTCTCTGAGCTTCGTCTCGTCAAAGACGAGTACGAGATCGCCGAGATGCGCCGTGCCGTCGACATCACCGCGAAGGGCTTCGACGACGTCATCCGCTCGCTTCCCGAGGCGATCTCGCACGCTCGAGGCGAGCGCGTCGTCGAGGGTGTGTTCCACCGTCGCGCTCGGGAAGACGGCAATGGCGAGGGCTACGACACGATCGCCGCATCCGGTCCCCACGCGTGCTACCTGCACTGGACCCGCAACGACGGAACGGTCGTGCCCGGAGACCTGATCCTCGTGGATGCCGGCGTCGAGGCTGACAGCCTGTACACCGCGGACATCACCCGCACTCTCCCCGTCTCCGGAACCTTCAACGAGGTCCAGCGCCGGGTGTACGAGACGGTGCGCGAGGCTGCGGATGCCGCATTCGCCGCGGCCCGGATCGGCGTGCGCTTCCGCGAGGTCCACGAAGCCGCAATGCGCGTGATCGCCGCCCGGGTCGCCGAGTGGGGCCTGCTTCCCGTGACCGCGCAGGAAGCGCTGGACGCGGATGCCGGCGGACAGCACCGTCGCTACATGGTGCACGGCACGTCGCACCATCTGGGCATCGATGTGCACGACTGCGCTCAGGCTCGCCGAGAGATGTACTACGACGGCATCCTCGCCCCCGGCATGGTGTTCACGATCGAGCCCGGTCTCTACTTCCAGATCGACGACCTCACCGTGCCCGCGGAGTACCGCGGCATCGGCGTGCGCATCGAGGACGACATCCTGATGACTCAGGACGGTCCGGTCAATCTGTCTGCCGACATCCCGCGCACCGCCGACGAGGTCGAGGCCTGGATCGCGCGCGTCCAGAGCTGAACCCGCCGCATGCATGAGGGCGAGCTCGAACTCACCGAGGAGACCGCTGCGCGATTGATCGCGCAGCGGTTTCCCGCGCTCACCCACCTGCCGTTGCGTCGCGTCCGAGCGGCGGGCACAGTCAACACGATCATCCGGGTCGGGGACGATCTCGCGGCGCGCTTCCCGCTCGTCGGCGAATCGGAGGATGCTCTGGCCGCCGAGGCGGCGGCGATGGAAGAGCTCGCAGACGCCTGCATCGTGCCATCGCCCCGTCCTATCGGCATCGGCGCGGCGACGTCGGAGTATCCGTCGGCGTGGTCGATGCAGACATGGGTGCCGGGCGAGACAGCGGGCCATGACCTCCACGCGATATCCGATGCCCTGGCACTCGAGGTCGCCACGCTGGTCGCGTCGCTGCGGGCCGCGGATGTACGCGAACGCGAGTTCGACGGCCAGGGTCGTGGTGGCGTCCTCGCCGATCATGACGAGTGGGTCGCACTCTGCATCGAGAGAAGCGCTCACCTGGTCGATGCGGCTCACGTCCGGCGACTGTGGGGCGCCCTGCGCGACCTCCCGCGCTCCGGCCCGGACGTGATGAGCCACCGAGATCTCACCCCGTTCAACCTGCTGGTGTCGGGCGATCGCCTCGTGGGCGTTCTCGACGGCGGCGGCTTCGGCCCTGCAGATCGGGCACTCGACCTGGTCGCCGCCTGGCATCTGTTCGACGAGCCCCGCCGACGTATCGTGCGCGAGCAGCTCGGTACGTCGGATGTCGAGTGGCAGCGGGGCGCGGGGTGGGCGCTGCAGCAGGCGATGGGACTGGGCTGGTACTACGAGGACTCGAATCCTGCGATGAGCGCTCTCGGGCTGTCCACGGTGCGCCGGCTTCTCGACGACGCTGAGCTCACATCGCTCGGGTGAGCTCGAAACCGAGCCGTTCCAGCAGCCAGCCCCAGCTGCTCGAGACTTCATCGATGTCGGGCACCCAGATCTCGACGTGGTGCAGGCCCTTCACGATTGCCGCCCTCGGTAGACAGCCGTGCGGAGCTCGATCGACCACACATCGGCAGTCGGCATATCGAGTGACTCTGCAACAGAGATCTCGGCCTCCACATCGTATGGAACCCTGACGAATTGGATGCCGAAGGGATCGTCCGCCGATCCCCCGCCCTCGAGGATCACGTACGACGGAACGGGCGTGTCGAGCGGATTTCCGACGCTTCCGACGTTGAAGAGCGTGCGTCCGTCGTTCGACTCGATGTACGCGTCGTGGATGTCGGCGTACCCCACTACGTCGGGAACAGGACCGTAACCGGTCATCTCCGTCGCCTCGAACATCGCTGAGAACTGCTCGGGTGTGTGGTGGAAATGCACCCTGACGTGCGGGCTCTGAGCCGACGCGTGGAACAACCGGATCCGACGGCCGCTGAGCACCAGGTCTACGCTCTCGGGAAGCGCCGCGAGCCATGCCCTGCTCGACGGCGACAGCTCGTCGCGCCACCAGAGCATCTCCGGCGGTCCGTCGTCGGGGATCGCGGGGAGGAAGTCGTCCCAATTGCCGCGGACGTTCACCTCGCAGACCGCGCGGCAACGCTGCACCGCATCCTCGCCTCGCGGCCCTTTGCCCGCCGTGTCGCCGAGGTTGACGATGCGTGTGATCCCTCGGCGCCCGATGTCGGCGAGCACCGCATCGAGGGCGGTGAGGTTGCCATGCACATCCGAGATCAGGGCGATTCGTTCGAGACTCACCCTGCCATCGTGTCAGTGCTGCACGAACTCCGCGACAAGCGGTGCGAGCGACGCGCCGATCTCGGATGCGGGGCGCTTGCGCCCCTTCGCCTCGAAGGTGTGGCCGCCGCCCTCGATCCAGATGATGCGCGCGTCCTGACAGGTCGCGACGACCTCCTCGAACTGCGTCACCGGCTGGATGAACGGATCGTTCGTACCCTCGATGAACAGCTGCGGAACGCTGATCGCCGGAAGGTGCTCGGCGCGCGGCTTCTCCGGCTTGCCGGGCGCGTGCAGCGGGTATCCCAGGTAGGCGAGGCCGTCGACGGAGAGTCCCTGTGCGACGGCCATCGACGCCATCCGTCCGCCGTACGACTTGCCGGTCGCCCAGATGGCCGCATCCGGGTCCTGCTCGCGCGCGAAAGCGACCACCGCGTTCCAAGTCGCGATCGCATGCGTCGCCGGCCCTGGCATCCTGCGGCCCTGCTCGACGTACGGGAAGTTGAAGCGCAGCGTGGCGTGTCCACGCGAGGCGAGCTCTTCGGCGAAGCCCGTGAGAAAGGGGTGGTCTTTGCCGGTGCCCGCTCCGTGGGCGATGATCACGGTCGATCTGCTGTTCCCTGCTGACCAGTCCGCGGAGACGGTGGTCGGTCCGGCGGGCAGATCGACGAGGATCCCGACCATCAGGCGCGCAGGTAGGGAATCGCGAACGGTACGCGCATGGCCTTGCCGCTGGACGCCTTCACCATGCCCACGATCACGAGCACGAGGTGCAGCACCGACAGCGCGAAGTAGATCGTGATCGGGATGCCGATGGGGTAGAAACCGGTCGACGGAGAGTCAGCTGTGAGCGAGAACAGGATCACGAAGTGCGAGATGAGCAGGACCGTCGAGACCAGCAGATACGTGAGACCCCAGTTCGCAGCCGCTCGAGCGTTCTCACTCGCAACTCCGCCGAAGCGACGCGACGCTCCACCGCTGACCGCCATGGCGATCCCTGATGCGATTCCGCCCACGAAGGGGAACGGGACCAGGATCAGAAGGCCGAGAGCCCACGGGAGCAGGCCGCGCGGCGGCACGGCAGCGGGATAGGCGCCGGCGGGATAGCCCTGTACCGGATAGCCGGGTGCCGGGTACCCCTGCGGAGGAGGCGTCTGCGGCGGAGCGTATCCGACGGGCTGCTGAGGCGCCGACGCCTGATCGGGAGCCGCGGGCGGAGCGTATCCGAGTGGCTGCGGCGCAGGCTGCTGCGCATACCCCGGAGCCTGCGGCGGAGCGTATCCCGGAGACTGCGGCGCGGGCTGCTGCGCATACCCAGGTGCCTGCGGCGGTGTGTATCCATGCACGGGCGCCGGCGGCACCGGATTCTGCGCGGGAGGCGCTGGCGGAACCGGAGGCACCGCGGGGTGCGCAGGTGTCGCCGAGGAGTCGGGCTCGCGCTGTGCGTCGGACATCAGACGGTTCCCGCCGAGGTGGGCGGGAGGCCGGGCTTGCCGGGGTCGGGCGTGTCGATCGGAGGCGCGGTCGGGGGCGCGGACGGATCTGCGGGGCGCGGCGGAACCGTCGGCTCTTCGGGGGTGGCCTCAGGGCCGCCGAGCGGCGGGGTCGGTCCGGGTCCGGGAGTCGGGTCCGCGGGCGAGACGGGAGGCTCGGGGGCAGGGGCGGGCTGGCCCCCGGGGGCGATGCGCTCGCCGTACTTCGGCGGCTCGTCCAGGTCGACGGGCGCACGCACCGGCGCAGGCTTGGCGGCGCCCAGGGCGAGACGCGCCTTAGCGAGCGACGTCGTCTGCACGCGCACCTCGTAGTGGTCTGCGGCGAACTGCGTGACGCTGGCGAAGTCGCGACGTCGGCGCACGATCGCATACGTCACGAGGCTGAGGAGCATTCCGAGCGCGACGCCGATGAAGACGAACCCGACGAAGAGCTGGATCGGCACCTCGGGGTTGCCGATCACGAGGATCGCGGAGAGGAAGAGGCCGATGAGCACCCCGTTGATGGCTCCCGATCGAGCTGCGGCCGCATAGCCGAGGCGCCCGGTGATGCGCTCGACCGTCCGCACGCTCTGCCCGATGATCGCGATGTCTCGGGCCGGCACCTCCTGCGCGATCAGTTTCGACACCGTCTTCTGGGCGCCTTCGTAATCGCGAGTGGAGGCGACGATCTCGCCCTCATCGCGGCTGTCGGCTGGACGGTTCAGCATGCTCATCCCGCCATTGTTCCATGCCTTGTGTTGACAGGGCCGGGAGTGTGTCTTGCCGCGGCCCCGCCGGGGGCCGCGAGAGGACCCCGCGCACTACGCTGGACGAGTGAGCACACAACGGGTATTCGCCGCGCGCCTGGCAGGTTGCGCCGTCTTCGATCCCGTGGGCGACCGGCTCGGCAAAGTCCGAGATGTCGTCATCGTGTACCGAAGTACGGCTGCCCCGCGCGTCATCGGCCTCGTGGTCGAGATCCCCGGACGCAGACATGTGTTCCTCTCGATCGGACGAGTGACGTCGATCCGCGCCGGCCAGGTCATCAGCACCGGGCTCATCAACGTGCGCCGCTTCTCGCCTCGTGCCGGTGAGGTGCGGGTTCTCGCAGAGCTCCTCGGACGACGGGTCAGCCTCGTCGACGGCACAGGAACCGCAGTGATCGAAGATGTCGCGATCGAGCCGAACCGTCTGGGTGAGTGGGCCGTCAGCCAGCTCTTCCTCCGCCGCCCGAAGACCAGCGCGTCGCCGTTCGCCAAGGGCCCGACGACCTTCGCCGCCTGGAGCGAGGTCGCCGAGCAGCACTCGCCCGGCGAGGCGCAGTCGGCCGAGCAGCTCGTCGCCTCCTACTCCGAGCTGCATGCCGCCGACCTCGCGAACACCCTGCTCGACCTGCCGCAGCAGCGCATGATCGAGGTCGCGGAGGAGCTCTCGGACGATCGCCTCGCCGACGCTCTCGAGGAGATGCCGGAAGACGACCAGGTGCACATCCTCGATCGCCTCGGCGACGAGCGAGCCGCCGACATCCTCGACCAGATGGAGCCGGACGACGCCGCCGACCTGCTCGCTCAGCTTCCGCCGAATCGCCTCGAGCAGCTGCTCGAGCTGATGGAGCCGGAAGAGGCAGAGGACGTCAGGATGCTGCTGCGTTACGGCCCTGACACGGCCGGTGGTCTCATGACGCCCGAGCCGATCATCCTCTCCGCCGACGCGACCGTGGCCGAGGCGCTGGCCCTCATCCGACGTCATGAGCTGCACCCCGCCCTTGCTGCAGCCGTGTTCGTGACCCTGCCGCCCTTCGAGACGCCGACCGGCCGACTGCTCGGCATGGTGCACTTCCAGAGGATGCTGCGCTACCCGCCGCACGAGCGTCTCGGGGCGATCATGGACGACAGCCTCGACCCTGTGCGCGTCACCGCATCGGCGGCCGAGGTGGCCAGGATGCTCGCGAGCTACGACCTGGTCTCGCTTCCGGTGATCGACGCCGCTCATCGTCTGGTCGGCGCCATCAGCATCGACGACGTCCTCGACTATCTGCTGCCCGATGACTGGCGCACGCATGACAGTGACGAGCCGACGACCACCCCGAAGGAGGTGCGCTGATGCCCCGCTCCCGCTCACCTCGGCTCGACGCCCCTCTGGGCCGCGGCACCCCTCGGCAGCGCCCGACGTCGCGCGACCGCTTCGGCCGTTTCACCGAATGGGTCGCCCGTGCCATGGGCACCCCGGCATTCCTGCTCATCCTCACTCTGTTCTGCGTGCTCTGGATCTGCTGGAACACCCTGCTGCCCGATCACCTGCGCTTCGACGACGCAGCCCTCGGCTTCACGGCCCTCACCCTGATGCTCTCGCTGCAGGCGTCGTACGCGGCCCCGCTGATCCTCCTCGCGCAGAACCGCCAGGATGACCGCGACCGCGTGCAGATCGAGCAGGATCGCCAGCGTGCCGAGCGCAACCTCGCCGACACCGAGTACCTCGCGCGGGAGATCGTCGCACTGCGCATGTCGCTCGAAGAGCGCACCAATCAGGTCGTGACCCGCGATGTGCTGCGCCAGGAGCTCAAATCGCTGCTCGCCGAGCTCGGCGAGCACGACGATGAGCCGAACGAGCGACGCGCGCGCGGCCGCTCCTCGTCATCATGAGCTCGGTTGACTCCGTGAGAGCGGCCGTCGCCGCTGTCACCGACCCCGAGCTGCGCAGACCCATCGGCGATCTCGACATGGTCAGGGAGATCGGTGTCGACGGAGCACACGCGCACGTCGCGATCGTGCTGACGATCGTCGGCTGTCCCGCAGCTGCCCGCATCGAATCCGATGTGCGTGCCGCCGCCGCATCGGTGCCCGGCATCACCGAGGTGGATGTCGAGGTCGGAGTGATGACGCCGTCCGAGCGCAAGGCGCTCACCGAGAAGCTGCGTGACGGGCGGCCTGCTCGCCAGATGCCCTTCGGACCCGACTCGCTCACACGGGTGATCCTCGTCTCGAGTGGCAAGGGCGGCGTGGGCAAGTCCACCGTCACGGCGAACCTCGCGGTCGCGCTGGCTGCTCAGGGGCTCTCGGTCGGCCTCGTCGACGCCGATGTGCACGGCTTCTCGATCCCTGGGCTCCTCGGCATCCCTGCGGGAACACAGCCCACTCGCATCGACGACCTCATGCTTCCGCCCGTCGCCCACGGCGTGAAGACCATCTCGATCGGCATGTTCCTCCGTGACGGCGAGGCTGTGGTCGCCTGGCGCGGACCGATGCTGCACCGCACCGTGCAGCAGTTCCTCACAGACGTGTTCTTCGGCGACCTCGACATCCTGCTGATCGACATGCCTCCCGGCACCGGCGACATCGCCATCTCGATCGGACAGCTGCTTCCGCACGCCGAGGTGCTGGTCGTCACGACGCCGCAGGCGGCGGCATCGGACGTCGCGATCCGCAGCGGACTGGTCGCCCGCCAGACCGGGCAGCGGGTGATCGGCGTGGTCGAGAACATGGGAGCCCTCACGCTTGCGGACGGCACCGTGGTCGATCTGTTCGGTTCCGGAGGCGGCGCTGCCGTGGCCAGCGCACTCTCCGAGACGCAGCCCGTGCCGCTGCTCGCATCGATCCCCCTCAGTCCCGCGCTGCGGGCAGGAGGCGACGACGGAGTGCCCGTGGTACTCAGCGACCCCGAGGACACGGCCGCCGTCGCGATCCGCGAGCTCGCAGGCTCCCTCGCCACTCAGGGGCGCGGCCTCGCCGGCCGTTCGCTGCCCATGACCCTGGGCTAGGACGATCGTGGCTCTCACCGTCGACGAGAAGCTGCTGCGGGGCATGGCACGCGACGCCGCGATCTACGCCCTCACCCGCCCCGTCGCGATCGTGATGTGGATCGCCCTCGTCGCGGCGCTGGTCGTCAGCATCCTCAATCTCACCGCTGCGCCCGGCGCCCAGGGACTGTCGGGTCTGCTGCCCGTCGCGAGCATCGCCCTCATGGTCTACGCGGTCGTCATGACGATCGTCGGCGCCAGACGCGCCGTCCGCGCCGCCACGCCTCCCGGCAGCGCCGTGTGGCTTCGGCTCGACGACAGCGCTCTGCACGTCGGTGCCGGCAGTCGATCGTCGGACATCGCCTACAGCACCTTCCAGAGCGTGCGTGCGGGCAGACATGCCGTGCTCTTCAAGCTCCGCGGGGCGTCTGCGATCACCGCGATCCCGCGTGCGCTGCTGTCCGACGACGACATCGCGATGCTCCGGTCGAGGATCGGCTGACCGCGATCAGGTCGGGGTCGCCCTCGGCGCGCGGCGGGTGATCAGGCGCCTCAGCAGGATCACCAGCGGCAGAAGCACGGCGAGCGGTGGACACATCACCGCTCCGAGAGCGAGCAGAGTCCCCACCGCGAAGTCGTTGCCGCCGGTGCGGCCGAGTCCGATGCTGCCGTCGCCGATCGAGTCGCCGGCGACGAGGAATCGACCGTTGTACGTGTCGAGCGAATCCCGGCACTCCACCAGGTGAGTGCCCGCCTCGACCGCGGTGACCTGGACGGACTGGGCGAACCCGGGCCGCGGCGTCATCCACCACAGCACATCGTCCCAGCTCACCGCGGATGCGCCCCGCTGAGGACGCTCGGCGCCGTCAGGGCCGATGACGGTGCAGTCCATGGTGCCGAGCGTGGCGGATATCCCGCTGGTCCAGATGCCCACTCGCGACCCGGCGTCGAGCTCGACGGCCATCGTCTCCCCGATCGGGACATCCTCGGCGGCGTCGATCGACCGCACGATCGGCAGCACCCACAGGGTCCAGATGAGGATTCCGGTCACGGCGCAGATCGCGGCCGCGACGAACGCCATCCGGTCTCTGCGTCGGAGCCGACTCGGGTCGACCGTCCGCGTCACGTGGCTTCGGGATCGAACGGCGGCGGACTCGCCACCGAGAACTCCGGTCGCACCCGCGGCGTCCGCACCGGCTTCACCGTGGGCTCTGCCACGACCGCCTCCGCCCTGGCCGGCCCGGGCGCCGCATCGTCTTCGAAGAGAGCGTCGCGGATGATGCGTCTGGGGTCGTACTGCCGAGGATCGAGCTTGCGCCAGTCGACGTCGTCGATGTCCGGGCCCATCTCGTCGCGGACGCGCGATTTGGTGTCGCGGAGGAACTCGCCGGCACGCCGAGCGAGCTTCGCGACGCTCTCGGCATAGCGGGGCAGCCGCTCCGGTCCGATGAGCAGCGCAGCGATCAGACCGATGAGCAGCAGCTTCTCGAAGGTGATCCCGAACTGCATGTGTCCAGGCTACCGCCGCGCCTGCCGTTGTGCCGCGCACCGAGCGCATACCCTGGGAGAACACATATCTCAGTCGGGAGAATCAGTCAATGAGCGAGAACGATGCGAACGCACGTTTCATCCGCGAGTCGATCGTGGAGCCTTCGCCGATCGCCCGCGCGCGTGCGCACGCCATCGAACTCGGCGCGTCGCCGATCAGCGCGGCCGTCGGCTCGCAGATCGCCGTGCTGGCCGCCGCGACAGGCGCCAGGTCGATCGTCGAGATCGGCACCGGAGCCGGTGTCTCGGGCCTCTGGCTGCTGAGAGGGGCGCCACAGGCTGTGCTGACCTCGATCGACAACGAACCGGAGCATCTGGCCGCGGCTCGTCAGGCGTTCTCCGAAGCTCGAGTCCCCGCGACGAAGGCTCGTTTCATCACAGGTCGCGCCGCCGATGTGCTGCCGCGCATGAACGAAGCGTCATACGACATCGTGCTCGTCGATGCAGACCCCGAGAACGTCATCGACTATGTCGAGCACGGGCTGCGGTTGGTGCGCACCGGCGGAATGGTGCTGGTCCCCCGTGTTCTCGGAGGCGGTCGTGTGGCCGATCCCGTGCAGCGCGACGAAGTGACGTCGGCCTATCGCTCGCTCGTGCAGGAGACCCAGGAGTCGTCAGCGGTGCTCGCGACCGTCTCGGCCTCCGGCGAAGGCCTCCTGCAGCTGATCAGCGTCGGCGAGGCCTGATCCGCCGACACCCCAGACAGACGGAAGAGGGCGACGGATCGATGATCCGTCGCCCTCTTCGTGAATCCGCGTGCGCGAATTCGAGTTCTCTCAGGCGGGCTTCACGACGGCTGCCAGCACGTCGTGGAGTTCCTTCGCCTCTGCGTCGTTGACGGAGACGACCAGACGGCCGCCTCCTTCGAGCGGGACGCGCACGATGATGAGTCGTCCTTCTTTTACGGCCTCCATGGGTCCGTCTCCGGTCCTCGGCTTCATCGCTGCCATCGTGGGCTCCTTTTCCTCCGGTGGTATGCGATCAGTTTATCGGGTGTTACCGGAACCTGGATGTCCCCTATGAAGAAATGCATCAAGCCTTAACATTCACGGCACCTGCCAGAACGTGTTCCCGAGGGCGTAGATGTGGTAAATCCAGAGCCATTGACCCAGCAGGCAGACCATCAGAACCCCGAGTCGCCAGACGCGTGAGCGCGGCACGGCGAGCGCTCCCCAGGCTGGACTCAACGGCAGCAGCAGTCGGAAGGTACTCGACTGGGGGAAGAAGACGGCGAGCAGATAGAGAAGGTAACTCGCGCTCCAGAGCCTCAGGTCGGGACCGAGCGCGCGCACCTGAGGCAGGTAGAGCAGAGCAGCACCGGCGGCGACGACGAGGAGCGCGAGTGCGACCGGGCCCCATCCTCCGGGGAGCCCCCACTGCGCGAACCAGAACTGGGACGCCTGGATCCAGCCTTCGAACGGCACGAAACCGTCGACACCGCCGACCAGCCAGTTCCTGCGCCAGGCGAGCTCGGTCGCGAGATACGCGCCGGGGTCTCCGGTGACGAAACCCGCGATGACCTGCCACGAGAAGCCGGCGACCGTGGCGAGCGCGCCGAGCGTCACGATGTGCACGATCTCCCGCGGGGCGAAGGGGTCATCTCTGCGGCGCAACCAGCGGAGGATGCCGTGCAGACCGAGATAGAGCGCGAATGCGAGGATCCCTGGTCTGGTGAAGGCCATGACGGGGATGAGCAGATAGAGCCAGACGTAGTTCCTGCGCACCGTGGCGTCGAGCGCCAGGAAGAGCAGGAGGAGGAACAGCGTCTCGGCGTATCCGACCTGGAACATCGCCGCGATCGGGCCCGAGGCGAAGAACACGACCGACCACATCGTCGCGCGTGCGCCGATGCGGTCGCGCAGCAGTCGGTGCAGCGCGAGACAGGCGAAGTAGCCCGCCGCGAACGACAGGAGGAAGGCACCCATCCCCCATGAGCCGAACACGAACCCGACCGTCTTGGCGGCGAAGGCGAACACCGGCATGAACGCCCAGGCGTTCTCTGCGACCTCACCGGACTCAGTGAGAGGAAGAGAAGACGGATACCCCTCTTCGGCGACGAGCCAGTACCACTGCGCATCCCAGCCGACGATGAAATCGGCGAGCCCCGGCTCTGCCCCGAACCTCGACAGAGACGTCGACAGCGTCGCCGCCGCGATCATCATCGCGGTCGTCACGGCGCGGGCCGCGAGGTAGATCAGGGCGATCCGCAGCGCCAGCGGCGCACCCGCCCACCGGCGGGTCGCGGTCAGCGCGAACTGAGCCATGCGCGCAGTCCTCGCTCGACGGCGTCGATCTGCGCGAGTGGAACGCGCTCCTCGTCATGGTGGGCGAGGTGCGGGTCTCCCGGTCCGTAGTTCACGGCGGGGATGCCGAGGGCCGAGAAGCGTGCGACATCCGTCCATCCGTACTTGGGACGCGGCTCGGCGCCGACGGCAGCCACGAAGTCTCGGGCGATCGGCGCATCGAGACCGGGCCTCGCGCCTTCGGCGGCGTCGGTGATCTCGACGTCGAAGCCGGCAAGGAGGTTGCGGATGTGCGCTTCGGCATCCGCCGCCGACTTGCTCGGCGCGAACCGGTAGTTCACCTCGACCTCGCACGCATCGGGTATCACGTTGCCCGCGACCCCTCCGGTGATCCTGACGGCACTCATGCTCTCGCGATAGAGCAGTCCGTCGACAGGGATCTCCTTCGCACGATACTCGGCCAGACGCGCGAGGATCGGGGCGGCCCGATGGATGGCGTTCTCGCCTATCCAGGCACGGGCTGCGTGCGCACGCACACCCGTGGTGCGCACGATCGCACGCATCGTGCCGTTGCAGCCACCCTCGACCTCACCGTTCGACGGCTCGCCGAGGATCGCGAAGTCGGCCCGGAAGAGGTCCGGCCGAACGGCGGCAAGAAGCGCGAGTCCGTTCTTCGACGCCTCGACCTCCTCGTTGTCGTACCACATCCAGGTGATGTCGACGGCGGGCTCGGTGAGCTCGGCAGCGAGCTTCAGCTGCACCGCGGTGCCGCTCTTCATGTCGACGGTTCCGCGGCCCCACAGGTGCGCGACTCCGTCGATCTCGATGTCCTTCGTCGGCACGTTGCCGTTGATGGGCACGGTGTCGATGTGTCCGGCGATCGCCACCCGCTGAGCGCGTCCGAGGTCGGTGCGCGCGACGATCGTGTTGCCGTGGCGGATCACCTCGAGATGCGAGTACACGGAGATCGCCTCCTCGATGGCATCCGCGAGCGTCTTCTCGTCACCCGAGACACTCGGGATGTCGCAGATCGCGCGGGTGAGGTCGACAGAGGACGCTGTCAGATCGAGCATCATGCACCCAGCCTACTTACCCCGACATCTGTGCGATCGTCCGCGCCCGCTCGCGATACCGTTGAGGCATGACTGAGGCGCGCACCGTGTGGGGTACCGGACTTTCGACGATCGCGGGCGACGGCACTGTTCTCGACGCCTGGTTCCCCGAGCTGACGGCCGTCGCGCCCAGCGCCGGAGAGGCAGCCGCCGCCCTCGCCGCGCTCGAGCCCCTCGCCGGTGCCGACGAGCGCCGCAACGTCGTGATCGAGACGGTGCAGCTGCAGATCGATCTGGATGCCGCTCCGACGTCGACCGCTGATGCCTACCTGCGACTGCACGCGCTCTCGCACCTCCTGGTGCGACCGAACGAGCTCAACCTCGACGGCATCTTCGCCCACCTGCCGAACGTGGCCTGGACCAACGCCGGCCCCGTGCATCCCGATGACGCCGCACGACTTCGCCCCCTGCTCCAGCGGGCAGGGATCCAGGTGCAGGGGCTCGACAAGTTCCCCCGGCTCACCGACTACGTTCAGCCCGCCGGTGTGCGCATCGCCGACGCCTCGCGCGTCCGCCTCGGCGCCCACCTCTCCCCCGGCACGACCGTCATGCACGAGGGCTTCGTGAACTTCAACGCGGGCACGCTGGGCGCGTCGATGGTCGAGGGACGCATCTCCCAGGGAGTCGTGGTCGGCGACGGCAGCGACATCGGCGGCGGCTCGTCGATCATGGGCACGCTCTCGGGCGGGGGTTCGCACCGCGTCTCGATCGGATCCCGCACGCTGTTGGGTGCCAACGCGGGAATCGGCATCTCGCTCGGCGACGACTGTGTCGTGGAAGCCGGGCTCTACGTGACGGCGGGCACCAAGATCGTGCTCCTCGACGGCCCGGCGACCCCCGACGGGGGCAGGAAGACCGTCAAGGGTGCCGAGCTGTCGGGTCAAGACGGCCTGCTGTTCCGCCGCAACTCGCTCAGCGGAGCAGTCGAGGCCGTGCGGCGCGCGGGTGTCGGCGTCACACTCAACGAGGCTCTCCACGCCTGACCGACGCGCTGAGCGGGAGCGCGTCCCAGGCTTCTCCTCCTGACGCGTGATAGTGTCGAACCGACGATCCTCGCTATGCGAGACGTCTGCGTCGTCGACACGCTCCCGCGCCACTTGCCTGGTTCTGGCCATTTCGAACGGCGAAACGATGCGCGATCCCGCGCCGTCGCCCACCCTTCCGCACCCGGCCCGTTGGTACGTGCGTGCATTTTCACGGAGATACCCCTATGACTTCCTTCCTCGATCTCGGCGTGCCCGCCGACCTCGCCGCCGTCCTCACCAAGGACGGCAAGACCGAGGCGTTCGCGATTCAGCGCGACACGCTTCCCGATTCCCTCGCCGGTCGAGACCTGCTCGGCCGCGGCCGCACCGGCAGCGGCAAGACGATCGCGTTCGCGCTCCCCCTCGTCGCCCGCCTCTCCGCGTCTTCGCGCAGCAGCCGCCCCGGCCACCCGCGTGGTCTCGTGCTCGCACCGACCAGGGAGCTCGCGACTCAGATCGCAGCGACCATCGCGCCGCTCGCCGAGGCCAAGGGCCTGCGCGTCACGACCGTCTTCGGCGGCGTCAGCCAGCGCCCGCAGGAGCAGGCGATGCGCAGCGGCGTCGACATCGTCGTCGCGTGCCCCGGCCGCCTGGAAGACCTGATGAAGCAGCGGGTCGTACAGCTCGACGCCGTCGAGGTCACCGTCCTCGACGAGGCCGACCACATGGCCGACCTCGGGTTCCTCCCGGGCGTCACCCGCATCCTCACCGCCACTCCTGCCGGCGGCCAGCGTCTGCTCTTCAGCGCGACCCTCGACCGCGGCATCGACACGCTCGCCCGCCGCTTCCTCTCGAACGCCGTCAGCCACGAGGTCGACGAAGAGAGCGTGCCCGTCGGCGAGATGACCCACCGCGTGCTGGTCGTCGACTCGACCGACAACAAGACCGAGCTCGTGCGCGAGCTCGCGTCCGGCACCGGCCGACGCATCCTCTTCACCCGCACGAAGCACCAGGCCAAGAAGCTCGCGAAGCAGCTCACCGCAGCCGGAATCCCGGCCGTCGACCTGCACGGCAACCTGTCGCAGAATGCGCGTGAGCGCAACCTCGGCGCCTTCTCGTCAGCTCCCGAGGACGGCGGCGTGCGCGTCCTCGTCGCCACCGACGTCGCCGCACGTGGAGTGCACGTCGACAACGTCGATCTCGTCGTCCACGTCGACCCGCCCATGGAGCACAAGGCGTACCTGCACCGTTCGGGTCGCACTGCTCGCGCCGGAGCCGCAGGAACCGTCGTCACGGTGGTTCTCCCCGAACAGCGCCGCGATGTGAAGGACCTCCTGCGCAAGGCCTCGATCACCGCCGCTCTGGAGCCCGTCACCACCGCCGCCGTCAGCGAGCTGGTTCCCGAGCGCGCCGCACACGTGCGTCCTGCTCCCATCCAGCAGCAGGCGCAGCGCCAGGCGCCCAAGCAGCGCCCGGCGGGCGGCGAGCGCAACTCGGCCGCCAACCCGCCGTCGCGTCGCAGCCGTCGTCCCCGCTCGGGCCAGGGCGGCCAGGGTGCGCCGGCAGCGCAGACGGATTCACGACAGGGTGGCCAGGGCGGATCTCGCCAGGGCGGTCAGTCCCGCAGCCAGGGTGGCCGTGGCTGGAGCTCGCAGGGCCGCTGACCTTCAGCTGTCATAGAGGCGGGTGCGCCGATGCTCAGGCATCGACGCACCCGCTTTTCTGTGCCCCTCGGTCAGCCCCGGCAGTGCGGAGAGCGCCGCGGTCAGCGCCCTACCGCCGCCAGAACCTGAGAGTCTGAACAGCCGCGGACGAATCCGGCGAGGCGACGACGGATCTCGAAACCGAGCACGCGAACACCGATCCATTCGGCGATCGGCGCGAGCCAGGCCGGGCGGCACGAGAAGTTGTACTTCCACACGGCCAGCGTGCCCTCAGGCACCTCGGTGAACCGCCAGCCGCCGCCGAGCTTGGTGAAGAACCACGGCCCCCGCTCCATCACCATGCCCACATTCGTGGGCGGGGCATATGACACGTAGCGACTGACCATCGAGAGACCGAACCGCTGCCGGGTGAACGTGCGCACGCCCTTCGCGGGGGCCTCCGCATCGTCCATGAGATGCTGCTCGCTGATGAAGCGGTCCCAGCGTCGACGTACCTCTCCCGTCGTCTGAGACACCGCGAACGCCGTCGCCGGGTCGACGGGCACGACCGCCTCGGCACTGACGACAGGCATCGTGCTCGACGTCAGCGCGTCTGGAAGGTGCGTTCCGGAGAACCCGTGTAGAGCTGCTGCGGGCGACCGATCTTGGTCTGCGGGTCGAGCTGCAGCTCGCGCCACTGCGCGAGCCATCCTGGCAGACGACCGATCGCGAACAGCACGGTGAACATCCGCGTCGGGAAGCCCATCGCCTTGTAGATCACGCCGGTGTAGAAGTCGACGTTCGGATAGAGACGACGCTCCTTGAAGTAGTCGTCTGCGAGAGCGAGCTCTTCGAGCTCCTGAGCGAGGTCGAGCAGCGGATCCGTGACGCCGAGCTCGGCGAGCACCTCGCCGGCGGCCTCCTTGACGAGCTTGGCGCGGGGGTCGTAGTTCTTGTAGACCCGGTGCCCGAAGCCCATGAGCTTCACGCCCTCTTCCTTGTTCTTCACCCGTTCGACGAATCGGGAGACGCTCTGCCCCGAGTCGCGGATCTGGCCGAGCATGGTGAGGACGGCTTCGTTCGCACCGCCGTGCAGCGGCCCGGAGAGCGCCTGGATGCCCGCAGAGATCGATGCGAACTGGTTCGCACCGGTCGAACCGACGAGACGCACGGTCGAGGTCGACGCGTTCTGCTCGTGGTCTTCGTGGAGGATGAGCAGCAGCTCGAGGGCCTTCGACATGACCGGGTTGACCTGGTACTCCTCGGAATGCACGCCGAAGTTGAGCTTGAGGAAGTTCTCGACGAAACCGAGCGAGTTGTCGGGGTAGAGGAACGCCTGGCCGATGCTCTTCTTGTGCGCGTAGGCGGCGATGACCGGCAGCTTCGCCAGCATGCGGATCATGTTCAGCTCGACGTGCTCGGGGTTGTGCGGGTCGGTCTGGCCCTCGTAGTAGGTCGAGAGGGCGGCGACGGCCGACGACAGCACCGACATCGGGTGCGCGGTGTGCGGAAGCGCCGAGAAGAAACGCTTCAGGTCTTCATGCAGCAGCGTGTGGCGGCGGATCTTCTCGTCGAACTCCGCGAGCTCGGCCGCAGAGGGCAGCTCGCCGTAGATGAGAAGCCAGGCGACCTCGAGATAGCTCGTCGATCCGGCGAGCTGCTCGATCGGATATCCGCGGTAGCGCAGGATGCCCTTGTCTCCGTCGATGAACGTGATCGCGGACTTGGTCGACGCGGTGTTGACGAACCCATAGTCGAGCCCCGTGTAGCCGGTCTGTCGCGTCAGCGTCGAGAAGTCGATGCTGTCGTTGCCCGCCGTGCCTCGCAGGAGTGGGAACTCAGCGGTCGTATCGCCGATCGTCAGCTTCGCTGTCGCCTGCTGCTCTGCCGCTGCGCTCACGCGGGCCTCCTCATGGATCTTCATCAAGTCGGATGTGGCGATGTCACGGCGCTGTGCACCAGGTCTGTTCGAGATCGTCGATACACGACCGAATCGCCTTTACAGCCTAGTAGGCCCACAGGCCTACTGTGACAACCGACAAAAGAACCATCGGTCTGAGGCGAGAACCTACACGGCTTGTTCGCGCAGGCGCCGGGCGCCCTCGGCGATCCGTTCGTAAGGAGCCGTCAGCGCCAGCCGCACGTGCTGGCTCGAGGACGCGCCGTAGAACGGGCCGGGGCCCGCGAGGATGCCGAGATCTGCAAGCCTCTCGATGCTCGCCCAGGCATCCTGCCCCTCGGTCGCCCACAGGTAGAGACCGGCTTCCGAGCCGTCGATCCGGAACCCCGCAGCTTCGAGCGCGGGCCGCAGCACGTCGCGCCGAGCACGGTAGAGCTCCTTCTGGGCAGCGACGTGCTCGTCGTCGCCCAGAGCCACTGCCATCGCGTGCTGCACCGGCTCCGGCGGCATCAGCCCCAGGTGCTTGCGCGCCGTGAGCAGCTCGCCGACGATGCGCGCGCACCCGGCCACGAAGGCAGCCCGGTAGCCGGCGAGGTTCGACTGCTTGCTCAGCGAATAGACGCTGAGCAGATTCGCCCTGCTGCCACCCGTCACGCGCGGGTCGAGGATCGACGGAATCGGGTCGGTCGCCCACTGGCCATCCCACCCGAGCTCGGCGTAGCATTCGTCACTCGCGAGCACGGCTCCCAGCTCACGGGCCCGCAGCACCGCCGCTGACAGCTCCTCCACCGTCCAGGTGCGGCCGTCGGGGTTGCCCGGCGTGTTGATCCAGATGAGCTTGGTGCCCTCGGGCCAGTCGGCAGGATCGTCGGAAGGCAGCGGCGTAGCTCCGACGACGCGGGCGCCCACCTCGTAGGTCGGGTAGGCGATTCGGGGATGCACGACGATGTCACCGTCGCCGAGACCCAGCAGAGTCGGCAGCAGGGCCACGAGCTCCTTCGAGCCGATCGTGGGCAGGACGTTGTCGACCGTGAGGTCGGCCACTCCCCTGCGGCGGGCGTACCACGCGACGATCGCCTCGCGCAGAGCGGGCGTGCCGACGGTCTGCGGGTACGCGTGCGCGTCCGTGGCCTCCGACAGTGCTCGACGGATCAGCTCGGGCGTCGGGTCGACGGGCGACCCGACGGACAGGTCGACGATGCCCCGCGGATGCAAGGCGGCGCGCTGACGGTAGGGAACGACCGCATCCCACGGATAGTCGGCGAGATCGCGAACGCTCACGGACTACTCGCCCTGAGGCGGCAGAGCGGCGATGATCGGATGATCGTGCGCGATGACGCCGACCTTGGCGGCACCACCCGGAGATCCGACCTCGTCGAAGAACTCGACGTTGGCCTTGTAGTAGTCCTGCCATTCGTCAGGCAAGTCGTCTTCGTAGTAGATCGCCTCGACGGGGCACACGGGTTCGCACGCACCGCAGTCGACGCATTCGTCCGGGTGGATGTACAGCGAGCGTTCGCCCTCGTAGATACAGTCAACGGGGCACTCGTCGATGCAGGCGCGGTCCTTGACATCGACGCACGGAAGAGCGATCACATACGTCACTCCCCCAGTCTACGACTCGCTGCCGGTCCGATCGCCCAGAGCAGGGGCAGGCCGGGCACGCGGCGCGTCGGCATCGGACATCCCGGACAGCGCTGCGGGCACGGGAGCCGGCGCCTCGGTGCGTGCGGGAAGTCGCGAGAACGACGGCCATGCCACGGCGAGAAGCACGAGCCCCGCGACGAGATAGGTCCAGATGCGGCCATTGAGCGTGTCTTCGACCACCACCGACCCACCCGGACCGACGCCGGAGATGAGCACCAGCATGCCCAGCATGCCGAGCCCCGCGGCGAGAGTCGCGCCTCGATCGTGGGTGAGTGCGCGGATCGCGACGAGGATCGAGCCGCAGGCGATCGCTCCCACCAGGAGCCCCACGGGCACCGGTCCCCACATCAGGCTGTGGCCGATCGTCCCCGCGACGCCGAAGACGCCGCCGACGAGAGCCGCGGCGATCCATGAAAGCACCCGGGAGATCCAACCGTTACGCACGAGTCGATCCTACGCGCGTCGACGATCTGCTCGGCTCAGACAGCGAGGCCGAGAAGCCGCAGGACGGCGGCGACGCCCGCAGCGGCGAACACCACGACGAGGAACGACTGACGCAGCCACAGGAGACCGGCCGCGACGAGCAGAGCGGGAACCCGCGCATCGACGACCACAGCCTGCCCGGCTCCGAGAGTCTGCACGGCCACGAGTGCGGCGAGCAGCGCCACGGTCAGCAGGTCGGAGATGCGCGCCGGTCGTGGCGCCTCGAGCACACTCGGCGGCACGAGGTAGCCGGTGGCCTTGAGTGCCAGGCAGATCACCGCGGCCAGCAGGATCGCATTCCAGACGCTCACCGGCCGACCTCCCCGCCGTCGACTGTCGAGCCGTCGAGCCTCCCCAGCCAGTTGAACCAGCCGACGACGATCGCGACGACAGCGGCGACCAGCACGGGCAGCCCCGGCATGATGAACGGCGTGAGCGACGCAGCGACGACCGCTGCGGCCACGCCGACCGCGATCGCCTGGCGCTCCTTGAGGCGCGGCCAGAGCAGAGCCAGGAAGGCTGCGGCAGCGGCGGCATCCAGCCCCCAGGTCTTGGGGTCTCCGAGCACGTCGCCGACGAGCGCGCCGATCAGCGTCGTGATGTTCCATCCGATGAAGATCCCGATGCCGGTGACCCAGAAGCCGACCTGCCTCAGGCGAGGATCGCTCTGCGAGATGGCCACCGCGGTGGATTCATCGATCGTGAAGTGCGCCGCCGCGACCCGGCGTGCGGGCGTGGTTCCGACGATCGGAGACATCCGCATGCCGTATGCGACGTTGCGCACCCCGAGCAGGGTCGCCGAGGCGATGGCCGAGGGAAGCGCCGACACACCCCCTGCGGCGAACACGCCGACGAACGCGAACTGCGATCCGCCGGTGAACATCAGCAGGCTGAGGACGCACGTCTGCCAGACATCGAGACCGGATGCCACGGCGAGCGCGCCGAACGAGACGCCGTAGGCGCTGGTCGCGAGGACCACCCCCAGCGCCTCACGCCAGACCTCGCGCTCAGCGCTCATCGCGCGACCGTTCGCTGCAGTGAACACATGACCATCATTCTGAACACCGCGGTGAGAATAGTCAAGCGAACGATCGTTTGACATACTGAACGCATGGAGGATCTCCGAACCCGCATCGCTCGCACCCTGCGCAGAGAGCGTGAGAGAGCCGCCCTATCCGTCTCCGAGTTGGCACGCCGGGCGGGGATCTCGAAGGCGACCGTCTCGCAACTCGAGTCCGGCTCCGGCAACCCCAGCGTCGAGACGCTGTGGGCTCTGGGCGTCGCGCTCGGGGTGCCGTTCGCCGTGCTCGTCGACCAGCAGACGAACACACCTACGCTCATCCGCGCCGACGACCTCGCCGGGGTGCCGTCGTCTGCGGCGGCGTACAGCGCGACGCTGCTGTCGGCGAGCCCCCCGGGTGCCCGCCGGGATGTCTACCTGATCCAGGCCGAACCCGGCGACGCGCGGCGATCCGATCCGCATCACCCCGGCACCACCGAGCACGTGGTCCTCATCTCGGGCCAGGCTCTCATCGGCCCGACGGACGACCCCGTGCTGCTGAACCCCGGCGACTACCTCTCGTACGCCGGAGATGCACCGCACGTGTTCGAGGCGACCGTCGCCGGAACCAGCGCGGTTCTCATCTCCGAGCTCCGCTGAGCGTCACTTCGGACCCGAGCCCGAGACCGGCGACGGATCGGGGATCTCGTCGGGCTTGTACTTCGGAAGCCTCGACGCCGGCAGGATCGCCACCGCGCTGAGGCCGGCGAGCAGCAGCAGCCCGAGTCGCAACGTGCCCAGGCGCGACTCCTCGTTCACGGCCACCGCCGCGTCGATCTGCTCGGGGGTCGCATCGGTCTGCTCGAGGGCTGCACGGAGGTCGTCGTTGCTGACGAAGTTCAGGTTGTCCATGTCGACCTGCGCGACGAGCGAGGGCGGCAGCTCGGGATGCTCGACGACCGCACGACCGATGCTCAATCCGAGGAGCGAGACGAGGAGCGCGCCGGCCAGAGCGGTGCCGACCGCAGAGGCGAGGTTCTGCGTGGTGCCTCGAAGTGAACCGACATCCCCCGCGAGCTCAGCGGGCGCCGAGGTGACGAGCACGTTGAACACGAGGGTCACGAGCGCACCCTGGCCGATGCCGAAGACGACCAGTCCGAGGATCGTCGGGAGCGTCTCCCAGTTGTTGTTCACGACGAACGACAGCCAGACGAGCGCGACGGTGGTCAGGATGAACCCGAAGACGCCGATCACCCGCGGCGGGTAGCGCTTGTAGAAGCGCACGACGAGGGTGGCGGTGATGAAGACCGTCAGGTTGAACGGCATCATCGCGAGCGATGTGTCGAAGGGCGTCCTCCCCTGCACGATCTGGATGTACAGCGGGATGGTGAAGTTCACGCATGCCTCGAGCGCCACCACGATGAACATCGCGTAGACGGCCGCTCGCTCCTTCGAGGAGTCCAGGATGCTGAGGTCGATCAGCGGCACCTTGCCCTCAGCCATCCGCCGCCGCGTCCAGACGAAGAAGCACTGCCCGAGCACGATTCCCACGACGACGAAGGCCGGCGCCGGCGAGAGCCCCAGGATGCTGAAGGGCGCGGCCTCGGTCGCTGCGACGGCACCCCACCCGTTGAGGTTGTTGAAGCCGAGGGTGAGGAGCACGATCGCCGCACCGATGAGCAGCGACGCCACGAGGTCGATGCGGATCGACGCGTCGCCGCGATCGCCGCGGAGGGTGAAGCTGAAGGCGAAAACCACCACCGCGATGCCGAACACGATGAAGAACATCGGACGCCATCCGACGAGAGTTCCCAGCGTGCCGCCGATCAGGAAGGCGGTCACTCCCGAGATGGCCCGCGCGGATCCGATCGCGCCGATCGCCGTCGCCTGCTGGGGGCCGCGATAGTTCTCGGCGATCAGGGCGACGATCGAGGGCACGATGATCGCCGCCGCCGCGCCGGCGACCGCCTGCCCCGCGATGGCCCAGCCCACGCTCGGCGACACGATCATCAGCACGGAGGATGCGGCGAACAGGCCGATCACGACCCGGAAGATGAGCACCCAGCCGACGCGCTGGCCGAGCTTCGCGCCGGTCATCACCAGCGCGGCCACGGCGAGCCCGTACATCACGATCGTCGTGCTCGCGACGGTCGGCGGCACTCCGAACTCGCTGACCATGCCGCCGAGCGAGATCGGGAGGGCGGCCACGTTGAACGACATGAGCACCTGGGCGAGGAAGAGGCTGACGAGCGGCATCCAGGAGGTCTTCGTGGGAGCCGGAGCGGTGTGTGTCATGGCAGGAGCCTCCGAACGGTGAAGGGGGTCAGTCCGTCGACCGAGTGGTCGGCGAGGGCGCGGAAGCGAACAGGTTCAGGCCGAGTGCGCGCGAGAGGTGACCGATCGCGAGCTGCGACCGCACAGAGTTGCCCGCCGGATCGAGCCGAGGTGAGAACCCGGCGACTGCGCCCTTGCCGGGTGCGACAGCCACGATGCCTCCGGCGACCCCCGACTTGGCTGGCAGGCCGATCTCGAACAGCCACTCCCCTGAAGCCTCGTAGAGGCCGGTCGACGCCACCACGGCGAGGGTGTCGCGACAGACGTCCGCCGAGACGACGCGGTCGCCCGTGATCGGGTTCACGCCGCCGTCTGCGAGCGTCGCGCCCATCACCGCGAGGTCATGAGCGGTGACGCTGAGCGCGCACTGACGCGTGTAGACGTCGACCACCTCATCCGGGTCGCCGGCGAGTCGTCCGTAGCTCCGCAGCAGCCACCCCATCGCCCGGTTCCGCTCATTGGTCTCCGCCTCGGACGCGTAGACGACCCCGTCGAGACTCAGCGGGCGCCCGGCGAAGGCCGAGAGCCCCTCTCGCACGCGCTCCCACTGCTCGACGGCCGTCTGCCCCGGCATGAGCGCCGTGGTCGCGATCGCACCGGCGTTGACCATCGGGTTCATGGGATGCCCGGCGTTGAGCTCGAGCGCCATCAGCGAGTTGAAAGCGAGCCCTGTGTTGTTGACGCCCACGATCTCGCGCACCCGCTCATGCCCGTGCTCCTGGATGGCCAGTGCGTACACGAACATCTTCGAGATCGACTGGATCGAGAACGGATGCAGCGCATCTCCCGCATCGTGCAGACCGCCGTCGACCTCGATCACCGCGAGACCGAACAGCTCGGGGTCTGCCTCCGCCAGCACGGGGATGTAATCGGCGACGGCCCCCGTGCGGTCATCCGCATAACGGCGGTGGGCTTCGCGCACGAGCTCGTCGACGCTGTCCCACCCCGGCAGGCTGCCCGTCGACACCTGCTGGGGGATGTCTGCCAGTGCCGCGACGTCCATACGCTCTCCTCCGGGTTCACGACCCCCCAGCCGTCACCGCTCACCGTAGTGGGAATGCGTCGCGCTGCCTAGAGCACGCAGTGCCTGTTTCAGCGCGTGTCCGAGAACACCGAGACCCACCGCCGCAGATGATGCGGGGTGGGTCTCAGCGGTGGTGCGGGTCGGATGCCGCAGGCTCAGTACCAGTTCACGGACTGCGAGTGCCCCCACGCGCTGCACGGGGTGCCGTACACCGACGAGATGTATCCGAGACCCCAGCGGATCTGCGTGGCCGCATTCGTCTGCCAGTCTGATCCGGCAGAGGCCATCTTGCTGCCGGGCAGCGCCTGCGGAATCCCCGTCGCGCCACCCGAGGCGTTGTACGCCTGGTAGTTCCACCCGGATTCTTTGGTCCACAGCGATTCCAGGCAGGAGAACTGGTCTGCGCCCCATCCGTACTGACTTGATGCGATGTCGCGAGCCGCGGCCTTCGCACCGTCGACGGTGTTCGTCTGAGCGAGGGCCGCGGCTTCAGCCGCGGCCTGCACCGCAGCCGCGTCCGCAGCGGCCTTGGCCTGCTGCGCCGCCACGTACGAGTCCTGCAGCGCGGCGGTCTCAGCGACGATCTCGTCGGTCCCGGTGACCGCATACGCGGTGAGGCTCGTGAGCTCCCTGTTCGAGAAGTCGTCGCGGTCCGCGAGCTGAGCGACCCAGGCTGTCACATCGGCGGTATCGACAGCGGAGGGCGCGGCACCGAGGTCGAGACCCGATGACGCGACCTCGGCGTTCAGCGCCTCGGCCGCTGCGACGGCATCCTCAGCGGCGACCATCGTCAGGGCTGAGTCGTCGGCGCTCTTCGCCGGCGTCTCGGTCTCGCCGGTGACGAAGGATGTGACACCGGCGACGGCGTCCGGCATCTCCGCACCGGCCGCGGGGGCGGACACCATCCCGACGGTCAGGGCGAGGCCGAGGATGCCGCCGGTGATCGTTCCGAGAATCAGTTTCGGGCGGCGTGCGGTGATCGCGTTGCGAGCTGATGCCGCCGCGTGGGCGCGCCGAAGCGCGCGGGTGTTCTGAAGCATGGGTTCGACTTTCGGGTCGTCGTACGCCCGTCACAGGACACTCATCGGGAGATTGCCCCAGGCGCAAGGTAACGATTCTGCAACGACCCGCCTGGGCGTTTCATGAAAAAAGGGCCCTGTACAGCCATTTACGGCGATACAGGGCCCTTCTCTTAGACGATTCTCAGGAGCCGGCGTCCTGACGCTTCAGGCGCGCGGTGTCGCGAGCACGCGTGTTGGCGTCGAGGTTGACCTTGCGGATGCGGACGACCTCGGGCGTGACCTCGACGCATTCGTCGTCACGCGCGAACTCGAGGCTCTCCTCCAGGGTGAGCTGGCGCGGAGGGGTCATCGACTCGAAGGTGTCGGAGCTCGCCGCACGCATGTTGGTGAGCTTCTTCTCCTTCGTGATGTTGACGTCCATGTCGTCGGCGCGCGAGTTCTCGCCGATGACCATGCCCTCGTAGACCTCCTGCGTGGGCTGCACGAAGAACGACATGCGCTCCTGCAGGGCGATCATCGCGAACGGGGTGACGACACCCGAGCGGTCGGCGACGATCGAGCCGTTCTGACGGGTCGTGATCGAACCCGCCCACGGCTCGTAGCCGTGCGAGATCGCGTTGGCGATTCCGGTGCCGCGAGTCGTGGTGAGGAACTCGCTGCGGAAGCCGATGAGGCCACGCGACGGGACGATGAACTCCATGCGCACCCAGCCGGTGCCGTGGTTCGTCATGTTCTCCATGCGGCCCTTGCGGTTCGCGAGCAGCTGCGTGATCGCGCCGAGGTGCTCCTCAGGCGTGTCGATCGTGAGGTGCTCGAACGGCTCGTAGGTCTTGCCGTCGATCTTCTTCGTGACCACCTGCGGCTTGCCGACGGTGAGCTCGAAACCCTCACGACGCATGTTCTCGACCAGGATGGCGAGAGCCAGCTCGCCGCGGCCCTGAACCTCCCAGGCGTCGGGGCGTCCGACGTCGACCACCTTGAGCGAGACGTTGCCGATCAGCTCCTTGTCGAGACGGTCCTTGACCATTCGAGCGGTGAGCTTGTGGCCCTTGACCTTGCCCATGAGCGGCGAGGTGTTCGTGCCGATCGTCATCGAGATGGCGGGGTCGTCGACCGTGATCGCGGGAAGCGGGCGGACATCCTCGGGGTCGGCGATGGTCTCGCCGATCGTGATGTTCTCGAAGCCGGCGATGGCGACGATGTCGCCGGGGCCTGCCGACTCGGCCGGGTAGCGCTCGAGTGCACGCGTCTTGAGCAGCTCGGTGATGCGCGCGTTCTGGTGCGTGCCGTCAGCACGGACCCAGGCGACGGTCTGACCCTTCTTCAGCGTGCCGTTGAAGACGCGGAGAAGCGCGAGGCGGCCGAGGAACGGGCTGGAGTCGAGGTTCGTGACCCAGGCCTGCAGCGGGTGCTCGTCGTCGTACGCCGGAGCGGGAACGTGCTCGAGGATCGCCTCGAAGAGCGGCTCGAGGTCGTCGTTGTCAGGCAGCGATCCGTCGGCCGGACGGTTGCGCGACGCGGCACCGGCACGGCCGGACGCGTAGACGACGGGGACGTCGAGCAGAGCGTCGACGTCGAGGTCGGGCACGTCGTCGACGAGGTCGGACGCGAGGCCGAGCAGCAGGTCGTGGGCCTCTTCCTCGACCTCGGCGATGCGAGCATCCGGACGGTCGGTCTTGTTGACCAGGAGGATGACGGGCAGCTTGGACTCGAGCGCCTTGCGCAGCACGAAGCGCGTCTGCGGGAGCGGGCCCTCGCTGGCGTCGACGAGCAGCACGACACCGTCGACCATCGACAGGCCGCGCTCGACCTCTCCACCGAAGTCGGCGTGACCGGGGGTGTCGATCACGTTGATCGTGATCTCCTTGCCCTGAGCATGCTTGCCCTTGTAAGTGATCGCCGTGTTCTTGGCGAGGATCGTGATGCCCTTCTCACGCTCGAGGTCGTTGGAGTCCATCGCGCGTTCATCAACGTGCGCGTGTTCGCCGAAGGAGCCCGTCTGACGCAGCATGGCGTCGACGAGGGTGGTCTTACCGTGGTCGACGTGAGCGACGATTGCGACGTTGCGGAGGTCAGAACGGAGGGCGTGCGCCATGCAGATGTCCTAAAGAGTGTGGGGTTTTGTCGAGAAGCCGACGTTCCAGACTACCGTATGCCGACGACTCGTTCCTGAGCGCTCGAAGTACGATCGGGAGCGTGACCGTTGCCGACCTCTCTTCCACGCCCTCGCGCGCTCGTCTGTGGTGGGAGATCGCCATCGTCCTCGCCCTCGGTCTCGGCCAGTCCGCGGTCTATGCGATCGTGCAGCTGGCGTACCGCCTGACCGACGAGACGCCACTGGCCGACCAGACAGCGACCCTCAACCCGTCCCGGAGCGACAGGGAGATCTTCGACCTGATCTACCAACTCCTGTCGATCGGGTTCTCCCTCGTCCCTGTGCTGCTCGTCTGCTTCCTGCTGTGGCAGTCATCACGGCCGCATCTGGGCAGGCTGGGTCTCGACGGCACCCGGGTCGCACCCGATGTCGGTCGCGGGATCCTCCTGGTCGCAGCCATCGGCATCCCGGGTCTCGGTCTGTATCTCGCCGGACGCGCTCTCGGACTCTTCGTCGCGGTGAACCCCGCAGGGCTCGACGCCTACTGGTGGACCGTGCCCGTCCTTCTGCTGGCGGCAGCCCGCGCATCGCTGCAGGAGGAGTTCGTCGTGCTCGGCTATCTCTTCGCACGGCTCAGGCAGCTGGGCTGGGGGCCGTGGGCGATCATCCTCACCACGTCAGTGCTGCGCGCGAGCTACCACCTCTACCAGGGCCCCGGAGCGTTCATCGGAAACCTGGCGATGGGGCTGCTCTTCGGATGGCTGTTCCAGCGCAGCGGTCGACTCTTGCCGTTCCTCGTCGCGCACTTCCTGATCGATGCGACGGTGTTCGTCGGCTACCCGTGGGCGGCGGCCACCTGGCCGACGCTCTTCGGGCTCCCTGGCTGACGCAGTTCCGCGATCAGGCGTTCGCGATGACGATCGACGCCACGGCCCAGAGCACGATGATGCCGAGCGCGATGAGCGCCTGAGAGTCCCAGGTGCGGCGGATCGGAGCGTCCGCGGTCGACGGAGCCGCCTGCCAGCGGTCACGGATCTCGGTGAGCTCGCGGAGTCCGGCGGGCGCCTTGGCCTCGTCGTCCTCGCGCACCTGGCGCCGAATCGGGCGTGCTCTCGCCGGCCCCCCGTAACTCGAGACATCCGAGCCGTCCTCGAGCGAGAAGACGAGCTGCCAGCGCAGGTCGATGTCGCGGACGCGGCTCCAGCCGAACGACGTTCGGCGCAGCATGTTCTGCACCATCGCTCCCTCGCCGTCGACTCGGACGACAGAGACGAAGGCGATCTCGTAGACGACCCAGAGTCCGAGCAGCACCCAGGGGGCGAGCAGGAGCATCTGCCCCCAGCCGGCACGCACGACCGCATCACCGAGCAGGAAAATCGCGAGCAGCGAGCAGAGAACGAGGGAGACAGGCCCGGAGGCCGCACGGAATCTCCGTGCGGCCTCCGGTCGAGGTTCGGTGCTCACTCTCAGTGACCGCCGAGGGTGATCGATGCCCCGGGGATCGCCTTCAGCAGACGATCGGTGTACTCCTGCTGCGGGTTGGCGAAGATCTCGTCGACAGTGCCCTGCTCGACGATCTTGCCTTTCTCCATGACGCACACGAGGTCGCTCGACACGCGGACGACGGCGAGGTCGTGCGTGATGAACAGATACGTGAGTCCGAGCTCCGACTGGAGCTCGGCCAGCAGCTGCAGCACCTGATCCTGCACCAGCACGTCGAGCGCCGACACGGCCTCATCGAGCACGATGATGTCGGGCTTGAGCGCGAGCGCACGCGCGATCGCGACACGCTGCCGCTGTCCGCCCGAGAGCTCGTTCGGATACCGGGTTGCGAGAACGCGGGGCAGCGAGACCTGATCGAGAAGCTCCTCGACCCGCTCACGCTGTGACGCGCGGTCGCCGACACCGTGGATCTGCATCGGTTCGGCGATCGTGTTGCCGATGTTGCGCAGCGGGTCGAGCGAGCCGTACGGGTCCTGGAACACCGGCTGCATGCGCCGACGCAGCCCGAACGCCTGGGCGTTCGAGAGCTTCGACACATCCTGGCCGTCGATCTCGATGATGCCGCTGGTGGGCTCCTCGAGCTTCAGCACCATCTTCGCCACTGTGGACTTGCCGGAGCCCGACTCCCCCACCAGGGCGAGGGTCTTGCCTCGAGGGATCGCGAACGAGACGTCGTCGACCGCACGGAAGGCTTCGCTGCGGAAGCCGCCCTGGCGAATGCGATAGTCCTTCGTGAGCCCGGCGACGCGCACCGTCGGCGGGATGTCGGCGAGGTCGTCGAGAGTCTCGATGCCCCGGTCTTCCACCACCGCCTGGATGCGCTGCGATGCGACACTGGGCGCCGCGGCGACCAGACGCTTCGTGTACGGATGCTGCGGGTTCTCGAGGATCTCACGGCTGGGGCCGGCCTCGACGATGTTGCCGCCGTTCATCACGATGATCTTGTCGGCACGCTCGGCCGCGAGGCCCAGGTCGTGCGTGATCAGCAGCACCGAGGTGCCCTTGTCACGGGTGAGCGAGGCCATGTGATCGAGGATCACGCGCTGCACCGTCACGTCGAGAGCCGAGGTCGGCTCGTCGGCGATGAGCAGCTTCGGGTCGGCCGCGAGGCCCATCCCGATCAGCGCGCGCTGACGCATGCCGCCCGAGAACTGATGCGGGAACTGGTGCAGACGCTTCTCGGCGTCGGCGAGTCCGGCCTGCTGCAGCACCTCAACGGTGCGTGCCTTGGCGGCGTCGCGCCCCTGGGCGATGCCGTTCGCACGGATCGCCTCCTTGACCTGGAAGCCGATGCTCCAGACGGGGTTGAGGTTCGACATCGGGTCCTGCGGCACGAAGCCGATGTCCCGACCGCGCACGGCCTCGATCTCACGACGGTTGAGTGTGGTGAGCTCGCGCCCCTCGAGGGTGATGGACCCGGCGGTGACCTGACCGGTGCCAGGCAGCAGGTTCACGATGGCCGTGGCCGTCGTGGACTTGCCTGAACCCGACTCGCCCACGATCGCGACGGTCTCTCCGGGCATGACGTCGAAGCTGACTCCGTGGAGCACTTCGCGCAGGCCCTCCTGCGTGCGGAACGCGACCGTGAGGTCGCGGATGCTCAGCAGCGGGACCTGTTCGGTGATTCGCTCGCTCATCGGCGTGCCCTCGCCTTCGGGTCGAGGGCGTCTCTGATGAGCTCGCCCAGGGTGACGAACGCCAGCACCGCGAGGGTGAGCGCGATCGACGGATAGATGAGTGCCATCGGCGCGACACGCAACGAGGCCTGAGCCTTGGCGATGTCGTTGCCCCACGACATCACGTCGCTGCCGAGACCCACACCGAGGAACGACAGGGTCGCCTCGGCGACGATCGCCGCCGCGAGTCCGAGGGTCGACACGACGAGGAGCGGTGCGATGGCGTTCGGGACGACGTGGTTCAAGAGGATCTTGAACTTCGACTGCCCGAGCGCCTGCGAGGCCATCACGAAGTCCGCCTGACGCACCCTGAGCACCTCAGCGCGCACGACGCGGGCCGTCGAGGCCCACGCGAATGCTCCGATGGCGAAAGCGAGTGTCCACACCGAGCGGGAATCCCGGAAGACGGTCATCACGACCACGGCCGCGAGGATGTACGGGATCGCGAAGAAGATGTCGCCGATGCGCGACAGCAGGCCGTCGAGCCATCCGCCGTAGAAGCCCGCGAGGGCTCCCATGATCAGACCGAGGACCGACGAGATCAGCGTCGCGATGAGGCCGACTGCGAGGGAGGTCTGCGACCCCCACACGATGCGTGCATAGATGTCGCAACCCTGGAACGTGAACCCGAGCGGATGCCCGTCGGTCGGGCCGCCGTTGCTGTTCGCCAGCTGGCAGTCGTCGTTCGGCGGCGTGGCGGTGAACAGCGTCGGCCACAGCGCCATCACGAGGAAGAAGAGCGCGAGCACGATCGAGAACCAGAACAGCGGACGGCGCCGCAGGTCGAACCAGGCGTCTCGCCACAGATTGCTGGGCTTGTCGGAGATGCGGACGGCGTCGACCGAGATCGACTCCGTCTCGATCGGAGCGACGTAGTGCTTCTGAGATGTGGGATCAGGCATAGCGAATCCTCGGGTCGAGCAGACCGTAGAGCAGGTCGATGAGAAGGTTCACCAACACGTACAGGATGACGAACACGGTCACGAACGAGACGACCGTGGGTCCCTCGCCGCGCTGGATCGCCTGGAACAGCGTGTTTCCCACACCGGGGACGTTGAAGATGCCCTCGGTGACGGTCGCGCCGACGAGGAGCACGCCGAAGTTTGTCGCGGAGTTCGTGATCACAGGGATCAGCGAGTTGCGCAGCACGTGCACGGGCAGAACGCGGTTGCGCGAGAGCCCCTTGCTGTAGGCCGTGCGCACCCAGTCCTGGTTCAGGGTCTCGATGACGGAGCTGCGCATCAGACGCATGCTCACGGCGTAGAGGCTGAAGCCGAGCACGATCGCCGGCAGCCAGAGACCACCCCAGTCGTTGTCGGCGCCGACAGTCGGCTTGAACCATCCGAGTTGGATCGCGAGGAAATACTGTGCGAGGAACGCGACGACGAAGATCGGGATCGCGATCGCGACCAGCGCGACGACGAGCGAGATGTTGTCGAACAGCTTGCCCTTGCGCAGCGCCGAGATCGTGCCGATGATGATCGCCAGCACGAACTCGATGGCGATCGCCATCACCGCGAGGCGGCCGGTGACCGGAAGCGTGGCGGCGAGCACCGCAGACACCGGCCGACCGGAGTAGGTGGTGCCCAGGTCGCCCTGGAACACGCCCGTGATGTAGTACCAGTACTGCACGATGAACGGATCGTTCAGGTGGTACTGCTCGCGCAGCTGTGTGACGACTGCCGGGCTCGGCGTCTTGTCGCCGAACAGGGCGAGGATCGGGTCGCCGGGCATGGCGAACACGAGGAAGTAAATGAGCAGGGTGGCTCCGAAGAAGACCGGGATCACCTGCAGTAGACGTCTCAGAATGTAACCGAGCATCCGCTTGTCCCTTCTTAGAGGGCAGAGAAAGCCATGCGAACACAAGCCTGTGAGGCGGTGACGAAGAATCGTCACCGCCTCACAGGTGAAGTGCCGTCAGACTTTACTCGCCGGCCTTCGTGATCTCGTAGTACAGCGGAACCGAGTTCCAGCCGAACGTGACGTTGTCGACGTTCTCGCTGAAGCCACCGGTCACGTTCGAGTACCACAGCGGGATCGCGGGAAGGTCCTGGAACAGGACCTCCTGCGCCTGGGTGAAGTCCTCGATCTGCGCGTCGGCGTCGGGGTTGCTGATGCCGGCGGAGATGAGCTCATCGAACTCGGGGTTCGAGTAGTCACCGTCGTTGGAACCGGCACCCGTTGCGTAGAGCGGTCCGAGGAAGTTGTACAGACCCGGGTAGTCGGCCTGCCATCCCGAACGCGCTGCCGTGGTGATGGAGCGGTCGTTGATCTTGGTGCGAAGATCCTGGAAGGTCGGGTACGGGTCACCCGATGCCTCGATGCCGAGCGTGTTCTTGATGCTGTTGCTCACCGCGTCGACCCAGGCGTCGTGCCCGCCGTCGGAGTTGTAAGCGATCTTGAACTCGCCGTCCCACGGCGAGATGGCGTCGGCCTCGGCCCACAGCTCCTTCGCCTTCTCGGGGTCGAAGTCGAGGACCTCGCTGCCGGGGACTTCCTCCGACCATCCCGCGATGACCGGCGACGTGAAGTCGGCGGCCGGGGTGCGGGTGCCCGAGAAGATGGTCTCGGTGATCTCTTCGCGGTTGATGGCCATCGACAGCGCCTGACGACGCAGCTGGCCCTCTTCGCCGCTGAAGTGCGGGAGGAACTGACCGATGGTGAACGACTGGAACACAGCCGACGGCTGGTTCACTGCGCGGTCGCCGAGCTCGTCTGCGAAGACGGGCAGCGAGTTGGTCGGGATCGCGTCGATGACGTCGACCTCGTTCGACAGCAGGTCGGCGTAAGCCGCTTCCTGCGTGGCGTAGAACTTGATGGTCAGACCGCCGTTGGCCGCCTTGCGGGGGCCGTCGTAGTCGTCGTTGCGGACGAGGTCGATCTGCACGTCGTGCTGCCACGCGTCTGCGCCGTCGATCATGTACGGACCGTTGCCGATCGGGAACTGGCCGAAGGCCTCCATGTCCTCGAAGGCGGCGTCAGGCAGCGGGTAGAACGCCGAGTATCCGAGACGCAGCGCGAAGTCGGAAGCCGGCTTGTTCAGCGCGATCGTGAAGGTGTAATCGTCGACCTGCTTGAGGCCGGCCATGTCGCCCTGCGCACCGAAGACGTCGTCATCGGGGTTCGCGGGGTCACCGGCGTCGTTGACGAAGCCTTCGATGTCCTCGAAGAAGTAGCCCGAGAGCTGAGCGTTCTCCGCCTGCGCGCCGTAGTTCCACGCCTTGATGAAGTTGTCGGCGGTGACTTCTTCACCGTCGGTGAAGGTCAGGCCTTCCTTGATCTTGACGGTGAGGTTCTGCGGGTCCTCCGTGGTGATCTCCTCAGCCACGTCGTTGACCGGCTTGCCGTCGGCGTCGTAGTAGATCAGACCGGCGAAGATCTCGTCGAGGATCTTTCCGCCACCCACCTCGTTGGTGTTGGTGGGGATCAGCGGGTTCTCGGGCTCCGAGCCGTTCGTGGTGATGATGGCGTCCGCGTCACCGGTTGCACCGGATCCGCCGTCGCCGTCGTCGCTTCCACCGCTCGCGCAGCCCGCGAGCGCCAGGGCGCCGATCGCGAACAACGCAGTGCCCGCAAGGGCGATCTTGTTGCGCTTCACTTTGTGTCCTCCTGTGGACGGGTATTCATCAGACTGCGCGCTCATCGTCGAACGCGTAGGGATAGTTGACTGTAACCCGCGATTAAGGGGACATCGCACTCGGCTAATGAACCGTTACTGAGTGGTGATCAACTGAAACATCCCTGAAACACGCGGAAATGCACGGAAACGAGAAGCGGGGGGGGGGGGGGGGGGGGGGGGGGGGGGGGGGGGG